>NZ_JBFTMO010000002.1:0-785080 GCF_056396985.1 Rhizobium sp. 05N430 | reverse complement strand
CAGCTGACTGAGTTGGCGCATCATCTAAACTCACAGCCTCGCAAATGCCTCGGATACCGGACCCCCGCCGAAGCCTTTGCTGCCTATTTGCGCGAAGGTGGCTGATGCCCTACCCTCCAAGGCGGCCATGATGCACTTGGGTTAGCTTCCCCACGCCGGACGTGCTGCGCCTCTCGCGAGGAGTTCCCTCGAAGCACAAAAGATGATGAACTAGACTGCCGTGGCCGACGGTCGGCTCCAGAACGTTCGGCGTGCATTTGATGATCTCCTCGATTATAGATTGCCTCTGTCGCTACACGTCTGATCAAACACCGCCGGAAGTCAGGAACAGCTATGAAGCAAGCTTCGATTGCCGCCACCGAAACACATCACGCGGCAATTCCGGCCTGGACCTGGGTGGCTCCGCTTCTTGCCTCGGTCCTATTGGCGCTGAAGTTTCTCCATGTCGTGCCATCGGACGCGGCACTGGTGCTGGTTTTTGCGGCCGTCTTCCTTGGTGCTTCCGTCTTCAGCGCCGTCCATCACGCCGAGGTCCTGGCACTCAAGCTCGGCGAACCTTTCGGCTCGATCCTGCTGGCGATCGCCGTGACTGTCATTGAAGTTGCGCTGATCGTCTCCATCATGGCCTCAGGAGCAGAAGGCAGTGGTTCGGTTGCGCGTGATACGGTATTTGCGGCCGTGATGATCGTGCTCAACGGCGTTGTCGGGCTTTGCCTGATCGTGGGCGGCCGGCGGCACTTCGAGCAGACGTTCCAGCTTCAGGGCGCGTCGTCTGCCCTGGCCGTGCTCGGCACCCTCGCCGCGCTGGCGCTGATCCTGCCGAACCACACGCTGACAGTCCTTGGGCCGTCATACTCGCCGCTGCAAGCAATGTTCGTCGGGTTGGTTTCCCTGATGCTTTGGGCCGTCTTCGTCTTCGTGCAGACCGTCAAGCATCGCGCCTATTTCCTGGATGCGCCAGCTGACAATGTGGAAAGCGATAGCGCGGTGGCAGAGCACCACGCGAAGCCATCCGACCGGGAATCGCTGGCATGCCTCGGTCTCCTGCTGGTATCTCTCGCCGCCGTCGTCCTGCTTGCCAAGACCCTTTCCCCCTCTCTCGACAGGGCGATCGATCTGGCAGGCCTGCCCCACACCTTCGTCGGCGTGGTGATCGCCGCGATCGTGCTTTTGCCGGAAGGCATTGCGGCGGCGAAGTCCGCGCTGAAGAACCAGCTTCAAAACAGCATCAACCTCGCTCTCGGATCGGCGATTGCGAGTATCGGCCTCACCATCCCGGCCGTCGCCGTCGTCTCGCTCGTTCTCGATCAGCAACTGTCGCTGGGGATCTCAGCAGCAAACACGACGCTGTTGGTGCTGACCCTCTTCGTCAGCACCCTGACTTTGGGCACCGGCAGGACGACGGTGCTGCAGGGCGCGATCCATCTGGTGATATTTGCGGTGTTTCTGCTGGTTTCAGCAATCCCCTAAGGACGCCTTCGCGCATGCCGAACTGTGACCGTCAGAACCGCTCGACCCATGGCCTGACTTCGATCTCCCATGACCAGGCGCTTCGATGCTGGCGCAAGAGATCGATGTAGGTTTGTGCGATTGCGTCAGGGTCGAGCGTGCTATCCGGCGCTTCCGCGGGATCGCCGCGAAGCTCGCTCCGGACACCCCCGTCAACCACCACATGGGCGACATGAATTCCCTTCGGAGCCAGTTCTCTCGCAGCACTTTGTGCCAGCCCGCGCAGCGCGAATTTCCCCATGGCGAACGGTGCCGAGTTGGCGAAGCCCTTTACGCCGGCCGTAGCACCCGTCAGCAGGATCGCGCCCTTGCCGGCCGCAAGCATGCGCCTGGCGGCTTGCTGTACCGAGTAGAATGCACCCAACGCGGAAACGGCCACTGCCCTTTCGACCTCCGAGGGATCAAGATCGGTGAGTGGTCCGCGCACGCGGCCGCTAGCGTTATAGATGACGACCTCAGGCGGTCCGATATGCGCGTCCGTTTGCGCGAAAAGTCTCTCGACCTGGCTCGGGTCGCTGGCGTCGACCTCAAGAGCGATGGCACCGGTCTGCTCTGCCAGCGATTTGAGTTTGCCGGTGTCGCGAGCAGCGATGGCAACGGAGAGGCCTGCCAAGCGAAAGCTTCTCGTCAGTGAGGCGCTGATGCCTGGGCCCGCTCCGATGATGAGCGCGCTGCGATAGGGAATGGTCGACATGTCTCTTCTCCGATGTGGCCGCTGAAGATACAGATCGGATCGATGCTGCCGCCACGCAATGGCGGGAAAGCAGGAACTGGTTCGGAGGGTGTGATTTTTTCTTGATGCCGCTATGCGGCTTCAAAACCGGATCCATCCAGACTTCGGCAATGACTAGCGGTCGGGCAGCCTCATAGCCCCTCGCCTAGGGCGTCACACGCGATTTTTACGACGAGTTCGGCGCCGACTCTCAAGGCAGTCTCATCAATCTTGAACTGCGGGTGATGAAGGGGATAGATACAGCCCTCCGCCTCATTGCGGATGCCAAGCCTGAAGTAGACTGAGGGCCGTTTCTCGCTGTAGAAGCCGAAGTCATCGGCGGCTGTCCATCCGGCCGCCGCAACCGCAGTTCCGGCACCGAACAGGGTGTCCGCCGCCAATGCGACAACGCGGGCCAGTGCCGGATCGTTGACGACAGGTGGCTCGCCCTCGACAAGGCTGAATTCGACCGTTGCCCTATGCGCGAGCGCAAGACCCTTCAATATGTCCTGGACACGTTCGCGGGCGCGGAGACGCGTCGCCGGGCTGCCGCTGCGGATGGTTCCCTTCAAGCGGACGGTATCGGCAACGACATTGTAGGAACCGCCGCCTTCGATGCTGGTCACGGAGATGACCAAAGGATCGTAGGCATCCCGCTCCCTCGAAACGATTTTTTGCAGTTCCGAGACCATGGCGCATGCCACGGCAATGGCATCAACGCCTTCCTCCGGCTTGGCCGCATGTGCCGACGAGCCGCGGATCACGGCATCGAAAATGTCGCTGGCAAGCGTAAAGGGGCCGCCGGCGACGGCAATCTTGCCTGCCTGCGTGTAGGGATCGACATGAATACCGATCGCCGCGTCAATATCGTCGAGGAGCCCTTCTTCTACGATGCGGCGGCCGCCGAGAGGCTCGGCCTCCTCTGCGGGCTGGAATATGAAGCGGACCGTTCCGGCAAAGGTGTCGCGATGCCGGTGAAGATGCGTTGCCGCAGCCAACACCATAGCCGCATGCGCATCATGGCCGCATGCATGCATGACGCCCTTCACGGTCGAAGAGAATGCAACGCCGGAGTGTTCCTCGATCGGCAAGGCGTCGATATCAGCGCGAACGGCAACCTTCCGGTTGGAAAAGCCGGCTGTTCCCTCGATATCGACCGCAAGCCCGAAGCCCGCAACATCGCGGACTGCTGTCAATCCTCCGGTCTCCAGCTGGCCGCGCAGATAGGCTTGCGTCCGGCTCTCCTTATTTGACAGCTCGGGATGGGCATGCAGGTGTCTTCGCACCTCCAGCATGTGCTTGATCTGGCCCGGCGACAGAGTGTCAGGTCTTGGCATGGATCTCTCTAGGAAAATTGGTGAGGGTTTCACAACCGGTCTCCGTCACCAGAATGGTTTCGCTCACCTCTATGCCCCACCCGTCCATCCACATGCCCAGGATCGAATGCAGGACATTGCCCGGCTGCAGGACCGACTTGTCTCCAGGACGCAGGCTGATCGTGTGCTCACCCCAGTCGGGCGGATAGGCAACGCCGATCGAGTATCCGATCCGGGATTCCTTCTTGAGCCCATGGCGCTCGATCACTTTGCGCCATGCGAGTTCCACACCCTCGGCAAGCACACCCGGCCTGATCGCCGAGAGCACAGCCTCCATTCCCTCAAGAACGGCGTTGGCGGTGTTGGTGACTTGTTGCGGTGCTTTCCCCAACTGCATCGTCCGCGCCAAACCGGACGTGTACCGGCGGCAGACGCCGGCGAGTTCGAGAGCGATCGTCTCGTTTGCGCCAAAGCGGCGGTTGCTCCACATGATGTGAGGGGCCGAGGCGTTTTCACCCGCGAGAATGGTGGGCGGCAATGCGGTGATGTCTCCGGCAAAGTCGGGACTTCCAGCGATCTGCGCGGCCTGGATCTTCGCGATGGCATCGCATTCACGAACGCCTGGCGCGATAATGTCATAGGCGGTTGAAACCGCTGCCTCTGCGAGCCGGGATGCCTTGCGGAGATAGTCGATCTCGGCCGGGCTCTTCACCGACCTTATCCAATTGACCAACAGATCAGCGTCAACGAATGTTGCATTCGGGAGTCCTGCGGTCAGGCGGGAATGTGCCTTGGGTGAGTAATAGTAGGCTTCGAGCTCGATGCCGATCCGCCGGCTGCCCCATCCCTTCGCAGTGATCCACTGCGCGATCCAATCCATCGGGTGACGATCGGATTGCTGTACGTAGCCCTCGGGAAATCCGACGATGTTGTCCGGGCGCATCCACGCCGTCAGCAAGCCGCCGGCCGCATCCATGGCACGGCCGAGCCAGACCGGCTCCGCGCTTTCCTCGATCGGCAGCAAGACGGTCTGTGGGGTATAGAAGGACCAGCCGTCGTAGCCCGTAATATAGTGCTGGTTGGCGACGTCGTTGATCACAAGAAGCTCGAGATCGCGCCTGCCCATCTCCGCACGTATCCGGCCGAGACGCTCCTGGTATTCGCGTCTGTCAAACGGCAGCTCGATCATTCTTGCCCCTCACCTACATGTACTCTGATCAAAGGGTTTCATGTCGCGCAACCCGGCGCAACATGCCCTTAAGTACCGAGTGTGGCATCACCTCCGCACATTTTTGGTCTAAAGTTTCCCCCCTCGCTAGACGATTTCTCTCTTTGCCAAGTTGAGCGAAGCCTTGGCCCGAGCCATCATCGGTGGCATTGCTGCCATCGATGCGGAAGCGCAGAGCGACGATCTTTTACCGTTTCAGTTCGCGAGGGCGCACTGAACAGTGCGGCGCTAGATAATCAAACGGGCGTTGAGCCGAGAAGCCAACCGGAGGACCCGGTTGGCTTTGTTCTTTGATCAAGCACCTTTCCAGACGAGTTTGGCATTGGCGAGCTCACGCGCGCCGAGACCGCCAAGCTCCCGGCCGAAGCCCGAGCCCTTGATGCCGCCGAAGGGCGCGCGGGGATCGGAACGGACGAAATCGTTGATAAAGACGGCTCCAGCCTCGATGCGGGAGGCGACGCGTTCGGCGCGTTCCGGATTGCTGCTCCACACGGCAGCGCCGAGGCCGTATTCCGTATCATTTGCCAGTGCCACGGCCTCGTCTTCATCCTTGAAAGTGAAGAGCATTGCGACGGGGCCGAAAAACTCCTCGCGTGCCACCGCCGCATCGCGGGGCAATCCGGCAATCACCGTCGGCTCGTAGAAATAGCCGTCGCCGGGGATCGATTTGCCACCGGTCAGAACGCGCGCGCCTGCCTTCACGGCGTCATCGACCTGACGCTGGACATTGTCTCGGATATCGGCTCGGGCCAGCGGACCGAGCTTTGTTTCCGCCTTCATCGGATCACCGACCGGAATGCGCTTGACGGCATCGACAAAGGCTGCGGCGAAGCGCTCGGCAATCGGCGCGTGGACGAAAATCCGCTTGGCGGCGATGCAGCTCTGCGCGTTGTTCGAATAGCGCGAGACCACTGCCATCTGCACCGCTTTATCGAAATCGGCATCGTCGAAGACGACGAAGGGATCCGAGCCGCCGAGTTCCAGCACCACTTTCTTGCCGAGAGAACCCGCCTGCTCCGCAACCGTGCGGCCCGCAGCCGTGCTGCCCGTCACCGTGACGGCGGCGATGCGTGGATCGGCAATGACGGCAGGAGCACGTTTGCGATCGATCACGAGATTGGAATAGAGCCCCTGCGGCGCGCCGGCATCGAGGATCAGCTTCTCGATCGCCGCCGCCGATCCCTGGACCGTTTCGGCATGCTTGACGATCACGGTGTTGCCGATGAGGGCGGCCGGGATGAAGAAGCGCAGCACCTGCCAGAAGGGAAGATTCCACGGCATGATCCCGAAAATCGGCCCGATCGATTGATAGACGATCTTGGCGGGCGTTCCGGGGATCGGCTCGTCGGCGATATAGGCCAATCCGTCACCGGCGAAGTGCCGGGCGCCGAAAGCCGATTTCTTGATTTCGCCCTGTGCTTCGGCGAATGGCTTGCCCATCTCCGAAACGATCAGCGCGGCATATTCGTCGACACGCGCCTCCAGCAGATCCGCAAGGCGGTTCAGAAAAGCAGCGCGCTCGCTGAGCGGTGCGGCGGACCAGGTCTTCCAGGTCTTGTGCGACTGATCGAGGATCCGTTCGACCTCGGCTCCGGTGTGTTCTTCGTAGCGGCCGATCAATTGTCCATCGGTTGGATTGTAGGAAAGGAAGCCCATCTAAATCTCCTCTTGTTTTAGCAGGCAGGCATCGAAGTGCAGGAAGCGTCAGCTGCTTCCCTGCAGCAGAGAAAAACTGGCGGCGAGACCGAGCGTCAGGCCACCAAGAACGGCAAATTCGCGCCGCCACGGAACGAGGCTCTCCAGCACCATCCAACCGGAAATTACCGCCATCCAGATCATGTTGGAGACCCCTCCAGCGAATTGCAGCAGAACCATGCTGGCGCAGCAGGCGGCACGGCAGAGCACCTCCCTGCCCTGTTCATTCCGGCCTCGGATCAACACCAGGACGGCGGCGGCAAACATGGCGGGGGCAAAAAGCGGCGCAGCGAAACGGCCATCGCTATCGACGAGCCCGACCGGGCGCATCAGCCACTCGGCCAGGGCGCCGGTAATGGCTGCGGCAAGAAGCATCGATACCGGTTGTGACGCTGCCTTGCAGCTCAGACGAAACAGCCCGCGCGACAGGAGCAGCGACGGAGCGGCCATCGCCGTCATCATGACGAGCCAGGATGCGATTGCCTGCACTAATCCGAGGGGCGCCGTGGTGGACACGCCAGCTGACCGGCAGATAACATCGCCGACCGCCTGTGGAGCGCAGTAGAGCGCAAGCCACGCCGCGAGACCGACCGCCAGCATGCCGCAATCGGTGGCACCGCTGCTGATATTCCGTCGTGCTATCGCCGTGACCATGCCCTTGTCCCAAAGCTTCATCATCAAGTGACCGGTGGCGGTTCGCCACCGGTCACTGTCCTCAGATCAGCTGCAGCAGCTTGCCTTGTTCTCTCCAGCGAGAACGCTTGCCCTGTTGATCACCGGCGGCAGATTGTTCGACGGATTGACCTCGAAGAAACCGGCCGGCGCGAGCGAGAAGCCGCAGGAAATGCAAGGCTGAACCGGAAAGTCTTCGGCGCGCACGACATGGTGGAGACCAAAGGAATGCCAGAGCACGATGTCGGTGTTCTCGACATTGCGGTCCTGTTTGACGAGCTCTGCGAGACCATCTCTGCCATCGGAATTGGCAACGAATTCTCCTGCAGGATAGCGTTCATTCTCATTGAACGGCGTGACCCAGATGTGATTGCGGATGAAGTTGGAGCGGATACCTGAAGGACCGTCGTCCTGGATCATCGGTGTGACGCAGTTCGGGGCATGGAGCTTGTAGGCGACCGGTTTGCCGACCTGGTTCAGCTTGTTCGGATTGACGACCTTCCAGCTGCGATGGGTGGAGAGATCGGCGCGCCGCGCCGCCGCAAGCTCGGTCTTCAGCACCGTATCGACAGCATGGAAGGCGTTGCCATACGGATTGCTGTCGCTGAAGGGCTCCATGTAGGAGTTGGTTTCGACAACGCTGTTGCCGCCGCCATCCACCGCCATATCGAGGCGCGCGCAGAAGATGTGCTGATGGATCGGAGCGCCGAGGCCCGGCTGAATTTCCGTCGAGTATTTGTCCGGCTGTCCGGGATGGCATGCATTGGTATTGACGATGCCGGTCGCCTTCATCTCGAATTCGATTTCACCGGCCTGATCGAGATACCAGTACTGGGCATATTCGTAGTTTCCGACAGTGCAGATGCTCGAAATGACAAGCTTGCGGCCGCGGTGCAGCACCGTCCGCCCTGTTCGGAAATCCCAGTGTTTCCAGAGGATTCCGGCGTCTTCCTCATGGATGCAGACCGCCTTTTCGATAGTGACGACCTCGCCTTTCAATCCGTTCACATGTGCGTCGAGATACTGGATCTGGCCGAGGCAATCGCAGCCGAGCTTCAGCGAATTGGTCAGCTTGCCGAAGCCGTACTCGCCGACATCGAAAATGTTCTGGCGGGCGTGGCCGTAGAGTGGTGATCCGTAGGGAACGACGAGCTCGGCAATAGCCGCACGCCGCACGACGGAGCGGCCGTCAAACCGGATATCGTGAAGCACGAGACCTTCGCGTGGCGTAAAGCCGATCGCGAGCGTCCACTTGTCCCAGGAAATCGCATGGTCCTTGATCGTGAAGCTGACGCCATCCGGCTGAACGACATCGAGCGGCTTCAGCGGCGCGTCCGGCGGCGGCAGGAACTCCGGATCGTAATCGTAGCGCGTCATCGGGATTGGCGGATGATCGGTATAATCGTCGACCCGCAGCACTTCGCCGGTCTTCACGTCGATCACTGCATTCAGCCCCTCGATTGGGTGGGCATAGTAGTTGCCGAACTCATGAACGCGCAGCCAGGAAAAGGTGTGCGAGATCAGCCTTCCCTCCTCATCTTCATGGCCGAAATTGCCGCCCGACCAGGAATCGACGATCACACCCGTCATGTCGGAGATGCCGCGCTTGCGGCAGGCCTCGATGAAGCGCGGGTCGTTCTTGACGTTGACCTCGACGCTTATCATCTGCTCGACCATGAAGCCGGCACGCGCGGCCGGGAAATGCGTGCGACGGATGATTGCCTTGTCGGCAACAGAAATAATGAGCTGCCAGACGCCCGGGACATCGAGATGGTTGACGTTGATGCGCGCCTCGCGCGGCAGTTTTCCGCCGTCGAGATAAGCACGGTACTCGGCAGGCGATGGCTCGCGCAGGTCTATATTCTCGAACAAAACGCCTGGGCCAAGTTCCGGATCCGCCTTGACGACCGCGACGGCTATATTGATCTCGTCCGGGGTGAGTGGCGCCAGTGCCTGCAAATGCTTCGGCGGCGGAGGTGCCGCAGCAGGTTTGAGGGTGGCAGGTTTGACGGCTTCATTCATGGTTCTGTCCTCAAATTCATGGCCGGAAGCTACGCGCCGCCTGCCGTCTTATGCGTGGAATGGCAGGGCATTCGCGCCCCGCCTCTTTGGCTGATCACTGGCGGAGCGACGTCCAGATGCGGTCATAGGCGCGGGTTGCCTTTTCTTCGCAGGCTGGCGCAAAGACGATCTTCATATCTTTCGGCGGATTGAATTCGGGCGATTCACCCGTTTCCTTCGGCAGGAACTTGTCGGAACCGGTGACTGCGCTCTGATAGCCGGTTGATTTCTGCTGGAGGGCGATGTTCTCAGGATCCATCAGGAAGTTCAGGAACTTCTTGGCGTTCTCGGGATTTGGAGCGCCTTTCGGAACCGCGACATTGTCCATCCAGCCGACCGCCCCTTCCTTCGGGAAGACATACTTGATCGTCGGCTTCTGCAGGCGAGAGGCAAGCGCCTTGCCCGACCACTGCTCGTGCATCACGGTTTCGCCGGAGACCTGGCGCTCTGTCGTGCCGTCCGAATTGTAGACCTTGACGAAAGGCTTCTGGGCTTCGAGCAGGGCGTTAAGCGCCTTGAGATCAGCCGGATTGCTGTTGCACTGGTCCTTGCCGAGATAGAGGAGACCAAGTGACATCACCTCCGACGGCGAGCCGAACATGCCGATCTTGCCCTTGAGATCATCGGACGGCTCGAACAGCGCCTTCAGGCTGTCGGTCGGTCCCTTATAGACAGCGGTATCGACCGAATAGGAGGTCGTCCCCCAGACCCATGGTACCGTGTATTCGGCCTTCGGGTCCCAGCTGCGCTTCTGCCATTTCGGATCCAGGTTCTTGAAGTTCGGCATGGAGGCCACGCCGACCTTCTCGAGCAATCCCTGCTTGACGAAGATCGGTACGAAATCGTTGCTGATGATCATGACGTCGTAGCCGGCGGCGCCCGAGCTGATCTTCGCCAGTGCCGTTTCATTGGAGTCATAGGTGTCGATCGTCACCTTGATGCCAGTTTCGGCCTCGAATTTCTTGACCATCTCCTCCGAGGTATAGTCGGTCCAGTTGTAGATATGCAGGACGCCAGCATCGGCGTGCGCGATGCATGGAGCGGCGATGGCAAGCAGACTGGCGGTTGCCAGCATCCTCTTTGCGGTCTTCATGTTCATCCTCTTCTTTTTTGGTTATTCGTTGCCTTGGCTCTTGCGCCCGAGCAGCAGCGCGCCGGTGACGAGCACAAGCGAGATACCGAGCAGGATGGTGGAAATGGCATTGACCTCCGGCGTGACGCCGAGCCGCATCATACCGTAGACATAGACGGGCAAGGTGGTCGATCCGGCACCTGAGACCATCAGGCTGATCAGAAAATCGTCGAGCGAGACGACGAAAGCCATCAGCGCACCGGCAAAGATCGCAGGCAGCAGCAGAGGAAACGTTACACAGCGGAACAGTTGCCATTCGCTGGCGTAAAGGTCGCGGGCTGCCTCTTCCAGATTGGTGCCGAGATCGCGCAATCTGGCCTGGATCGGCAGGAGCGCGAAGGGGATGCAGAAGACCGTGTGAGCAATCATCAGGTTGACCAGCCCGTTGGTCATCCCGAGCGCCGAAAAGAAGATCAGCGTCATGATCGCAACGATGATTTCCGGAACGATCAGGGGGAGCGCGATCAAGGAGGTGAGTGCCCCGCGCCCCCCCTTCAAGTCACCGCGCTCGAGAGCGATGGCCCCGGCCGTGGCAATCACTGTGGAGGAGATTGTCGCGACAATGGCGATGACAATGCTGTTGAAAGCCGCCCGCCGGATATCCTCGTTGGCCGCCACTTCGCCAAACCAGCGCAGGCTGAAGCCGGACCAAATGGTCACCAGCTGATTGGCGTTGAATGCGTAGACGACCAGAATGGCCAGCGGCAGGTAGAGAAAGATCAGAATGGCGGCCGTGAAAGGGCCGAAACCCGGCGTATGACGCCAGTCGAACGGACGCTGCGTCTTCATAGCCGCGCCTCCTCGGCCTTTCTGGACCGCACAAGGAAGATTGCCAGAACAGCGATCGTCACCAGGATCGAAAGGGCAGCGCCGAATGGCCAATTGCGCGACGAGGTGAACTGCATCTGCACCAGGCTGCCGACAAGGAGCTTCTTCCCGCCGCCGAGAAGATCAGGGGCCAGGAACGAACCGAGTGATGGTGCAAAGACAAGGCTGGCGCCGACGAGAACACCGGGCTTTGCCAGCGGCCAGACAACCCGGTGAAAAACGGCGATCCGGCTGGCGTAGAGATCATAGGCTGCCTCGATCAGCCGCGGGTCGATCCGCTCCAGCGTCGAATAAACCGGCAGAACCATGAAAGGCAGAAAGGTATAGACGAGCCCGAGCAGGATCGAGCCGTCATTATAGAGCAGCGGCAAGGGCGTCGAGATCACCCCGGCAGCCTTGAGAAGGCCATTTGCCAGACCCTCGTCCCGCAGGATCAACACCCAGCAATAGGTCCTGATCAGCGTGTTGATCCAGAACGGCAAGGTGACGAGAAAGAGCAGCGTCCGGCGGCGGTTCTCAGACTGGCAAACCAGGTACCAGGCAACCGGAAACCCGAGCAGCATGCAGATCGCCGTCGTCAGGCCCGCCAGATAGACCGACCGCAGGATGATGATCACATAGCTCCAGGAAAACAGCAGCGTATCATCGAAATCGCGCTGGAAGAGGAACTGCACATAGGCATCCAGCGTCAGCGGCATGTCGACGCCGCCATAGGGATTGGCAGTCATGAAGGAATAGGCGACGGCCACCAGCAACGGCAGCACCATGAAGATGCCGATGACCAGGACGGCCGGGGCAGCGAGCGTTAATGTGCGCTGTGTGTTCATCCGCCCTCTCCCTAGTTCGTCAGATGCCGTTCGGCATCGCTCGACCAGTCGAGCACCACGGCCTGCCCGGCGGCCAGGCCGTCCACCGACTGGCGGGTGCGGCTGCGCAGCCGATCACCGTTCTCGATGACGATTTCGTAGAGCGTATCGAGCCCGAGATAGGTCACTGCGGTGACCGTGCCGCGGATCCGCCCCGCCGAGCCGCTAGCCGGAGCCGAGACCGCAATCCTTTCCGGCCGCACCGCGATCAGAATGTCGCTGCCGCGGCCGATCATGGCGCCGGGCAGCACATTGGATTCGCCGATGAAATCAGCCACGAAGCGGCTCTTCGGATTGTCGTAGATCTCGCGCGGCTCGCCGATCTGCAGCACGCGGCCAGCCGACATCACGGCGATATGGTCGGACATCGCCAACGCTTCTTCCTGGTCATGGGTGACGAGGACGAAGGTAATGCCGGTTTCCCGCTGCAGCCGCTTCAACTCGCTCTGCATTTCCTTGCGCAATTTCAGGTCAAGGGCGCTCAGCGGCTCGTCGAGCAGCAGCACTTTGGGCCGCGGTGCAAGCGCCCTCGCCAGGGCCACACGCTGCTGCTGCCCCCCGGAGAGCTGGCGAGGCAATCTCGCCGCCATGGTTTCGAGCCGGACCAGCCTCAGCACCTCCGCAACGCGAAGATCCCGTTCATCCCTGGGTACCTTTTGCATCTGCAGTCCAAAACCAACGTTTTCGGCGACGGTCATGTGCGGAAAGAGGGCATAGCTCTGGAAAACCGTATTCACCGGCCGCTTCTGCGGCGGCAAGAAAGAGGAGTCCGCCCCCTCTATCCGGACCGTTCCGGCGGTCGGAAGTTCGAAACCGGCAATAATGCGCAAAAGTGTTGTCTTACCGCAGCCGGAGGGGCCAAGCAGCGTGAAGAACTCGCGGTCCTGGATCTGTAGGCTGACCCCGTCCAGAGCCGTGGACGCGCCAGCGCCCTTCGTAGGAAACGATTTTGAGACATTCTCGATGGTGATCATCGCTCGCAAACCAGTCTCCCAAGCCGCTATGTAACTATTTAGTTATTAGCTAGCAGTGGCGAATTTACATTGTCAAGTTGAACATCAGAATTTTATTTTTTACCGCCCTCTGATGCGATCGCGTCAATAGATAGAGGTTGAAAACACGATCTAACCGACTGTTTTAGCGTTTATATCGAAGAAGCCGGTAGGATTTCTCTGCGTCAGCGGCATTGGAAAAATACAACCAAAGATAAACCACCGGCAGCTTCCATCGGAAGCACCGTTGTGAACGCCTGCCCCTGCCATGCAGCAGCTTCTAGCGCCGCCTTCGGGCAGTTTCTATCAATGTCATCCCAGTTCTGCGCTCACCTTTCCGGCATTCAAATGCCAGCTGCCAACGGCCGCTTATCCGGCTCTTTCATAGCTTCGCGTTCACCCGTTGCCACTGTCTTTCGGACAGTAGACGCGGAAAAGATAACACAACACTTTTTAATTAAAAGACTTTTGATAAAGCGGGCCGCAATGGTATGAATGGCGGCATGAATCTTCGCCTCGATCGTGACGGTGCGCTGCCCGGCACAAACCTGCTACAGACCCGGACGCTCAACAGAAGAGCCGTGTTCGATGCCGTCCGGCGCAGTGGACCGATCACCCGTACCGAGCTGGCGCAAACGATCGGCCTGACGGTTCAGGCAATCTCGAACATCGCGGCGGATCTCGAGGAAGCAGGTCTGATCCGCCAGCAGGGCAAACGTGCAGGACAGCGTGGGCAGCCGGCTGTGGAGCTGTCTCTCAATCCGCGCGGCGGCTACACGATCGGCCTCAGCCTCGCCTATCAGCGCGTCACCGGCCTGCTTGTCGATCTGACCGGCGCGGTTGTCGCTGCCGAAACCCGGACCCTTGGCGAGCGTGACCCGAAGACTACCGCCGACGTGCTGGCGGACATCGCCTCCGGGCTGCTGGTGGCGGGGCAGGTGCGGCGCGAGGAGATCTGGGGTGTGGGCTGCAGCGTTCCGGGCACTGTCGAGAACGGCACCTTCTGGTACGACAAGGTGCAGGAAGGCGACGACTGGACGAAGTTTCCTCTGACATCGCGTCTTGAGGAACTGACGGGGATCAAGACATTTGTCGAGAATGACGCGACCGTCGCGGCGATTGGCGAGCGGCTCTATGGTATTGGGCGCACCGTCCGCTCGTTCTTCTATCTGCACTTCAATCTCGGCATTGGCGGCGGTCTGGTACTGGATGGCCAGCACTTTCGAGGGGCGTTCGGCGGCGCTGGCGAAATCGGCCACCTGATCGTCAAGCCGGGCGGACGGTTCTGTGCCTGCGGCAGCCGCGGCTGCCTTGAGCAATATGTCTCCTTCTATGCGGCGGCAGAAACCATCTGCGGCCCGGCGCGCACGCCGGACGAGGTTTCGGCCGAAGAACTTGTCGAGCGCTTGGTGGAGGACGATCCACGCCTGATAGCGTGGCTGCGTGAGGCGGCGCAGTATCTGCGCATCGCGATCCGCAATATCGAGGCAATGTTCGACCCGGACACCGTCGTCATCGGCGGCGGGTTGCCGGCAGAGCTTCTCGAACGTCTCATGGATGCGACGACACCGCTGCCGCCGGCGATGATCCACCGGCATTCAAGCACCCTGCCCCGCTTGATGCGGGCTGAGCACAGCTCGGAGCTTCCGGCGCTTGGCGCGGCGGCTTTGCCGATCGCAATCGCGCTTCAACCCAACGTCTCTGGCTTTGCCAGCAATGCGGCAGGCGCGGCCGCAACCGACAATCCTGCCCTTGTCTCACTCGGCATCGATCTCGGCCGGCGCTAGGCCGTTGGATCCGAAGCGCGCCAACAGCCATGCAATGGGTCGGCGTACAAGCCTTACAGCGTTGCTCGGCATAACGAGATTGCACAGCCAATCTGACGAAAAAACGCGCTGCGTGCAGAAGAAATAGTCAGCTGCCGCCGGAGGTCTCGGCAATAGAGGCGGTTTTCAAATGGCACGGGATTTGCGTCGATTGATCGACCAACAATCGATCGGCAGCCGATGTTCAACCTTCTGATGACCTGTCTTCTGCTTGCGGCGGCGCTCGGGCTCAGCCTGCGCCGCTTTGCCCTTCCCTACCTTGCCCGGCGCGACATCGCCGAGCAGTCGGAACCGGTCACCATGGTTGCGAGCGCGGTTTTTCTGGCAGCCCTCGCCTTGACCGTATCGGACAAGGACCTCTGGCACGCAAGCCTGACGGTCGCGGGTGGCATCGTGGTTGCACTGATTTTCGATCAGCAGAGACCCAGGCTGGCGGCCGCCTTATCGGCAGCCTGCCTGCTCTGCTATCTGGCGCTACGCTGAGCCGTTCAGGCCGCTGCACCCTCTTCGCCGGGTTTCTTCGGCAGCGAGCGTGAGACGGAGCTCAGGAGGTCCGTCTGCGAAACCAAGCCAACAATTTGATCGTTTTCGTCGATGATGATGACGGCATGCGTCCGGCCGTTGGTCAGCAGAGGCAGAAGATCGAAGGCGCGGTCACTGGCGCGCGCTGTCGTCGCTTCCGAAATGCGCCCTTCCAGGGCACCCGAAAAAAGCGCCAGTTCGCGCAGTCCAACGGTGCCGATCAGCCGCCGCCGGGCATCCCTCACCGGCAGAGTACGGACGTTGTGGTTGAGCAGCAGCCAGCGGGCCTGTTCGACCGTCGCATCGGCGTCGATGGCGATCACATCGCGCGACATGATGTCGGCGCAGCTGATCTCGGCATTGGCGCGCGCGACTGCCTCGAATTCAACCCGGCGCAGCAGACGCCCGAGATCGGCGCGGTCGATGTCGAAGGTCTCGTTCAGCGCCGCAAGCGCCGCGTCGATATCTTCCTCCCGAAATCCCGTCCGCTCTTCCGGGCGTGGATCGGCGGTCCGGTGGGTATTTGCAGGCGCGATGACGACGTGCGGATAGTTGTGCCGCGAGAGCTTGTGGAACAGCAGCCCGATCGCCACCAGCAGGCAGGAATTGAGAGCCACCGGCACGAAGGGGAAAAGCAGGCCCCAGCTGGCAACGACGGGCCCGCCGAGAACAGCGGTGAGCGCCGCAGCGCCGCCTGGCGGATGCAGGCATCGTGTCAGGGACATAGCCGCAATGGCGAGCGATACGCCGACGCCTGTGGCAACGATCGGATCCTTGATCAGGCTCGCTGCGGCAACGCCCATCAAAGCCGAGATGGTATTGCCGCCGATGATCGACCATGGCTGCGCGAGCGGGCTTGCCGGGACAGCGAACAGCAGAACTGCCGAGGCTCCCATGGGTGCTACGATCAGCGGCAGATGCGATCCCTCACCGAACAGGAATCCGCATAACATGCCCGTCATCGCGATGGCGACGAGCGCGCCCAAACAGGCGAGCAGCCGGTCCCGCAGCGTGGCGCCGGCAAGGATCGGGTGAAACAGGCGGGACGCAAGCGAGTTTTTATCGGAAAAGCGCTGCTGACTGGGAGGGGTCATGGGGTAGCCAGATAAGACCGTTTGCAGTTTCGGTATGTCGATGCGGTTGATAGCGGATGTTTGCTGCCGCGAAAAGGAGAAGTTCGAACCGGTGTACCTATGCCGCATGTTCACTGCCGGCCAGTTTACAGCCTGGAATTCAATCCGGCACGGTGCTGCCGGAAAGCGCCTCTCGATCCAGGACTTGCGCAATCTTCCCGGCTTCCATCACGACGGCACGGTCGCACATATGGGCGACGACGCCGGGATCGTGGCTGACCAGAATGAAGGTCATGCCGTGCGAGGCCTTGAGATCGTTGAGCAGGTTCAGGATTTCGGCCTGCACCGAGACATCGAGCGCCGAGGTCGGCTCGTCGAGCAGCAACAGCTTGGGTTTGAGCAACAGCGCACGGGCAATCGCCACACGCTGGCGCTGGCCGCCGGAAAGCTGGTGCGGATAGCGGCCCGCGACGGCTGTGGGCAGCCCAACCTGATCGAGTGCGATGCGCACCTCTTCCTCGACATTGCGAATGCCGCGCAGTGACAGCGGTTCGCCGAGAATGCGGGAAATGCGATGGCGCGGATGCAGCGACGAATAGGGATCCTGGAACACCATCTGGATACCGGCACGCAATGCGCCGGTGATCTTCCGGCCGGGGTGCAGAGGTTCGCCAGACACGGAGATCGAGCCCTGCCAATTGGTGTTCAAGCCGGCGACTGCGCGCAGAACCGTGGTCTTGCCGCATCCCGACGGGCCGATCAGTCCGAAGGTCTCGCCCGGCGCGACATCGAAACTCACCCCGCGCACGGCGGTAAAGCCCTTGCCGCCGCCCTGGAACGTGACGGAGAGATCGGCGATCGACAGCGCGTTCATGCCCCGTCTCCGTAAACGGGAAGCCGTGTCCCGTAGGTCGCCGCCGACGGGCGGGCGGCCCAGAGCGCACGGGTATAGGCGGAGCTGGCATTGGCAAGATCGGCGGAGGCCATCTGCTCCTCGATCCTTCCCTGGCGCATGACCATGACGCGGTCGGCATAGCGGGAAACCTGTTGCAGGTCGTGGCTGATCAGCAGCAGCCCCATGCCGAGCTCTTCGGTCAGCGAGCGCAGCAAGGTTAGGATTTGATCCTGTAGCTCGCGATCGAGCGCCGAGGTCGGTTCGTCGGCAATCAGCAGCTTAGGCCGGTTGATCAGCATGGCGGCGATCATCACGCGCTGGCCCATGCCGCCAGACAAGGCGGCGGGATAGCTGGAATAGATCCGCCCGGGGTCAGGCAGGCCGACCTTGCCGAGCATGTCGAGTGCGCGATCGCGCCGCTCAGCGGATGAAAGCTTGGTGTGCAGCAGCAGGGTTTCCTCGACCTGCCGGCCGATTTTATGGGCCGGGTTCAGCGAATATTTGGGATCCTGCAAAATCAGGCCAAGGCCGCTGCCGCGCAGGCTGTTCCAGCCGGACGCGGAAAGTGCCGTGAGGTCCTTTTCATCGAAGGAGAGGCGCTTCGCCGCGACCTCAGCGCGCCTCGGCAGAAGGCCCATGACCGCCCTGCCCGTCATCGACTTGCCGGAACCGGATTCACCGACAAGTGCGACCACTTCGCGTCCGACCGAAAAGGAAATTCCGTCGACAACCCGGATCGGCCCGGCCTCAGACGGAAAGGTAACAGATAGATCCTCGGCGGAGAGCAGCGGCTCAGTCATGACGCGGATCCAGAATGTCGCGCAGGCCGTCGGCCAGCAGATTGAAGGCAAAGGAGGTGACGAGAATGGCAACACCGGGAACCGCGGCCACCCACCATTGATCGAAGATCACCTGTGTGCCTTCGGAGACCATCGAACCCCATTCCGCCGTCGGCGGACGAACGCCGAGGCCGAGGAACCCGAGCCCGGCGGCCGCGAGAATGATTCCCGAGAGATCGAGCGCCAGCCGGATGATGGCGGATGGCAGCACCAGCGGCAGGATATGTCCCCAGAGCAATCTTGCCCCCCGGATACCGACCATTTCAGCGGCCGCTAGATAATCGCTGCGCCGCAGAGCAGCGGTCTCCACACGGGCCTGCCGGGCATAGGCGGGCCAACTGGTCAGCGCCAGCGCCAGGGCTCCGTTGATGAGGCCCGGCCCCATGATCGCGACAAAGGCGAAGGCGAGCAGCAGACGCGGAAAGGACATGACGATATCGGTGATCCGCATCAGCAGGCGCTCGGTCATACCGCCGAAGAAGCCCGCGAAGGTGCCGACGACAATGCCGAGCGGCGCCATCAGCAGCACGACGACGAGAACGAGGAGCAAGGTCGGCCGCGCGCCGTAAATCATGCGCGACAGGATGTCCCTTCCGAAAGCGTCGGTGCCGAGCCAGTGCAGGGCGCTCGGCGGCATCAGCCGGTTTGCGGTCTCCTGCAGGTTCGGGTCATAGGGCGCAATCAGCGGCGCCAGCAGCGCGAAGGCGAGAATGAGCAGCACGATGGCGCTGCCGGCGGCGGCCGATGGCGAGCGCAGGACACGCCGGACGAAGGATGGGCCGCCAAGCGGCGCCTGGATGATCGCACTCATCGCGTCTTCCCCGCTTCCAGCCGGGCGACACCGAGATCGGTCAGCGCATTCAGAAGCACGAAGCAGGCGCCGACGATCAGCGTGGCGCCAAGGATGGCAGGCATATCCCCGGCAAACATAGCCGTCGTCAGATAGCGGCCGATACCGGGCCAGGCAAAGACGGTTTCAGTGAGTACCGCGCCCTCAAGCAGGCCTGCATAGGAAAGAGCGATCACGGTCAGCAGCGTTCCTGAAATATTGGGAAGAATGTGGACGAAGACGATGCGGCCGAGACCTGCCCCCTTGGCGCGCGCTGTCGTCACATATTCCTGTCCAAGTTCGGTGAGGACGGCGGCACGCGTCAGCCGGGAGATCGCAGCCAGCGCATTCAGGGCCAGGACGGTGGCCGGCAATGCCAGATGGGCGAGCGCATCGCGAAAGGCGCCCGCCTTGCCGGACATCCAGGTATCGATCAGGGCAAAGCCGGTGACCGGCTTGACGGTGTATTGAAAGACCACATCCGCCCTGCCCGGTCCCGGCGCCCAGTGCAGCCGGGCGTAAAACAGGAGCAGCATCAGCAGGCCAAGCCAGAAGATCGGCACCGAGTAGCCAAAGAGGGAGACGAAGCGTGCAAGACTATCCACCCACGTGCCCTGCCGCATGGCGGCGGCGATGCCGAGCGCAAGGCCGATCACGGCTCCAAGAATGATGGCCGCAGTCGCCAGCTCGATCGTTGCCGGGAAAGTGCGGGCGATATCCTTGGCAACAGGCTGGCCCGTGGAGATCGACTGGCCGAAATTGCCCGACAGCGCCGTCTCGACATAGCGGACGAACTGAAGCGGCAAGGGCTGATCGAGCCCGAGTTCCACCCGCGCCTGCTGATAGGTCGATTGGCTGGCGTGATCACCGACCAGCTGCAGCGCCGGATCGATCGGTGACAGCCGCGTCATCGCAAAGGTCACCAGCGCCAGGCCGAACAGCGTCAGCGCGAAAGACCATGTCCACTTGATGAGCGGCCAGACGAAAGACAACTCCCGCCAGCTGTTGTGCTGGCGGGAGTTGTTCAAGTCGGCACTGTTATCGATTGCCGTTTGCGGCACTTATTTCTCTACCTTGTCGTAATAGACCTGGTCTGCATTCAGGCCCTGGGCATAGTTCTTGACCTTGTCGCTTATCACGACCTGGTCATTGCCCTGAAGCGTAAAGATGAAGGGCGAGCTCGCCTGGATCTTCTTCTGCAGGTCCTGATAGAGCGCGACGCGCTTGGCGGCATCCTGTTCCTTGACGGCGGCGAGCGTCTCGTCGGTCAGCTCGGGGATCACCCAGCCGGCGTATTTCGCGGCCGTGTTGGTGGAGTTGTCCTTGTTGATCGCAAAGGCGCTGGCGTTGGAATGCGGATCGAAATAGTCCGGGATCCAGTAACGCAGCGTCATTTCGAACTTGCCGGAACGGCCGCGGGCATAGATGTCGCTGGCGACGCCCGGCTGGATATCGAGGTTGATACCGGCCTGAGCGAAGGTCGACTGCAGCGACTGGGCGATCGACAGGAACGGCTGGTCGTTGAAAACGATGAACTCGACCTTGAACGGCGTCTTGATGCCTGCATCCGCAAGTACCTTCTTCGCCTTCTCGACGTCGAGCTTGAACGGGGTGTCCGTCAGAGCGCCCGGGAAGCCGACCGGCAGGAAGGACTGGTGAACGGTGCTCTGGCCGCGCAGCAGGTTCTTGGCGATACCATCGTAATCGACGAGATAGCGGGCTGCTTCCCAGAAGGCCGGGTTGCCGAGCGTCGGATTGGCCTTGGTGTTCAAGAGGATGTAATCGGTGCGTGCCGAGGGAACGGAGAGAACCTTGACGCCACTCTTGTCCTTCAGCGCGTCGATCTGGTCGGCAGCGAGGCCGCGGGCGATATCGGCATCGCCCTGCTCGACGAGCAGGCGGCGGGCGCCGACGTCGGGCACGTTGCGGATGATGACATTCTCGAGCTTCGGCTTGTCGGACGAATTGGCGTTCGCCTGCAGCACCAGCGCCTCATGCGGCGTGTAGGTGGCGATCGTGAAGGCGCCGCTGCCGGCGGAATTGGTCTTCAGCCAGCCATTGCCGAAATCATTGTCCTTGGCCTCGGCCGAAACCGTCTGCTCATCGACAACCGAAGCGATCGGCGCAGTCAGCAGCGACAGCGCAAAGCCGGCACCGACATCGGCGGTCCATGTCAACTTCACGTGTTTGTCGTCGACCTTGGTGACGGCAGCATCGACGTTGTCGGCCTTCCAGCCGAGTTCGTTGAGGATGAAGGCCGGGGATTTGTTGAGCTTCACGGCGCGGGTCAGCGAGAAGATCACGTCTTCGGGACGAACCGGATTGCCGGATGCGAACTTGGCATCGGCGAGCGCAAAGGTCAGGCTCTTGCCGTCGCTGCCAGCTTCCCAAGACGCTGCAAGTGCAGGCTCGATCTTGGTGCCGTCGTCGCGGTTCGACTGTACGAGACGCTGATAGAGATTGTTGAATGACTGAACGGTGGTGAGTTCGAAACCTTCCGCCGGGTCGAAGCTGACGGCGTCATCGATCGACTGCGCAACAACCAGCGTATCGGCAGGGGTTTCGGCGTAGGCGGCGAGCGGGCTTAAAGCAAAGCTGAAAACGGCGCCGAGCAGCGCGGCGCGGCAAGACTGCAGCAACATTTTGATCTCCTTATATATTTCTTCTTTGAGCGTCGTTCCGGCGATGCGCCGTGTCACCCGCAGGCCGTCAACTTACGGCGCGACAATTGTTTCGACAGATCAGATCGTTTCGATTTTGGTGTTCGTACAGGAAAAATATTCTGGCAACGCCTGTTTTCTCAAAAGCCGGCATTAAGGCCGCATGTTCACGCGGCAGTTTTGCCGCGTAAGCGTGCTTCCGTGCGGCCCCGCAGGAAATCGGCAGCCGTGTGCCAGACGACGGCCGCGACGATGACGACGCCACCGAGCACGGTTGCCAAGGGCGGCTTTTCGCTGAGAAACAGCCAGACCCAAAATGGCGTCAGGACGATTTCCATCGTGCCGATGAGGGCCGCCTCGGCAGGCGGCATGCGCTTCGCGCCGGCGAGGAACAGCACAAGCGCGATTGAGAAGTTGGTGGCGCCGAAAGCTGCAAGGACGACCCAGTTATAGAGATCGATCGATCCGACTGAACCGAAGGGCGAGAAGATCGCCAGCGTCAGGAAAGCGCTGACGATGGTCGGCGGCAGGCTTGGCACGCCGGGGCTGATGCGCGGAATGATGATGATCAGGGCGAAGGATGCCGTCATGCCGAGGGCGAGAAGATCGCCGAGGCCCGTCCCTCCGCCGATCGACGAGGCGACGATGATGACGACGCCGAGCAGGCAGGCGCCGCCCGCCATCATGGTTCGCCGTGCAACGCGTTCCCGGAGCAGCAGCCAGCCGAGCAACGCGGCGATGAACGGGGCCGTCGCATAGATCACCGCGACATTTGCCACGCTGGTCGTATAGAGCGCGCCGATGAAACAGGCTTGGCAAAAGGTCTGGCAGGCGATCATCGCCATGCCCGACGGATGGAAGATCGAAGCCCATTGCTTTCTCGACAAGCCGCCTTCGAGGAAGAAGCTCGGTATCAGCAGAAACAGGCCGCCGAACAGCGACCGCCAGGCGATCGTCGTCCAGGCATCGATGCTGAGCATGCGTGAGTAGATGCCGCTCGCGCTCCAAGCCAGCGTTGCGGCAACCACCAGAATGACGCCCTTTTCGTGCTCGCTCAGGCCGAGCGGGCGGACGTCCGTATTGAGTGACATTGGTTTTCCCGAACCAGAGGTCTGATTTGCCCTGTTTGCTCTCATTCTTGACATCAGGCAAACGAATAGTTGAGATGGCTGCCATCTGAATTTTTTGTGGCTCAATCATGCGGCAACCCATCGAAAGCGATCTGCTCCGGACCTTCCTCGTCGTCGTCGAGACGTCGAATTTCTCGGCGGCGGCACAGGCGATCGGGCGGACGCAGTCCGCGGTCAGCGCCCAGATCAAGAAACTCGAGGAAACCATAGGCGAAAGTCTCTTCGAGCGCGGCGCCCGCGGTGTTGTCCCGACCCGCTGGGGATTGCAGCTTTTGCCCTATGCGCGGCGTGTCATCGACCTGCTGGACGAAGCGGCGGCGACGATCCGCACCAAGCCGCTGGATGGGCCGGTCCGCATCGGTATTCCCGAGGAATACAGCCAGACGGTGCTGCCGGCAGCACTTTCCGCCTTTGCCGTCCGGCATCCGGCTGTCGAGGTTACGGTGTCCTGCGATTACACGGCGCGGAATCTTGCCGCGCTCGAGCGCGACGAGCTCGATCTCGCTGTGGTCTTCGACTGGAACAACCAGTCGCCGGGTGAGGTTCTCTGCGTCGATCCGACGGTGTGGGTCACCTCCATGGTGCATCGGCTGCAGGATCTCGATCCCCTGCCGATTGCGACGTACCGGAATTCCACATGGTCGCGGGACTTCGCCTTCCGCTCGCTCGATCTGCAGGGGAGGAAATACCGCGTCGCTTTCGTCGCTGACACGAGCTCGGGATTGAAAAACGCAGCATCTGCGGGCCTCGCAGTGACGACGCTGTCGCGGAGCAATATCCCGCCGGGTTGCCGCGAACTGACGGCAGATGACGGCTTTCCGCCGGTCGATTCCTCGCGTGTCGTTCTGCGCCGCAATCCTTATCATTCAACCGAAGCTGTCCGCGAGCTCGCGGAAATGGTTCGCGAGGCGTTCAAGCCGATTGGGTATCAGGCGCTGGCGTAACGGGACGGCGCAGCCTTCGCCGGGTGTCAGATGGGCTTTCGGAGAAGCTGGCGCGATAGCTGCGGGCAAAGGCGGAGGCGGAGTTGAAGCCGGTTGCAGCGGCGATATCGGCGAAGGATGCCTTGGTCTCGATGACTTTCCGCCGCGCCGCATTCAGCCGCAATGCCAGATAATGCACATGTGGCGGCGCGCCGATGCTCTCCTGAAACAGCCCCTGCAAGTGGCGGGCGCTGACGCCGACGCGTTTGGCGATACGGCTCAGCATGACGGGCTGCTCGATGTGCTCCTCCATCAGCCGCACGGCTGACGCCACGCGCGGATCGCGCATGCTCAAGCCCGCGGCGGACGGTGAAAGCTGGCTTTGGTTGTGGAAGGAGATCTGCTCGTAGCTGAAAAGGCGGCTGACCTCGAGCGCCAGCGAATAGCCCTGCCGCTGGCGGATGATCTCCAGCATCAGATCGACGGTCGGGAGCGGCCCCGCCGTGGTGAGGCGCTTTCCGTCGATGACGAAGCGGTCCTTGACCGCTTTGACCTGCGGATAGGCCAGCGAAAAATCCTCGAAATCCTCCCAGTGAATCGTTGCCGTCAGGCGGTCGAGAAGGCTGGATTCGGCCAGCAGCCAGGTGCCGGATTCGATTCCGGCGATGATGCTGCGATGGCGCGCCGCCTGTGAGAGCTGCATCTTCAGCGCCGCTGTTGCGCTCCGGCGCCAGTTGTAGCTCGCCAGAACGAAGAGTGGCGCATCCTCCCGTGCAGTGCTGAATGCCCCGGCCGCAGGCACCGGAATGCCGCTCGTCGTCAAGACAGGCGCGCCATCAGGCGTCAAAAGCCGCCAGCGGTAGAGCTCGCTGCCGGCGATACGGTTTGCGCCGCGCATCGGCTCGATCACCGAGGCGAGCAGGATCAGGTTCGTCTCCGGCAGGACGAGAAGATCGAGATCGAGGCGGTCGTTCGAGCGGGTGAGCATGGTCTCTCCAGATTGCCGAAACTGTATCAATCAATTCCGTTTCTGCAAAGCATGCGGCCGCATCTTGCCGCGTAATGGGGTCAATACGAGGGAGAACACGATGCCTCTTGCGATGAACCGCGATGTCTTCATCACCTGTGCCGTCACCGGCGCCGGTGACACGGTTTCGAAATCCAGCCACGTTCCCATTACTCCCAAGCAGATCGCGGATTCCGCGATCGACGCCGCCAAGGCTGGGGCGGCCGTTGTTCACTGTCACGTCCGCGATCCCGAGACGGGGGCTGCAAGCCGCCGCAACGATCTCTACCGCGAAGTGACGGACCGTATCCGCTCCGCCGATATCGACGTCGTGCTGAACCTGACGGCCGGCATGGGTGGCGACCTGATTTTCGGTGATGTCGAACGCCCGCTGCCGCTCAATCCCGCAGGCACCGACATGGCCGGTGCCACCGAACGCGTCAGCCACATCGCCGAATGCCTGCCGGAGATCTGCACGCTCGATTGCGGCACGATGAATTTCAGCCTCGGCGACTACGTCATGACCAACACGCCGGCGATGCTGCGGGCGATGGCGAAGAAGATGACCGATCTCGGCGTCCGCCCTGAGATCGAGGCCTTCGACACCGGTCATCTCTGGTTTGCCAAGCAGCTCGCCGAAGAAGGCCTGATCGAGGATCCGGTGCTGATCCAGCTCTGCATGGGCATTCCCTGGGGCGCGCCTGACGATCTCAACACCTTCATGGCGATGGTCAACAACGTGCCAAAAAGCTGGACGTTCTCAGCCTTCTCGATCGGCCGCAACGCCATGGCTTATCCGGCGGCCGCGGTGCTCGCCGGCGGCAATGTCCGTGTCGGCCTCGAAGACAATCTCTATGCCGGAAAAGGCATGCTCGCCACAAATGCGCAGCTGGTCGAAAAGGCCGTGCAGGTGGTCGAGGGCATGGGTGCGCGCATCATCGGCCCTGCGGCCGTGCGTGAAAAACTGAAGCTCACGAAGCGTTGAGGGCTGCATGATCAAGATCAACAAGGCAGCCTGTGTTGGCGGCGGCGTCATCGGTGGCGGATGGATCGCAAGGTTCCTGCTGGCCGGGATCGATGTCGATGTCTTCGACCCGCATCCGGAAGCGCAGCGCATCGTCGGCGAAGTGATCGCCAATGCCGAGCGCGCCTATGCGATGCTGACAGGCGCCCCCCTGCCTCCGCGCGGCAAGCTTACCTTCTGCAAGACACTGGAGGAAGCTGTTGTCGACGCCGACTGGATCCAGGAAAGCGTCCCTGAAAGGCTCGATCTGAAGCGCGGCGTGCTGACTCAAATCGACGGCGCCTGCCGCCCCGATGCGCTGATCGGTTCGTCGACTTCGGGCCTGCTGCCGACCGATCTGCAGCGAGACATGCAGTTCCCCGATCGCCTGTTCGTTGCCCACCCCTATAACCCGGTCTACCTGCTGCCGCTGGTCGAGATCGTCGGCGGCGAGAAAACCAGCCATGCAACGATCAAGGCGGCAATGGAAAAGCTGCCGCCGATCGGCATGAAGGGCGTTCATATCGCTAAGGAGATCGAGGCCTTTGTCGGCGATCGCCTTCTGGAG
Source organism: Rhizobium sp. 05N430 (assembly GCF_056396985.1). NCBI lineage: Bacteria > Pseudomonadati > Pseudomonadota > Alphaproteobacteria > Hyphomicrobiales > Rhizobiaceae > Rhizobium > Rhizobium sp. 05N430. Next base: position 758,795 of record NZ_JBFTMO010000002.1, on the reverse strand, counting down.
GCGCTGTGGCGCGAGGCGCTCTGGTTGATCCAGGACGATATCTGCACCGTCGAGACGCTCGACGACGTGATCCGCTATTCCTTCGGCCTGCGCTGGGCGCAGATGGGTCTGTTCCAGACCTATCGGATCGCCGGTGGTGAAGCCGGCATGCGCCATTTCCTGGCGCAGTTCGGCCCCTGCCTGCAGTGGCCCTGGACCAAGCTCACTGACGTCGTCGATCTCGACGACGCACTGGTCGAAAAGATCGGCCAGCAGTCGGATGAGCAGGCGGGCGATCTTTCGATCCGCGAGCTCGAACGGATCCGCGATGAAAACCTGGCCGGTATCTTCCAGGCTCTGAAGGCCGGTGATGGTGGCAAGGGCTGGGGTGCGGGCAAGCTGCTCAAGGATTTCGAGCATTCGCTCTGGGCTGCCGCAAAGCCGGCCGAACAGGCGAAGACTTCGGCTCCACTTCGGCTTGTTGATGCCAAGGTCAGCCCCGCCTGGGTCGATTACAACGGCCACATGACCGAGCATCGCTACCTGCAGGTGTTCGGCGATACGACCGACGCACTGCTACGGCTGATCGGCGCCGGTCTCGCCTATGTCGAGGCCGGACACAGCTACTACACCGTGGAGACCCATATCCGGCATCTAGGCGAAGCGAAGCTTGGCCAGGCGATCTATTCGACCTGCCAGCTGCTCTCGGTCGACGACAAGCGGCTGCATGTCTTCCACAGCATCTGCGATGCGGCGAGCGGCGAGGTTCTGGCAACCGCCGAGCAGATGCTGCTGCATGTCGACTCCAATGCTGGAAAGGCGGTTCCGGCACCGCCGGAAATCCTGGCCGAAGCGAAAGCGATTGCCGAGCGTCATTCCTCCCTCCCTGCCCCGGATGGCGTTGGACGCCATGTCGGGCAGAAGAAACAGGGGTGAGCAATGATCTGCCTGCCAACTCCCCTTTCCGAAAGCAGATACCGCGAGGCATCACTGCGCGGGCTAGCGGGATGGGGAGCGCATGGCAGCGCAGAAATCAACCAATACAACCAGGGGGATAGGACTGCACCCCTATCTGCCGGGTGGCTTTTCCCGCGCAGTCGCGAAATGTCTCCTGCCCTCATCAATGCGAAACTGCCCTTGGCGCGGGCATATGCTCGTTATGTCGCATACGATGCAGATCATGTCGCTACACCCGCCCCCCTACTGCCCAAAACAGCCCTTAATTCAATCTCACTCACATCAGAGGCAGAGGCAGTCCTGACGGGCCGTGTCGCCGCAAGAGCGGAGGTAGCGTAGGTTGAACGGACGTAGCTTGAGCGCCTTTGAGCTGCTGACCTCCCCGCCTTCCGCCGCGGCGAAGACGCATGCGGCACGCTGTCGTCTCGCCATCGCGGGCGCCATTCTCACCCATCATTCCGATCTTCAGGAAACAGGCCGGACAATAAGAACTCCCGGCATTCCCGATCGCCGCGCCATCAAGCTGGCGCCTCCGCTCACGCGCAATCGTCGAACCGAGAAAGGAAGATAAGGCGGCACCAACCGCGACGTTTTCCCGAACGAATATGGATCTGGCACCGGAGAGGAAACCGGTTCTGCGGTCCACTTGCCAATTCTTAAATCATGACAAGAAGGAACAGGGGAATGAACGACTACACGAAATATCTTGCAAGCCGAGTCACCGCAGGCGGGCTTAACCGCCGCGAATTTCTGGGACGCGCCATGGCTGCCGGCCTCACGCTCGCCGTCGCCGACAAGCTCTTCACCGAAAGCGCCGAAGCCGCCGAACCGAAGCGCGGCGGCCACCTGAAGCTCGGCCTCGAAGGCGGCGCTGCCACCGACTCGAAGGACCCGGCGAAGTTTCTCTCGCAATTCATGTTCTGCGTCGGTCGCTGCTGGGGCGACATGCTGGTGGAATCCGATCCGCTGACGGGTGCCGCCGTTCCGTCGCTGGCCGAATCCTGGGAACCGTCGAAGGACGCCGCCACCTGGACCTTCAAGATCCGCAAGGGCGTGAAATTCCACAACGGCAAGGAACTGACGATCGACGACGTCGTCGCCACCCTGAAGCGCCATACCGACAAGAAGTCGGAATCCGGTGCGCTCGGCGTTCTCGGCTCGATCAAGGATATCAAGGCTGACGGCGGCAACCTCGTGCTGACACTGACCGAAGGCAATGCGGACATGCCGCTGCTGCTGACGGACTATCACCTCGTCATCCAGCCGAATGGCGGCAATGACGATCCGCTCGCCTCGATCGGTACCGGTCCCTACAAGCTGGCGAGCTTCGAGCCGGGCGTCCGCGCTACCTTCGAGAAGAACGCCGACGACTGGCGCTCGGATCGCGGCTATGTCGATTCCATCGAAATCATCGGCATGAACGACGCCACCGCCCGCATCGCGGCGCTTTCGTCGGGCCAGGTGCACTATATCAACCGCGTCGATCCGAAGACCGTCGATCTCCTAAAGCGCGCGCCGACCGTCGAGATTCTATCGACCTCGGGCCGTGGCCACTATGTCTTCATCATGCATTGCGACAAGGCGCCGTTCGACAACAACGACCTTCGCCTCGCGCTGAAATACGCCATGGACCGCGAAACCATGGTCAAGAAGATCCTCGGCGGCTACGGCAAGGTCGGCAACGACTTTCCGATCAACAACACCTATGCCCTCTTCCCCGAAGGTATCGAGCAGCGCGCCTATGATCCTGACAAGGCGGCCTTCCATTACAAGAAGTCCGGCCACAGCGGCTCGGTTCTGCTGCGCACCTCGGAAGTCGCCTTCCCGGGCGGTGTCGACGCGGCGGTTCTCTATCAGGAAAGCTGCAAGAAGGCCGGCATCGAGATCGAGGTCAAGCGCGAGCCGGGTGACGGCTACTGGACCAACGTCTGGAACGTCCAGCCCTTCTCGACCTCCTACTGGGGCGGCCGCCCGACGCAGGACCAGATGTATTCCACGGCCTATCTCTCGACGGCCGATTGGAACGACACCCGCTTCAAGCGTCCCGACTTCGACAAGCTGCTGCTCGAAGCCCGCTCGGAACTCGACGAGACCAAGCGCAAGGACATGTACCGCACCATGGCGATGATGGTGCGTGATGAAGGCGGCCTGATCCTGCCGATGTTCAACGATTTCGTGAACGCCTGCTCCAAGCAGGTGAAGGGCTATGTCCACGATATCGGCAACGACATGTCGAACGGCTACGTCGCCACCCGCGTCTGGCTTGATGCCTGACGGCCGGGGGCTTCCCCGCCATCTCTGACTGAACCAGGACCGCAAGGACATGCCTTGCGGTCCCCCTGACGTTTCAGCGCGAGGCTTTCGCCATGTCCAGTTCATCGACCGGCAGTCCCCTGCCGGGCCTGAGGTTCAGGCAGCGTTTTCCGCTGCTTGCCCTCATCATCGAGCGCTTCGTGCTCTCGCTCATCCTGCTGCTTGCGGTGTCGGTTCTGATCTTCGGCGGGCTGGAAGCCCTGCCCGGCGATTTCGCCACCACCTATCTCGGCCAGTCGGCAACGCCGCAGGCGGTCGCCAATATCCGCCAGGATCTCGGCCTCGACCGGCCGGTGACGACGCGCTATTTCGAATGGCTCGGCAATGCCGTTCAGGGCGACTTCGGTACCTCCTGGGCCAGCAAGAACTCGGTCAGCGAACAGATCGGCAAACGTCTCGGGAACTCGCTGTTTCTTGCCGGTTTCGCCGCATTGATCTCTGTGCCGCTGGCCGTGGCGCTCGGCATGTTCTCGGTGCACTTCCGAAACCGGCTGCCCGATAAGATCATCAACGTGATTTCGCTGGCGGCGATATCGCTGCCGGAATTTTTCATCGGATACCTGCTGATCCTCGTCTTCGCCGTCAAGCTGGGTGTCGCGACCTTTCCGGCAACCGTCTATGACAGCATGGGCTTTGCCGAGCGGCTGCAGGCGATTGCGCTGCCGACGGCAACACTGGTTCTCGTCGTCCTTGCTCACATGATGCGGATGACGCGCGCGGCGATCCTTTCGGTCATGTCGTCGGCCTATATGGAGACGGCGGAACTCAAGGGCCTCAGCGCCTTCCGCTCCATCGTCAAGCATGCGGCGCCCAACGCGCTGGCCCCGATCATCAATGTCGTGGCGCTCAACCTCGCTTATCTCGTGGTCGGCGTCGTCGTGGTCGAGGTGGTCTTCGTCTATCCCGGCATGGGCCAGTACATGGTGGATGCGGTGACGGTGCGCGACATGCCCGTGGTGCAGGCCTGCGGCCTGATCTTCGCCGCCGTCTACATCTTCCTCAACATGATCGCCGACATTCTGGCCATCGTTGCCAATCCGAGATTGAGGCACCCGCGATGAGATTGAGAGATATCCCCATCACCGCCTGGGTCGGCATGACCGGTATCGTCATCGCCTTCATCTTCGCGATCTTTGCCCCGTGGATTGCCCCTTACGGCGAGACCGAAGTGGTCGGCAATGTCTGGCAGGTGGCCGACAGCCAGTATTTCTTCGGCCTCGACAATCTCGGCCGCGATATTCTTTCGCGGTTGATCTACGGCGCCCGAACGACGCTCTTCGTGGCGCTCGGCGCAACGCTGATCTCGTTTTCGCTTGGCATCCTGCTCAGCTTCACGGCAGCCGTTTCGCGCGGCATCATAGATACCGTGTTCTCGCGTTTCAACGACCTGATGATGTCGATCCCGACGCTGATCTTTGCGCTTGTCGTTCTGGCGGTCCTGCCGCAGAACATCATCATCCTGATCCTCGTCATGGCGATCCTCGATTCCACCCGCGTCTACCGCCTCGGCCGCGCCGTCGCGCTCGATGTGGCCGTCATGGAATTCGTCGAGGCCGCAAAGCTGCGTGGCGAGGGCAAGGCCTGGATCATCTTCCGGGAAATCCTGCCGAACACGCTGACCCCGCTTTTGGCCGAATTCGGCCTGCGCTTCGCCTTCTCGATCCTGTTTCTCTCCACCCTCTCCTTCCTCGGCCTCGGCATCCAGCCGCCGGCAGCAGACTGGGGCGGCATGGTGAAGGACAACAAGGACGGCATCATCTTCGGCATTTCGGCAGCACTCGTTCCGGGAACGGCGATCGCTGCTCTTGCCGTCTGCGTCAATCTCGTCGTCGACTGGCTTTTGAAACGCACATCCAGCCTCAAGGGAGGGCGCGGCGATGCCTGAGCTTCTTTCCGTTCGCAATCTGAAGATCGAGGCCACCAGCTATCCGCCCGGCGAGCCGCCGAAACGGGTGACGATCGTCGATGGCGTTTCCTTCGACCTGCAAAAGGGCAAGGTGCTCGGCCTGATCGGCGAATCCGGCGCCGGCAAATCGACCATCGGTCTGTCGGCGCTCGCCTATGGCCGCGGCGGCGCCGAGATCACCGGCGGCGAAGTTCTGCTCGAGGGTAAGGACATCCTGCCGCTCGGCAAGGGCGGCATCAGGCAGATCCGCGGTGCCCGCGTCTGCTATGTCGCGCAGTCGGCGGCTGCCGCCTTCAACCCGGCCCACAAGCTCGGCGATCAGGTGATCGAGGCTTCGGTCAAACACGGCCTGATGACCAAGGACGAGGCGCGCAAACGGGCACTCTATCTCTTCCAGGTGCTTGGCCTGCCAAACCCGGAAAGCTTCGGCGACCGCTTTCCGCATCAGGTCTCCGGTGGCCAGCTGCAGCGCGCCATGACCGCGATGGCGCTCTGCTCCAACCCGTCGCTGATCGTTTTCGACGAACCGACGACTGCGCTCGACGTGACGACACAGATCGACGTGCTCGCCGCCATCAAGCATGCGATCGAGGAGACGCATACGGCGGCCCTCTACATCACCCACGACCTCGCCGTCGTTGCGCAGATATCAGACGACATCATGGTTCTCCGGCACGGCAAGACGGTGGAGTATGGCAGCGTGCAGCAGATCATCGAGCAACCGCGGCAGGACTATACGCGGGCGCTGGTGAATGTCCGGCAGGCCGCGCGCGCGGAGGCGCCGGATCAATCGGGGACACTGCTGAAGGTCGAGAATGTCAGCGCCGAATATTCCAACGGCTTCAAGGTGCTGCACGACGTTTCTCTACACGTGCCGAAGGGCCAGACACTGGCGGTCGTCGGCGAATCCGGTTCCGGAAAATCGACGCTCGCGCGCGTCATCACCGGCCTGCTGCCGCCGAATGCAGGCCGTGTCATCTTCGACGGCAAGCCGTTGACGCCGGATCTGAAGAAGCGCTCGAAAGATGACCTTCGGCGTATCCAGCTGATCTATCAGATGGCCGATACGGCGATGAACCCGCGCCAGACCGTTCGCGATATCATCGGCCGTCCCCTCACCTTCTACTACGGGCTGCGGGGCGCCAAGAAGACGGCGCGGGTGAAGGAGCTGCTCGACCAGATCGAAATGGGCAACGGCTTCATCGACCGCTACCCGGCCGAACTCTCCGGTGGGCAGAAACAGCGCGTGGCGATCGCCCGGGCGCTGGCGGCAAAGCCCGAGCTCATCCTCTGCGACGAACCGACCTCGGCGCTCGACCCGCTGGTCGCGGAGGGTATCCTGAAGCTGCTGCTGCGACTGCAGGAGGAGGAGAAGCTTTCCTATATCTTCATCACCCACGACATCGCCATCGTCCGGGCGATCGCCGATAGCGTGGCGGTGATGCATCGGGGCAAGCTTGTCAGGTTCGGGCCGAAGTCGAAAGCGCTCTCGCCGCCCTTCGACGACTATACCGACCTGCTGCTCAAATCCGTGCCGGAGATGGAGATCGGCTGGCTGGAACGGGTTCTTGCCACGCGCCGCATGGAAAGTGCCGGCAACTAAACAGGCGCGGGGCGGCGCAAGCCGCCTCGTCTTGCAAGAGTGCATAGAGGAAAAGGCATGACCGACCGCGGCTTCACCACCATCGAAAATCAATGGATCACGCTTGACGACGGCACCCGGCTTGCCGCCCGCATCTGGATGCCTGATGGCGCCGAGAGCGATCCGGTTCCCGCTGTCTTCGAATTCCTGCCCTACCGCAAACGCGACGGAACCTGCCTGCGCGACGAGTCGACCTATCCGGTCTTTGCCGCCGCAGGCATCGCCGGCGTGCGCGTCGATATCCGCGGGTCCGGCGAATCCGATGGCGTTATCGATGGCGAATATACCGAGCTCGAACTGGCCAATGCCTGCGAGCTGATCGCCTGGATCGCCGCGCAACCATGGTCGAACGGCTCGGTCGGCATGATGGGCATCTCCTGGGGCGGGTTCAACAGCCTCCAAGTCGCAGCCCTTCGCCCGCCGGCGCTGAAGGCGGTTATCTCGATCGCCTCGACGGTCGATCGCTACAATGACGACATCCACTACAAGAACGGCTGCCATCTCTCGGCGCAGCTTTCCTGGGCGGCGACAATGCTCGGCTATCAGTCCCGCTCGCCCGACCCTGAATTGGTCGGCGATCGCTGGAGAGAAATGTGGCTGGAGCGTCTCGAACACGAGCCGTTTTTCATGGAAGAGTGGCTGACGCACCAGCGCCGCGATGAATTCTGGCAGCATGGCTCGATCTCGGAGAATTTCGGGGACGTCGAAATCCCGGCCCTCGTGCTTGCCGGATGGGCAGACGGGTATCGCAACACACCGCTGATGGCAGTCGAAGGCCTCGGTGAAAAGGCCAAGGCGCTTGTCGGCCCCTGGGTGCACAAATATCCACATTTCGCCTGGCCAAAACCACGCACGGATTTCCACAGCGAGGCGATCGCCTGGTGGAACAAGTGGTTGCGCGGCGAGGACAACGGCATCGACAAGCTGCCGCAGACCCGCGCCTACATTCTCGACGCCATCCGCCCTGCCCCGCGGCGCGATTTCGATCCCGGGTTCTGGGTGGCGAAGGATGTCTGGACCGCACCCGAAATGCAGTGCTTCTATGTCGAGCAGTTCGGCAAGCTCACCGAGGGCATGCCGATCCCGCAGGCCCCGGAACATAGCGCCTATCTTCGCTCGCCACTCGATACTGGGACGTCTTCGGGTGAATACTTCACGCTGAAACCGGACGCCGAAATGGCGCTGGATCAGCGCTCCGACGATGCCGGTTCGCTGATTTTCGACACGATGCCGCTCGGATCGGATCACGACTATCTCGGCCGCCCGGTGCTGACGCTGTCCCTGCGCTCGCCGGCGAAGACCGGCAATCTCTGCGCCCGTCTCGTCGACGTTCATCCCGACGGAACGGCAACACGCGTCGCCTTCGGCGTCATCAATCTCACCCATAAGGACAGCAATGCGGATCCGCAGCCGCTGGTCCCGGGTGAAACGGTGTCCATCCGGCTGCAGCTGGATGCCTGCGGCTATCGCTTCCGCAAGGGCCACCGCATCCGCTTGGCGATCTCGACGGCCTATTGGCCGATGATCCTGCCGCCACCCGACGATCTCGGTGTCGAGATCGATATCGCTTCGCTTGGCTTGGGGCTACCTTTGCTTGGCGATCACAGGAAAATCAGCATTCCCGAGCCCGAAAATCCCGATCCGCTGCCGAAATATATCGAGCACGCGCCATCGGTGACAAAGCGGCAGGTTCTGCGCGATCTCTCGGCCAATCGCACCGATTACCGGATACATGAGGATACTGGCCTCTTCGAACATCCGGATGCCGGGCTCTCGACGCGGCAGTTGCGCGAAGAAACCTGGTCGATCACGCCGGGCGATCCGCTATCGATGGCCGGCACATCCACCTGGACCTGTGACATGCGCCGCCTAGGCTGGTTCGTGCGGACGGTCTCGACCGCAAAGATTGGCTGCACCGCCAGCGAATGGGTCATCAGCGCCGTGGTGACCGCCTATGAAGGAGATGTTCAGGTCTTCGAGAAGGTATTTGCGGAAAAGCGCATTCCGCGCGACCTGATGTGAGCCTCAGCCACAAGCGAAGCGGCGTACTGCTTCGCAAACGGCGCGAAATCCGGCTAGCGCTCCGTCGCTCATGTGGCGCGCGCGCAGCCAGGCATGCACCATCTGTGGTTCTTCGCGGAACCAGACCTCGACGCCGGCTTCTGCCAGCCGTGCCGCATAGTTCCGCGCGTCATCGCGTACCGGATCGAAAGCAGCGGCAGTGATGAAAGCGGGCGGCAGGCCCTTTACCGAGGCGCTGTTCAGCGGCGCGGCAACGGGATCATCCTGCGGCGCCTGCAGAACCTCGCGGTAGTAGGCGACATCGGTGGTGGTCAGCCCCGGTGCCTCGGCCATCTCGATATACGATCCCTTGGAAAGATCGCCGCCGAGAGCCGGATAGATCAGCACCTGACCTGCAATGCTGGAGATGCCCGTCTGCGCTGCGCGAACGGCCAGACCCGCGGCCAGATTGCCGCCCGCACTATCGCCGATCAGCACGATCCGCTGTCCGCTTTCTGCAAGCGCCGAAAGCACCGTGAAACCATCGTCGGTCTGTGCCGGCCAAAGGTGCTCAGGCGCCAGCCGGTAATCGACAGCGACGAGTTCGGCGCCGGTAAACTCGATAATCTCGGCGCAAATGGCATGGTGGCTTTCCAGCGAGCCAACGACGAAGCCGCCGCCATGCAGATAAAGAAGCAGCGTCGGTGTCGTCACCTTCGCCGGCCGATAGCGCCGCGTCGGGACGCCCCGAATGATGCTGTCGGCAAATGTCAGTCCCTCTGGAATCGGCGGGCTGAAGCGGGCGCAAAGCGCATCATATTGCGCCCGTTGCGCCTCAATCGATTGCGATATCGCATCGTCCGAATAGACGCTGGCGCAGATCTCCAGGAACTCAAGAATACCCTTTTCTTCGGGCATCGGGCGCGTAGCGGTCATGGTACAATCCGTGCGGTTCGGCGATATCACACAGGATAGGATTTGCCGCAAATATTAGGCAAGCGCGTTGACGCCATCCCCGCGCCGGAACCCGCCAGAAGGGCGATTATCCACGCCGCGCCGAGCGCTCCAGTGCGTCGTTTTCGCGCGCCGGCCGCGGCTTGTCCGTCAGCCCCACCAATTGGCGCAACGGGCTCGGCAACTGATCGACGGCAAACGCAAAGGCAATCGAGATAACAGCCGTTGCCGCAGCGACAAGTGCAAAGCTCGGGATCGCCGGCAAATCGAGCGGCAGGATATAATAGAGCGCTCCGACCGTTACCGTCTGGTGGACGATATAGAGCGGGAAAACCAGCCGGTTCATCGTCACCAGACGTTCGCTCGGCTGATTGAGATAGCGCGCCGCAAATCCGATCAGGGTGAGGATCATGCTCCAGGCAAGCAGGAAGACGCTGGTCTTGAAGAGTAGCGTCTCGTTGATATCGTAGCTGCCGATCGCTTGTTCCGGCGCGACCGTCCAGGATGCCAGATAGAGCCAGATGGTGGTCGCCAGCGCGATCCCGCCGCTGACATAGCGGCGCGCAATCAGCGTACCGATCAGCGCCCGGTGATGGCGGGAAATCAGGAAGCCGAGGCCGAACCAGCTGGCCCAGACGGCAAACCAGGCGCCGTCATTATAGAGCGCGTTGGTCTCGCGCGGGTAGATCGGCGAAAGCGCCAGGTTGAGGCCAAGGGGCAGAAGGAAGAAAAGATAGATAGCGCCTGTCCTGGCCGTGCGCTCGAACCAGGCAAAGACCGGGTTTCCCGGCCGCAGCAGATACTGAAAGATCGGGTAGCAGATGACGGACATCACCAGCAGGTAGGCGACGAACCACATATGCGCCCAGGTGAAATTGCCGGTCGGATATTTTCCCTCGGTGAAATAGCGCGTCAGCCAGAATTCCAGGAACAAACCGGTATAGCCGTTCTCATACATCCGCTCGTACCAGACCTGCGGCACGACGATGACAGCCATGGCAAAGAGCAGCGGGATGAGCAGGCGCAGGGTGCGCCGGTAAATGAATGTCAGCCCGTGCTCTGGCTTGAAGGTAAAGGCGACGCCCATGCCGGATATGAAGAACAGCAGCGCAAGACGCCAGGCGCGCGGAAAATCCATGATGAGCGACAGGCCGCGACTGGTATTCTCGCTATGCAGCAGCCAGCCCATGTCAGGGAAGAATGCGGCCGCGGAATGATAGAGGATCAGCAGGCCAAAGGCGAAAACCCTCAGACGATCCACATAGTAAAGTCTCTCTCTCATCGCAGACGACGGATCCCCGCACAGCACCATCATCCGATATGCTGTACCCCTCAGATATTAAGGATCGCTGCCGAAACTTCGTAAACCGATGCTTTATTAGCCAAACAAGCGAGATGCCAAGCAGGTGCCGGCGAGCTAGTGTGATCTTGCCTGGGTCAAATCGGCAGATTTTCGAGATCGCGACGACCGTCTATGACACGGACGATCTGAACGGTTTCGATCGGTGCCTCATCATCGTCAGGAATGGTCTCGTAAAGAATTACAAATGGCGCTTCGACAAGCATTCGCGTGGTTGCGCTGATCTCAGGGCGGCGCACTCCCATGCGTGGCTGGCCTGCCAGTAACTGTGCCTTTTGCTCAAACCGATCGAAGAAGCGCTCGGCAGAGGCAGGATTGTCGAGGCCGATTTGCACGTAGATGTCGTGCACATCCGTCAGAGCCTTCGGTAGCCAGAGTAGCTTAGCGGCCATTGTTGCGCGCTGTGTCCAATGCTTTGCGCGCCTCCATTCGAATGCTCTCGAAATCAGCGGCAACCGGCTCTCCGCTCGCCTTGCCTTCTTCCCACGCGCGGCGTAGGCGCTCGATGTCGCCTTTGCGGTTCTCCCATTTGGCGGTCCAGTCCCGCAGAGCCTCGCGGATCACTTCGCTATTGCTCGCGTAGGCGCCGCTGCTTACTGCATCGCGAAGCAGATCGGCCTGCTGCGGCGTCATGGAAACACTGATCTTTTCAACATTGGCCATCGGCTGTTTCTCCAACATCGGTGGTAAATATTACTACCGCCCGAGCATTCTGCAAGTCTCACGTGAATGGAAGCGCTGCTTCCAATGACGTTTCAGTATTTCACCTCTCCCATCGAGGGCGCGATAGCCATCCTCGCTCACCGCTATTCACAACCGCGATCGAAGCAAGACAGCTATCAGCTGTGAGAAAACCTTTTCTCACTTGACAGCCGACTTGGTAAAAGGTTTTCTCACCGTCGAACTGCGGGAGGACGACACTGGATATCGCGGGAGGAAAGCGCGGGCGGATTACCATTCACGACGTGGCGGCGGCCGCCGGCGTCAGTATCTCGACGGCATCGAAGGCGCTGAACGACACGGGCCGCATGGGCATCGATACCCGAGAGCGGGTCAAGCGCATCGCAGCCGAGATCGGCTTCCGGCCGAATGCTCTGGCGCGCGGTCTGCTCAGCAAGCGCAGCTTCACGATCGGGCTTCTGACCAACGACACATACGGCCGTTTCACCCTGCCTGTCATGGCGGGGATTTCCGAGGCGCTGGTCGATCATGGCGTCTCGGTCTTCCTCTGCGCCATCGAGGATGATCCGGCCCTCGCGCAGATCCATGTCGATGCGATGCTCGACAAGCAGGTGGACGGCATCATCGCGACAGGAAAGCGTCTGGATAGACGGTTGCCGGTCGATCTGTCGAATTTGCATGTGCCTGTCGTCTACGCCTTCACCGAAGGGGCGCCTGACAGCGTCACTTTCCGTTCCGACGACGCACATGGCGCAAAGCTTGCCGCGGAATGGCTGGCGAAGCTTGGGCGGCGGCGGCTCGTGCATATCACCGGGCCGGAGGATTTCTTCTCGGTGCGCGAACGGGCCAACGCATTTCGCGAGGCTGCCGACAGCGAGCGGCCCGTGATGTTCGGCGTCTGGTCGGAAAGCTGGGGGCACGATGCGGTCGCAAGGCTCTGGAGTGCCGGGGGCGAAAGACCCGACGGCATCTTCTGCGGCAACGACCAGATTGCCCGCGGCGTCATCGACGCGTTGCGCGAGCGCGGCATCAAGGTGCCGCAGGATGTTTCGGTGGTCGGCTTCGACAATTGGGAGATTGTCGCCGCCCAGACCCGTCCGCCGCTGACAACGGTGGACATGGAGCTGCGGGAACTGGGGCGCCAGGCCGGATTGACGGTTCTGGCGCTTGCCGAAGGGCGGCCGGTGGAGCCCGGCATCCGGAAATTGCCGTGCCGCCTCGTGGTGCGGCAGACATGCGGGGGCGACGCCCTCGGGATTTAGAAACGGCGCGAAGGAGACGCGCCCTATTGGGAGGAGTGCCATGATGAAGCGTCTGTTGGTGGCAACGAGCCTTGCCACCCTTAGCCTCGTATCGACAGCCTCGGCTGCCGAAAAGATTGAAATGTGGGTTCGCTCAGGTATCGGCGACGCCTTCAAGAAGGTCGTCGAAGCCTATAATTCCAGCCACGAAAACCAGGTCGTCGCGACCGAAGTGCCGTTCAGCGAGTTGGTGCAGAAATATGCGACGGCAATCGCCGGCGGCCAGGCGCCCGATGCGCTGTCGATGGACCTGATCTACACGCCGGCCTTCGCCGCAGCAGGGCAGCTGGAGGACCTGACGGATTGGGCGAAGAAACTGCCCTATTTCAACTCGCTGTCGCCGTCGCATGTCCGGCTCGGCACCTATCAGGACAAGATCTACGGCCTGCCGCTTTCGGTCGAGACCTCGGTCTTCGCCTGGAACAAAGACCTCTACAAGAAGGCCGGGCTCGACCCTGAAAAGGCGCCCGCGACCTGGGAAGAAATCGAGGCAAATGCCGAGAAGATCCGCAAGCTCGGTGACGATACCTATGGCTTCTATTTCTCGGGCGGCGGTTGCGGCGGCTGCATGATCTTCACCTTCACGCCGCTCGTCTGGGGCGGTGGTGCGGATATCCTGTCGGCCGATGGCAAGACTGCGACGCTCGATACGCCGCAGATGCGCAAGGCTGTCGGCTTCTACCGTGACATGGTCAAGAAGGATCTAGTTCCGGCAGGCGCTGCCAGCGATAACGGCTCGAACTTCCTGAGCTTCACCAACGGCAAGATCGGCCAGCAGTCGCTGGGCGCCTTTGCCATCGGCACGCTGGTCACCAGCCATCCGGATATCAACTTCGGCGTGACGCTGATCCCCGGCGTCGATGGCAAGCCGTCATCCTTCGCCGGTGGCGACAACTTCGTCATCACCAAGGGCACGAAGAAGATCGACGCGGTGAAGGAGTTCATCGAATATATCTACTCGATGGACGGCCAGAAAGTGATGGCCAAGTATGGCAGCCTGCCGACCCGCGGCGATATCGCCAGTGAGGTCCTCGCCGGGCTCGACCCGCGCATGGAAGTCGGCCTGAAGGCGATCGCCGTCGCCAAGACGCCCTACACGCTGCAGTTCAACGACCTGATCAACAGCGCCAACGGCCCCTGGGCAACGTTCACCAACGCAGCGATCTTCGGCGACGATGTCGATGGTGCGTTCTCGAACGCCCAGTCCGAAATGCAGTCGATCATAGACAGCGGCCAATAAGTCTCTCCCGGCCGCGGCCGGGGAGCGGTGGCAGCTCTCCGGCCGATCCATCCCTTATGCAGCAATGAAAGATGCGGAGCGTTTCGATGACCGTTTCAGGTCCCCAGCGCCAGCTCGCCGGTCGCAAGCGGCGGCGCAGATCGCAATGGCGCGGACTTTTCTACATCGCGCCGGCCATGGCGCTGGTCATCGTCTTCTTCGTGATGCCGGTGCTGTTTACCGGCTGGATGAGCCTGCACAACTGGCCGCTGATGGGCGCGCAGCGCTGGATCGGCTTTGCCAATTATACCCGCATGTTCAATGACAGCCGCTTCATGGCGGCGCTGAATTTCACCGCCTATTACACCGTCATCGTCACCATCGCGATTTTCGCCGTTGCCTTTCCGCTGGCAATCTTTGTCGAGAAGGAGCGGCGCTTCGTCAGCACCTACAGAACGATCATCTTCCTGCCCGTGGTCGTCGGTCTCGCCACGGCCTCGCTGCTCTGGGTGTGGCTGGCCAATGTCGACAGCGGCTTCTTCGGCCCGGCGCTGGGCGCCCTCGGTCTCGTCGAGCGCAGCCCCAATATCATGGCGAGCTTCGACACCGCCTTTGCAACCATCGTCGTCATGGTCGTCTGGAAGATTGCCGGTTTCACGATGATTATCCTGCTGACCGGACTGCAGGCCATTCCCACGGAACTCACCGAAGCCGCCCGCATCGACGGCGCCGGGCGCTGGCAGCGCTTCCGCCATCTCACCCTGCCGCTGATGCGCAAGACCATTGCGCTGGCGCTGATCGTCTCGGTTACAGGCTCGATCCTCGCCTTCGACCAGTTCTACATCATGACCTCGGGCGGGCCTCAGAACAAAATGATCTCGGTGGTCTACTACATCTTCAACCAGTCCTTCGTGTCCTTCAATCTCGGCTATGGCGCCGCTTTGTCGATCGCGCTGCTGGCGATCCTGGTGGCGATCTCCATCGTCCAGCTCTGGCTGCTGCGTGTCGGGGAGGAACGCTGATGACTTCCTCCAGTCAGCGCCGCGCCCGCAAGCGCTTCCGCTCGCAATCGGCCTATCATGTCGCAGGCATCGCCATTTCGGTGTTCTTCCTGGCGCCCTTCGTCATCGCCCTGCTCTCGTCTTTCCGGCATGGCACGGAAGCCAGCCTACCGCCCTTGCCGCCATGGCCGACGACAGGCGTCAGCTTCGATGCGTATGCGCTGCTCGATACGTTCGGCGCCGGTATCTGGCAGCACATGATCAATTCGTTGTTCGTGTCGCTGGCAACGGTGGTGCTGACGGTCGCCGTCAGCCTGCTCGCCGGATATGGCTTCTCGCGCTACCGCTTTCCCTTGAAGAACGCGCTCTTCGTGTTGATCATCGCCACGCTGATGATCCCGTTCCAGTCGATCCTGACGCCGCTCTTCATCATCCTCGCAAAGCTCGGCCTCAACAACTCGCTGCTCGGGCTGACGCTCGTCTATGTGACGCTGCAGCTGCCCTTCTCGGTCTTCATGATGCGCAATGCCTTCGACGCCGTGCCGAAGGAGATCGAGGAAGCGGCGCAGATCGATGGTGCGCGCGATATGAAGCTGCTGATCCGCGTGCTCCTGCCTCTCGTCCTGCCGGGCGTCGCGACTGTCGCGATCTTTGCCTTCCTGAACGCCTGGAACGAGTTCCTTGCCGCTCTCGTGCTGCTCTCCAGCAACGAGAAATACACGCTGCCCGTCCTGATGACGGCGGTGCGCGCCGGGCGCCTTGGCGCCATCAACTGGGGTGCGGTCCAGGCCGGTGTCGTCGTCATGACGATCCCCTGTCTGATCGTCTTCCTGCTTCTGCAACGCTACTACATGCGCGGGCTGATGGCCGGCGCGGTGAAATGATGATCTTTCAACGAAATGGATGAAGCCATGAACAAGCTGAAGAGAGACCGCCAGTTCCGTCCCCTGCCCGTGCCGAGCGTCGAGCTCGCCGGCCTGTTCGGCGACCGCCAGGATGCGATCTGCGATTCGACGGCCGAAACGCTGCTCGACCGCTGCGTCGAGGCGGGGCTGATCCAGGCGATTGACGTCAACCAGCCAAGCCCCGGCGTCGTCATCCCGATCGGCCCATGGGGCGGCTCGACGCAGATGTTCTGGGACAGCGATCTCGGCAAGTCGATCGAAACAGTGGCCTATTCGCTCTACCGCCGCACCAATCCGAAGCTTGAGGCCCGCGTCGACGAGATCATCGACATGTACGAGAAGCTGCAGGACAAGGACGGCTACCTGAACGCCTGGTTCCAGCGCGTGCAGCCCGGCCGCCGCTGGACGAACCTGCGCGACCATCACGAACTCTATTGCGCCGGGCACCTGATCGAGGGTGCCGTCGCCTACTACCAGGCAACAGGCAAGCGCAAGCTGCTCGACATCATGTGCCGCTATGCCGATTACCTGATCACTGTCTTCGGCCATGGCCCCGGCAAACTTCCCGGCTATTGCGGCCATGAGGAAGTGGAGCTTGCGCTGGTGAAGCTCGCCCGCGTGACCGGCGAGAAGAAATATCTCGACCTCTCGAAGTTCTTCATCGACGAGCGCGGCACTGAACCGCATTTCTTCACCGAGGAAGCGACCCGCGATGGCCGCAGTGCTGCCGATTTCCATCAGAAGACCTATGAATATGGCCAGGCACATCTGCCGGTGCGCGAGCAGAAGAAGGTCGTCGGCCATGCCGTACGCGCCATGTATCTCTATGCGGGCATGGCCGATATCGCCACCGAGTATAACGACGATACGCTGACCGCGGCGCTCGAGACGCTCTGGGACGACCTGACGACCAAGCAGATGTATGTCACCGGCGGTATTGGCCCGGCGGCTTCCAACGAAGGCTTCACCGACTATTACGACCTGCCGAACGAGAGCGCCTATGCCGAGACCTGCGCCTCCGTCGGCCTCGTCTTCTGGGCCAACCGCATGCTCGGCCGCGGCCCCAACCGCCGCTATGCCGATATCATGGAGCAGGCGCTCTACAACGGCGCGATGGCGGGTCTGTCGCTCGACGGCAAGACCTTCTTCTACGAAAACCCGCTGGAAAGCTCCGGCAAGCATCATCGCTGGATCTGGCACCATTGCCCCTGCTGCCCGCCGAACATTGCCCGGCTTCTGGCATCCGTCGGCTCCTACATGTATGCGGTCGCCGAAGACGAGATTGCCGTCCATCTCTATGGGGAAAGCAAGGCTCGCTTCGAGGTCTCAGGTGCCAAGGTCGAGTTGGCGCAGACGACGCGTTACCCATGGGACGGCGCGATCCATTTCGACCTCGATCTCGACCGCCCTGCCCGCTTTGCCATCTCGTTGCGTATCCCGGAATGGGCTGATGGCTCGACGCTTTCCGTCAATGGAGAAAGCATCGCCCTCGAATCCGTCGTCGTGGACGGTTATGCTCGCATCGAGCGGGAATGGAAGAGCGGCGACAAGGTGGATCTCGTCATTCCGCTTGCAGCCCGAAAGCTCTTCGCCAATCCGCGCGTGCGCCAGGATGCCGGACGCACCGCGCTGATGCGTGGGCCGCTGGTCTATTGCGTCGAGGAGACGGATAACGGCGCAGGACTGAACGGCATTTCGCTTTCCGCCGATCCGTCGAAGGCGAAGGTCTCGGAAGTCGCCGGATTGCGCGGCGCCGTCGCGCTCGATCTGCCGGTGAGCCGCGACACGTCGGACTGGGGTGCAGATCTCTACCGGACATCACCGCCTTCAGCGAAGCCCGCAACGGCGCGCTTCGTTCCTTATCCTCTGTGGGATAACCGCGAACCGGGTGAGATGCTGGTCTGGGTTCGCGCTGGCGAGGCCCGTGGTGAATAAGATGCCTGATACAGGAGTGGTGCTCTCAGGCATTCGCAAGAGCTTCGGCAGTCTCGACGTCATCCATGGCGTCGACCTGACGATCGCGGAGGGATCCTTCGTGGTCTTCGTCGGCCCGTCCGGCTGTGGCAAGTCCACGCTACTACGGATGATTGCCGGGTTTGAAGATGTCACCGATGGCGAGATCGAAATCAAGGGACGCAATGTCACCGATCTCGATCCCTCCGACCGCGGCATCGCCATGGTCTTTCAGTCCTATGCGCTCTATCCGCATATGAGCGTGCGCGATAACCTCGCTTTCGGGCTGAAGATGGCGCGGACACAAACTCCGGAGATAGATGCCCGCGTCAAGGCGGCGTCGGCGATCCTGAAGATCGACCATCTTCTCGACCGCCGCCCCGGCCAGCTTTCCGGCGGCCAGCGGCAGCGCGTCGCGATCGGGCGGGCCATCGTCCGCAAGCCCGACGTCTTCCTGTTTGACGAGCCCTTGTCGAACCTGGATGCAGAGCTGCGTGTCTCCATGCGCATCGAGATCGCCAGGCTGCACCGCGAGCTCGGCAACACGATGATCTATGTGACGCATGATCAGACCGAGGCGATGACGCTGGCCGACAAGATCGTCGTGCTGCGCGATGGCCGCGTCGAGCAGACCGGCACGCCGCGCGAAGTCTACGAAAGGCCGGCAAATGTCTTCGTCGCTGGTTTCATCGGCTCGCCGCGCATGAACCTGCTGAACGCCGAATGGCGCGGCGTTGGCCTTATCGCGGCCGGTGGACAGACGATACAGTCGCCGATCTCCGGCGACGGTCTTTCGACAGGTACCAAGGTGACGCTCGGCATTCGCCCAGAGCATCTGACCCTTGCAACCGGCGAAACCGCGGGCACCTTGCGAGCCACCGTCGATTTCTCCGAATATCTCGGCGGGACGCAATATCTCTACTGCCAGCTGCCGGATGGCCAGCCGCTGACGGTGGAATACCGTTCGGCCGTGCCGATCGACGTCGGCGCCGAGGTCGCCTTGCGGGCTTCGCCGGAGGATATCAGACTGTTCGATGATAAAGGATTGAGGCGGGACTAACTCGACAGCGGTCGCCTATTTTTTATCCACAGATTCGCTTTGCTCAAATTTATAGCCATTCTCTTGCGAGTCTTGCTGCACTGCGTCATAACTGACGCATGAACCACCTCGACCTGACGATCCTTGTCATCGACGAAACCGCGATCCGTGCCTCGATCATCGAAGAGGGATTGCGCGAAGCCGGGCATCTGCGCGTCACCGTCATTCACGAGGTCCAGGGCGTGGCGCGCATTATCGAAACGCTAAAGCCTGATGTCATCATCATCGATATCGAAAATCCGAACCGCGACATGATGGAACATCTGTTTCAGCTGACGCGCTCGGTCAGCCGCCCGATCGCCATGTTCGTCGATCGCTCCGATAGCGCCTCGATCGAGGCTGCCGTCGATGCCGGCGTCTCGGCCTATGTGGTCGACGGACTGAAGAAGGAGCGCGTCAAGCCGATCCTCGATATGGCCGTCAGTCGCTTCAATGCCTTCAGCCGCTTGCAACGCGAGCTTGCCGATGCCAAATCAGCCCTTGAGGAGCGCAAGGTCGTCGAGCGGGCCAAGGGCATCATGATGCGGATGCGTGGCCTGTCGGAAGAGGAAGCCTTCGCGTTGCTGCGCCAAACGGCGATGAACGAAAAGAAGAAAATGTCTGAAATCGCGCAGAGCGTCGTGACTGCGGCCGGGCTTTTGATGTGAGCCCTCTCTTCGACGCGATGGGTGCCCGGAGGACGCTGGAGTGAATGTCTTGACCAAAATCAGCAGCGGCGATGGCCGCGCCGCATCTCCCGCACTCTTGACCGGTGAAGGACCAAAAGTCCTGCGCGCCGGATTCATTCCGTTGGTCGACGCTTCGGTCTTGATCGCTGCTGCGGAATTCGGCTTTGCCAAGAAGGAAGGGCTGACGCTCGACCTGGTCAAGGATGTCTCCTGGGCCAATGTGCGCGACCGGCTAGCGTTCCGCCAATTCGACATCGCCCATATGCTGTCGCCGATGCCGGTCGCAGCCATGCTCGGCCTCGGCTCCAATCCGTCCCCCGCAATCACGCCCTTTTCGCTCGGCCGCGGCGGCAATGCGATCACACTCTCCACTCGCCTGTTCGAGCGCATGCAGCAGACGGCAGGCATTTCCGAGACCGCCGGCGCGCTCGACAATGCCAAGGCGCTTGCGGCCGTTCTCGCCGATATGCGCGCGCGCGGCGAAGCCATGCCGACTCTTGGGATGACCTATCCCTTCTCGTCGCACAATTACGAATTCCGCTACTGGCTCGCAGCTGGCGGCATCGATCCGGACAGGGACGTGAAGCTGGTAGTCGTTCCGCCGCCGCTGACCTCAGACGCGCTGGCGGCCGGCGGCATCGACGGTTTCTGCGTTGGCGCACCGTGGAACATGGTGGCCTCCGAACGCGGCGTCGGCCGCATCGTCGCCGCCAAGCAGGATATCTGGCCTTCGGCGCCGGAAAAGGTGATCGGCATGCGGCCTGATTGGGCCGAGAGCCACCCGGAAACCGTGTCACGGCTGATCGTGGCGCTGGATGGCGCGGCCCGCTGGTGCGACGACCCCGCCAATCACGATGCGCTGGCGGAAGCGCTGGCCGACGCTCGCTATATCGCTGCCCCGGTCGAGATCATCCGTCACGTTCTCGCCGGCGAATTCAGCCTCGACGCCAAGGGCAACCGCCGGATCATCGAAAACTACTTCCAATTCCACGCCGGTCACGCCAATTATCCGCGGCCCAGCCAGGCGCTCTGGATCTATAGCCAGATGGTGCGCTGGGGCCAGGCGGAACCAAGCCTGACGCTGGCACGCGCCGCCGCTTCCGCCTACCGGCCCGACCTCTACCGTGCTGCACTCGGTGATGACTGCACACCTGAAGACGCCGATGTCCGAATCGAGGGTGAGCGCGATGGCGACCGCTTCATGGACGGCCGGATCTTCGATCCGGGCGACTTCGCGGGCTACATCAACGGCTTTCCGGTCAAGAGCGCATCCATCTTTATCCGCGAGCCCACAGAGGCGTAAGCTCTACTGCGCTGCACAAATCGATGGCAGCCGGGCGCGCCTTGTTGAGAGCATTCGCATAAAAGATACGCAGTTCTCAGCGCTGCTCTATTTGAGGCAGATCGCCCTTTTTGGCTAAAAGGCGCAACCTTTCCAGATGCTTGAATAGCCTCTTCTGAAACTGGCACGCCCTTTGCAAGGCTAATAGCGCCCGGATCAACGGCGATCCAGGCAGACGAGCGCGCGATAGGCGTTCGCAACAGACATCGACGTCGCAAGGTTTTTGCAGTCCGGGACCCTTCCTTCCCGCAGACGCAATCTCCGAGCGGCGTTTTTTTATGCCCAAAATCCGGCAACCACTCGACAGCAAGGGGACTGCGCATGACCAAGATCTTCTCCGGCAGCATCGGCCGCCGCAACGTCCTGAAGATAACCGCCACCGCTGCCCTCATCGGCGCAGTCCGTTCCGCCTTCCCATCGGGCGCTTTCGCTGCATCGGCAGGACCGGAAGCATCCGGCGCTAAGCTCGGCTTCATCGCGCTGACGGATGCAGCTCCCTTGATCGTGGCCAAGGAAAAGGGTCTCTTCGAAAAGCACGGAATGCCCGATGTTGATGTCGCCAAGCAGGCGTCATGGGGTGCCACGCGCGACAATCTCGTCCTTGGCGGTGCTGCGAACGGCATCGATGGCGCGCATATCCTCTCGCCGCTGCCTTATCTCATGCACACCGGCAAGGTGACCCAGAACAATCAGCCGGTGCGGATGGCTCTACTCGCGCGCCTCAACTACGACAGCCAGGGCATCTCCGTCGCCAAGGAATATGCCGGTACCGGCGTCGGGCTTGACGCCTCGAAGCTCAAGGCGGCCTTCGAGAAGAAGAAAGCCGGTGGCGGTGAGGTCAAGGTTGCGATGACCTTCCCGGGCGGCACGCATGATCTCTGGGTCCGCTATTGGCTGGCCGCCGGCGGGATCGATCCCGACAAGGATGTCTCGACCATCGTCGTTCCGCCACCGCAGATGGTGGCCAACATGAAGGTCGGCAACATGGACGTCTTCTGTGTCGGCGAGCCCTGGAACGAGCAGCTCGTCAACCAGGGCATCGGCTTCACCGCGGCAACCACCGGCGAACTCTGGAAGCACCACCCTGAAAAGGCGCTCGGCATGCGCGCCGACTGGATCGAGAAAAACCCGAACGCCGCCAAGGCATTGCTGATGGCGGTGATGGAAGCCCAGCAATGGTGCGACAGCATGGACAACAAGGAGGAGATGTCGGCGATCCTTGGAAAGCGGCAATGGTTCAACGTGCCGCCGAAGGATGTGCTCGGGCGCCTCAAGGGCGATATCAACTACGGCAATGGCCGCGTCGAGCATGGCACGGATCTCTATATGAAGTTCTGGGCCGGCGGCGTTTCCTACCCCTTCAAGAGCCATGACAGCTGGTTCATTTCCGAAAACATCCGCTGGGGTAAGTTCGCGCCGGATACGGATATCAAGACACTGGTCGATCAGGTGAACCGCGAGGACATCTGGCGTGAGGCTGCCAAGGATCTCGGCGTTGCCGCCGCGGATATTCCGGCCTCGGCATCGCGCGGCAAGGAGACCTTCTTCGACGGCAAGGTCTTCGATCCCGAAAACCCATCCGCCTACCTCCATAGCCTCGCCATCAAGGCCGCGTCCTAGTTCCCGCCTCCGGCGCGTGACGGGCGCGCCGGCCTTTTCATTCTCAAGGAGCGATCGCATGTCAGCCCTCGCAAAGAACGAACCGCTCACGCCGGTCCCGGCCTCATCGAAAGCCGCGAAAGTGGTGCATCTGACCAAGCCGCCGGTGCGGCGTTTCAACCTCGGCAATCTCGGCGCGGCCATCGTACGCAATGTCGTCCCGCCGATGATCGTGCTCTTCATCATCCTCGGCGTCTGGCAGGTTCTCTGTTCGTCGCCGACCGCCTCGCTCCCCTCGCCGCATCAGGTCTGGCAGGAAAGCTATGATCTGATCGCCTATCCGTTCTTCAACTATGGTTCGCAGGATATCGGCCTCGGCTGGCGCGTGCTGATTTCGCTGCAACGCGTTGCCTATGGCTTCGGCCTGGCGGCCGTGGGCGGCATCGTCATCGGCGCCATCATCGGCCAGTCGGTCTGGGCGATGCGCGGGCTCGACCCGATCTTCCAAGTGCTGCGCACCGTTCCGCCACTCGCCTGGCTGCCGCTGTCGCTGGCTGCCTTCCAGGACAGCAATCCATCGGCAATCTTCGTGATCTTCATCACCTCGGTCTGGCCCGTGATCATCAATACTGCCGTTGGCGTGCGCAACATTCCGCAGGACTACCGCAACGTTGCCGAGGTGCTGCGGCTCAACCAGGTCGAATTCTTCTTCAAGATCATGCTGCCATCTGCCGCCCCCTACATCTTCACCGGCCTTAGGATCGGCGTCGGCCTGTCCTGGCTCGCCATCGTCGCGGCCGAAATGCTGACTGGCGGCGTCGGCATCGGCTTCTTCATCTGGGATGCGTGGAACTCGTCGCGCCTGCCCGACATCATCGTCGCGCTCGCCTATATCGGCGTCGTCGGCTTCGCCCTCGACAAGCTCGTTGCGGCAGCCGGACGGCTGATTACCCGCGGCGCAAACTGAGGAGCAGCAATTCCAGGAAAAATGGGAACCGGTTTTCGGTCCGGAATTGCGTCCACAACAAGGGATACTCAGATGACTGCCTATTTGAAGCTCGACCATATCGACAAGCATTTCGACCGCGGCGGCACGCGCGCCGAAGTCCTGAAGGGGATCAACCTGACGATCGCCAAAGGCGAGTTCGTCTCGATCATCGGCCATTCCGGCTGCGGCAAGTCCACGCTGCTCAACCTGATCGCCGGCCTGACGCCGGTATCTTCAGGCGCCGTTTTGCTTGAAAACCGGGAGGTGAATGCACCGGGGCCGGAACGCGCCGTGGTGTTCCAGAACCACTCGCTGCTACCCTGGCTGTCGGTCTATGACAACGTCAATCTGGCCGTCTCCAAAGTCTTCGGCGGCACCAAGACGAAGGCGGAACGCCATGACTGGGTGATGGCCAATCTCGATCTCGTGCAGATGGCGCATGCCAGGGACAAGCGCCCCGCCGAAATCTCGGGCGGCATGAAGCAGCGTGTCGGCATAGCACGCGCACTAGCGATGGAACCGAAGATCCTGTTGCTCGACGAGCCCTTTGGCGCGCTCGATGCCCTGACCCGCGCCCATCTGCAGGATGCGGTGATGGAAATTCATCAGCGGCTCGGCAACACCATGGTGATGATCACCCACGACGTCGATGAAGCGGTACTGCTGTCCGACCGGATCGTGATGATGACCAATGGCCCGGCTGCCCGGATTGGCGAAGTCCTAGACGTTCCGATCCCGCGGCCGCGGGGCCGAATCGAGCTTGCTTCCGACCGAACCTATCTCAAATGCCGCGAGGCCGTGCTGAAGTTCCTTTACGAACGTCACCGCTTCGTCGAAGCTGCGGAGTGACCCCATGACCGAGAAACTCGTCATCATCGGCAATGGCATGGCGCCCGGGCGCATGCTGGAGCATCTCTTCGAACAGGCACCCGGCCGCTATCAGGTCACGATCTTCAACGCGGAACCGCGCGTCAACTACGACCGCATCATGCTGTCGCCGGTTCTCTCCGGTGAGAAGACCTATGACCAGATCGTCATCCATGGCGACGGCTGGTACATCGATCACGGCATCACGCTCTACAAGGGCCACAAGATCGTCGCGATCGACCGGACAGCGAAGACCGTCACGTCAGATCACGGCGTCACCGAGAGCTACGACAAACTCGTCATCGCCACAGGCTCCGTTCCCTTCATCATCCCGGTTCCCGGCAAGGATCTGCCGGGGGTCATCACCTATCGCGATCTGGACGATGTGCAGGCCATGCTGCTTGCCGCACAGTCGCGCGCCAAGGCCGTCGTCATCGGCGGCGGCCTGCTGGGGCTTGAAGCGGCCGCGGGTCTCAGCTTGCGCGGCATGGATGTGACCGTGCTGCACGTCAACCCGACCCTGATGGAGCGCCAGCTCGATCCCGCCGCCGGTTATCTCCTGCAGAAGGCGATCGAGGAACGCGGCATCAAGGTGATCTGCAAGGCCAATACCAAGGCGATTATCGGCAATGGCAAGGTCGAAGGCATCGAGCTCGATGATGGCAGGATCATTCCCGCCACCCTCGTCGTCATGGCTGTCGGCATCCGACCCAATGCCGGTCTTGCAAAGGACGCCGGGCTGACCGTCAATCGCGGTATCGTCGTCGATGACGGCATGCAGACGTCCGACGGCAGCATTTTCTCGCTTGGCGAATGCGCCGAGGTCGGTGGCATGGTCTATGGACTTGTCGCGCCGCTCTACGAGATGGCGCGCATTGCCGCCGCGCATCTGGCCGGTGATACCAAACCCGCCTTCGTCCACTCCGATACGCCGACCAAGCTTAAGGTCACCGGCATCGAGCTCTTCTCGCTTGGCGATTTTGCCGATGGCGACGATCGCGAAGAGATCGTGCTCCGCGATGCGACAGCCGGCATCTACAAGCGGCTCGTCATCAAGGAAAACCGCATCATCGGCACGGTGCTCTACGGCGAAACCGCCGACGGCGCCTGGTTCAACGACCTGAAGAAGAAGGCGACCGATATTTCGCAGATGCGCGATACGCTGATCTTCGGCCAGGCCTACCAGGGAGGGTCGCCGCTGGACCCTATGGCGGCCGTTGCAGCCTTGCCGGATGATGCGGAAATCTGTGGCTGCAACGGCGTTTGCAAGGGAAAGATCACGTCTGCCATCACCTCCAAGGGTCTGACATCGCTCGATGATGTCCGCGCTCATACGAAGGCGTCAGCCTCCTGTGGCTCCTGCACCGGGCTTGTCGAACAGCTGATGTCGCTGACGCTCGGCGACGCCTACAGTGCCAAGGCGGTTCAGCCGATGTGCACCTGCACCGAGCTCGGCCACGACGACGTCAGGCGCCTGATCAAGGCGAAAAAGCTGAAGACGATCCCCGCGGTCATGCAGGAACTGGAATGGAAGACCTCCTGCGGCTGCGCCAAATGCCGCCCGGCGCTCAACTATTATCTCGTCGCCGACTGGCCGGATGAATATGCCGACGACTACCAGTCACGTTTCATCAACGAGCGCGTCCATGCCAACATCCAGAAGGATGGCACCTATTCCGTCGTGCCGCGCATGTGGGGTGGGGTGACGAACGCCAGCGAATTGCGCGCCATCGCCGATGTCGTCGACAAGTTCGAGATCCCGATGGTGAAAGTCACCGGCGGCCAGCGGATCGACCTTCTGGGGATCGAGAAGGAAGACCTGCCGGCGGTATGGGCCGATCTCGGCAAGGCGGGCTTCATCTCCGGTCAGGCCTATGCCAAGGGACTTCGGACCGTGAAGACCTGCGTCGGCTCCGACTGGTGCCGCTTCGGCACGCAGGATTCCACCGGCCTCGGCATCCGCATCGAAAAGTTCATGTGGGGTTCCTGGACACCGGCAAAATTGAAGCTCGCGGTCTCCGGGTGTCCGCGCAACTGCGCCGAGGCGACCTGCAAGGATATCGGCGTCATCTGCGTCGATTCCGGTTTCGAGATCCACTTTGCCGGCGCCGCGGGTCTCGACATCAAGGGCACGGAGGTGCTCGGCCTGGTGAAAACCGAGGATGAGGCGCTGGAGCATATCGTGGCGCTGACGCAGATGTACCGCGAGCAGGGCCGCTATCTCGAGCGCATCTATAAATGGGCAAAGCGCATCGGTCTCGACGAGATCCGCCGCCAGATCATGACCGATCACGACAAGCGCCGCGGATATTACGAGCGCTTCGTCTTCTCGCAGACATTCGCCCAGGTCGACCCCTGGTCGGAGCGGGTCTCCGGCAAGGACAAGCACGAGTTCAAGCCGATGGCGACCGTCGGCTTCAGCGAAGCGGCAGAGTGAGGAGATGGATATGAACTGGATTTCGATCGGCAGCATATCCGACATCCCGCTGCGCGGCGCGCGCTGCGTAAAGACGCCTCAAGGCAAGATAGCCGTTTTCAGGACGGCGGAGAACGAGGTCTTCGCGATCGAGGATCACTGCCCGCACAAGGGCGGGCCGCTCTCGCAGGGTATCGTCCACGGCAAAGCCGTCACCTGCCCGCTGCACAACTGGGTGATCTCGCTGGAAACGGGCAAGGCGCTCGGGGCGGATGATGGAGCGGTGCGGACGATCCCTGTCAGAAACGAGGATGGGGCGCTGTTTGTCGCGTTCGAGAGCTTGATGATGGCGGCGGAGTGATCAGACGGATGCGTTCGGAGCTACCCCCCTCAGCCTTGCCAGGCATCTCCCCCACAAGGGGGGAGATTGGCTGGGCTCGCCCGCTCGCTCCAACCTCGGTTGTTTGGGGAGATGCGTTCCACATGTCGATCTCCCCCCTTGTGGGGGAGATGTCCGGTAGGACAGAGGGGGGTAGCCCCACGCACCAGGGCATGAGGGCCAACCCCCATGCCCACTGAAACCAAAACGACCTGCCCCTATTGCGGCGTCGGCTGCGGCGTCATCGCGAAACTCGATGACAGCGGCACCGTCTCCGTCCGAGGCGACCCCGACCATCCCGCCAATTTCGGCCGCCTCTGCTCCAAAGGCTCGGCCCTCGCCGAAACCATCGATCTCGACGGCCGCCTGCTTTATCCTGAGATCGGTGGAGAACGGTCAAACTGGAATGCCGCCCTCGACCTCGTAGCCTCCAAATTCTCCGAAGCTATCGCCGAACACGGTCCCAATGCCGTCGCCTTCTATGTCTCCGGCCAGCTGCTGACCGAGGACTACTACGTCGCCAACAAGTTGATGAAAGGCTTCATCGGTTCGGGCAATATCGACACCAATTCCCGCCTCTGCATGTCGTCGTCCGTCGCCGGTCACCGCCGCGCCTTCGGATCGGACACCGTGCCCGGCGCCTACGAGGATCTGGAGCTTGCCGATCTCGTCATCCTGACGGGTTCGAATCTTGCCTGGTGCCACCCGGTTCTTTATCAGCGGCTTTCCGCCGCCAAGGCCGCCCGCCCGGGCATGAAGATCGTCGTCATCGATCCGCGCCGAACGATGACCTCCGATATCGCCGACCTGCACCTTGCGATCCGCCCCGATGGCGACGTCGCGCTTTTTACCGGATTGCTGGCGCATATCGCCACCAGTCCAGCGATCGACCAGAACTATATCGGCGCTCACACGGCGGGATTTGGCGAGGCCTTCGCGGCCGCATCATCGGTAAGCTGGGACACGCTGCTTGAACGGACCGGGCTGCCCGCCATGCAGCTCCGCGAATTCTTCCGGCTGTTTGAGACCACCGAGCGGGCCGTCACCTGCTACAGCCAGGGCGTCAACCAGTCGTCATCGGGCACGGACAAGGTCAACGCCATCATCAACTGTCACCTGGCGACCGGCCGAATCGGCCGGGCGGGCATGGGGCCGTTTTCGCTGACCGGCCAGCCGAATGCCATGGGCGGACGCGAGGTCGGCGGTCTCGCCAATATGCTGGCTGCGCATATGGCAATCGAAAACGCCGCCGACAGGGATCGTGTCCAGCGCTTCTGGTCGTCGCCCGTCATTGCGCAGAAGCCCGGTCTCAAGGCCGTCGACATGTTCCGCGCCGTCGCCGATGGGCGCATCAAGGCGCTCTGGATCATGGCCACCAATCCCGTCGTCTCGATGCCGGATGCCGATGCTGTCGAGGCAGCGATTGCCGCCTGCCCCTTCGTCGTCGTTTCCGATGTTCTGCAAGAGACTGATACGACCCGCCATGCCGATGTGCTGCTGCCATCGCTTGGATGGGGAGAAAAGGATGGCACCGTCACCAACTCCGAGCGCCGCATTTCCCGCCAGCGTCCGTTCCTGACCGTTCCCGGCGAGGCAAAGCCGGACTGGTGGCAGCTTGCGCAAGTCGCGCGCCGCATGGGACACACGAGCGCTTTCGGCTTCGAAAACCCTGCGACGATATTCGCCGAGCATGCCGCATTGTCCGCTTTCGAGAATGCCGGCACCCGCGATTTCGATATCGGCGCGCATGCCGATCTGGATCCTGATGCTTACGACAGTCAGCCGCCCTTCCAATGGCCGGCGCCGTCAGGCGGTGGCAACACGCCCCGGTTCTTCAGCCAGGGCGGCTTCTTTCACGGCGATCGCCGTGCCCGTTTCATCGCCATCGAGTTGCCTGAGACGGATCGCACCAGCAGCGACTACCCGCTGACACTCAACACCGGGCGTATCCGCGACCAGTGGCACACCATGACCCGCACGGGAAAAAGCGCGCGCCTGTCTGCCCATATCGCCGAACCCTTCGCGGAAATCCATCCCCGCGACGCGATCGAACTTGGTGTGCGCAGTGCCGGTCTGGTGCAGCTCGAAAGTCCGCATGGCACGGCGGTTGTCCGCGCGCTGGTGACCGGCCGGCAGGCCCGCGGCAGCGTGTTCGTCCCGATGCATTGGAACGACCAGTTCGCCGCCCGGTCCCGCATCGATGCCGTTGTCGCCCCTGTCGTTGATCCGCTTTCCGGCCAGCCGGCCTCGAAGAACGTCGCGGTCAAGCTGCAGCCGGTGAAGGTACAGCACTATGGCTTCGCGGTATCGGTCGAAAAACCGCATGGTCTCGACTGCGATTACTGGGCACTCGCCAAGGCCGACGGTGGCTGGCGGCTGGAATTTGCCGCATGCGACAGCATGCAGGATTGGACAGGGTGGTGCAGAGCGCATCTCGGAATTCCGATAGAGGCCGAGCCGATCGGCTACACCGACGGCGCGACTGGTGAGACCCGCCTCGCCTTTTTCGACGGCAGCCGCCTGCTTGCCGCCCTCTTTATCGCCGCCGAGCCGGTCGCCGTCGCCCGCGCCTGGGCGATCCAGCAACTGGTTGCCTCGCATGACGACTTGCGCAAACGCTTCGCGATCGCCGCCGGCCGGCCGGGCGCCGGAAAGCCGGATCCGGGCGCCACCGTCTGCTCCTGCTTCGGCGTCGGGGTCAACCAGATCATCGGCGCGATCCGCGGCGGCTGTCACAGCGTCGAAGCGGTCGGCAAGGAGCTGAATGCTGGAACCAATTGCGGCTCCTGCCGCGCCGAAATCCGCACGATCATCGACGGATGTCTTGCGGCTGCAGCGGAGTGATCGGCTCGGCCGAACAGGCCGTAAAGCATGCGATCATTGATCAGAAACTGTAGTTCCGCCGCCCTTCGCGAAGTGCTAAACCATGCCGAAATAGCCGCATGATTTCGCTTTCTTTTTTGCACTTTCGACGGGAGGATGGGCACGGATGGAGGTCGCAGGCCAGAAGATCCAGCTAAGCTATGGCGTGGAACCCGGCATACGTTTTGCCGTCATTCTCGATGGCAAGGGCGGCTGCCGCGAAATCGGCGCGGCCGGTCTTCGTGACTGGAAGCCTGCTGATGGCATTCTCTGGGTCCACCTGGAACGCGATCACGACGCCGCAGCCGCCTGGGTCGCCAGCAACGGTGGCTTCGATCCGCTCGTTGCCGATGCCTTGCTGGAGGACGAATCCCGTCCACGCGTCGAGCCCGTCGACGACGGTCTGCTGATCATCCTGCGCGGCGTCTGCGCGGCGCCACCCGAGGAAGCCGGGGACGCCACCATCGAGATCGATCTCGTTCCCCTCCATGCCTGGGTGGATGAAAATCGCGTCGTGACGCTACGCGACAGCGGCCACTACATCACAGCGCTGCGCGATATCCGGCAGGCGCTCGAAAAGGGCAAAGGGCCGAAGCGGACAGGCGAGTTGCTCGCCCTCGTCAGCGACAAGCTTGTCAGGGACCTGGAGCCGGTTCTTGACCAGATGGACGAGGAAGTCGACGAACTCGACGAATTGATCTTTCATGGTGAGGCCGCCGAGGTCCGGGAGCGTCTGAAGCTGTTGCGCCGGCGGTCCGTACAGTTGCGCCGCTACCTCGCACCACAGCGCGACGCGCTGAACCGCATCGAGCATGACGACGCGCCCTGGCTTGCCGAGCGCGACAAGCTCCGGATGCGCGAGGTCATCGACAAGCTGATGCGCTTCATCGAATATCTGGATGCGATCCGCGACCGCACCGGCATCCTGCATGACGACTTGTCGACCGTGATCAGTGAGCGCATCGCCCGCAATTCCAACCGGCTTGCCGCCCTTGCGGCGCTACTGCTGCCGCCGAGCGTCGTCGCCGGCCTGTTCGGCATGAATGTCGGCGGCATTCCTGGCGTCAACGACACCTGGGCCTTCATCATCATCGTCGCCTTCGTGGCGGCAACCT
The DNA here is from genome assembly GCF_056396985.1 of Rhizobium sp. 05N430. NCBI lineage: Bacteria > Pseudomonadati > Pseudomonadota > Alphaproteobacteria > Hyphomicrobiales > Rhizobiaceae > Rhizobium > Rhizobium sp. 05N430. The sequence goes on along the minus strand of NZ_JBFTMO010000002.1, from coordinate 727,288 downwards.
CGATCGCGACCCTCTATATCCTCAAACGCATCAACTGGCTCTGATGCCATTGGGCGGAACCGTCGCCGCTTTCACTGCGTTCTGTGTCAATTCCGCTCATGGGGATTGAGATCATGCGTATTCAGGCACGCCTCTTTGCAATTCTTGCCGGACTTTGCGTTGCGGCACCGGCCGCCGCTGACGAAGCGGGCTTCCTGCAGCCGCTCAGCGGCAACTGGACCGGGACCGGCAAGGTCACCCGCAAGATCGGCAGCTCGCCGATCAATGTCTCTTGCAAGTTCAATATCAACGCGCCGGGCGCTTCGATCTCTATGCGCGGAAATTGTCGCGGGCTTCTGGTGATCAACCGCGCCATATCAGCCGACCTGACGGCACGGGGCACGCGCTATTCCGGAACCTATGTCGGCCCGTCAGGGGCGCCCTCGCAGCTTTCGGGAAGTCGTCAGGGCGATGTGATCAATCTCGCGGTCCGCTGGGCGCGTCTGATCAATGGCGACCGCAATGCCAACATGACGATCAGCAAGCGCGGTAATAGCCAGTTGTCGATCCAGACGGTCGACAGGGATCCGGCATCCGGCAAGACCGTGGTCACCAGCGAGATCAGCCTGCGCCGGCTCTGACAATCAGGCGATACGGCGCTTCTTCTGCTGTTCGGCGCGCGTTGCGGCCAAGGCCCGGGCCTGGTGGCGCTGGACGAGTACCGTCTGGACGGTTGCCTGAAAATCGAGAACGCGCTCGCTGATCGCTTCGCTTGCCAGTCCGCACTGTGCCAATTCATCCGCCAGCCGGCGGCACTCAGCCTTCCAGAATGTCACGGCTGCCTCGCCATGCAGGTTGTCGAGCGTTTCGGCGCAACGATCGACATCGCCTGCCTTGCTCACATCGCGCACGATCAAAAGTTCACTGTTCTTAAGAGCGGCAAGAAGCGCCGCAGGAGAGGCATCCATCGAATCATCCCGGTTCACGAACTCAATCGTTAGACCGGCGATGGTTAACGACTGCTTGCGCATCGAAGAGATCGCGTCCCGATCTGCCTTGCGGCGTTATTCAGGTATCCTGGAGGTCACCTCGATTGACGCCAGCCAAATGCGCTTCCATTGTCGCGCTCGCTTTTGAAATGATTTGGACGGCCGGAACGATCATGAAACTTGATGCCATCGACCTCAGAATTCTCGATGCGATTCAGCGGGATGGCCGCATTACCAAACTTGCTTTGGCAGAAAAGGCCGGGCTTTCGCCGACGCCCTGCTGGATGCGGCTGCGCAAGCTGGAAAAGGCAGGCATCGTCACCGGTTATCATGCGCGCATCGCCCTGCGCAAAATCGCCCCGGTCGCCAGCGTGATGGTAGAAGTGACGCTCGCCAATCACCGGCAGAGCGATTTCGAACGCTTCGAGCGGGCGGTCACCGGCGTCCCGGAAATCGTCGGCTGCTGGTCGGTTGGTGGTGGCGTCGATTACTTCCTCAAGGTCGCAGCTCCTGACATCGATGCCTACCAGCGGCTGATCGATGGTCTGCTCGATCGCGAGCTCGGGATCGAGCGCTATTTCACCTATATCGTCACCAAGACCGTCAAGGATGAGACGGTCTTGCCGGTCGCAGCCCTGGTGCAGACAGAGACCCCATCCGCGCCATAGACAGATCGTGTGGCCTGCCGCGAAGCCTTAGACAATCTCTCTCTTTAAAGCGCCCTCAAAGGACAAAATCTCGCCTCCTCCCGTGAAAGACTTCGCCGTCGGTAACGAGGAGACAGACATGACTGCGGTTTTTGCCCGCCCCGATTTTCATCAGGCGCTGTCGCGCCTCAAGGACAGGCATCTGCTGCGCGACCTCGCCTATTGCGATGGCCGCTGGTCTGCAGGCACCGACGGCAAAAGCTTCGAGGTTGCCGATCCCGCAAGCGGCGCGACCATCGCCTGGGTGGCGAGCCTTGGCGCTGAAGAGACCACGGCGACCATCGATTCCGCTGCCCGCGCCATGCCCGCCTGGCGGGCGATGCTGCCGCAGGAGCGGGCCCGGATTCTTCGCAAATGGCACGACCTGATGCTGGAAGCCAAGGACGATCTGGCTCTGATCATGACGCTGGAGCAAGGCAAGCCGCTGTCGGAATCGCTCGGCGAAATCGACTATGCCGCCTCCTTCGTCGAATGGTATGCCGAAGAGGGCAAGCGGCTGAATGCCGAAAACGTCACCAGCCATCTGCCGGGCGCCGAGATGATCGTTCGCCGCGAAGCGCTTGGTGTCGTCGGCATCGTCACGCCTTGGAATTTTCCGTCCGCGATGATCACCCGCAAGGCGGCCGCCGCCCTTGCCGCCGGCTGCAGCGTCGTTGCCCACCCCTCTTCCGAAACGCCGCTCTCTGCGCTGGCTCTTGCCGAACTCGGCGAGCGTGCCGGGCTTCCCGCCGGGGTCTTCAACGTCGTGACCGGCGATGCTGCGACCATCGTCGGCCGCCTTTGCGAAGACGAGCGCATCCGGGCAATCAGCTTTACCGGCTCGACCGGTATCGGTAGGCTGATCGCGGGCCAATGCGCGCCAACCATGAAGCGGCTCGTCATGGAGCTCGGCGGCCACGCCCCTCTGATCATCTTCGATGATGCCGATGTCGCGCAGGCGGTGAAGATCGCCATCGATGCGAAGTTTGCGACCTCCGGCCAGGACTGCCTCGCCGCCAACCGCATCTTCGTGCATCGCTCGATCGCCGCCCGGTTTGAAGCGTCATTTGCCGAGCGTATCCGCGAACTGAAGGTCGGCGACGGCCTGTCCACCGGTGCCGAAATCGGCCCGCTGATGCATGAGCGGGCTATCGCCAAGGTCGAGGAGCAGGTCGAGGATGCGCTGAAGCGCGGCGCCAGGCTCGTCACCGGCGGCAAGCGGCACAAGGCGGGCAAACTGTTTTTCGAGCCGACGCTGCTCTCCAATGTTCCCGCCGATGCGCTGATCATGCGCGAGGAAACCTTCGGCCCGGTCGCGGGCATCACCGTCTTCGATACCGAAGAGGAAGTCGTCGCCAAGGCGAACGACACCGAATACGGGCTCGTCGCCTATGTCGTGACCGCCAATGGTGCGCGGCAGATGCGGCTCGGACGGGCGCTCGAATACGGCATGGTGGCGATCAACCGCGTCAAGATCACGGGCGGTCCGATCCCCTTCGGCGGCTGGAAGCAATCCGGCCTCGGCCGCGAAGGTTCGCGCCACGGCATCGAGGCCTTCACCGAGCTCAAATATCTCTGCATCGACACCGCCGCCTGACGCGGCACTCACACTCACCACATCAAGGACATCTGCCATGCTCGACAGAAGCAACGAACTCAACGCCTGGGACCGCGACCACTTCTTCCATCCCTCGACGCACATGGGCATGCATGCCCGCGGCGAAACGCCGACCCGCGTCATCTCGTCGGGCGAAGGCGCCTACATCACCGACACCAACGGCCGCACCAGCCTGGATGCCTTTGCCGGTCTCTACTGCGTCAATGTCGGCTACGGTCGGCAGAAGATCGCCGACGCGATCGCCAATCAGGCGAAGAACCTCGCCTACTACCATTCTTATGTCGGTCACGGCACGGAAGCCTCCATCACGCTGTCGAAGATGATCATCGACCGGGCACCCGAAGGCATGAGCCGCGTCTATTTCGGCCTGTCCGGCTCGGATGCGAACGAGACCAACATCAAGCTGATCTGGTACTACAACAACATTCTCGGCCGCCCGGAAAAGAAGAAGATCATCTCGCGCTGGCGCGGCTATCACGGCTCCGGTGTCATGACCGGCTCGCTGACCGGGCTTGAGCTCTTCCACAAGGCCTTCGACCTGCCGCGAGCGCCCGTCCTCCACACCGAGGCACCGTACTATTTCCGCCGCCCGGACCGCTCGATGGACGAGGAGCAGTTCTCGCAATATTGCGCCGACAAGCTGGAGGAGATGATTCTCGCCGAAGGCCCGGATACGGTTGCAGCCTTCATCGGCGAGCCGATCCTCGGGACCGGTGGCATCGTGCCGCCGCCGAAGGGATACTGGCAGAAGATTCAAGCCGTGCTCGACAAGTATGACGTCATGCTTGTCGCCGACGAAGTGGTCACCGGCTTCGGCCGCCTCGGCACCATGTTCGGCTCCGATCACTACGGCATGAAGCCGGGTCTCATCACCATCGCCAAGGGCCTGACCTCGGCCTACGCGCCGCTCTCCGGCACCATCGTCTCCGACAAAGTCTGGCAGGTGCTGGTTCAGGGGTCGGATCAAATGGGCGCGATAGGTCATGGCTGGACCTATGCGGCGCACCCCATTTGCGCGGCAGCCGGCATTGCCAATCTCGAACTGATCGACGAGCTGGATCTCGTCAAGAATGCCGGCGAGACCGGCGCCTATTTCCGCAGCGAGCTTGCCAAGGCTGTCGGCTCCCACAAGCATGTCGGCGAAGTGCGCGGCGACGGCCTCATGGCGGCGATCGAATTTGTCGAGGACAAGGACGACCGCAAATTCTTCGACGTTTCCCGCAAGATCGGCCCGCAGATCTCTGCTGCCCTTCTCGAGCGCGGCGTCATCGGCCGGGCCATGCCGCAGGGTGATATCCTCGGCTTTGCGCCGCCGCTCTGCCTCACCCGCGAAGAGGCCGATATCGTTGTCAAGGCGGCCGCCGGCGCCATCGATACGGTGTTCAAGTCGGTTTGATGGATCAGGGAGCCCGCAATAGCGGGCTCCCCTCCACCGGTTGCGGAACCAATTGTTTGCTCGCCAGTTTGCCTTGTGCAGAAGGAGCAAAACCATGCTGACACTTGAAGACGCACTGATGGTCTCCGCCGAGCGCGTCGCTCATTGCCGTGGAGAGGTCGAACTCGACATCGTCGATATCATCGACAGGTTCGAGGCAGTCGGCTTTTCCCGCAAGGAAGTGCTGGTGGCGCTCAGCGAAATTCTGACGGAGCAATTCGCCGGTCTGCCGGATCTGCCGCGTTTCCATTAAGGCGCTGGCGGCAACCGCGGTCAGCCTGTAGAAAGCAGCGATGGACAGCCGCTTCCTGATAACAGGCGCCGATGACGCCGGAACCACTATTCTTCTCGCCCATGGCGCGGGCGCCCCAATGGATTCCAAATCGATGAATGCTGTATCTGCAGCACTCGCCGACGCGGGTTTCCGCGTCGCCCGGTTCGAATTCGGCTATATGTCTGCCCGCCGGACATCCGGCCAGCGCCGCCCTCCACCGAAGGCCGAGACGCTGCAGTCGGAATATCGTGACGCCGTCGAGGCTCTCAATTGCCAAGGCAGGCTGATCATCGGCGGCAAGTCGATGGGCGGGCGGGTCGCCAGCATGGTGGCCGATGACCTTTTCGCGGCCGGTCAGATCGCCGGGCTTCTCTGCCTCGGCTATCCCTTCCATCCGCCGGAGAAACCAGCGCAGCTGCGCACCGCCCATCTGGAAGGATTACGCACGCCAACCTTGATCGTGCAGGGTACGCGCGACGAATTCGGCACCCGGCCCGAGGTCGAGGGCTATAGGCTTTCGGCAGCGATCCGGATCCTGTGGCTGGAAGACGGCGACCATGACCTGGTCCCGCGCAAGAAGCTTTCCGGCTTCTCGGCGTCCGACCATCTGAAGACAACAGGCACAAAAGTCGCAGCCTGGGCTGCAACGCTGACATAGAGCCGAAAAAGAAAAAGGTGCTCTACCCTTTCGGGGAGCACCTTTTCTTTATTGCCCGGACGGCAAACGCTTGGCTGACCAGAGGTCGGCTTCGCAGGCCATCGATACGGGTGGTGAGCGCTAAATAGCTTCACGCCCCCGCGATTTCAAGGGTTCGATGGGCATTTTCTGCAATTTATTGATCGGCGTCCCCACGACGCTTAAAGGACACCCGCCTCCCATCAGGGCTGGGAGGCGGGCGTACTAGAAAGCCGGTACGCAATACTTGAACCGGCTCGTGTGGCCACGGCCGGAGAATGCCTTGAAATGGGGCGTATTCAAGTGAATGCTGATGTGGTGGTTACGGGGTAAGCTTAACGAGGCCGGGGAGAAGCCTTCGCCAAGCGCCTTATGAGATTTGGCGCGATATGACATGGTCTGTCTGACTCACGCGGCGTAAGTCAAAACGGCGGCAGCTATAACGATCATTGTTACGCTGACCAGACCTATCAGACCGTAATTTGGTGCAGCGTTCATGCTGTCCCTCCTGTTTGATAGTGGGACAGATTTTCCTATAAGGTGTGCCACTTGGTAAAGAACGCAAAACGAGCATCATATTTCATGGTATAGGCGCCGTTAACGGCTGTATTCAGCCAGTTTTTCCGCCTGTTCGACGCCCATTTTGCATCAGATGTCGAGTAGCAGATCGCCACCTTCTGCAGGCACCGAACAGCAGATCAACGCCTCGCCGCCTTCGACTGGATAGCTGGGCTCCGAGATGTAGCTGACAGCGCCTTTGACGATGCGCGTTCTGCAGTCGCCGCAGTTCCCGGCACGGCAGCCATATGCCGGGGAAAGCCCGCGTGCTTCGGCAAATTCAAGCAGTGAACCATCCCCCGGCTTCCATCGCGCTTCCTTGGCAGACTGCGTGAAGATTACCTTCGCAGGCGTTGTCGCAGCAGGAACCGACGGCGGTGTGTTGGGTTGTCCTGCCAAGGTATCGCGCTTCAGGGCCGAGGGACCGAAGGCTTCGGCATGGATGCGCTCTTCCGCGATGTTCAATCCACGCAAACCATCATGAATCGATTGCATGAAGGCGCCGGGGCCGCAGAGATAGAAGTCATAGTCGCCGAATGGCAGATGCGCCTTCAGGAGATTCATGTCGATGCGGCCCGCCGCATCGTAATTTCCCGCATCTTCGGCAGCCGGGGAACTCAGCACTCGGATATCGTGGACCGAGCCATTTGCGCGCTCGACCAGCCCGGCAATTTCCTGATCGAAGGCGCGCTCGCCCACTGTGCGTGACGACCGGAACAGCCAGATCGGCCGGCGGTGACGTGTGCGGTCGCCTTCATGAACCACATGGCGTAGCATCGATAGCATGGGCGTGATGCCGATGCCGGCGGCCAGCAGAACCGCGGGCCGCTTGCGCTCCATCGCCTCGATGGTGAAGGCACCGCCAGGCGCACGTGCCTCGATCTCGTCGCCAGGCTGCATCCGGTGCAGCAGGTTCGATGCCTTGCCCTCCCGCTTGACGCTCAGCCGGTAGTGGCCGTCCGATGGCGCGCTCGATATCGTATAGCTCCGGCGGATATGCTGATCGCCGTCGGCGATGCGGATCGGCAGGTGCTGACCCGCAAGATGCGGGATGAGCGCCTCGCCATCGACGGGTGCCAGTGTCAGCGAACGGATCGTCTCGCTCTCATCGACAGCCTTCTCGATGCGGAAACGCCGCCAGTTGTTGGCCCTTTCGGCGGCCTGCAGGCGGCGCTCCGCCTGCGCCCAGCTGCCGGTCATCAGGCTGCTCGGAGAGAAGCCGTTTTCGGCAAAGGTCCAGCGCAGCGGCAAGGCCTCCGGCCGCAGCACGATCTTCTCCGGTGTGAAGCGCCAGAGGCGCTCGGCACCATCGAACGCTGCGATCTCCGGCGAATCCAGGACGACCTCGACCGCTCCCGTCAACTGCAGCAGGCCGCCGCTTTCGTGATCGACGAACACCAGCCCTGCACGCGGGTTGATCATGAAATTGCCAAGTGTGCTGAAGAACAGGTTGCCGTTGAAATCCGGCACGGTCAGGCTGCCATCGGCATTGATGCGAACGAAGCTCGGCTTGCCGCCGCGGTGGGAAACGTCCACTTCCCGGCCCGCACCGCGATCGGCATAAGAGGCGACGAAGAACGTATCGGCTTCCTCGATGATCTTCCGTGCCTCGCCTTCCAGCCGGTCCGAGACGATTGCCGCGGGAGTGGAGCTTGCAGCCGGATCACGGATGAACGCAAACTGGCGGTTCTGGATATAGCGCGGGCAGTTGCCGAAGCTCTGGCCGACGGTGACGGAAAAGCGGTCATCTGCGCTGCGGCTGACCGTGCCGTTCAGCCGGTTTCTGCGGCGGGTGATCAGATCGACACCAACCATACCGATCGGATCGCCGTCCTCCATGCCGCGCTCGGCCGGATCACTACGATCACGCGCCGCCTCGACATCGAGCGTCAGCGTGTCCGGAGAATGCAGGAAACCGGGCTGCCCGGCGCGGATCGTCGCCCAAGGGGCGCCATCCGGATCGACCGCGCCGATGACGATGAACGGCAGCAGCGGGTAGAACTCGCGATGCTGGTCGAGCAGATAGGTGCGCAGCACCTTGCGGCCGACAGGATCCATCTGCTCGGCCATCCCGACGCTGCGCTGCAGTTCGAGTTCGCCTTCGTGCCAGGGCGAAGCTGGTATTTCGGCACTATCAAGCATGGGAGCCTCCAATGGAGAAGCGGCCGGATGTCTCCGGCCGCGGTTTGCCGCTAGGCGGCAAGGCCAGCCGCTGTCTTCTGGAACGGCACGAAGCCCGGAAGCGCCTCGATCCGGGCCAGCCAGTGGCGAACCTCGGGATAGGCCGCGAGGTCGACGTTCCCCTCAGGTGCGTTGACGATGTAGCTGTAGAGCGAGACGTCGGCGATCGTCGGCCGGTCGCCGATGATGAAACGATGCGTCTCAAGCTCGGCATTGATCAGCGTCAGAATGCGGTGGGCGCGGGCAATCACTTCCTCGGCGCGGAAATTGGCACCGAAGACGGTGATCAGGCGCGCCGCTGCTGGGCCGTAGGCGATTTCGCCTGCAGCCACCGAAAGCCACTTCTGCACCTTCGCCGCCGTTGCAGCATCATCCGGCAGCCAATCCTTGCGGCCAAGTTTCGTGGCGACATAAACGAGGATGGCGTTGGAATCGCTGACCGCCACGTCGCCATCTTCCAGAACCGGCACCTGGCCGAACGGATTGAGCTTTAGATAGTCAGGCGACTTATGTGCGCCGCCGGGGATATCGACTTCGACAAGCTCAGCCTTGACGCCGAGGAGCGAGAGAAACAGGACGGCGCGGTGCGCGTGGCCGGAAAGCGGGAAGTGGTGGAGTTTCATTGGGGTGCCTTTCGCAGCGGGTTGAAATCCGTTGGTCCGAAGACCTGCGAAGAAACCTAGTGATTTCCGCTTTTCTGTAGTAGATAGCGATCTTGATAGTTATCCTCTCGTTTTTCGGAAGGTCAGATGGATCGTCTTGATGCGATGAGCGTGCTTTTGGCGGTGGTCGAGAATGGCAGCCTGTCGGCGGCCTCGCGCGCCCTGCACTCGCCTCTACCGACTGTCAGCCGCAAGATATCGGAGCTGGAGGCCCATCTCGGCATCCGGCTGATCAGGCGCACCAACCGCCGCATTTCGCTGACCGAAGCAGGCGAAGGCTATGTCAGTGCGGCGCGCGAAATCCTCGGACGCGTCGAGGAGGCGGAACGGCGAGCCACCGGCGAATATCTGGCGCCCAAGGGCGACCTGACGATGACAGCGCCGATCGTATTCGGACGGCTGCACGTCCTGCCTGTCATCACCGATTTCCTGAAAGCCTTCCCTGACATCAACATGCGGCTGGTGATGAGCGACCGGCCGGTCAGCCTGGCCGACGAGCACATCGACGTGGCGCTGCGCATCCGCCACCTCTCGGAAAACAACCTGATTGCGACCCGGCTCGGCACCGTCAGGCGAACGGCCTATGCCAGCCCGGATTATCTGCGGCGGCACGGCACGCCCCTTGATCCGCAGCAGCTTGCCGATCACGCCTGCATTTCCTTCGAAGGGGTCACACCGGCCCAGTTATGGGTCTTTCGCCAGGATGGTCAGGATGTCTCCACGCCGATCCATCCCCGGCTTTCCGTCAACACCGCCGAAGCTGCGGTCGATGCGGCGGTCTCCGGTCTCGGCATCACCCGGACGCTCTCCTACCAGGCAAAACGCGCCGTCGAGGACGGGCTGCTGGTGCCGCTACTGGAAGAATTCGAACAGCCACCCTCCCCCGTCAGTCTCGTGCATCTGTCACAGGGCGTCCTGCCGCTGAAGCTCCGGGCCTTTCTCGACTTTGCCGCGCCGCGGCTTCGCGCTGTCTTGCGATAGGCGCCGAAACGCCGTTCACCTTGGCGCCGTCAGCGGCTATACCGGTCTTTTCGCCACGCCATACCGGATGATCCCATGACCCCCACCGTTCTCGACCGCTTCCTGCGCTACGCCGTCATCGACACCCAGTCAGACCCGGCATCGAAAAGCCAGCCCTCGACCGAGAAGCAGAAGAATCTCGGCCGGGTCCTCGTTGAAGAGCTGCTGGAGATCGGCCTTGCCGACGCGCATCTCGACGAGCACGGCTATGTCTACACGACCATTCCCGCAAACACCGCCAAGACCGTTCCGGTGATCTGCTTCTGCTCGCATATGGACACCGCGCCCGACTTTACCGGGACGAACGTCAAGCCGCAGATCGTCAGGAATTACCAGGGCGGCGATATCAGGCTGACGGGCGATCCGCAGCAGGTGATCCGTGTCGCGGATCATCCCGAGCTGAAGAACCAGATCGGCAACGACATCATCACCACCGACGGAACGACGCTGCTCGGCGCCGACGACAAGGCGGGGCTCGCCGAAATCATGACGGCGGCGAAATTCCTGATCGATAATCCCGATATCAAGCACGGGACGATCAAACTGCTGCTTACACCAGACGAGGAAATCGGCCGCGGCGTCGACAAGGCGGATCTCAAGAAGCTTGGCGCCGAGTTCGCCTACACGGTCGACGGCTCGACGGCCGGCGAAATCGAGGACGAGACCTTTTCCGCCGACGGCGTCGAGATCGTCATCCAGGGCCTCGCCATGCATCCGGGCTTTGCCAAGGGCAAGATGGAGAACGCCATCAAGATCGCCGGCGATATCATCGCCCGGCTGCCGAAAGAGATCGCGCCGGAAACGACCTCAGGGCGCGACGGCTTCATTCACCCGACCGGCGTCAGCGGTTCGATGGAGAAGGCCGAGCTCGGCTTCATCATCCGCGATTTCGTCGATGACGGCCTTGCCGCCAAGGAAGCCCTGCTCGAGGGGATCGTCAAGGATGTCATGAAAGCCTATCCCGGCTCCTCCTACACATTCAGCGTCAAGCACCAGTACCGTAACATGAAGGCCGTGCTCGACCGCAATCCGGAGATCGTCGACCACGCGATCGAGGCGATCAGGCGTGCAGGCATGACCCCGCTGCGCGGCAGCATCCGTGGCGGGACGGACGGTTCGCGGCTTTCCTTCATGGGCCTGCCGACCGCCAACATCTTCGACGGCGGACATGCCTTCCACTCGCCGCTGGAGTGGGTGAGCCTGCAGGATATGGAAAAGGCCGTGGCGACGATCGTCGAAATCGCCAGGATCTGGGAGGAGCGGGCTTGAGCCACCGCATGCGGCGGCAAAGCGAAAGTGCGGTTTTCAGTCATTGCACAGCTGAGCAATGATTTGCCTCTGATCTTCCGGTTTTAGATGCCCGAAACATTCGTTTGACATTCGCTTCGTCTTCACTTCTAGTCTGCGTAGTTTCGGTTTGCCGGGGAGGGTAACCGAGACAAAAGGCACACGGGAGGGGAATGTGGGCCAGGCACTTCACGACCTATTCGTGATCGGCGGCGGTATCAACGGCTGCGGGATCGCCCGGGATGCGGCTGGACGCGGCTATTCGGTGGCGCTGGCCGAGATGAACGACTTCGCCTCCGGCACGTCGTCGGGTGCCACCAAGCTGATCCATGGCGGTCTGCGCTATCTCGAACATTACGAATTCCGCCTGGTGCGTGAATCGCTAATGGAGCGCGAGGTGCTCTGGGCAATGGCCCCGCACATCATCTGGCCGATGCGCTTCGTGCTACCCTATCACAAGGGCGGCATCCGGCCTGCCTGGCTGATCCGTCTCGGGCTGTTCCTCTATGATCACCTCGGTGGCCGCAAGCTGCTGCCGCCGACGGCGACGCTCGACATGCGAACCGATCCGGCCGGCAAGCCGCTGAAGGCGCTGTTTACGAAAGCCTTCGAATATTCCGACGGCTGGGTCGACGACGCCCGCATGGTGGTGCTCAATGCCAGGGATGCCAGCGACCGCGGCGCGCTGATCATGCCGCGCACGAAAGTCGTCTCCGCACGGCGCGAGAATGGCCTCTGGACCATCGAGACGGTCGATACGCTGTCGGGACGCAGTTCAACGCATCAGGCCCGCATGCTGGTCAATGCCGCCGGTCCCTGGGTCGATCATGTGATCCGCGCCGCCTTCGGCGAGAACGAGGCACGCCATGTCCGCCTCGTCCAGGGCAGCCATATCATCGTCCGGAAGAAGTTCGAGGGGCCGAAGGCCTATTTCTTCCAGAACCCCGACAACCGCATCATCTTCGCCATTCCCTATGAGAGCGACTTCACGCTGATCGGCACCACCGACCGCGATTACACCGGCGACCCCAAGGATGTCAGAATCTCCGGCGAAGAGACCACCTATCTCTGCAACGCGGCCTCCGAGTATTTCAAGGAGCCGGTGAAGCCCGAGGATATCGTCTGGACCTATTCGGCGGTTCGCCCGCTGTTCGACGATGGCGCCTCGAAGGCGCAGGAGGCGACCCGCGATTACGTGCTGAAGCTCGAAGGCAAGGACGGGACCGAAGTCAACAACGCACCACTGCTGAACGTCTTCGGCGGCAAGCTCACCACCTACCGGCGTCTGTCGGAACATGCGCTGGATAAGATCGGCGAGGCGATCGGCGTCAAGGGCAGTCCGTGGACGGCCAAGAGCCATCTGCCGGGCGGGGATTTTCCGGTGCAGGGCTATGAGGCGGAGGTTGGCAAGCTGAAGGCTGCCTATCCGTTCCTAACGTCGGCCCATGCCCGCCGGCTGACGCGCCGCTATGGCACCAGGGCCAATGTGCTGCTCGGCAAGGCCGCGTCCACGGCCGATCTCGGCAGGCATTTCGGATCGGATCTCTATGAGGCCGAGGTGCGCTATCTCATGCAGAATGAATGGGCCTTCACCGCCGAGGATGTTCTCTGGCGGAGAACGAAGGCCGGATTGCACATGACGACGGAACAGATGCAGACACTGGAGGAGTACATCGCCGCCCTGCCCGCGCAAATGGCCGGATAGAGCGGCATGTGGTCCCCGTCTTGAGGAGGCACGGGAGCCGGAATGCTGGAACTGCGCAATGCCGCAAAGATGGTCGGCGGTGAGTATCACATTCACCCGACCAACCTGACTTTCGAACGGGGAACGCTGAACGTCCTGCTGGGGCCGACGCTGTCAGGCAAGACGTCGCTGATGCGCCTGATGGCCGGCCTCGACAAGCCGACCAGCGGCTCCGTCTATTTCGACGGCGCCGACGTCACCGGCATGCCGGTGCAGAAGCGCCAGGTGGCGATGGTCTACCAGCAGTTCATCAATTACCCGGCGCTCTCGGTCTATGAGAACATCGCCTCGCCGATGCGCATTGCAGGTCACGACGCCAAGACCATCGACGCCGAGGTGCGCAAGGCGGCCGAGCTGATGAAGCTGACGCCGTATCTCGATCGCACGCCGCTCAATCTCTCCGGTGGCCAGCAGCAGCGCACGGCCCTTGCCCGAGCCCTCGTCAAGAACGCCAGCCTGGTGCTGCTCGACGAGCCGCTCGCCAACCTGGACTACAAGCTGCGCGAAGAACTGCGCGAGGAACTGCCGCGCATCTTCGCCGCCTCGGGCGCGATCTTCGTCTATGCTACGACGGAGCCCTCGGAAGCGCTGCTTCTCGGCGGCAACACGGTTACCCTCAGCGAAGGCCGCGTCACTCAGTTCGGCAAGACGATCGAGGTCTATCGCCGCCCAGCCGATCTGATCACCGCCAAGACCTTCGCCGACCCGCCGCTGAACTTCATCGAGGTGACCAAGCGCGCAGCAAGCTTCCAGCATGCAAGCGGTGCGGAGATACCCGTGCCCCGGCATCTCGCCGGCATGGCGGATGGCGTCGTGACCATCGCCTTCCACCCTCACCATCTGGCGCTTTCGCAGCAGACCGGCGCCTCGCCGAAGCTTTCGGCACGCACGCTGATATCTGAGATCACCGGGTCGGAGAGCTTCGTCCATCTGGATTTCAACGGCGTGCGCTGGGTGATGCTGGCGCATGGCATTCACGACATCGACCCGGACACTGAGGTCGCTGTCTTCCTCGATACCCGCCATCTGATGGCCTTCGGGCCGGGTGGACGAGCGATCGCAACCGGCAACCACGCGGCTTAGGAGGCTCACATGGCACGCATCACGCTCGACCATATCCGCCACGCCTACGGGCCGGATCCGAAATCCGACAAGGATTACGCCCTGAAGGAAGTCGATCACGAATGGACCGATGGCGGCGCCTATGCGCTGCTCGGCCCTTCCGGCTGTGGAAAGACCACGCTTCTCAACATCATATCCGGGCTTCTTCAGCCATCGCATGGACGCATCCTGTTCGACGGCAAGGATGTCACCAACCTGTCGACGCAAGCGCGAAACATCGCCCAGGTATTCCAGTTCCCGGTCATCTACGACACGATGACCGTCTACGACAATCTGGCCTTCCCGCTACGCAACCGCGGCGTCGCCGAGCCCGAAGTCGACAGGCGCGTCCGCGAAATCCTCGAGATGATCGATCTCTCGGACTGGGCGAAGCGCAAGGCGCAGCGTCTGACCGCCGACCAGAAGCAGAAGATCTCGCTCGGCCGCGGCCTCGTTCGCAACGACGTCAACGCCATCCTGTTCGACGAACCGCTGACCGTCATCGATCCGCATATGAAATGGGTGCTGCGCTCGCAGCTGAAACGGCTGCACAAGCAGTTCGGCTTCACCATGGTCTATGTCACCCACGACCAGACCGAGGCGCTGACCTTCGCGGAAAAAGTCGTCGTCATGTATGAGGGCGAGATCGTCCAGATCGGCACGCCGGCCGAACTGTTCGAACGGCCGAGCCACACCTTTGTCGGCTATTTCATCGGCTCGCCGGGCATGAACGTCATGCCGGCCAAAGTTTCCGGAAACGCGGTCAGCGTCGGCGAACAGACCATCAATCTCGACTACGCGCCACGCACTGACGGGGCATCGAAGGTGGAGCTCGGCATCCGCCCCGAATTCGTCAGGCTCGGCCGCGAGGGCATGCCGGTCACGATCTCGAAGGTCGAGGATATCGGCCGTCAGAAGATCGTCCGCGCCCGCTTCGCCGGGCAGCCGCTGGCGATCGTCGTGCCCGAAGATGGGGAAATTCCGGAGGATGCCCGGGTCAATTTCGATCCCGCGGCCATCAGCATCTACGCCAATTCCTGGCGCGTCGGCAGGGAGGCCTGATCCATGGAAAAGACCTTGAACAACAAAGCCTGGTTTCTCGTCCTGCCGGTGCTGGTGCTCGTCGCCTTTTCGGCCGTCATCCCGCTGATGACCGTCGTCAACTATTCGGTTCAGGACACGTTCGGCAACAACGAGTTCTTCTGGGCCGGAACCGACTGGTTCGTGCAGACGCTGGAATCGGATCGGTTTTGGGCGGCGCTGCAGCGCAACCTCGCCTTCTCGCTGATCATTCTGGCGATCGAGATCCCGCTCGGCATCTTCATCGCGCTCAACATGCCGAAGAAGGGGCTCGGCGTCCCGGTCTGCCTGGTGCTGATGTCGCTACCGCTGCTCATTCCGTGGAACGTCGTCGGCACCATCTGGCAGGTCTTCGGCCGCGTCGATATCGGTCTGCTCGGCCATACGCTGGAGGCGATCGGGCTCGATTATAACTACGTCCGTGATCCCGCCGATGCCTGGATCACCGTTATCGTCATGGATGTCTGGCACTGGACGAGCCTCGTCGTGCTGCTCTGCTATGCCGGCCTCGTCTCGATCCCCGACGCCTATTATCAGGCGGCGAAGATCGACGGCGCCTCTCGCTGGTCCGTCTTCCGCTACATCCAGCTGCCGAAGATGAAGCGCGTGCTTCTGATCGCCGTGCTGCTGCGCTTCATGGACAGCTTCATGATCTACACCGAACCCTTTGTCGTGACAGGCGGCGGGCCTGGCAATTCGACGACGTTCCTGTCGATCGATCTTGTGAAGACGGCGGTCGGCCAGTTCGACCTCGGCCCGGCCGCGGCCATGTCGATCATCTACTTCCTGATCATCCTGCTGCTCTCGTGGATCTTCTACACCGTGATGACCAGCAGCGACGAAAACGCCTGAGAAAGGAGAGGACCATGGCTCAGACAATGAAATACAAGCCCGCCGGAAACTTCTCCTGGGTGGTTTCGACGCTCTATATCGTCTTCCTGCTCCTGCCGATCTACTGGCTGGTCAACATGAGCTTCAAGGAGAACTCGGAAATCACCGGGGCCTTCTCGCTCTGGCCGCAGAATCCGACGCTCGCCAACTACGCGGTGATTTTCACCGATCCGTCCTGGTATAACGGCTACATCAACTCGATCATCTATGTGGCCATGAATACGGTGATTTCGGTTCTGGCGGCCCTGCCTGCGGCCTATGCGTTTTCGCGCTACCGGTTCCTCGGCGACAAGCACCTGTTCTTCTGGCTCTTGACCAACCGCATGGCACCGCCCGCAGTTTTTGCCCTGCCCTTCTTCCAGCTCTATTCGGCCTTCGGGCTGATCGACACCCATATCGCCGTGGCGCTGGCGCATTGCCTGTTCAACGTGCCACTGGCGGTCTGGATCCTTGAAGGCTTCATGTCCGGCGTGCCGAAGGAAATCGACGAGACGGCCTATATCGACGGCTATTCCTTCCCCCGCTTCTTCGTGAAGATCTTCATGCCGCTGATCGCCAGCGGCGTCGGGGTCGCGGCCTTCTTCTGCTTCATGTTCTCGTGGGTGGAGCTGCTGCTCGCCCGCACGCTGACCACAACCGCGGCAAAGCCGATCTCGGCGATCATGACGCGAACGGTCTCGGCGGCCGGCATGGACTGGGGTGTGCTTGCGGCGGCCGGGGTGCTGACCATCGTGCCCGGCGCACTCGTCATCTATTTCGTTCGAAACTACATCGCAAAGGGCTTTGCCCTGGGCCGCGTCTGAGGAGGAGACGGAAATGAGCTTTTCCTGGATGGCCTGGACACTGCCGACGGCGCTGTTCTTCCTGACGATCCTCGTGCTGCTCGCAGGCATGAGCGTCTGGGAATATTTCGTGCCGGGGGGCTCTCCGCGCACCGGCCTGCTGCGCTTCGAGACCACGCGCGGCGACCGTCTCTTCATCTCGCTGCTGGGGGCAGCGTTCATTCATCTCGCATGGCTGGGCCTTGTCGGACCCGGCCTGTGGTGGGCTCTTGGCATCTCCGTGATCTACGCGATCGGCGTGTTCCGTTACGTGTGATGCCAAGTTTAGACAGATGGCCGGGGGTACTGGCCGCCTGAAACGTGAAGACTGCAATCGCTAACCCTGGGAGGATATTATGCGACGGCATCTATTTGCGACGACAGCAGGCATTTTGCTGGCAATGACAGGCTCTGCCTATGCCGGGATGGACGAGGCGAAAGCCTTTCTCGACAAGGAAATCGGCGATCTCTCGTCGCTTCCGCGCGCCGACCAAGAAAAGGAAATGCAGTGGTTCATCGATGCGGGCAAGCCTTTTGCCGGCATGGACATCAAGGTCGTTTCCGAAACGCTGACGACCCACGAATATGAATCGAAGGTCCTGGCGCCCGCCTTCACGGCAATCACCGGCATCAAGATCACCCACGACCTGATCGGCGAAGGCGACGTCGTCGAAAAGCTGCAGACGCAGATGCAGTCGGGCGAGAACATCTACGACGCCTATGTCAACGACTCGGACCTGATCGGCACCCATTGGCGCTACCAGCAGGCCCGTTCGCTCACCGACTGGATGGCCAACGAAGGCAAGGACGTTACCAATCCCGGCCTCGACATCGACGACTTTATCGGCACCAAGTTCACGACTGCGCCCGACAAGAAGCTCTATCAGCTTCCCGACCAGCAGTTCGCGAACCTCTACTGGTTCCGCTACGACTGGTTCAACGACGAGAAGAACAAGGCCGACTTCAAGGCGAAGTACGGCTACGATCTCGGCGTTCCGGTCAACTGGTCAGCCTATGAGGACATCGCCGAATTCTTCACCGGCCGCGACATCGGCGGCAAGAAGGTCTTCGGCCATATGGACTACGGCAAGAAGGACCCGTCGCTCGGATGGCGCTTCACCGATGCCTGGCTGTCGATGGCCGGCAATGGTGACAAGGGCCTGCCGAACGGTCTTCCTGTCGACGAATGGGGCATCAAGGTCGACGAGAATTCACGTCCTGTCGGTTCGTGCGTTGCCCGTGGCGGCGACACGAACGGCCCGGCTGCCGTCTATTCGATCCAGAAATATCTGGATTGGCTGAAGGCCTATGCACCGCCGGCAGCACAGGGCATGAACTTCTCCGAATCCGGCCCCGTGCCGGCGCAGGGCGAAGTAGCTCAGCAGATCTTCTGGTATACGGCTTTCACGGCTGACGCCGTCAAGCCAGGCCTGCCTGTCGTCAACGAGGACGGCACGCCGAAATGGCGCATGGCGCCTTCACCGCATGGCGTCTACTGGAAGGACGGCATGAAGCTCGGCTATCAGGATGTCGGTTCCTGGACGCTGATGAAATCGACCCCCGATGACCGCGCCAAGGCCGCATGGCTCTACGCGCAGTTCGTGACGTCGAAGACCGTGGACGTGAAGAAGAGCCATGTCGGCCTCACCTTCATCCGCGAGTCGACCATTCGCGACAAGAGCTTCACGGAGCGCGCTCCGAAGCTCGGCGGCCTGATCGAGTTCTACCGCTCGCCGGCCCGCGTTCAGTGGTCTCCGACCGGCACCAACGTTCCCGATTATCCGAAGCTGGCACAGCTTTGGTGGCAGGCCGTGGGTGACGCTTCTTCCGGCGCCAAGACCGCGCAGGAAGCCATGGACTCGCTTTGCTCCGAGCAGGAAAAGGTGCTCCAACGCCTCGAACGCGCCAAGGTGCAGGGTGATATCGGTCCGAAGCTCGCCGAAGAGCATGATCTTGAGTATTGGAACAAGGATGCCGTCGCCAAGGGCAACCTCGCTCCGCAGTTGAAGATCGAGAACGAGAAGGAAAAGCCGGTGACGGTCAATTACGACGAGCTGGTCAAGAGCTGGCAGTCCAACTGATCATGACCAAAGGCAGGCCGGGAGATACGAGTATCCCGGCCTGTTTGATTCAGCGCTGCAGGATATGCTGGCGGACCAGCGCCTTCAGGCTTTCGACATCCCCGGCCGCAATCGCATCGATCATCTGATGATGCTCGCGGCCGGATTGTTCGACACGGGCGCGGGTGCGCCATTGCGAGACCGGCGCCGAGGAGGTCCTCTGGCGGATTTCGGTAATGAGGTCGACAAGTTCGAGATTGCCGCCGAGCGTCAGCAGCTGGCGATGGAAGGCCAGATTGGCTTCGTAGAGCTCCAGCATCGTTCCATTCAGCACCATCAGGTCGAAATGATCGGCAAGCTTCCGAAGCTTGGCGATCTCGTCTGCCGCAGCATTTGAAACGATCGTTGCCGCGATCGCGGTTTCGAGAATGATGCGGATTTCGCTGACTTCCTGGGCGCGGCGGCCATCCGGCTCATAAACGTGGTAGCCGCGGTTCGGAACGTGCTCGACAAGGCGCTTCTGTGCCAGGCGGTCCAGCGCACGGCGCACTTCGGGGCGCGTGCATTTGTAGCGGCGCTCGAGATCGATCTGCTTCAGCCACGTCCCGGGCAAAAGCACGCCGGCGAGAATGTCCTGCAGGATGAAGTCCGTGACGTCGCGTGCTTCTGCCGCTTCCGGCCCCTCTTCCATCACGACGTCTGCCATTCGCAATCCCCTGTTTTGCATCATCGATAGCACGCCTGTTCCAAATTCTGTAGGCGTGGCAACCGCTTGAGTTTGTCCAAAATTTATTCATGCACATGGATTGCGCAAAGAATTTTTGTAACCTAAATTGGCGCCAATTTTGGATACTATGCGAAACGAAGCCGTTTTGAAAGTCATGAAAAACATCGAAGCCGTTTGGGATATCGTCGAAGCCAAGAGCGCATCCTTCGCTGCGCTCAGTGACCGCATCTGGGATATGCCGGAGACGAATTACGAGGAATACCGCTCGGCCGACGAGCATGCGCGCCAGCTGGAAGCCGAGGGCTTCCGCGTCGAGCGCGGGATTGCCGGGTTGCCGACCGCCGTCATGGGCGAGGCTGGCGAGGGCGGACCCGTGATCGCCATTCTCGGTGAGTTCGATGCACTTCCAGGCCTCAGCCAGGTGGCCGGGCTTGCCGAAAAGCGCGAGGCCGAAGTGAACGGTCACGGCCATGGCTGCGGCCACAACATGCTGGGTGCCGGCTCCATGCTGGCAGCCTCCGCCGTCAAGGATTTCCTTGCTGCGAATGGTCTCAAGGGACGCATCCGCTATTACGGTTGCCCGGCTGAAGAGGGCGGCTCCTCCAAGGGTTTCATGGTTCGCGCCGGCGTCTTCGATGACGTCGATATCGCCATCTGCTGGCATCCGGCAGCCTTTGCCGGCGTCAACAATCCGCTGTCGCTTGCCTGCAACGAGCTAAACTTCCATTTCTCCGGCCGCGCCTCGCACGCTTCGGCCACCCCGCATCTCGGCCGCAGCGCGCTTGACGCCGTCGAGCTGATGAATGTCGGCGTCAACTACATGCGCGAGCATATGCCGTCGAGCGCCCGCATCCATTACGCCGTCACCGATACCGGTGGCTCGGCGCCGAACGTGGTTCAGGCCAAGGCGACCGTCCGTTATCTGGTCCGCGCCCGCAACCTGCCGGAACTTCTATCACTCGTTGCCCGCGTCAAGAAGGTTGCCGAGGGTGCCGCGCTGATGACGGAAACATCGGTGCGCAGCGAAGTGATCAGCGGCGACGCCAATCTGGTTGGCAACGTGCCGCTCGAAGATCTTATGTTTGCCAATCTCCAGCGCCTCGGCCCGCCTGTCTTCGACGATGCCGACCGCGAGACCGCCCGCAAGTTCCAGGCGACGATGAGCCCTGAGGATATCGCCTCGTCCTACGCCCGTTTCGGTCTGAAGCCAAAGAAGGATCAGCCGCTCTGCGAAGAGATCTTCCCGCTCTATGCCGGCGACAGCTCGATCGTCGGTTCCACCGATGTCGGCAGCGTGAGCTGGGTAGTACCAACAGTGCAGATGCGCGGCGCCACCTATGCGATCGGTACGCCCGGTCATTCCTGGCAACTTGTTGCCCAGGGCAAACTTCCGGCTGCCCACAAGGGCACGGAACACGCGGCGAAGGTCATGGCGAGCACCGCCATCGATCTGATCCGCAACCCTGATCTCATCGAGGCGGCCAAGGCGGACCTTAAGGCCCGCCTCGATGGGACGCCGTTCGTCAATCCGATCCCCGACGACGTGCAGCCGCCGCTTCCCGAAAGGTCGGCATGATGAATCAGCCGGGCATCCTAGAGCTCATCAGCTTCGGCCCCGATGGATGGGGCAAGGCGCTGCTTGCAGGCGCGTGGATGACCGTTCTCGTCGCGCTCGCCGGCTATTCGACCGGCGCCGTCATCGGTTCCTTCGGCGCTTGGGCGAAGATATCAGGCGGACGCGGCCTCAGGATCGCTGCCGACACCTACACCACGGTGTTGCGCGGCATTCCCGATCTGCTCGTCATCTACCTCTTCTATTTCGGCGGCAGTGCCGCCGTGACGGCGATCGGCCAGCTCTTCGGGGCCGAAGGCTTTCTCGGGTTTCCGGGCTTCCTCGCCGGCTCGCTCGCCGTTGGCATCACCTCTGGCGCCCAATTCACCGAAGTCTTCCGCGGCGCCTTCAAGGCGGTACATCCCGGTGAGATCGAGGCGGCGATCGCCTGCGGCATGGGCCGCTGGCTGCGTTTCCGCCGCATCATCGCGCCGCTGACCTTGCGCCACGCCCTTCCCGGTCTCGGCAATGTCTGGCAGGTGGTGCTGAAAGAATCCGCCCTCGTCTCGATCACCGGCGTCGCCGAACTCTTGCGCCAGACGCAGATCGCCGCCGGTTCGACCGGCCTGCCCTTCGACTTCTACGTCATTGCCGGTGCAATCTACCTCGTCATTTCCACCGGCTCTGGCCTGTTCCTGAGACGTGCCGAAAAGCACTTCTCGCGCGGCGTGAGGAGAGGCTGATGGACTGGCAATTTCTTTCCGAGACCTTCGTCAACCTGATTTCAGCCATCCCGCTGACGCTCGAACTTGCAGCCACCTCGATCGCACTTGGCGCCGTTCTGGCACTGGCGATCGCGCTCTGCCGCCTGTCCGGCAACAAGGGGCTTGAGTGGTTTGCCCGCGCCTACGTCTTCGTCTTTCGCGGCACGCCGCTGCTCGTCCAGATTTTCCTGCTCTATTACGGTCTCAGCCAGTTTCCAGCCGTCCGCCACAGCATATTCTGGCCGTTCCTGCGCGACCCCTACTGGTGCGCGGTGCTGGCACTGACGATGAATACCGCGGCCTACGCCAGCGAAATCATCCGCGGCGGTCTGCTTTCGGTTCCCTTCGGCCAGATCGAGGCGGCACGCGCCTGCGGGATGCCGCGGCTAATGCAGTTCCGACGCATCGTGCTGCCGCTGGCGATCCGCCAGGCTCTGCCCGGCTACAGCAACGAGATGATCTCGATGGTCAAGGCGACCTCGCTGGCATCGATCATCACGCTGATGGAAGTCACCGGCGTTGCCGCGCGCATCATCTCCGAGAGCTACCGGGCGATCGAGGTCTTCATCGTCGCCGGTGCGATCTATCTGGCGATCAACTTCCTGCTGACGCGCCTCGTCCATCTCGTCGAATACTGGTTGAGCCCGCATCTGCGCCAGCCCGTGCCCTATCATCCGGCAGACGTGTCTGCTCCCGCACTTGAAGGAGAGGCCCGATGACCCCCACCCCTTCCCCGATCGCGCTCAGCGTCAAAAAACTGCACAAGAGCTTCGGCAATGTCGAAGTGCTCAAAGGCATCTCGCTCGACGCGCATGAAGGCGACGTCGTGTCGATCCTCGGCTCGTCAGGCTCTGGAAAATCGACATTCCTGCGCTGCATCAACCTGCTGGAAACGCCGAATTCCGGCGAAGTGACCGTTGCCGGCGAAACAATCCGGATGGTCCCTGACGCCAAGGGCGCAAGCCGCCCGGCCGATCGCAAACAGGTCGATCGCATTCGCTCGCAGCTCGGCATGGTGTTTCAGAGCTTCAATCTCTGGTCCCACAAGACCGTGCTGGAGAATGTCATCGAGGCGCCGGTTCACGTGCAGAGGCGCAATCGCGCCGAATGCATCGAGGAGGCCGAGGCACTGCTTGCCAAGGTCGGCATTGCCGAGAAGCGCAATTTCTATCCGGCCCACCTTTCGGGTGGTCAGCAGCAGCGTGCGGCGATCGCCCGGGCGCTGGCGATGCGTCCGAAAGTGATGTTGTTCGATGAGCCGACATCGGCGCTCGATCCTGAACTGGTCGGCGAAGTTCTCCGCGTCATGCGCGCGCTCGCCGAAGAAGGCCGCACCATGCTGGTCGTAACCCACGAGATGAGCTTCGCCCGCGACGTCTCAAGCCGCGTCGTCTTCCTGCATCAGGGACTCGTCGAAGAAGACGGCAAGCCGCAGGACGTTTTTGCCAATTCACGCTCGGAACGCTTCAAGCAGTTCATCAGCAAGTAATTTCTCAGCCCAAACCAAGAAAAGGGGAGCTACAATGACAATTCTTTCGCGGGTTTTGACTGCGGCCGCCGCGACGGCCGTTCTCGCCACGGCAGGCATCGCCCATGCCGACGACAAGAAGTGGACGACGGTGACGATCGCCACCGAAGGTTCGTTCAAGCCTTACAATTTCACCAAGCCTGATGGCACGCTCGACGGCTACGAGATCGAGCTCACCAAGTATCTTTGCGCCCACATGAAGGTCGAGTGCAAGGTCGTCGTCCAGAACTTCGACGGCATGATCCCGGCACTCAACGCCGGCAAGTTCGACGCCATCATCTCCGGCATGTCGGCGACCGCCAAGCGCGAGGAAGTGATCGCTTTCAGCGATTCCTACGGCTCGACCGGTCAGGCCTTTGCCACCTCGAAGCAGAGCGATCTGGCAAACCTGCCGGAAAAGGGCCAGGTCTTCTCGCTCGCCAGCGATGAGTCCGGCGCCGCCGCCGAAATCGACAAGATCAAGCCTGCGCTGCAGGGCAAGACGATCGGCGTCCAGACAGCCTCCACCGCTGCCGCCTTCGTCGACAAGTACCTCAAGGGCGTCGTCGAAGTCCGCGAATACAAGACCACCGAAGAGCACGATCTCGACCTCAAGGCCGGTCGCGTCGATCTGGTCATGGCTTCGATGGCCTACCTGACGACCGCTTCGCAGAAGCCGGGCAACGAAGACATGACGACGACGGGTCCGCGCTTCCAGGGCGGCTTCCTCGGCCGTGGCAGCTCGGTTGGCCTGCGCAAGGACGACGCCGCACTGAAGGCGATGTTCAACGACGCGATCGCCGCCGCCAAGGCTGACGGCACCATCAAGACGCTGTCGGAAAAGTGGTTCGGCTTCGACGTCACACCGAAGTGAGCCTCTGATCACGGTCATTCTTGAAGCCCGGCGGACAATAGCTCGCCGGGCTTTTCGTTTTCCACCCACAAGCTGTAGTGACTTATACAGCAGCTCATACTATAAGGCTTCAGCGACTCATGAAGGAGGATCGTCCGATGAGAAATTTCGGCACATTTCAACGCTGAGCAGCGGTGCCGATCTGGCGCGTCTGCTTGACCCGCTTCCCATCCAACGATCCTGACAAATATTGCCCCGGAGGGCATTCATGTTTCGTCGCTTCTTTTCCTATTATGGCCGCTACAAGCGGTTGTTCTTCCTCGACTTCGGCTGCGCCGTTCTGGCAGGCCTGCTGGAGCTCGGCTTTCCGCTGGCCGTCAAGCTCTTCGTCGACGAGCTGCTGCCCGGCCGCGACTGGGGACTGATTGCTGCCGTCGCCGCGGCACTGCTCGCCATCTACGCGATCAACACGGCTCTATCGGCCGTGGTCAACTATTGGGGCCATGCGCTCGGCATCTCGATCGAGTCGGATATGCGCCGCCAGGCTTTCGATCACATCCAGAAGCTGTCGTTCCGCTATTTCGACAACAACAAGACCGGCCACCTGATCACCCACGTCACCAAGGACCTCGAAGAGGTCGGCGAGGTCGCGCATCACGGCCCCGAGGACGTGTTCATCGCCATCATGACCTTCATCGGCGCCTTCCTGCTGATGTTCTCGGTCCACTGGAAGCTGGCGCTGATCACCACCGCGATCGTGCCGTTCATGACCTGGCTCGTCAGCCGTTACGGCGCCAAGATGACGGTGACCTGGCGCAATCTGTTCCGCAAGGTCGGTGACTTCAACACCCGCGTCCAGGAAAGCGTCGGCGGTATCCGCGTCGTCAAGGCGTTCGGCAATGAAGGCTACGAAAGCGAGCTCTTTGCCCGCAACAACGAAGGCTACAAGGAAACCAAGCTCAACGCCTATGCCTACATGACCGCAAGCATCGCGCTCAGCTATTTCAGCACGCGCCTGGTGCAGCTGATCATCATGGTGGCCGGCACCTGGTATGTCGTGTCAGGCGAGCTGACCTATGGCGGCTTCGTCGGCTTCCTGCTGTTGGTCAATGTCTTCTTCCACCCGATCGACAAGATCACCTCGGTGCTGGAGATGTATCCGAAGGGCATTGCCGGCTTTAAGCGCTTCATTTCGCTGATCGACACCGAGCCGGATCTCGCCGACCGGCCGAATGCAATGACGGTCAACTCGTTGCGGGGCGACATCGTCTATAACGACGTCTCCTTCGGCTATTCGGACGACGGCAAGGTCTTCGAGCATCTGAACCTGAAGATATCGGCAGGCGAGACCGTCGCTTTTGTCGGCCCCTCGGGTGCGGGAAAGACCACCATCTGCTCGCTGTTGCCGCGCTTCTACGATGTCACGTCGGGCGCCATCACCATCGATGGCATTGATATCCGCGACATGACGCAGGCGTCGCTGCGCAGCCAGATCGGCATCGTCCAGCAGGATGTGTTCCTGTTCGGCTCGACCATCCGCGAGAATATCGCTTACGGCCGTCTTGGCGCGTCCGATGCCGAGATCATGGAGGCCTTGCGCCGCTCGTCGCTGGATGAATTCGTACGCTCCCTACCGTCAGGGCTGGACACGCCGACCGGCGAGCGGGGTGTGAAGCTCTCGGGTGGCCAGAAGCAGCGTTTGGCGATCGCCCGCATCTTCCTGAAGAACCCGCCGATCCTGATCCTTGACGAGGCCACGTCGGCGCTCGACACGGCGACCGAGTATCAGATCCAGCAGGCGCTTTCGGAACTTTCGGAGGGACGCACGACGCTCGTCGTCGCCCACCGTCTGGCCACGATCCGCAATGCCGACCGCATCGTGGTGATGGGGCGCGATGGCATCGACGAGGAAGGCACCCACAAGGAGCTTCTCTCCCGCAACGGTGCCTATGCCCGCCTGCACGACGCCCAGTTCGGCGCCGTCGCCTGAGAAAATGCCCGGCGCGCTTCAGGCCATCTGCTGCCTGAAGCGCGCCGGTGGCACTCCACGCCTTGCCTTGAATGCCTTGCCGAAGGCCGCCTCGGAGTCATAGCCGACCTCCACTGCGATATCGGCGACCGTCCGGCGCGTGCGGATCAAGAGGTCGCTGGCAAGCGTCATACGGAGGTCGGTCAGAAAGCCCGCCACGGTCATTCCCGACGTTTCCTTGAACTGTCTGGCATAAGTGGCGCGTGACATGGCGCTGAGCGACGCCAGCCGCTCGATCGTCCAATCTTCCGCCGGGTTCGCGATCACAGCCTTCAGCGCGCGCGAGAAGCGCGGATTGGCAATCAGCGCCACGAGACCGGCGGTGCCGAGCGCTGCATTGTTTAGCGCCCGCAGCGCCATCGCCAGCAGTGCGAGGCAGATTGCCGTGGCAACCGTCAACGCACCGGCTTCCTGATGCATCGCCTCGTCACGCAGGATTCCGACCAGCAGCTTCAGGGTCTCCTGCGACTGCGCTCCGGCCAGCGAAGCATGAAAGACATCAGGCAGGGTGTCGAGCAGCAGCGATGACAAACCCGCTGCCGCATCGAAATGCCCGCAGAGCAGATCGACATCGGGCGGTCCATCGCCATTCGCCCGCACCGGAAGCATACCGTCATGTGAGACCCTGACGGGCGATGGCCGGGCACCGGTGTCGCGGCCGACAATCAGATGCGCCTCGCCGCGCGGTAGCAGGAGGAAATCTCCTGCCACCATTTCGAAGGTTCGCCGATCAGGTAGCCGCAGACGGCAGCTACCGGAAAGGACGACATGAAACGGGATCACGCCGCGACCGGCCGGTTCGTGGTCGATCGCGAAAGAGCCCTCAAGACGGCAGCGAATGTCCAGGCTGGTGCGCAGCCCGGCAAGGTCGATAAGGCGGCTGAGGATATCCATGAGACGATCACGCTAGAATTTGACTTTCTCAAACATTCATCGGATCGCCTGAAAAGTCCATATTCCATCCCAACAGACAGCGACGGCGCTGCTGAAGATGATGGAAAGGCAAGACCATGTTGAACTGGAAAGAATACCGCAGCCAGCTGATCGCCCGGATCGGCGAATTCGGCAAGACCGTGCCTGAGACGGTGAAGGGTTACCAGACCCTCTCGACGGCCGGGCAGAAGACCAATTATCTTGACGCCAAGCAGCGCGAACTGATCGCGCTCGCCGTTGCGGTGACGGTGCGTTGTGACGGCTGTATTGCCGTCCACACGACGGAAGCCCTGAAGCAGGGTGCGACCAAGGAGGAAATCTCCGAGGCGCTCGGTGTTGCGGTGGCTATCAATGCCGGCGCCGCCATGGTCTATTCGGCCCGCGTCCTCGACGCCGCCGAGGCGATCGCCGGTTAAGTACATTCTGCGACGCGGAAGGCGCGCGCCTTCCGCTCCCCTGTTGAAGCGAGGTCATGGCAATGCAAGCTGCAGACATGCCGGCAAGGGCCGGTTTCCAGATGCCGCGTGTCCCGGCATCCTTCTTCGGCATGGTTCTCGGCATTGCCGGGCTCGGCAACAGTTGGCGGGCGGCGGCCTCGGTCTGGGGCTTGCCCGCCGCGCCGGGCGAGATCCTCAGCCTGCTGGCAGTGGCCGTCTGGCTCGTCGTCAGCGTCCTCTACGGCCTGAAATGGCTGAATGCCCGGAGCGAGGCACTGGCCGAGCTGGAGCATGCCGTTCAATGCTGCTTCGTCGGCCTCGCCGGTGTCGCCACCATGCTGGCTGGCCTCGCTCTCTTGCCCTATTCGCGGGCAGCGACCGAACTCCTCTTCGGTGTCGGCGTCGTCTTCACCTTCGCCTTCGCCCTGTGGCGGACCGGAGGATTGTGGCAGGGCGGCCGTGATGTGACCGCCACGACACCCGTCCTTTATCTGCCGACGGTCGCCGGCTCCTTCGTCTCCGCCATCGTTCTCGGTGCACTCGGACACCATGAGCTCGGCCAGCTTGCCTTCGGCGCCGGCTTCTTCGCCTGGCTGGCGATCGACTCGGTGTTGCTGCATCGCCTGCTGACGGCGCCGGAACTCGCCGTGCAACTGCGCCCGACACTGGGTATCCAGCTCGCCCCTCCGGCGGTCGGCAGTGTCGCCTATCTCAGTGTCAACGGCGGGACGCCCGACATGCTGGTTCATGCGATGCTCGGCTACGCCATCCTGGAGGCGGCTATCCTGCTGCGTCTCCTGCCCTGGATCATGGAGCAGCCCTTCGCTGGTTCCTACTGGGCCTTCACCTTCGGTGCGACCGCCCTTGCCACCGCCACGATCCGCGTTGCCAGCCATAGCGACGACGCGGCGCTCCAAGGTCTGGCCGTGGTAATCTTCATCGCTGTCAATGCCGTGGTCGGCCTGATCGCGATCGGCACGCTCTGGCTGATTGCCCGCGGCAAGCTTCTGCCCGCCACACAGCCAAAGACCAGCTGAAACAGCGAACTGTCGCAGATCTGCGACAGTTCCCCTGAGACATGGAACAGGCTGCTTCCTTAAGCAGAATTGCAATGAGACGGCATTTGCCCCAGACTGCTGTCTACGTTCCGTGGGAGGAGCAGATGCACGAAACCACAGCGCATGCCGACCATGTCTACACGTGGGCGCAGCAGAACTCTGCTGCAGCCAGCTCCCCGATCGTTGCCTCCTGGCGCCGCTGCATGGACAAGCATCAGCTGACTCCGGAAGAGAAGCGCACCCCCTTGCGCTTGACCGAGCAGGAATTCCGGCTTGCCCGCGAACAATCCGAACAACTGATCCGCGACGCGAGCGATGAGCTCGACCGGCTGTTCCTGACGGTCGGCAAGGCAGGCTGCTGCCTGCTTCTGACCTGCCGCGAAGGGGTGGCACTGGAGCGCCGCGGCGCCAGTGCCGACGACAAGGAGTTCAACGACCTCGGCCTCTGGACCGGCTCGGTCTGGACAGAAGCGAGCGTCGGTACGAACGGCATCGGCACGGCGCTGGCCGACGAGCGCTCCGTCTCGATCTTTCGCGACCAGCACTTCCTCTCTTCGAACATCAAGCTCAGCTGCACGACCGCGCCGATCCGCGACCATCGCGGCCAGCTGGCCGCCGCTCTCGACATCTCCACCTGCCGCGACGACGTCAACGAGATGACCCTGTCGATCCTGGCGCAGGCGGTGCGTGACGCGGCGATGCGTATCGAGCTCAATATCTTCCGCAGCGCCTTTGCAGGCTCCCGTTTCCTGATGGTGCCTTCAGGCTCCAATTCCGCTGCCGCCCTGCTTGCCGTCGACCGTCACGATCTGGTGCTTGGCGCCACGCGTGCCGCCCGGCTGGCGCTGAAACTCGACGACCGCCGGATCGCCGCCGGCATCCCCGCGGCCGATGCCCTGCAGGAAAGCCGCCCGGCCGACGGCGAGGAGGCGCTGATGGACGCCGAGCGCGCTGCGCTGATGCGGGCGCTGACACGCACCAACGGCAATGTCTCGCAGGCCGCTGCCAATCTTGGCATGAGCCGCGCCACGCTTCACCGCAAGATGAAGCGGCTCAACCTGCACTGAGCTCTCAAGCCTGTCGCAGCGCTGCGACAGTGTGCAGTGCGGCATTGCCCCGGGCGGGTATTTCGAAAGCCAAAAGACGCGCAGATTTCCTCCACTGGTTCGTTCCCGAACCTGGCATCATCAAGGGAGGATGACATGCTGCATCAGAAGATCGTCGAATCTCCGTTCAAGCTGAAATACGGCAACTATATCGGTGGCGAGTGGCGCGAACCGATCGGCGGGAAATATTTCGACAACATCACGCCCGTCACCGGCGGCAAGCTCTGCGAAATCCCCCGCTCCGACGAAAAGGACATCAACGCGGCGATCGACGCGGCCCATGCCGCCAAGGACAAGTGGGGCAGAACGGCGCCTGCCGAGCGCTCCAATATCCTGATGAAGATCGCCCAGCGCATGGAAGACAAGCTGGAGCTTCTGGCACAGGCCGAAACCTGGGACAACGGCAAGCCGATCCGCGAAACCATGGCCGCCGATATTCCGCTGGCAATCGACCACTTCCGCTATTTCGCATCCTGCATTCGCGCCCAGGAAGGCTCGATCGGCGAGATCGACAACGACACCGTCGCCTATCATTTCCATGAACCGCTCGGCGTCGTTGGCCAGATCATTCCCTGGAACTTCCCGATCCTGATGGCCGCATGGAAGCTTGCTCCGGCGCTCGCCGCCGGCAACTGCGTCGTCATCAAGCCGGCCGAACAGACGCCCGCATCGCTGCTCGTCTGGGCGGAAATCATCGGCGATCTTCTGCCCCCCGGCGTCCTCAACATCGTCAACGGTTTCGGTCTCGAAGCCGGCAAGCCGCTCGCCACCAGCCCGCGCATTGCCAAGATCGCCTTTACCGGCGAAACCTCTACGGGCAGGCTGATCATGCAATATGCCAGCCAGAACCTCATTCCGGTGACGCTTGAGCTCGGCGGCAAGTCGCCCAACATCTTCTTCGCCGATGTGATGGCCGAGGATGACGACTTCCTCGACAAGGCGCTCGAAGGCTTTGCAATGTTTGCGCTGAACCAGGGCGAGGTCTGCACCTGCCCGAGCCGCGCGCTCATCCAGGAATCCGTCTATGACCGTTTCATGGAAAAGGCCGTCAAGCGCGTCGAAGCGATCAAGCAGGGCAACCCGTTGGACAGCGCGACGATGATCGGCGCTCAGGCATCGAGCGAGCAGCTGGAAAAGATCCTCGCCTACCTCGATATCGGCCGCCAGGAAGGCGCCGAGGTTCTGACCGGCGGCGCCCGCAACGATCTCGGTGGCGAGCTTGCGAGCGGCTACTACGTCAAGCCGACGATCTTCAAGGGCCACAACAAGATGCGCATCTTCCAGGAGGAAATCTTCGGGCCGGTGGTCTCGGTGACGACCTTCAAGGATGAGAAGGAAGCGCTGGAGATCGCCAACGACACGCTCTATGGCCTCGGCGCCGGCGTCTGGACCCGCGACGGCAACCGCGCCTACCGCTTCGGCCGTGAAATCCAGGCCGGCCGCGTCTGGACGAATTGCTACCACGCCTACCCGGCGCATGCGGCCTTCGGCGGCTACAAGCAATCCGGTATCGGCCGCGAGACCCACAAGATGATGCTCGATCACTATCAGCAGACCAAGAACATGCTGGTGAGCTACAGCCCGAAGTCGCTTGGGTTCTTCTGAGAGTAGCGTTTGGAGGGAGAGTCCCCTCCCCAACCCCTCCCCACAAGGGGGAGGGGCTTACCTTGAGGCACCCGCTCGTTCTTCGGCAACATCAATGCGGATGAGACGGTGTTGCGGACAGGAAGGGCGCAACAGACTAGCCCCTCCCCCTTGTGGGGAGGGGTTGGGGAGGGGTTTCCTCTCCTCAACCACGGGAGGAACCAAATGGAAGAAACAATCGAAGGCGAGCCTCGCGTGCTGGCCACAGACGCAGCTCTCGAACTGATCGGTGAAATCCGTGCCGATCATCCGAATATCCTGTTCCACCAATCCGGCGGCTGTTGCGACGGCTCGTCGCCGATGTGCTACCCCGCAAGCGAATTCATGATCGGCGACAACGACGTCAAGCTCGGCGAGATCGGCGGCGTGCCGGTCTATATCAGCGCCAGCCAGTTCGAAGCGTGGAAACACACGCAACTGATCATCGACGTTGTACCCGGACGCGGGGGCATGTTCTCGCTGGACAATGGACGCGAGAAACGCTTCCTCACCCGCTCGCGCATTTTCGGCGGCGGCGAGGCTTGCGCTATCGCCGATATCGGCAAACGCGCTATTTGAACGACAGATCGAGCGCCCTGCCCTCGAACAAGCGGTCACGCGACCCTTCGAGGTGGGTCTGCATCAGGTTCCGCGCATCGTCGGCGCGCCCCTCGGCGACAGCCCTGTAGATTTCGTTGTGCTCTTCGTAGACCTGCTCGAGACCCTGGCGCGGGCCGAGCAGCGACAGGCCGTGCAGATGCATGCCGACCGCGATATGCGGCTTCAGCGCATCGAGCGAGGCAGTGTAATAGTGATTGTTTGCCGCCTCGGCGACGCAGCGGTGGAAGACGAAATCCGCATCGCTGCGATGCAGCTGGTGGCTCGTCGCTTCGCGCAGATCCGACAGCGCCGAGGCGATCTTCTGGATCGCCGGCTCATCGCGCCGCTTGGCCGCGAAATAGGCCGCCGCAGGCTCGATCGTCAGGCGGAATTCATAGCAGCGCTGGATATCGGCGATCGTCTTGACCGGCGAGTAGGCAAGCTGCGTCGTCGGCGAGCCGTGGGCGCTGACAAAGGTGCCGGCGCCTTGGCGCGCATAAACGGTGCCCTGCTCGCGCAGCTTCGCCAGCGCATCGCGAACGATCGGGCGCGAGACGCCGAGCATCGAGGCGAGTTCATGTTCGCCAGGCAGGCGCGAATCCGGCGGATAGTTGCCGGCGCGGATGCGCTCGAGGATCTGGTCGAAGACGCGATCGACGAGCTTCACGGCCTTGCCGCGTTCCGGCTTTGCTGCCGGACCGTTCCCCGCATTCAGCGATGCGCCATTTGCTTCATCCACGCCCATTCTCCCCGTCGGTCTCATGCTCAAGCCGCCTGATTCCGTGGAACCAGTCTTAGCAGACTCTCGGAATTGCCGAAGCCCCCGGATTTCACCGCACACCGGAAATGCCGTCCATCAGCAGCCGCAACGTCGAACCACGGCACGCCAGCCTCGATCTCGCCCTTCGGCATCAATGTGCGGATGCCGAGTTCGCGAAAGACCGCAAGCGCCGTGTCGCCGCCGCCGACCATCAGCATGTCGGGCTTGGTGTCGTCGATGACGGCCTTGACGCCGCCGGCGAAACGCCGGGCGACGGCAGCGCCGTCTCCCGAGATTTCGCCACTGCAGCGGAGCAGCACGGGAAGGGCAAGGCCCTCGCCGCATTCGACGGTGCCCATCGGCGCATCGATTGCGGCGCGCAGCGTGCCGGAGGCTTCCAGCCGGTTCATCTGTGCCGAGGTGATCGGGTCACGCGAACCAAAGGCAAAGAGCGTGCGGCGCGATGCCTCGAACGGCAGTGGCTGGCCACCGCTCCGGCCAAGCTTTCGGGCAAGCGCCGAGCCGAGGCCGCGTGCACCGACCCCCAGGACCAAAGCCCAATCGTTGGCGAGAACGATATCGTCGAGATCATAATCGCTTTCGGCGTCGGCAACCGAGACGTCCAGTTCGCGTCCGGCGAAGAGATCGGCAACCGGGATCGGCTTTTCGACGCCGCGGCCGACGACAAAGCCGCGATAGGTGGTCCGGTCCTGATCGGGAATGGCAGGAGCGACAACGATCCTGGCAAGGCCGAGCGCGTCCGCAAGAGCTGCGGACTCCGCAGCGACATTGCCCTTCAGCCGAGAGTCGATCTTTTTCATCACGATACCGGGTTGCCTGGCGCTCAGCGCCTTGGCAGCTAGCCGGACACGTCCGGCCGCCTCGTCCGCGGACAAAGCCCGCGACGCCGTGTTGATGACCACAACATCCGTTCCGGCGGCAAGCGCCTCATCGGCGGTCTCGACATCGATTGCCACCGCCACCGAAAGCCCGGCGTCCACGAAGGGCGTGCCGGTATCCAGCGCGCCCGTCAGGTCGTCGGCAATGATGGCAGCTTTCAACGTCATGCAGTCTGTCCCGTGTTGACGGCGTGGCAGGCGACCAGATGGCCTGGTTTGGCTTCCTTCCATTCCGGAATGACTTTCGAACAGACGTCCATCGCCACTGGGCAGCGCGTGTGGAAACGGCAGCCAGACGGCGGGTTGAGCGGGCTCGGAACATCACCCTGCAGGATCTGCCGCTGACGGGTGCGTTCATGCTCCGGATCGGTTTCCGGAACCGCGGAAAGCAGCGCCTTGGTATAGGGATGGAGCGGGTTGTCGAACAGCTCCTCGCGGCTCGCGAGCTCGGCCAGACGGCCGAGATACATGACGCCGACGCGGGTGCTGATGTGGCGCACGACGGCAAGGTCGTGGGCGATGAAGAGGTAGGTCAGTCCGTATTTGTCCTGCAGGTCGAGAAGCAGGTTGATGATCTGCGCCTGGATCGACACGTCGAGCGCCGAAATTGCCTCGTCGCAGACGATGAATTTCGGCTGGCAGGCGAGAGCGCGGGCAATGACGACGCGCTGGCGCTGGCCGCCGGACAGTTCGTGCGGGTAGCGCTGGGCAAAGCGGGTCGGCAGGCCGACATCGGTCAGCAGCGCGGCGATCCTGTCCTTCAGCTCAGCTTTGGTGCAGAGCTTGTGGAAGAGGATCGGTTCGCCGATCGCCTCGCCGATGGTCATGCGCGGGTTGAGCGTCGAATACGGGTCCTGGAAGACGATCTGCAGGTCGCGGCGGAAGGGCCGCATCTGCTTTTCGTCGAGCGTCGCCAGATCCTGGCCCTTATAGACCACGCGGCCCGAAGTCGCCTTGTAGAGGTTGAGAATGGTGAAACCGGTCGTGGACTTGCCGCAGCCGGACTCTCCAACGAGGCTCAGCGTCTCACCTTCCATGATGTCGAGGTTGACATTGTCGAGCGCATAAACCGTCGCCGAGCGGTCGCCGAAGGCGCCGAGCTTGACGTGGAAATGCTTGACGAGGTTTTCGACCTTCAGAAGCGGTTGAGCACCCATCACGCAGCCTCCTGCATTTTCTGGACGACGAAGCATGCGGCGCGGTGATTTCCGGCACCGGCGACGGGCTCGAGCTTCGGCACCCGCTCGTGGCAGATGGCTTCCGCCAGCGGACAGCGCGGCGCAAACGGGCAGCCCTTGGGGCGGCGGCCGGGCTCCGGTGGCGTTCCACCGATCGAGGAAAGCCGACTCGTCGGCGCGTCCGAGAGCTTCGGGATCGAGGCCAAAAGGCCGCGCGTATACGGATGGCTCGGACGGGCATAGAGCTCGTCGACAGGCGCGTCTTCGACAACGGTGCCGGCATAAAGCACGGCAACGCGATCGACCAGACCGGCGATCAGCGCCAGATCGTGGGTGATCCAGACGACAGACATGCCGAGCTTGGCGCGCAGATCCTTCACCAGATCGACGATCTGGGCCTGGATGGTGACGTCGAGCGCCGTCGTCGGCTCGTCGGCGATCAGGAGCTTCGGATTGCAGGCCAACCCGATGGCGATCATCACGCGCTGGCGCATGCCGCCCGAAAGCTCGTGCGGATAGGCCATCAGCCGCTCTTCCGGGCCGGGAATGCCGACGAGCCGCAGCAGTTCGATGGCGCGGGTACGTGCCTCCGCCTTGCTCATCTTGCGATGATAGATCAGCGGCTCGCATATTTGCGCTCCAACACGCATGACCGGGTTCAGCGAGGTCATCGGATCCTGGAAGACGAAGCCGATATCGCCGCCGCGCACCTTGCGCAGTTCGGAATTCGACATCTTCTGCAAGTCGCGGCCATCGAAGGCGGCGCTGCCCTTGGTGACCTTGATCTTGTTCGGCAGCAATCGCATGAGCGAGAGCATCGTCAGGCTCTTGCCGCAACCGGATTCGCCGACGACGCCGAGCGTCTCGCCCTTGTTGACATAGAGATCGATGCCATCGACGACGACGGCGGGGCCGTTGCGGCCATCGATCTCGACGGTGAGATCGCGGACGTCGAGAAGGCGTTCTGATGTCTTCGTGTTCATCACTTGTTGCCCCGCGGGTTGAGCGCGTCGTTGAGACCGTCGCCGAGGAAGCTGAAGGCAACCGAGGCAAGGCCGAGCACGGCCGCCGGAGCGGCAAGAAGATGCGGATAATGCTGCCAGACGCGCAGACCATCCGAGATCATGTTGCCCCAGCTGGGGGTCGGCGGGTTGACGCCGACGCCGAGGAACGAGAACGCGCTTTCCAGAACCATCGCGGTGCCGAGACCAGCGCTGACCGAGACGATCAGCGGACCGAGCGCGTTCGGGATCACGTAGCGCTTGATGATGACCCAGTTGGAAAGACCGAGTGCCTGTGCGGCGGTAATATAGGGCCGGCTGCGGATCGACAGCACCTGGGCGCGGACGAGGCGTGCATAGGGCGGCCAGGAAATCAACGCCATCGAACCGAAGACCAGCAGGAAGTCGACCCAGATCGTCTGGCGATAGAAGGGATTGAGGGTCGCCTGATACTGCGCCTCCATCCAGTTGGTGATCGGCGACTTCAGCGATGCGTTGATGACGACGACGAGCAGCAGGTTGGGTACCGACATGGTGACATCAGTCAGCCACATGATGACGCGGTCGAACGGATTGCCGAAGAAGCCCGCGACCGCGCCGAGCGTCAGGCCAATCAGCACGGCGATGAAGGTGACGACCACGGCGACGAGAAACGCCGTACGCGTGCCGAAGACGACGCGGCTGAAGACATCGCGACCGAGATCATCGGTTCCGAACAGATGCGCCATGGACGGGGCGGCGTTACGCGCCTGCAGATCCTGGCTGAGGTAGTCGTAAGGCGTCAGATAGGGACCGAAGATCGCGGCGAATGCCAGGATCAGGACGACAGCCAGGCCGAAAACAGCAAGCTTGTTGCGCTTCAGGCGGAACCAGGCGTCACGCCACAGGCTGACCGGCGGTTCATCGGCAGTTTCGATTGTCGAGAGAGGGATGGCGGACATGGTCAGCGGCTCCTTCTTGCGTCGTTGGCACGCGGATCAAGCATCGGATAGAGCACATCGACAAGCAGGTTCGAGACCATGACGAGGAAGGATCCGATCAGCGTGATCGCGAGGATGACGGGGTAGTCCGAGTTGGTCAGCGCCTGCACGGTCAGGCGTCCAAGGCCGGGCAGACCGAAGACCAGCTCGACGAAGATCGCGCCGTTGACGATGGTGATCATGATGAGGCCGAGCTGGGTGACGACGGGCGTCAGGACGGGCCGCAGAATATGCTTCAGCGCCACGACCAGTTCAGGAACGCCCTTGGCGCGGGCGGTGCGGACGAAATCTTCCGACAGCACCTCGATGACGGCGGCGCGTGTCTGGCGCACGATCAGCGCGATCGGCTGGAAGGACAAGACGATCAGCGGCAGGATGATGCGCACGTCGAAGACGCCGCCCCAGCCATAGGGCACCTTGATCATCGGCAGGAGCACGATGAGGCCGACCATCAGCAGCGGACCGGCGACATAGGCCGGGATCGCCCAGAGGAACAGCGCCGAGCCGATGATCGTGTAGTCGATGCGGGAATTCTGGTTCAGCGCGGCGATCATCCCGAGCGGGATCGCAACAACCGCCGTCAGGATGATGGAACAGAGCGCCAGCTTGAAGGACACAGGCGCGGCAGCCGAGACCATGGCCCAGACCGAACGGCCTGAGGTCAGCGAATTGCCGAACTGGCCATGCAGCAGGTTCCAGATGTAATAGCCGAACTGCTCGATGAAGGGCTTGTTGAGGCCAGCACTTTCGCGGATGGCTTCGATGCGCTCCGGATTATAGGCGACGTCGCCTGGCGCACGAAGAAAGATCAGCTTGATCGGATCGCCGGCGCCGTAGAATGCCATCGCATAGACGGCAAGCATGACGACGAGAACCGACGGAATCCAGATGGCAAATCGCGTTAACACGTAGCGAAGCAAGGCCACCTCCCACCTGTTGTCAGGAACGTTCTCCGCAAACTGACGCGGACCGCACCTTTTCTTGAAACTTGCGCGAAGACCCTGAGGCCTTCGCGCGGTTGCTTGGGGGCTGGAGAGACCGGCTTTGCCGTCTCAATCAGCCAACCGATACGTCCCAGGGAGCGACGACCTGCCAGTCGAGGTTCTTCTCCATGCCCTTGACGTCCTTGGTTGCCCAGCGGGACATGGCCTGAGAATACCACGGAATGAACGCCCAATCGTCACGGAATGCCTTCTGGGCATCCTGGGCGAGCTTGATGCGATCAGGATCGTCAGCAGCCTTGGTGGCCGCTTCTGCGAGAGCCGCATCCACCTTGTCGTTCTTGTAACCGCCGAGCTTGTTCTGGGCGTTGGACGACGTGGAGGCGATGCAGCCCGAGAGATAGGACACGGCATCCGGAACGCGGGTGCCGACGTCGTCGCGGAAGATCTGGACCGAGTTCTGGTCCGGACCGGCATAGGAGTCCTGCTGCGGCTTCATATCGACGGCGGTGATGCCGAGGTTCTGGCGCCACTGCTCAGCAATGAACTGGGCAGCTGCCTGAATGGCCGGAGCCGAGATGCCGACGAACATGATCTTCGGCAGGCGATCGGGACCGCCGTAGCTGGATTCGGCGAGCAGCTTCTTGGCGCCCTCAGGATCGTAGGGATAGGGCTCGAAGCCGGAATTGTCGGCACCCGGGACCGAGTTCAGGATCTGATCGGCCTTCTTGTGCGGGCCATCCGGATAGGATGCCTTGAAGAGACCGTCGCGGTCGATCGCCATGATCAGCGCCTGGCGAACCTTCGGATCGTCCATCGGCGCGCGCTTGACGTTGAACCAGAAGTGCTGGCTGGTCGGGATGATCGGGCCGGCGGAGAATTCCGGGCCGAGGTCCTGGATGATGGTCGAGGTGACCAGCTCGGTATGGGCATTGTATTCGCCCGACTTGATGAGCTGCGTTGCCGTGACGTTGTCTTCGATCGAGGCGATCTCGATGCGGGCAAGCTTCGGCTTGGTGCCGAAGAAGTTCTCGTTCGGCTCGAAGGTCAGCGTGCCAGCGTCGATATCGAGCGCGGTCAGCTTGAACGGGCCGGAATAGACGGCGCTGTTGTCGGGCTTGTACCAGTCAGCCACTTCCTCGCCATCGCTGCCCTTGGACTGCGAAGCCTTGGTGATCGGGATGATGTGGTTGGCAAGGCGCATGAAGAAGATCGGGTCGGCTTCCGTCAGCGTGACGACGACGGTACCTTCGTCAGGCGTGGCAACGCCCGAGATCTCGGTGGCCGAACCGCCGGCGACGTCCTTGTAACCGTCAACCTTGCCCATGACCTGATCGGCGCGCTGGCTCTTGGTGTTCGGGCGGGAAGCGACTTCCCAGGAGCCCTTGACGTCGGCCGCGGTGATCTTGCTGCCGTCGGAGAACACAGCCTTCGGATCGATCTTGAAGGTCCAGACCTTCTTGTCCGGGGATTCCCAGCTGGTGAAGACGTAGGGATTGAGCTTGCCTTCGGCGTCGAAATACATCGGCGAGGCCCACCAGAATGAATTCCAGCGGAACGTACGGCCACCGCCGCGCAGCGGCGACCAGTCCTGATCGAAGGCCGGATTGATGGCCTTCAGCACCTGGCCGTCGTCAGCCATGACGATGCGGGCGCTCATGCCAAACAGCGTGAAGCCGACGCCGGCGGCGAGACCGAGCTTCAGCGCGTCGCGGCGCGAAACCGTGGAAGCATTCTTGTCATTGCGGTCTGTCATACATTCCTCCCATGGGCAAAACAGCGCGTACTCGAAAACCCTCCCCGAGCCGGACGCCTTACAATGCCCCTGAGATTTGCGCGATAATGTAAATCTGTCAATCCAAATTTGCCGTTTTCAACTTTCAAATCCACGCAAAAAATTTTTATCATTTAATTTCATATAGATAAAATACCAACGTCATTCTGACGCAGCTTGTAAGATTGACAACAACTTATCATTTCGAGGAAAAGTCACGCACGGCAAGTGCCAGGAGCAGCATCACGCTGCAGAGGAGGATGCTTTGAGCAATCACAAGATCACCGGCGTTTTCAGCGCCGCCACCACGCCCTTGAACGCCGACGGCAGCCCCGACGTTGCGCTCTTCACCGAGCATTGCAAGCGCCTGCTTGATGAAGGCTGCCACGGCGTTGCCCTGCTCGGCACGACAGGCGAAGCGAACTCCTTTTCGATTGCCGAGCGCCGGATGCTGCTCGAAGCCGCGCTGAAGGCCGGCATCTCGCCTGACAAGCTCCTTCCGGGCACCGGCGTTGCCGCCATTCCCGAAACGATCGAGCTGACAAAGCATGCGCTTTCGCTTGGCGTCACCAACGTCGTGATGCTGCCGCCCTTCTACTACAAGGGCGTGACCGACGACGGTCTCTTCAACGCCTATTCGGCGATTTTCGAAGGCATCAACGACAGCCGCCTGCAGGTGATCCTTTATCACATCCCGCAGGTCTCCGGCATTCCGCTGTCCGTTCCGCTGATCGGCCGCCTGATCGAGGCTTTCCCTGACACGGTCGTCGGCATCAAGGAATCTGCAGGCGATTTCAACAACATGCAGGCGATCATCGCCGCCTATCCGGATTTTTCGGTTCTCTGCGGCGCCGATCCGCTGCTGCTGCCGCTCCTCAAGGCCGGCGGCGCCGGCTGCATCACGGCGACCTCCAACCTCGTCGCCGACTCGCTGCGCGCCGTTTACGATCACGTCCATGACGAAGCGCAGGCAGACAAGGTCGAGAAGGCCCAGGCCCGCATCAATGCCTACCGTACGCTCTCCAACTCCTACGTCCAGATCCCGACGATCAAGGCGATGGTCGGCCTGAAGACCGGCAATGCCGCCTGGAAGCGCACCCGCCCGCCGCTCGTCGCCCTCAGCGACGCCGACTATGCCGCCCTTTCCGAAGGTTACGCGCAGCTGCCGTGAGGAGGATGTCATGAGCTTTACCGCGCTGCCGCCGGAAGCCGTTCCGGCGCTGATGAACGGGAAAATCGGCCCCAATCCGGCGCAGCCCGGCCGGGCCGACGCCTACCTGCCGTCACCCTGCATCCAGAACCATGCCGCCAACCTGGCCTTTCTGGCCGATGGCACGCTGACCTGCGTCTGGTTCGGCGGAACGATGGAGGGAATGGGCGACATTTCCGTTTACATGTCGCGCCTCGCGCCGGGGTCGGATCAATGGTCGGAAGCCGAAAAGCTCTCCGACGATCCGGCAAAATCCGAGCAGAATCCGCTGATTTTCAAGGCCCCCGACGGAAACGTCTGGCTGCTTTACACGTCACAGACATCTGGTGACCAGGATGGGTCAATTGTAAAGTGCCGCATCTCCGAAGATGGTTGCAAGACGTTCGGATCCGTCCGTGTTCTCTGCGATCTGCCCGGCACCTTCGTTCGCCAGCCTGTCATCGTCAACTCCGCGGGAACCTGGCTTCTGCCGGCATTCCGCTGTGTGAGCCTGCCCGGCCAGCGCTGGAGCGGCGATGCAGACACGGCAGGCGTTCTCGTATCGCGCGATCAGGGCGAGAGCTGGACGATGATCGACGTGCCCGACAGCCTCGGCGCCGTCCACATGAACATCATTCCGCTCAACGGAAGTAAAATGGTCGCTTTCTTCCGCAACCGTTTTTCCGAACATGTTCTCTCCTCGGAATCGGATGACAATGGCGAGAGCTGGTCGGCGCCGAAGCCGGTCAACCTGCCGAACAACAACTCGTCGATCCAGGCAACCAAGCTGGCGGACGGGCGGATTGCGATGGTTTACAACCACAGCAATGCCGAGACATCGGATGCGCGCCGCGAGTCGCTCTACGACGAGATCGAAAGCGATAAGGGCGAGGCGAAAGCCACAGAAAGCGCAGCAGAAACAAGGCGAAAGGCCGTGTGGGGTGTTCCGCGCGCACCGCTCAGCCTGGCAATCTCCACCAATAGCGGCAAGAGCTTCGATAGCCATATCGATCTCGATACCGGCGACGGCTATTGCCTCAGCAACAACTCTAAGGACTCGCTCAACCGCGAATTCTCCTATCCGTCGATCACCGAGGGGCCGGATGGAGCATTGCACATCGCCTACACCTATTATCGCCGGGCGATCAAATATGTTCGCCTGCCAAGCGATGTAGCCGTATGAAGGATCAAGTCGGCCGATTCCGCGCGCTTTGACGCGGGATCGACTCGTCTATTTACAAGTGATTTCGCAGCTGCCGGGCATAGCTTGGATTTGCGACATCACAGTTGACGGCACAAGATGAAAGCCATCAACATCCTGATTTATAGGCTATTTTCTCGATTTTATCGGATGCGCTTCAGAACGTTTCCGCAAAACTGCTGAAAAACCATCGCCTCGCTTATTGCCAGAAACGTGAAGTTGATATAACAACTTTACATCAATAACGGCTTTGGCCGCATTTATGGAGGAGCCGTGTTCATGGTCAGTCTGGATTCGCCCATCACGGTTGTCAGGCCTGAAGTCATCGAGTTTGGCGTCGGCACCGCCGACAAGCTCGGCAAGTGGGCGGAAAGCAAGGGCTATACGCGCACGCTCGTCATCTCCGATGCGTTCAACGCGTCGCGTGTCGATGTGTTGGAACTGCCGGGCCACGTCTCCGTGTTCGCCGATGTCACTCCCGAGCCCGACATTGCCAATCTCGACAAGGTGCTGGCCGCCGCGAATGCGGCCAATGCCGAGCTGATCGTCGGTTTCGGCGGTGGCAGCGCCATGGATCTTGCCAAGCTCGCCGCCGTTCTCGCCGGTTCGCCGCAAACGCTGCGCGAGGTCGTCGGCCCCCACAAAGTGACCGGCCCGCGCAAGGTGGCGCTGGCGCAGGTTCCGACGACATCCGGAACCGGCAGCGAGGCTGGCACCCGCGCCCTCGTCACCGATCCCGCGACGCAGGTGAAGCTTGCCGTCGAAAGCCTTTACATGCTGGCCGATATCGCGGTCATCGATCCCGGTCTGACCTTTACCGTTCCCGCCCGCACGACGGCTGCAACGGGTGTCGATGCCATGGCTCATTGCGTTGAGGCCTTCACCAATCGCAAGGCCCATCCGATGATCGATATTTATGCGATAGAAGGCGCCCGCCTCGTCGGCAAGTATCTTGCCCGCGCCGTCAAGGATGGTGCCGATGCCGAAGCGCGTGCCGGTCTGTCGCTTGCCTCGCTCTATGGCGGCTTCTGCCTCGGTCCGGTCAATACCGCCGGTGGGCATGCACTGGCCTATCCGCTCGGCACCCGCTGGCATGTGGCGCATGGCGCCGCCAACGCGCTGATCTTCCCGCATGTGCTGGCCTTCAACACGCCTTCCGTTCCGGAAAAGACCCGCGCCGT
The DNA here is from genome assembly GCF_056396985.1 of Rhizobium sp. 05N430. NCBI lineage: Bacteria > Pseudomonadati > Pseudomonadota > Alphaproteobacteria > Hyphomicrobiales > Rhizobiaceae > Rhizobium > Rhizobium sp. 05N430. The sequence goes on along the minus strand of NZ_JBFTMO010000002.1, from coordinate 683,933 downwards.
GATGGCCGCCCTCGGCCACCAGACATCCGATGACGTCAGCTCGGTCTTCGATGCGGCCTATGCCTTCTGCGCCGATCTCGGCATCGAGATGAAGCTCTCGGGCCTTGGCGTTCCCTCCGATGATCTCGATGCCATGGCGGACGATGCCTTTGCGATCCGCCGCCTGCTCGACAATAATCCCCGCGAACTCGCGCGTGACGATATCCGCGCCATCTACCAGGCTGCTTTTTAAGGGAATTTGACGATGACGAAGAATGCAAAAGTGGCGGTAACGCTCGGTGATCCCGCTGGTGTTGGCCCTGAAGTGATCGTCAAGGCGCTGGCGGCAATGCCGGCTGGCGAGCGTAAGGATTTCGTCATCGTCGGCAATACGGAAGCGCTCGTTCGCGCCGACCGCGCCACCGGCACCAGCCTGCGCTTCGGACCCACTGCCTCGGAAGACGGCTCGACGATCGCCGTCGACGAAGTGGAGCTTGGCGCGCCACTGCCTGAAATCGGCAAGGTCAGCCCGGTTGCAGGCGATGCCTCGGTGAAATACATCAGCCGCGCCGTCGATCTCGCCATGTCGGGCGAAGCCGACGTCATCGTCACCGCGCCGATCAACAAGGAAGCGATGAATCTTGCCGGTCATCATTTCGATGGCCATACCGGCCTGCTCGCGCATCTGACGGGCTCGAAGAGCTCCTTCATGCTGCTCGCCTCAGAGCGGCTGAACACCATTCACGTCTCCACCCACGTCTCGCTGCGCGGCGCCATCGAGCGCGCCAAGACGGAGCGCGTGCTGGCGACGATCCAGGCTGGCCATAATCACTTCATGCGTCTCGGGATGAAGCCGCGGATCGCCGTCGCCGGCATCAATCCGCACTGCGGCGAAAACGGCCTCTTCGGCACCGAGGACAGCGAATTCCTGGCCCCAGCGGTCGAGCTGGCGCAGGCCAAGGGCATCGATGTCGTTGGCCCGATCTCGGCCGATACCGTATTCGCCCGCGCCTATAACGGCGCTTTCGATCTGGTCATCGCCCAGTATCACGATCAGGGCCATATCCCGATCAAGCTCGTCGCCTTCGAGACCGCCGTCAACGTATCGCTCGGGCTGCCGATCGACCGCGTCTCGGTCGATCACGGCACGGCCTTCGACATTGCCGGAACCGGCAAGGCCAATCACGTCAACATGCTCTCGGCCATCGCTTATGCCCGGCTGATGGCGCGCTCGCCGCGCAAGGCGGCGTAGCACCCGGCGGCGCAGACTGCGCCGCTTTCCGGGAGGAAATGAGGAGGCAGGCATGCAGAGAACCGTTCTCGTTCTCGGAGGAGAACTTGCGCCCGAAGGGCGCGAAGTCCTGGAGAAGGAAGGCGTCAAGGTCGTCCAGACCAAGCCCTATATCGACCGCGCTACGGTGATTGCCCTGATGAAGGAGCACCAGCCCCAGGGTGCCATCATCCGCCTGCTTGCCGATGTCCTCGGCCCCGAAGAAATGACATCAGGCGGCAACCTCCGCCATATCGCCAAACACGGCGTCGGCACCAACGATATCGACGTCAAGGCGGCCGCCGAGCTCGGCATTCCCGTTTCGATGACGACAGGCAGCAATGGCATTTCTGTCGCCGAGCACGCGCTGGCGCTTATCATGGCGCTGGTGAAGGATTTTTCCCGGCAGGATGCGCTGATCCGCGATGGCACTTGGGACAAGGGCCAGTATCAGGGCCGCGAGCTGCGCGGCCAGCGCCTCGGCATCGTCGGCTTCGGCTTTATCGGCCAGACGCTGGGCAAGATGGCGAAGGCGCTCGGCATGGAAATTTCCGCCTTCGATCCGCATACGCCTGCCGAAGCCTTCGAAGACGTCACCCGCGAGACCGATCTCGACAAACTGCTGGCAAACGCCGACATCGTCAGCCTGCACTGCCCTCTGACGCCTGAGACGCGCGACCTGATCGACTCCAGACGGCTCGGCCTGATGAAGCGCGGCGCTTACCTCGTGAATACGGCGCGCGGCGAAGTCGTCGACGAAGCGGCACTGATTGCGGCGTTGAAAAGCGGCCACCTCGCAGGAGCCGGACTCGATAGTTTTGCCGTCGAGCCGCCGGATAAGGACAACCCGCTTTTCTCGCTGCCGAACACCATCGTCACGCCGCATGTCGCCGGCGTCACGCTCGACGCCAAGCGCGCCATGTCGGTCATCGCGGCCGAACATGTGTTGGCGACCTTGCGCGGCGAGACCCTGCATCCGCGCTTCCTCGCCCGCTGAACACCAACGGAGGCTGACATGGCCGATACGACAGACAAACGCTATCCGGCGGAGGCACTGCGCGCCTTCGCAACGTCGCTGTTCTCGGCGGCTGGTCTTGAGGATGACAAGGCGGACGCCGTCTCGCGATTTCTTGTCGAAGCCGACCTGCTCGGCCATACGACACACGGTCTGGCGCTTGCAGGCTGGTATCTGCAGAGCGTTGCCGACGGTGTGATGACGGTTTCGGGCGCCCCCGATGTCATCTCGGATCGCGGTCCGGCCATTGCTTGGAAGGGCAAGCGCCTGCCCGGCGCCTGGCTGACGTCCGAAGCCGTCAAGCTCGCCAGCAATCGCGCCGCGCAATATGGAACGGCCACCGTGACGATTGCCGACAGCCATCATATCGGCTGCCTCGCCGCCTACCTGACGCTCGCCACAGACCGCGGCTACATGGTCAGCATCGCCAGTTCCAGCCCTTCGGGCGCGCAAGTCGCCCCCTTCGGCGGCACCAAGGGCGTCTATACGCCGAACCCGGTCGCCCACGGCATCCCGACACCCGGCGATCCCATTCTCATCGATATCAGCGCCTCGATCACCACGGTGAACATGGCCCAGCGCCTGGTTCGCGAAGGCAGGCAATACGAGCACGACTGGCTGCTCGACGAGAACGGCAATCCGAGCCGTGACCCACGTGTCATCGAGCGCGGCGGCACGCTTCTTCCAACCGGCGGTCTCGACCACGGCCAGAAGGGGTATGGCATGGCGCTGCATGTCGAAGCCTTTACCCAGGGCCTCGCCGGCTATGGCCGCGTCGATCAGCCGAAGGGCACCAATGCGGCGGTCACCGTTCAGGTCTTCGATCCCGATGCCTTCGGCGGCCGTGACGCCTTCCTGCGCCAGACCGGTTGGCTCGTTGACGCCTGCCACAGCAATCCGCCCCGCCCCGGCGTGGCGCGTGTGCGCCTTCCCGGCGAGAATGGCCTTGCCCGCAAGCGCAAGGCGCTCGAGGACGGCGTCGTGCTGTTTCCGGGCATCATGGACTCACTGAAGCCTCATGCCGAACGGCTGGGTGTTGCGCTACCCGTCTAAAAGGTCAGCTGCACCTTGCAGGCGGCGCTCCTGTCGCCCGCCAGCAGGAAGGCAGCATCTGCCTGCGCAAGCGGCAGGCTGTGGCTGATGATCGGGCGGACATCGATCGCCCGGCTTGAGATCAGCGCGACGGCGGTCGCGAATTCCTCGTGGAACCGCTGCGTTCCGTGGATATGCAGCTCCTTGGCAACGATGGCATTGAGCGGCACCGGAACTTCGCCCGATACACCCACCTGCACGATCGTCCCGCGCGGCTTCACCGTCGCGATCGCGCCGCGGATCGCCGGGGCTGCCGCGGAGCATTCGAAGACGAGATCGAAATAGCCCTTGCCGGCCTCGAATTCCGCGAGTGCCCCGGCGCCCTGGGAGACATTGACCGCACGCGTTGCACCCATCGCCACAGCACGCTCCAGCGCGGCATCCGCAAGGTCGGTGACGACGATCTCCGCCGCGCCATGATGTTTGACAACGGCAACCATCAAGGAGCCGATCGGCCCGGCGCCGGTGACCAGAACCCGCTTGCCCCTGATCTCTCCCGCCCGCGAGGCGGCATGCAGGCAGACAGACAAGGGTTCGCTGCAGGCAGCCTCCGCCGCACTTGTTTCCGGCCCGGCTTCGAAGCACTGCTTGGCGGGAACCACCAGCCACTCGCGGAACATCCCCTGCTCGTGCGGCAGCCGCATGGCACTGCCCATGAAGCGCATTTCCAGGCAATGGATCGGCATGCCCTTCTGGCAATATTCGCAATGGCCGCAGGGTTGGCTCGGATTGACCGCGACGAGCGTACCCGCCTTCAGGGGAACACCCTCGCCCGCCTTTTCGACAATCCCCGCCGCTTCATGTCCCGGAATGATCGGCTCGCGAACCCTGACGGGGCCGAAGCCACCGTCCTGATAATAATGCAAGTCGGAGCCGCAGATACCTGCGGCCGCCATCTTCAGCAAAACCTCTCCCGGTCCGGGTTCAAGAACCTCAGCCGCCTCGATCCTCAAGTCACCCTTGGCATAAAGCCGTGCCAGACGCGTCTGCATTCCCATCCTCCTAGCGCAACAGGCCAAGCTGCTGCGGCAGCCAGAGAGATATAGACGGCACAAAGGTGATCAAGATCAATGCGACGAAGAGCGGCACCAGCCATGGCAGAATGGCGATCGTCGTCCGCTCCACCGAGAGCTTGGCCACGCGCGAGAGCACGAACAGCACCATGCCGAGCGGCGGATGCAGCAGCCCGATCATCAAGTTCAACGTCATGATCAGGCCAAACTGCACCGGATCGATCCCGAACTTGGCAACAATCGGCAGCAGGATCGGCACCAGAATGGTGATCGCCGCGATCGTATCGAGGAAGCAGCCGACGAAGAGCATCAGCAAGTTGACCAGGATCAGGAACACCCACTTGTTGTCGGTGATCGACAGGATCGCGTCCGACAGCAGCTGCGCCGCCTGACTGACGGTCAGAAGCCAGGCGAAGACCGAGGCGGCCGTGACGATGAAGAGCACCGAAGCCGTGGTCTCGATCGTATCGAAGCTTGCCTTCGCCAGTGTCGAGAATGTCATCGTCCGGTAGCGCACCAGGCCGAGGAAAAGCGACCAGAGAACGGCCGCGACGGCCGCTTCTGTCGGCGTGAACCAGCCCATCGTCATGCCGCCGATCAGGATGACGGGGGTCATCAGCGCCATGACGGCGGAGAAGCCGAAATACCAGTCGAGCCCGAGCAGCGTCGAGAGCGCGATACCGGCAGCGGCATTCATCGATAGTCCGGCAAGCATCATCAGATAGATCGACAGCGGCACCAAGAGAACCACGACGATTTCCATACCGGCCGAAAGCAGCTGTTTGACGTCGAACGGCGCGTCCGAACCCCAGCGTTTGACATAGGCGAAACCGGCAACGGTGACCATCATCAGCAGCGTCATGACGATGCCCGGCAGAATGCCGGCCATGAACAGCGCGCCGATAGAAACATTCGCCATCATGCCGTAGATGACGAAGGGAAGCGACGGCGGGAAGATCGGGCCGAGCGTCGCCGAGGCGGCTGTGACGCCGACAGCAGCTTCAACCGGGTAGCCGTGGTCCTTCATCGCCTTGATCTCGATGGTGCCGATACCGGCGGCATCGGCGAGAGCAGTGCCGGACATGCCGGAAAAGATCACCGAACCGATGATATTGACCTGCGCCAAACCGCCCTTCATCCAGCCGACGAGGGCCACCGCGAAGGAATAAATGCGGCCGGTCACGCCTGCCGAGTTCATCAGATTGCCGGCGAGGATGAAGAAGGGCACGGCGAGCAGCGGGAAACTTTCGACGCCGGCGATCATCCGCTGCGCCACGATGATATCGGGCGCAACACCGTAGAGAACAATGTAAAGCACCGAGGCGACGGCCATCGCGATAGCAACGGGCACGCCGATCAGCATCAGCACCAGAAAAGAGCCAAGAAGCAGCAGCATTGGATCAACCCTCGACGGTCTGGAATTCTTCGGGGCGCTCGAGAACCGAGTAGCCGCGGCGCATGTTGGCGATGAAGACGATCACCGCACGGATCAGCATCAGCACGAAGGCGACGAGCACGCTGTAGAAGACGATGTTGCGGGGCAGATCGATGGTGACCATCTGCTCGTCGGCGACAACGTCCACATAGCGCCACATCAGGTGGCAGGCGTAAGCGAAGAAGCCGATGCGGACGATATCGACGACAGTCGCGAGGACGCGGGCCAGGCGTGCCGGCATATAGTGATAGAAGACGTCCACCTGAATGTGGCGCGAGGTGCGCACGCACATGATCGCGCCAAGGAAAACGACGCCAATCAGGCAGTTGATGGCAATTTCCTCGGTCCAGGCGTAGCTGTCGTTCAGCACATAGCGGGTGAAGAACTGCAGGAAGACACAGCCCGCCATCAGCCAGAAGACGATCAGCGTGATCCAGTCTTCGATGGCATAGTCGGAAATGTTGGCGGTCGGCGCGTGGCCTTCGAATTCCTGACCGATCTCTTCGGCGGTCACCTGCGTGTGAATTTCTTGCGTCATGAGCGGCGTTGATCCCCTGCGGAAAGAATGGACGCGGCGTCCGGAGACGCCGCGCCGCGGGCTTTACTGAATCGCGCGGATCGCTTCCCAATCGGCCTTGTCGTAGCCGAAGTCCTCGAACTTCACCTTGTCCATGACCGTCTTCTCGAAATCGGCCTTGTCGATCTCGGCGACGTTCAGACCCTTCTCCTTGAAGGTAGCGATCAGGCTGTTTTCCTTGCCTTCGATCGTCTTGGTGGTGCGCTCGGCGGCTTCCTGCATGACGTCACCGAAGATCTTCTTGTCTTCGTCCGAAAGGCTCGCCCACAGTGTCTTCGAGACCACCGTGTTGAGGTGGTCGACGATGTGGCCGGTCAGGATGATGTTCTTCTGAACCTCATAGAACTTCTTCGCCTCGATCGTCGTCAGCGGGTTCTCCTGGGCCTCGACCGTGCCGTTCTGGAGCGCCAGATAAACTTCCGCGAATGCGATCGGCGTCGTGTTGGCGCCGCAGGCGCGCGGCATGGCAAGATAGGCCGGCACATCGGGCACGCGGATCTTCAACCCCGCCATGTCGGCGCATTTGGCAATCGGCTTGTTGGAGGTCGTGTGGCGGGTGCCGTAGTAGCTGACGGCGGCAATGTGGTTGCCGGTCTTGTCCTCGTAGCCCTTGGCGAGGCGTTTGAAGACGTCGCTCTTGGTATAGGCGATCAGGTGTTCCGGGCTGCGGAAGATATAGGGGAAATAGGTGACGCCGATCGGCTTGTAGTCGCGGGCGGCGAAGCTTGAGCCGGAGATGATGATATCGACGGTGCCGAGCTTCAGGCCCTGATTGATGTCGGCTTCCTTGCCGAGCTGCGAAGCCGGGAAAACGTCGATCTTGTAGCGGCCATTGGTACGCTTGTTGATCTCGCCGGCGGCCCAGACCGATTCCGTGTGGAAGGGTTCCGAGGTTTCGTAGACATGGGCCCATTTCAGAACCGTCTGCGCATGTGCAATTGCCGTCGATGCCATGATCGCCGCAGCCGTGCAGACGATCGTTGCCAATTTCATTTTCATCGCTCTCTCCTCCTGAGCTCTGTTTAAGTAACTGCAATTCCCTTTTTCGGCCCGGCCTGCTGGCCGCGCCCCTCCTCCCCCGAAAACTCCTCCCCGAAGCTTTCGGAAAATCTCTTCTGCGACATGGTCAGATGTGCGCGCATCGCAGCCTTCGCGCCCGCTGCGTCGCCAGCGGCGATCGCATCGCGAATGACGCGGTGCTCGTCCACCGCAGAGCGCCAGGTGACCGGCCCCTCGAAGTGGCTAGCCAGCTTCTCGAAATAGGGCGTCAGGCGCATGTCGAACATTTCGCCGGTGACCCGGATCAGCGTGGAATTCTGTACGATTGCGGCGATGCCGGTGTGAAACGCACGGTCGGCGGCAAGCACCGCACTGGCATCGTTGACCACGCCGCTCATGCGCTGCAGTGTCTCATCGAGACGCTCGATATCCTCGGGCTTTGCAGTCCTGGCGGCCTCTTCGGCAATGGCGCATTCGATGATCGCGCGTGCCTGCAGCAGCTCGAAGGGTCCCTCGACCGGCTCCCGCTCGCTACCCGTGCTGCCGACGGCATGCTGGCGCACGACATAGATGCCAGAGCCCATGCGGATGTTGACGAGACCTTCAACCTCAAGAACGATCAGCGCTTCGCGCACCGTCGGCCGCGACACCGAGAGCTGTTCGGCAAGGTCGCGCTCGGCCGGCAACCGGTGCCCGACGGCAAGGTCGCCGCGGATTATCATAAGACGAATCTGATCCGCCACCTGCCTGTAAAGGCGGCGTGACTCCACGGCCGAAAACATGGCTGCCTCCCCCTGACGCGCCTCCTCAAGCGCGCAATCGGTCAAATGGCCTGACCAATTGAATCAGACGTACCATCGGCAAAGTTGTGCGTCAATCCGCCGCATGACGTCAAATAGGCGAGTTCACAGCATAGTCCGCGGCGAGCTTGCGGAAGGATGCCGCGGTTACCGGGTCGATCGTGACGCCTTCGCGCTCCCGGCGCTCCGCCACAGCCCACTCCCGGTCGCCGGGTGCCATGACATTGAAGCCATCGCGCGCCGGCGAATTGCGCAACGTCTCGACATAGCGCGTCATGGCGGCGTCGAAAGTTTCGACGTCGAGAAACGCCGCCGGATTGAGCGCGAGGACGAAGGCGCCAAGTCCGCGTGGCGTCGAGAAATCGGGGCCTGGCATTGGTGCGACGTCGAAACTCAACTTCATCCCCGTGAGCACGGCGCTGAGGATTTCGGAAATGCCGGCGAGCCCGGCGCCCTTGAAGCCGAATTCACCGCCAAGCGGCGCCAGCATATCGGCGATATCGGGGTTTGTCGTATCGTGGCCGCGCTCGTCCGACGCAACACCGGATGGAAGGTCGCGGCCGAGGCTGCGATAGAGCTGGACGCGATTATAAGGAACCGCGCTGGTCGCCGTATCGAAAAGCCAGGGATTTTGCCCCCGAACCGGCACGGCGCAGGCGATAGGGTTGGTGCCGTGAAAACGCATCGCGCCGTCGTGAAGACGGACAAAGCTGTCGGAATTGCAGAAGGTAAAACCGATAAAGCCCCGGCTTGCCGCATCCATCGCATAGGCGCCGGCCGGGCCGAAATGCGACGAGTTACGCACCGCGACGGCGCCGATGCCGAACTCGCCCGCCAGACGGGTCGCATGCTCCATGGCGGTATAGGTCGCCAGCGCGCCATGGGCATTGTCGGCGTCCAGCGAGGCGATGGCGCCGAAGGCGCTTGCCAATTTCAGCGCCGGATTGGGATTGAGCCGCCCTTCGGTCAGTCCTTTCACGTAGTGAGCCAGCAGCCGGACGCCGTGACTGTCGATGCCGTGGCGGGTTCCGTGCATCATCGCTCTCGTGGCGGCCTCTGCCGTCGACTGGCTGGCGCCCGAGGCGGTCAGGACCCGCTCGCAAAATTCCGAGATGGCAGCAAGCGGCGCCAAGATATCAGTGGAAGCTATGTTGCCGGCCATATCGCTCGATCCGCTCCTGAACCCTGTTCAGAAGAACTAAGCGAGCTTCCGCTGCGCGTAAAGCGGCATACGGGTCATGCGAGCGGCTAGACGAGCTGCGCGCGTGCGCCCAGTCTTGCAATCATCGTTCGGAATTCGGCCGTCATTGCCAGCGCTGCGGAGGCAACGGCCGGAGACAGGTGCTCGCTGCGCCGCGCCGCCCGGCCGATCTTCAGCAGGCCTCTAAGTTCTGCACGTTCGCCGGAAAGCTGCGGAAACCGTTCGGCCAGAAGATGCGGCAACGTTTCGGCATCATCCTGAGACGGCTGCGACATATCCTGATCAAGCTGCAGTAAAGAACGAAGCTCCACCTCCAGCTCCGCCGCTGCGCGGGCGATCTGCGCGATCACATCAGACATCATCCTCAACTCCTCCTTGGAAGCAGCGACGATACCGAATCGTTGCCGCTCAACCAGGGCGGGTTATGTGCTCATTTAGGCCGCAGCGATATCCCACTTTTTGGGGATATGCGCCGGTTTCGCACAGGAGAATGCCACGCGGAGTTCAACCTGACGTAACGGGATGCGCAGCACCTTCGGCAAATGCCTCAAGTTCCGGATCGAAATCGATCTCCACGACGTTGTTGAAGACCGCCGTCGCCAGCATGATGCCTGCAAAGGCGACGAGATCGACGAGCACCTTGGCAGGATAGAGCTGCTTGAGCCGCTCCCAGATCGCCGCGGGGATCGCGTTCGAGTCGGCAACGATCGCCGTGCCGAAATCGGCAAGCAGGCGTTCCCTGTCTGAAAGAACCAGCGCATCCGGATCGAAGCCGGCATTGACAAGCGCGCGGCGGAAGAAGGTGATGGCGATCTTCGAGTTGCAGGATTTCGAGATCGCGTGCGAGAAGATCCAGATCTCCCGGTCGCTGACGGCAGGATTGAGCTCGGCGCGCAGGGTGAACCATTCGGCATAGATGCGGTGCGCGGCAGGCGAGTGCAGCAGCGTTCTCTTCATATTGGTCATCCGGCCGCGCACCCGGACTTCCTCGTCATGCGCCTGGCGGATATCGTCGGATGCGGTGTCGTAGTCGATCTGCGGGATGTGGCTCATGGCGTCATTCTCGTTTCTCCGTCGCGACGGAGATAGCAGTCCGGGCTCTCAAACTCCATCGCCGATCTCGGGCAAGTACCTCTTGCTTCGCCTGCGCTATCCCGGGCACAATTGCCGAAGAGGAGATTTACGATGAGCCATGATCACGACCATTCGGGAGATCACACGCACGGCCCGATCGATTGGCGCGCACACGGCGTGAAGGTCATTCCGGGTAATGCGCTCGATCCGAACACGGCCCAGACGCCGGGCATGAACAGGGCGACGGCGATCGACAATGCCCGCGCCGGCGCCGAGAAGATCTGGGCGGGCACCGTGACGATCCATGCCAATGCCAAGACCGGCGCTCATCACCACGGCGATCTCGAAAGCATCATCTACGTCGTCGAGGGCAAGGCCAGAATGCGATGGGGCGAAAACCTGGAATTCGTCGCCGAGGCCGGCCCCGGCGATTTCATCTTCGTCCCGCCCTACGTTCCGCACCAGGAAATCAATGCCAGCCGCGACGAGACGCTGGAATGCGTGCTCGTCCGCTCCGGCCAGGATCCGGTGGTCGTCAATCTCGATATCGAGCCGGTCGAGAAGCCGGAGGAAGTGGCCTGGGTCGATCCGATCCACAAGGCTTAAGAACCGGCGTTAACTGGTTTTGCAATCTCGATTTTCCTGGGCTCTTGCCGGTTAGCGATCGCTCTATAGTTATGGCGATATTCATGGGCAGTTTCCCGATGGAAACGCGGGTCGGACAAGATGCATCAAGCCAGCATACACGGTCATTCCTTCCTGAAGAGAGGAAGCGAGGCCGCTGAGATCATTGCAAACTTCGACTGGTCGGCAACCTCGCTTGGGCCGATCAGCGGATGGTCGCCGACGCTGAGAAGCGTTTGCAGCCTGATCCTGAACTCCCCCGTGCCGATCGTGACGCTCTGGAACGAAGACGGCGTGATGATCTACAACGACGCCTATTCCGATTTCGCCGGCCGCCGTCATCCTAATCTCTTCGGCTCGAAGGTTCGCGAGGGCTGGCCTGAAGTCGCCGACTTCAACGACCATGTGATGAAGGTCGTGCTGGCTGGCGGGACGCTTGTCTATGAAGATCAGGAGCTGATGCTCTATCGCCGTGGCACCAGCGAGCCGGAGCGGCTGTGGACCAAGCTCGATTATTCGCCGATCTGCGACGAGACCGGAAAACCGGTCGCGGTCATGGCGATCGTCGTCGAGACAACGGCCAAGGTGAAGGCGGAACGTCAGCTCAGGGCCGAAAAGGCGCGGCTGCAGAAAATGTTCGAACAGGCGCCCGGCTTCGTGGCGACGATGAGCGGCGCGGATCACAGGTTCGAAATCGCCAATGCGGCGTATCAGCAGCTTGTCGGCCATCGCAACGTGATCGGCAAGACGATCCGCGAAGCGCTGCCCGAGGTCGAGGAGCAGGGGTTTGTGGCCCTGCTCGATCAGGTGCGCCGCACCGGCATCCCCTATATCGGCAGCGAACAGCTGGTGAAGCTGCAGCAACGGCCGGATGCCGAACTGATCGACCGCTACCTGGATTTCATCTACCAGCCGCTGACCGGCGATGACGGCGAAATCGGCGGCATTTTCGTCCAAGGCTACGATGTCACCGAGCGCAAGGAAGCCGAGGACGCTGCGCGCGAAAGTGAATCGCGCTTCAGGCTGGTCGCCGAAAATGCCCCGGTCATGCTCTGGATGAGCGACGAGGCGATGCACTGCCTTTATCTCAACGCCTCGATGCGGCAGTTCTGGGGTGTGGCGGAGCGCGATATCTCGACATTCGACTGGAACGCCACGATCCATCCCGACGATGTCCCGCCGCTGATGGACCAGGTGACAAAGGCCGTCGCCAGGCGCGAGGCCTTTGCGGTCGAGGCGCGCTATCGCAACGACGAAGGCGAGTACCGCCTCTTGCACACCGACGCCCGGCCCCGCTTCGGCGTTCGCGGCGAGTTCCTCGGCATGATCGGCGTCAACAGCGATATCACCGACGCACGGCACGAGGAGGCGCGCCGCATCGCTCTGATCGATCTCGCAGACTGCATCCGCCAAACGACCGAACCGACTGAAATTGCTTATGCCGCAGCCGAAATCCTCGGCCGGGCCATGCACGTCACCCGGGCCGGTTACGGGATCATCGATCCGGTTGCCGAAACGGTGACGATCGAGCGGGACTGGAACGTTGCCGGCAATCGGAGCATTGCAGGCACGCTGCATTTTCGCGAATACGGCACCTATATCGACGACCTCAAGCGCAACGAGACGGTGGTCTTTGCCGATGTCGACGAGGATCCGCGCACGGCTGCGACCTCCCATGCGCTGAAGGCGATCGGTGTCCATTCCGCCGTCACGGTTCCCTTGAGCGAGAATGGCCAGATTGCTGCCGTTCTCTTCCTCAACAACGCGGTGCCCCGCGAATGGCCGCAGGTCGAGCTCGATTTCATCCGTGATTTTGCCGAGCGCACCCGCACTGCCGTCGAACGCCGCCGCGCTGAAGAGGCGCTGCAGGAATTTGCCGCATCGCTGGAGAGGAAAGTCGCGGAACGCAGCGCTGAACTCGACCGCGTCTGGCGCAACGCGGGCGACATTCTCGTCGTCATGCGGCCCGATGGCGAAGTGCGGGCGATCAATCCGGCATGGTCCGGGCTGCTCGGCCACCGCCGGAAGGAAGTGGCGGGTCACCGCATGTGTGAGTTTCTGGTGACCGGTGACGCAACGGTCTTCGACACCGCCCTGAAGCAGGCCGTTTCCGGCGGCGAGCTGCAGGGTGTCGAGCTGCGGTTCAACCACAAGCAAGGCGGCCAACGCACTGTTTCCTGGCGGTTTTCCTTCGAGCAGGAGATGGTCTATGCCTATGGGCGGGACGTCACGGCCGAGAAAGAACAGGCCGCGGCACTACAGGAAGCCGAAGAGCTGATCCGGCAAACGCAGAAGATGGAAGCGATCGGCCAGCTGACCGGTGGCGTTGCGCATGATTTCAACAACTTGCTACAGGTTGTTGCCGGTAATCTCTATCTTCTGAGCAAGGATGTCGTCGGCAACGAGCGCGCGCAGAGGCGCATCGATCACGCGCTTGCCGGCGTCAATCGTGGCTCGAAACTTGCGAGCCAGCTACTCGCCTTCGGTCGGCGCCAGCCGCTTGAGCCGAAGGTCGTCAATGTCGGGCGCTTCGTCGCCAATATGGGCGAGATGCTGCGGCGGACCATCGGCGAAGCCATCGAGATCGAGACGATCCGCGCCGGAGGATTGTGGAACACCTTCGTCGATCCGGTGCAGATCGAAAACGCCATCCTCAATCTGGCGATCAATGCCCGCGATGCGATGGATGGAAGCGGCAAGCTGACGATCGAGGTCGGCAACGCCTTTATCGACGACGACTACGCGCGCCGGCATGCCGATGTCAGCGCCGGGCAATATGTGATGCTGGCGGTCAGCGACACCGGGTCCGGCATGCCGCCCGAGGTCATCGGCAAGGTGTTCGAACCGTTCTTTTCGACCAAGCCTGTCGGCAAGGGAACCGGACTCGGCCTTTCGATGGTCTACGGCTTCGTCAAGCAATCCGGCGGCCACGTGAAGATCTATTCGGAGATCGGACAAGGCACCACCGTTCGTCTCTATCTGCCGCGCACTCTGGAAGAAGAGGATCTGCTGACCGAAGGCGACCATGGCCCGGCGACCGGCGGCCAGGAGACCATCCTTGTTGCCGAGGACGACGAGGAAGTTCGTGCCACCGTTGTCGAGATGCTTGCCGATCTCGGCTACAGCATCCTGAAGGCCAAGGACGCAGCCAGCGCACTGACGGTCATCGAAAGCGGCATTCCGATCGATCTGCTGTTCACCGACGTCGTCATGCCCGGACCGCTGAAAAGTGCGGAATTGGCGCGCAAGGCGAAAGAGCGCCTGCCCGATGTCGCCGTGCTGTTCACATCTGGTTATACGGAGAACTCGATCGTCCACGGCGGGCGGCTGGATGCCGGCGTCGATCTCCTGTCCAAGCCCTATAGCCGCGAGGCCCTCGCCCGCAAGATCCGCCACGTTCTGAACAATCAGCGCCAGCGCAATCTGGCGCGCGCCGCGCAGGGCGAACGGCGGAGCGCCGCAGCTGCGGCCCCGGCGGCGTCGTTGCGGATCCTCTATGTCGAGGACGACGATTTCATCCGCATGGATACCGCCGAGATGCTGCAGCAATCCGGGCACCGCGTCAGCGAGGCAGGCAGCGCAGAAGAGGCGCTGGCGAAGCTGTCACCCGACAGTTTCGACCTGTTGCTGACCGATGTCGGCCTGCCCGGCCTCTCGGGCGCCGAGCTGGCGAAGAAGGCGCGCGCCCTCGATCCCCAGCTCCCCGTGATCTTTGCGACAGGCAATACGTCTGTCGCAGGCTTCGAGGCAGATCAAAGCGCGCTTGTTCTTCTCAAGCCCTATAGCCAGGCCGATCTCGCCGCCGCAGTCTTAAGGCAGACGCGCCCGCGTTAGCGGGCGCTATCCTGCCGATCGGCATCAGCCCTTCTGCAGTTTCCAGGTCCGGATTTCGAAGGGCATGATGTCGGCAGCACCTTTCCGCTCCATCGGTTCCTCAAGGATGTTCAACGCGCCGGATGCCTTCCATCCGGAGGGCAGCGACAGCGAAAGCTTGCCGCGGCGCCCGGCCGGTTCGTAGAGGCGCAGCACCAGCCCCTCGCCCTCCTCTGCAGGCTTCAGGCCCGAGAAGGCCACAGGCGTGCCCGTAACGCCGACAGGCGACAGCGTTCCGGTTGCCAGTCCGCTTGCCTCGACCGTCATCAGCGGCTGGTTGAGATCCAGTGCCTCGTCGAGAACGCCGCCCTCATGCCAGGCGCCTTCGTGCGGCATCAGCGCATAGGTGAATTTCTGCGCGCCTTCATCGGCAAGCGGATCGGGATAGACGGGCGCGCGCACGATGCTCATGCCGATGACATTGCCGCGGGCGCTGTGGCCATACTTGGCATTGTTGAGCAGCGCCACGCCGAAGCCCGGCTCGCTGATATCGACGAAGCGGTGGGCGGCGGCTTCGAACATCGCCTGTTCCCAAGAGGTGTTCGTATGGGTCGCGCGCTCGACCACGCCATAAGCGCATTCGAACGTTGCCTGCCGGGCGCTGATGGCGACCGGGTTCAGGGTGCGCAGCATCGTGCGGCGGTCGTGCCAGTCGATCTCGGTCTCGATATCGAGGCGCTTGGCATTGGCCGTCAGAACATAGGTGTTGGTGACGCGCGAATTCCGGTAGCGGTGCACGACGCGGATCGCCGCCCGCGACGGACCGCTCTCGATCAGCTCGATGCTATCAGGCGTATCGAGGCGGATCGCCTTGGCGGTATAGTCGGCATCGACATCCCAGGCATCCCAATTGCGCGGCTTGTCGGCCGGATAGACCCAGAGCTGGTTGGCTGAGCCATCGACCGCCTCACGGCCGCTTGCCTTGTGGATCAGGCTCGTCACCGAGCCATCCGTGCCGATTGTCACGGAGAGATGCTCGTTCTCCAGCACCTGCCTGGCTGCCTTCAGGCCGCTGGCAGGCTTCAGAGCGCTGCGATCGAAAACCGCGACGGAAAGCGGCGCGACGATATCGGCAGACGAAATGGCCGTTCCGTCAGGCAGCGTGGCGTTCAGCGGCCGCGCTGCAAGCGACGGATTGACCACCAGAAGCGCAGATGATGCCGCGCCCCTTGGCAGGACAGAGGCGAGCGCGGTCAGGCCTGCCGCCTGCTCCTGGCGGGCGTTGCCGATCACGCCGTCGAGCTCGTGTTCGGCATCGGCATAGACCTCGCGGATGCTTGACCCCGGCAGGATGTCGTGGAACTCATTCTTCAACACCACGCGCCAATCGCTTTCGAGGCTCCGCGGCTTTTCCGCGCCCAGCATATGGGCGAGCGAGGCAATGGTTTCAGCGGTGATCAGCGCACGCTCGGCCTGGCGATGCTTGCGCTTGACCCCACTCTGCGTCGTCAGTGTGGCGCGGTGGAGTTCGAGATAGATTTCCCCATCCCAGACCGGCAGCTGCTTTTCCGCCGCGGTCTTGTGCGCCTGTTCGTAATAGCCTTTCACCGTGCCCCAGCGGGCCTGCGGGATCGCCGGGAAATCGCGCAGCTGCAGCTCGCGCTCGACCATTTCAGGCGTCACGCCGCCACCGCCATCGCCGTAACCGACGGCCAGAAGCGAGGTCTCGTGCTGGGTCTTTCCGCGGAAATTCTTCCAGGTCGGCACGAAGCAATCCGGCTGCACGAAGCCGTTATAGCCATGCATCGGATTGTCGAATGTATGGGTCAGCACCTGGCTGCCATCGAGGCCCTTCCACCAGAACAGATCGGAGGGAATATGGTTGGTCTCGCTCCAGTTGACCTTGATGGTGAAGAAGCTGTCGATGCCGCCAAGCTTGAGGATCTGCGGCAAGGCGCCCGAAAAACCGAAGCAATCCGGCAGCCAGCAGACGCTGTGGCGGATGCCGAAAGTTTTCTCAAAATAGCGCTGACCATAGAGAACCTGGCGGACCAGGCTTTCGCCTGTCGGCATATTGGTATCGGGCTCGACCCACATGCCGCCGACCGTTTCCCATTTGCCTTCGGCGACCTTAGCCTTGATCCTCTCCAACAGCGCCGGATCATCCTCTTCCATCTGCGCATAATAATGGGCGGTGGACTGATTAAAGCGGAAATCGCCGGAGCGCTCCATCAGCGACAGGGCGGTATTGAAGGTACGGCGCATCTTCCGGCGGGTCTCGTTATACGGCCACAGCCAGGCGAGATCGATATGGGCGTGGCCGGTCAAAAGCAGTTCGCCATTCGGCGGGAAGCGCTTCTGCAGTTCCTTCAGCCTGATCGTCAGCGCATCGAAAGCTGCCTGCGCCGTGGCGCTCTGCTGGTCGTCGAGCCCGGCCGGATCATCCTGCAGCTCAGGCAATTCCCAGATCCTCTGCTGCATGACAGCACCCGACGTGCGGGACACATAGGCAGCCGTATCCGACGGCCAGTCGAGACTGCTGAGCGCCTGTTCGGCCGCTTCGATCATATGCGCGACAGCTTCGTGCCCGTCGAGCACATCGACAGCTTCGGTGATCTGCCGCAGCAGCAGATGCAGCCGGTGAACCGGCTCGTCCAGCCAGATCAGCCGCGCCTTGTTCAGCCGCGGCGCACGGTTGGGCTCGCCGAAGGGGAAACGCGCGACGCTCTCCGTCGAAATGGAAAACTCGCGGCCCCTGACAGGAAACTCCTGATGATAGGGATCGAGCCCGAACGTCTCGGCTTCCTCACCGCCGTAGTTAAGCGTGACCAGACTTTCGCCACCGAGATCGAGCTGCAGGCGGATCTTGTCCAGCGGCCAGTCGGCCGGCGCTTTTGCCGAAGCGGAAAAATGCACCGTGCCCTTGCGATGCGGCCAATCCTGGTGATGGGCGATCGGCTCGCCGTCGAAGGTCCAGCCGTCGATTTCCACGCTCTGCCTGTCGCGCCAATGGGCGAGTTCGGCGGTGCGTGCTTTCAGGCTGTCGAGACGCTGGGCAATGGTGAGAGACATGGCGTGTCCTATCGAATGATGTCGAATGCTCGGGCGGGGAGAGTGGAATGGCGCGGACGAGCCGCCAGCGGCACGGCTCCGTCTCCTCCAACAGATCGCGCGGCCCTCTTAGATTAAGTAACTTTGTTTTCACGTCAAGCGCGAGAAATCAGTTGCGAGACTTTCGGGTGTGATACAAAAGCAAGTCAGTGCTCAAGAAAGACGGTCATGCGGTATCTTCGATCAGGGCCGCGGCGTCAGACCCAGGAACCGGGCGTTGCGCGCGGCAAAACGGTTGGTTTGCGATCCGGGGAGATCGCCGACCGGAATATCCGCGTCATCCTGGAGGCGATCCGCCGACATGGGCCGCTGACGCGGATGGAGCTAGGCCAGCACTCCGGACTGACCGGCCCAGGGATCACCAACATCCTTCGCCGCCTCGGCGAAGAAGGCCTTGTGACCTCGAACCGGCGCAATGGCGCGGGCGGCGGGGCGGCCGCTGCCGAATTCGCATTGCGCCCGGGTGGGGCCTTTTCGATCGGCATCAGGATCCGTGAACGCCGCTGCGAAGCCGTGCTGATCGATCTCAGCGGCCAGGTGCATGACCGCGCCTATTTCCAGCCAGATCCAGCTGCCATGGTGACGTCCGTCCACAGCGCCATCAAGGAAATGATGGACCGCCACGCGGCCTTGCCGATCATCGGTGCAGGCATCGGCTCGAATATCTGGACGGACGAGCAGAACGAGGCGCTTGCTGCGCTCTCCGGACTTCCGAAGCCCGAGGTCGAAAACGAATGTACCGCCAGCCTGCTGGCCGAGCGCACGATCGGCAGCCCGGCAACGGTGGGCGGCCTTGCGATGATCATTCTCGACGAGGACGTCCAGGCCGGCTTCCTCGTCCGCGGCGCGCCCTATTCCGGCGTTCATGGCAGGGCGGGCGGCATTGGCGAAATGCTGACCGGTCCCGACAATGTCAGGCTGAACAGCGTGGCCGGGTTCGGAGCACTGCGCGCGGCTGTCGGCAGCGAGACCTTTGCACGCGTTCTCGAAGATGGTGAGGCCTCGCCGCACGAACTCGGGCAGTGGATCCGCGACGCCGCAAGCCATCTGCTCGACCCGATCATCGCGATCGCCGGCTTCGTCGCCCCGAGCGTCATCATGATCGGCAGCGATCTGCCGCGGGCTACCATCGAGGCGCTGATCCATCAGTTGTCGGTGGAGCGCCGCGATACCTCGAAGCGCCCGTTCCTGACGCCGTGGATCTCGCCGATGAAACCGGCCAGCTTCAGCGGCGGCGGCATTGCGCTCGGGGCGGCATTGCTGCCGTTCCTCAACACCCTGCTGCCGCCGGTTTCGGCCTGATCTATGCCAGCGCTTCGTCCGTACGGCTGAGATCGGAAGCGAGCGCCTTGTCCAGAACCTTCTGGATATTGGCCGCCCGCCGGAACGACGGCTCCTGCGTCTTCCCGGCACGCACCGCCTGGACGAAACGCTGGTAGTTGGTCTCGACGGGATCGAAGCCGATATCGCGCCAGGTCGCGGTGTGCACGTCCTCGCCAAGGCAGGCGCGCAGCGTCGATTTTCCGGTGTCGTAGATCATTTCGATCGAACCGGTCTCGCCATAGACGCGAAGGCGCAGCTGGTCCATCTGCCCCGCTGCCGTTCGTGTCGCCTGGATGGTGCCGATCGCCCCTGAGGTGAAATCGACATTCATCGTGAAGCTGTCATTGGCGTCGAGATCATACTCACCGATCTTGTCGCCCGGCGCCTTGTTGAAAGTCTTCAACCTCGCAAAGACATGGGCGACGTCGAGCCCCGAACCATAAGAGGCGAAATCGACGATGTGGATGCCAATATCGCCGAGCGCGCCGTTCGAGCCGTGCTTCTTGCTAAGCCGCCACAGCCATTTGCTCTCGCTCTTCCAGTCGCCCCAGTGGCGGCCGACCAGCCAGCTCTGCAGATGCGAAGCCTCGACATGCCTGACAGCGCCGATCTCGCCAGCCAGCACCATCTGCCTTCCCTTCTGGAGAGCCGGCGAATTGCGGTAGGTGAAATTCACCATACCGACCTTGCCCGATTTCTCGATCGCTTCGGTCATTTCCATCGCCTTGGTGGCATCCGTTGCGAGCGGTTTTTCGCAGAACACATGCTTGCCAGCGGCGATCGCCTGCAGCGTCGTCGGATGATGGATTCGATCGGGGGTGACATTGGCGACAGCATCGAATTCGCCCCAAGCCAGCGCCTCCTCAAGCGTGCTGAACTGCTTGGCTATGCCGTGTTCGGCGCAAAAAGCCGCCAGCCGCTCGGGCACGACATCGACGCCGCCGACAACGCTGACCCCTTCGATCTCCTTGAACCGCGCAGCGTGCTGGTTCGCCATTCCGCCAGTGCCGAGAATGAGTAATCGCATCTTATCCTCCATAGATATCACGTTCGGCCACCACGTCGGCAGCCGGGCAAAACACATCCTGTGCGTGTTGCGACGGTCGCAAGACGCCTGTTCGATCCGTGGGAAACCGGGTTTTAACCCGCCTAACTTGTGTTGAATGTCGCCAGCATCTCATTCCTCCCAAGTGCGGCTTGACATCAAATCAAAGTAACTTAATCTAATTAATGCAGCATGGAATTGAGGAGAGGTCAACTGACCACCAGGCTGTATCCGTTGAAAATGGGGAGGAGACCCATCATGAAGAGAGCGTTCGTCGGCGCATTGGCGCTGAGCACAATGTTATTTTCAGTGCCTGCCGCATTTGCCCAAGAACTGGCGACGAAGGACAGGATCGGCCTTGCCGATGCACCGAAGTCCCTCGTCGTTCGCCTGACAAACGACAGTCCCAACAATGCCGACGCAAAGATCGCCGAAGGCTACCAGAAACTCTTCGTCGATTTCATCAAGAAGCATCCCGACTGGAAGCTGCAGATGCAGTTCATGTCGGCCGATATCGGCACCGAACAGGCCAAGATGCTCGAGCAGGCCAAGGCCGGCAACGCGCCGGATTGCGCCGCGGTCGATTCCTTCGTGCTCTCGCAGTTCATGGTCAATCACGTGCTGGCGGATTTCACGCCATACTTCTCGAAGGAAGAAGTGGACGACCTCTTCCCCTTCATCCGCGAGGGCATCACCGACAAGGACAAGAGCGTCCGCGCCTGGTGGTGGGATACCGACTTGCGCGTGCTCTATCGCAACAAGTCGATCGTCGCCGACGCGCCCCAGACCTGGGACGACCTGAAGAAGGCCGGCATCGCATCTGTCGGCGAAGGCATGGAGGGAATCCTCTTCAACGCCGGCCGTTATGAGGGCTCGACCTTCGACTGGCTCGCCAACTATTGGGCACTCGGCGGCAAACTGGTCGACGACACAGGCAAGCCGATCTTTGGCGAAGGTGAAAACAAGGAGAAGTTCCTCAAGGCGCTCAACTATTACAAGGACCTCGTCGATTCAGGTGCCGCACCGAAGCGCGTGACGACGATCGGTAACTATGACGACCTGAACGCGGCGGCTGCGGCCGGAACCACCGCCCTCTTCATCGGCGGCAACTGGCAATATGCACAGCTGAAGGCCACGCTCGACGACGAAGAGTTCAAGAACTGGACCTTCTCGCCGATCCCCGGTCCGACCGCCGACCAGCGCTCAACGGGAACCGGCGGCTGGACGATCGCATCCTTCGCCAAGGACAAGGACAAGGTCGAGATGTGCGCCAACCTCGCCCGCGAGGTTTATATGGGACCGGCAAACGCTCTGCAGCAGCAGCTTCCGACGCGCAAGTCGCTGTTCACGAAATATGATGTCTTCTCGACCGAAGCCAACAAGACCTTCGCCGACGCCCTGGTGAACGGTCAGGCGCGGCCGGGTGCACCGATCTATCCTGAGATCTCCAACCAGATCCAGATCATGATGGGTGACGTCCTCTCCGGCACCAAGAAGCCGGAAGAAGCACTGGACGGCGCGTTCAATGCGACGATGGAGGCTTACAAGCGTCTCTAGAGATTGTGATCGTGGCGGCGCCCGGAAATGGGCGCCGCCGGCATTCCCAAACCCGGACAGAGAAGCCCAATGAGCCCTATCGCCATCGAGGCCGTCAGCCCGCCTCACAGCAGATCGTTCATGCGCCGTTTCGCCGGGGCACCCTTGCCCTGGATCATGCCCGTGATCATCGTCATAGGCATCTTCTATCTCTACCCCGTCATCGACGTGTTCCGCCTGTCGTTCACCAATGCCACGCTGATCGGCGACAATCAGGATTATACACTCGGCTCGATCTCCAATGCGCTGAGCTCGCCGCAGCTGCCTGATATCCTGTGGGCAACGCTGATCTTCGTCGGCGGGAGCGTTATCGGCCAGCAGATCCTCGGACTTGCCGTCGCGGTCGTCGTCGTTCGAGGCGAAAAGCGCGGCCTGTTCGGCACGACGATCCTGCGCACCACGGCGCTTGTCGCCTGGGTAGTCCCGGGTATCGCCGGCGGCATCATCTGGCAGATGCTGTTTTCCGAAGCGCCTTATGGCGCGCTGAACAGCATCCTCAGAATGATGCACCTGCCCGCCGTCGCCTGGCTCTCGGATCCGTCGATCGCGCCCTGGTCGGCGCTGATATCCAACATCTGGCGCGGTGCGGCTTTCTCGATGGTCGTCATGTATGCGGCACTGAAGGCGATCGACCCCTCGCTCTACGAGGCGGCGGAAGTGGATGGCGCAACCGGATCGCAGCAGTTCTTCTTCGTTACCATTCCTCAGCTGCGCGCCGCGATCCTGGTCAACATGATCCTGATCACCATCATGACGCTGAACACCTTCGACGCGATCATCACGCTGACAGGTGGCGGTCCCGGCCGTGCGACGGAAGTGATCTCGCTTTACGTCTTCAACATCGTCTTCAGAAATTACGACCTGTCGGGCGGCAGCGTTCTCTCCGTGCTGATGCTGATCATCAGTCTCGGGCTCGCCTTCGTCTATGCGTCGTTCCTGCCCAAGGAGGAAGAGCAATGAGCGGGCGCACCGGCACGCGGTTTGGCGATTTTCTGAGCTATCTGTTCATGCTGGCGATGTTCGTTTTCTTCGCCGGCCCCCTCTCCTATCTGCTGTCGATGGCGATGCGCGACCGGCGCGAGATCTATCGCGGCGTCGCCCGCTACATCCCACACAATCCGACGATGGAAAACTTCGTCGCCGTTCTCAACAACAGCTATTTCCCGCTTTATCTGTGGAACGGGCTGAAGCTTGCGGCGCTCAGCGGTCTCGGCGTTCTCATCGTGGCGCTGCCTGCAGCCTATGCCTTCTCGCGCTTCCACTTTCGCGGCAAGGGCCTGTCGATGATGGGGTTGCTGCTCTTCCAGATGATCTCGCCGCTTGTGATCATGGTGCCGCTCTATCGCTACATGAACAAGCTAGGCCTGCTCGACACGCATTTTGCCGTCGTCATGGTCTATATCGCGCTCGGGGTGCCGCTGGCGACCTGGCTGTTGAAGAGCACAGTCGATAGCATCCCGCGCAGTCTTGACGAGGCCGCGATGATCGATGGCTGCAATCGCTTCTCGGTGTTCTGGCGTATCGTCCTGCCGCTCTCGGCGCCGGGCATCGCCTCGGTCTTTATTATCACCGTCATTGCCGGATGGTCGCAATTCCTCGTGCCTTTTCTGCTGCTGACCCAAAACAATCTGATGCCGATCGGCGTCGGTATCTTTAACTTCCGCGGCATGCAGACCGACTCGTCGATCCAGCTGCTTGCCGCCGCCTGCCTGATCTCCGTCGTACCGGCGATCGTGGCCTTCCTGTCGCTCCAGAGACTGATTCTCGGCGCGATGACCAGCGGCGCAGTCAAGGGATGAGACCGGTCTGATGCCGATGGAAGATGAAGGATCGCGACCATGAACCAGACCGCGGGCGTCAAGCTCTCCCCCGATCTATCGGGGGCAAATGTCGAAGATGCAGGCGAGCATAACCGCGCCGTCGTGCTGCGCTGCATCCACCGGCAGGCCCCGATTTCGCGGGCGGAGATTGCAAGACAGACCGGCTTCACCAAGCCGGCCATCGCCCGCATCGTCGACCGGCTGCTGGACGAGGGCCTGATCATCGAGGCTCGGCGCCGCCACGGTTTGCGCGGACAGCCCGCCATCGAGCTCGAGATCAATCCGGACGCGTTCTTCGCCATCGGCATCAATATCGACCGCGATCACCTGACCATCCTTGCCGTCGACGCGGTCGGCAATGTGCGTGCCCGCGTGCATCACGAAAAGCGCTACATTCTGCCTGCCGAATTCATGCAGCTGTCGGCCGACGCGATATCACATTTTCAGCGCAGCCGCCTGATCGACGACGCTCATCTGGCCGGTATCGGTCTCGCCATGCCGGACTGGCTGGGCGAAATATCCTTTCCAGGCAAGCCGGCCGACTATTCCGAATGGCTGGAATTCGACGTGCGCACCGCGATCGAAGGCCTGACGCAGCACCCCGTCTTCATCGAGAACGAAACCAATGCCGCGGCACTGGCCGAACTCGACTATGGGCTCGGCGCCGAAAGCCGCAGCTTCCTCTACATCGCCATAAATGCCTGCCCCGGCGGCGGACTGGTGCTGGATGGCAATGGCCACCGCGGCGCCATGGGCCTTAGCGGCGAAATCGGCTGGCTGCCGATTGCCGACGGTAAGGACGAGCGGGCGCAGAAGGTGCGGCTGCTCGGCGAGATCTTTTCCCTGTTCTGCCTTTACGAGTTCCTCGCGGAACACGGCATCAAGGTCAGCGTACCGCAGGATCTACTGACGCTCGATACGCGCGGAAAGCGGCTGGTCTCGCAATGGCTGCGGGAGATGAGCGCCCATTTGGCCGTCGCTGTCCGGCATATCGGCATGATCATCGATCCCGACGCCATCCTGGTCGGCGGGCGGCTGCCGATCCGCATGATCGACGAGCTGCTGCGCTATGTACATGAGCATCTCGATGCCGCCGACGCCGCTTTGCCGTCGCTTCACCGCGCCTCGCTTGGCGACGATGCTTCGGCGATCGGTGCTGCGGCCATGCCAATGGCGGCAGCGCTGATGCTAGCGTCGTCAGATGAGGTTCAACGCACGCGTTCACCCCTGAAATACATGGATCGCCTGAACAACTAGAACAGCCGCCGCGGCGGCGCCTGGGAGGATTTTGATGAAGATCGGTTTCTATACGTCGACGTTCAACGACCGGCCGCTGGAAGAAGTGGTCGATTTCGCGGCCTCCGCCGGTTTCGATGCCATCGAGATCGATGTCGGCGGGCATATCAAGACGCCCGACAAGGTCCGCTCTGCCGTGGCACTCGCTCGCGAGCGCAATCTCTACGTCTCCTCCATCACCTATTTCGGCAACCAGCTCGACGCCGACAATGCCAAGCGCAAGGATCTGCGCTCGCGCACCTCGGAATTCGCCCAGGCGATCGGCGAGGCTGGTGTGCCGATCTTTGTGATCTTCCCGGGACGCAACGATGAAGCCAGCGACGAGGCCAATTATGACGACTTCGCCGCCTACACCAACGGCCTGATTGCCGAGACGGCATCGAGCGGCCTGATCTTCGCGATCGAAAACTGGCCAGGGCCGAAGGACAATTTCGTCGGCACGACGCCGAGGGGCTACGACGAGCTGTTCAAGCGCATTCCAGACCGCCGCTTCGGGCTGGAATTCGACCCCTCGCACTTCCTGCGCATCGGCGTCGATCCCTATAAGGCGCTCGAGGACGTCAAGGACCGCATTGCCATCCTCCATGCCAAGGACACCGCGATCGATCCCGCCGTACAGCAGGCCGTCGGCTATCACGGCAAGGGCTGGTGGCAATACAAGCTGCCCGGCCTCGGCCTTCTTGACTGGACGAAATTCCTGCGCCAGGCCGTGAGCTACGGTTTCGACGGCACGATCTCGATCGAGCATGAGGATGCCGCCTACGGCTGGCCGGGCAAGGACCTGGAGGCCCGCAAGGAGGGCGAGCGCGTCGGCCTCGGCTTTCTCAGAAACACCTTGAACACGCTCTGATCGCGGCCTGGGGAGGACGACAATGGCTCATGTTTCCGTGAATAATGCCCGCAAGGACTATGGCGCGTTCAAGGCCATCAAGGGCGTATCGGTCGATATCCGCGACGGCGAGTTCGTGGTTCTCGTCGGACCGTCCGGCTGCGGAAAATCGACGCTGCTCAGGATGATCGCCGGCCTCGAGGGCATTACCGGCGGTGAGATCCAGATCGGCAAGCACATCGTCAACGAGCTGGCACCGAAGGACCGGGACATCGCCATGGTGTTCCAGAACTATGCGCTCTATCCGCATATGACGGTTGCCAAGAACATGGGCTTCTCGCTGCGGCTGAAGCGTATGCCGCGAGAGGAGATAGACAAGCGCGTCGGCAATGCCGCCAAGATTCTCGGCCTCGAAAGCCTGCTCGAACGCTATCCGAAACAGCTCTCCGGCGGCCAGCGCCAGCGTGTTGCCATGGGCCGGGCAATCGTGCGCGACCCGGCCGTCTTCCTCTTCGACGAACCGCTCTCCAATCTCGATGCCAAGCTGCGCGTCCAGATGCGCTCGGAGATCAAGGAACTGCACCAGCGGCTGCAGACGACGACGATCTACGTCACCCACGACCAGATCGAGGCCATGACCATGGCCGACAAGATCGTCGTCATGAAGGACGGCCGCATCGAGCAGTCCGGTTCTCCGCTCGATCTCTACGACCGGCCCAACAACCTGTTCGTCGCGGGCTTCATCGGCTCGCCCGCCATGAACTTCATCAAGGGCAGCATGACGGATGTGGGTTTCCGCACCGAAGACGGCATCATCCTCCCAAGCGACCGCCGTCCGGGCGATGCCGTAACCTACGGCATCCGCCCCGAACATCTCCGGCTCGACCCCGGTGGCATCGAGATCACCACTGTCGTCGTTGAGCCGACGGGATCGGAAACCCTCGTCATCGCCAGACTCGGTACGCAGACCATCAGCTGCGTCTTCCGCGAGCGGATCAGAGCAGCGCCCGGCGATGTCCTGAAGGTTGCGCCCATTCATGATGCCGTTCATCTCTTCGATGAAGGCGAGCAGCGTATCGTCAGCGGCGAGGCCCGGCTGAACTGATAGGGCGTGACAAGCCGCCGATAATTTGCGATGACGAAGGCGTTGAGAGACAGGGGCGTTCGCCGGAAGGCGGGCTGAGAAGTACCCTTTGAACCTGAACCAGATAATGCTGGCGGAGGGAGTCGCTCGAGGCCCTTCGCTTTCGTTCGTCCGGCCTCCGGCGTCTTGCCCCGCCCCACAAGGGACGCAAGATGACGACTTCGAGATCACCCGGACAATTGCTGACCGCGCTGCGCGCCGCGCCGCCGCTCGTTCACTGCATCACCAACTATGTCGCGATGAACATCGCCGCCAATGTCGTGTTGGCCGCGGGCGCCTCGCCCGCCATGGTGCATGCCGAAGAGGAAGCCGGTGAATTCGCGGCGATATCCGGGGCATTGACGATCAATATCGGCACGCTGTCGCCCGCCTGGGTGAGCGGCATGAAACAGGCGGCGAAGGCCGCTGCCCGCAACGGCAAGCCCTGGGTGCTGGATCCGGTCGCCCATTACGCGACGGGCTACCGCCGGGAGAGCGTTGCGGCGCTGCTCGATCTCAATCCGGCAATCATCCGCGGTAATGCTTCCGAGATCATCGCGCTTGCCGGCAGCGAAAGCCGCGGCCAGGGCGTCGACAGCCGCGATCCCGTCGAGCAGGCGGAAGGTGCCGCCCGCAGCATTGCCGCCCAGTATGGTGCTGCCGTTGCGGTCACCGGTCCGATCGATTTCGTCACCGATGGCGCGCGTGCTGTCAGGATCGCCGGCGGCTCGGCCCTCATGCCGCAGATCACCGCGCTCGGCTGCTCGCTGACCTGCCTGACCGGCGCCTTTGCCGCGATTGCGCCCGAGGAGACTTTCGATGCGACAGTCGCAGCGCTGGCAATGTTTGCCGTCGCCGGCGAACAGGCAGCGCTGGAAGCGAAAGGCCCCGGCTCCTTCTCCTGGCGTTTCCTTGATGCGCTCGCGGCACTCGACGGTCCGGGCCTCGACCAGGCGGCAAGGATCAGCCCGGCGTGAAGACCTTCGATCTTTCCCTCTATCTCGTCCTCGATCCGCATCTCTGTGCCGGATACGGGCTTGTCGAAACCGCGCGTGCCGCCGTTGCCGGCGGGGCGACCATCGTGCAACTGCGCGACAAGACGGCGGACACCCGGCAAATGATCGAAACCGGCCGGGCTTTGCAGCATGTGCTCACGGGCAGCAACGCGCTGCTCATCGTCAACGACGATGTCGAGGCGGCGATCGCGCTCGGTGCCGACGGATTGCATATCGGCCAAGATGATCTCGGCGCGATTGAAGCTCGCCGGAAGATCGGGCCGGACATGATCCTCGGCCTGTCGGTCGAGACGGCGGCGCTTGCCGCCGCGGTGGATCCCGCCATCGTCGATTATGCCGGAATCGGCCCGGTCTTTGCCACCGCGACGAAGCCTGACCATAAGCAACCGATCGGCCTGACAGGTCTGGCCGATCTCGTTCGTGCCTGCCCGGTTCGCTCCGTAGCGATCGGCGGGCTGAAGGCCGAGCATGTCGGCCCGGTGCTTGCCACCGGCGCCGAGGGCCTTGCGGTCGTCTCGGCGATCTGCGGCCAGCCCGATCCGCAGGCGGCGACCGCAGCCATCGCAGCCAGCATCAGAAAGGCACGCTCATGATCCGTAACGTCCTCTCGATTGCCGGGTCCGACCCCTCGGGCGGCGCCGGCATCCAGACCGATCTCAAGGCTTTCTCGGCGCGTGGCACCTATGGCATGGCCGTGCTGACGGCGCTGACCGCACAGAACACGACGGGCGTTTCTGCCGTGCAGACGGTCTCTCCGGCGTTTGTCGCTGAGCAAATCCGCATGGTTTTCGCCGATGTGCGCGTCGATGCCGTCAAGATCGGCATGATCGCCAATGCCGCGATTGCCGAGGCGGTCGCCGATGCCCTGCAGCCGCATCGCGGTATTCCCATCGTGCTCGATCCCGTCATGATCGCCAAGGGCGGCGCCACCCTCCTCGACATTGCTGCGATCGGCGCGCTAACCACGCGTCTCCTGCCGCTCGCAACGATGCTGACCCCGAACTTGCCGGAGGCGGCAGCGCTGCTCGGTGAAGGCCATGCCGAAAGCCGCGAGCAGATGCAGGATCAGGCGCGCAAGCTGCTGACGCTCGGCCCTGGAATGGTTCTCCTCAAGGGCGGCCATCTCGGCGGCAACGACAGTCCCGATGTGCTGGCGAGCGCCGATCACATCACCTGGTTCGAGGCACCGCGGGTTCCGACGAAGAACACCCATGGTACCGGATGCACTCTTTCCAGCGCTCTTGCCGCAGAGCTCGCCAAGGGCAAATCGCCGGAAGCCGCCGTTGCCATCGCCAAGCGATACCTCGCCGATGCGGTGGCGGCGGCAGGTCAACTCGGCGTCGGCTCAGGTCACGGCCCCGTCCATCACTTTCACGCCTTGTGGAACGAGCCGGACCTGTGAGACACCGGGACCGGCGAAAAAGCCGCCGGTCTCAACCCTTCTGCTTTTTTCCCTGCGGATAGATCGTCTCGCCCTTTTTGAGCATGGCGACGAAGCTCTCGATATTCCGCCTCCGGCCGGCTTCGGTCTTGATCTTGTGCATGCGGAATGCCAGCGCGAAACGGTTCTGCTCGCTGAGCTTTGCCAGCATGTCCCTCGCCTCCGGCTCGGCATCGATCGCCGCCTGCAGATCGTCGGGGATCTTCATGTTCTTGCCGCTGCCATAGGCACGGTCCCAGCGGCCGTCGGCCTTGGCGGCCTCGACCTCGCGCAGACCGTGACCGGTCATCCGGCCTTCACTGATCAGTCGTGCGACATTGTCGACGTTGATCTGGCTCCATGTTCCGTTCTTCGTGCGCCGGGTGTAGCGCTGCAAATAGCTCTTCTCATCGAGGCTCTTGCGCACCGCATCGATCCAGCCCCAGCAGAGCACGGCATCGATCGCCTCGACGGGCGTGATCGATGGCAGGCCCGAGGCCACCTTGAAGATGCGGATCCAGACCTCGTTTTCTTTATCGTGATACTTCGAAAGCCAGTCGTAGAATTCCCCGGCATTGCTGAATTCATGCACCTTGTCCGGATCGACGACGATCGGAGCCATTCGCTTTATCCCCCGTGAAGCCTGCGCCCGGCCATGGTAGCGGCCACGGCGCAAACTTCAACTCGCTCAGGACTTGACCGCTCCGGCCGTCAGACCGGCAATGATGTGTTTCTGGGCAAGGAAGAAGACGATGATGGTCGGCATGATCGTCAACGTGATGAAGGCCAGCACCAGCTGCCATTCGGTGCCGAATTCGCCGCGATAGACCATGATGCCGAGAGGCCAGGGATATTTCGATTCCGAATTGAGCATGATGAGCGGCAGGATATAGCTGTTCCAGCTGCCGACGAAGGAGATGATGCTAACCGTGGCGATGATCGGCCGCGATAGCGGTAGAGAGATGTACCAGAAGAAGCGCAGATAGCCGCAGCCATCGACGAAGGCCGCCTGGAACAATTCTTCCGGAAGGTTGCGAAAATAATTCCTAAACAAGAGAATGCTCATACCAAGGCCGAAGGCCACCTGCGGCAGCACCACGCCCCAATAGGTATCCAGCAATCCGAGATCGCGGATGCGGATGAAGAGCGGCAGAATGGCGGTGGCGGCCGGGAACATCAGCCCGAGCAGGAAATAGTTCAGCAGGAACGACGAGCCGAAGAAGCGCACATGCGCGAAGGTGAAGGCTGCCATCGACGAGACGATCAGCGTCAGCGACACTGTCAGCACCGCAATGACCAGCGAATTGAAGATCTGCAGCCAGTAGCGCTCGCCGAAAAGGATGTCAGTATAGTTCGACCATTGCCATGCGGCCGGCAGGCCGAACGGATTGACGCGCAAATCCCCCAGCGTCTTGAAGCCGCCAAGCGCCGTTGTCAGCAGCGGAATGAGCACGAGGGCGGCGATCAGCGTCAGCGAGACGTAGAGATAGACTTTCGTCCCCGTTTGCATGCGAATGGTGTCGGTCGTGTCAGTCATTGCGCATGAATATCCTTTTGTAGCCGAAGGCGAGCGTCACGCAGATGATGAACAGCACGACGCCGACGGCGCTGCCGAGGCCCACCTGCATGCGCATGACGCCGTAGGTGTAGAGGAAGGTGACCATCGTCTGCGTCGAGTTCGATGGGCCGCCGCCGGTCAGCGGCATGATCATGTCGAAAAGCTGCAGGGAGCCGATGACCGCAAAGAAGATCGACAGGCGCAGCGTCGAGCCGAGCAATGGCAGCGTGATGTAGCGGAATTTCTGCCAGCCGGAAGCGCCGTCGATATCGGCTGCTTCGAGCACGTTCTTGTCCACGGATTGAAGGCCGGCGATGAACAGCATCATGTGGAAGCCGAAGTACTTCCAGACGACGACGCCGAGCACCGCATAGATCGCCACGTCCTTGTCGGCCAGCACATAGGGGTTGGCAAAGCCGAAGAAATTGGCCGTTGCGGCAAACAGGCCATAGTCGCCGTCATAGACGAAGCGCCAGATGAGACCGGCCGCGACATCTGCCAGGACGTAGGGCAGGAAGAAGATCAGCCTGTAAGTGACGACACCCGGAATGCGGTGCGCCAGCATGGTCGAAAGCCAGATTGCCAGCGGCACCTGGATGGCGATCGAGATGATGATGATCAGGCCGTTGTTGATGAGCGCCTGGCTGAAGGCGGCATTGCGGAACAGCACCTGGAAGTTCTTGAAGGCGATGAATTCGGTT
This sequence comes from Rhizobium sp. 05N430, assembly GCF_056396985.1. Taxonomy (NCBI): domain Bacteria; kingdom Pseudomonadati; phylum Pseudomonadota; class Alphaproteobacteria; order Hyphomicrobiales; family Rhizobiaceae; genus Rhizobium; species Rhizobium sp. 05N430. The sequence continues at coordinate 652,203 of NZ_JBFTMO010000002.1, read as the reverse complement.
GGCGTGCCGTAGCCGTTCCACTTGTAGAAACTGTACCAGGCCGCCTCGCCCATCGGCATGATGACGAAGAGCGTGAAAAGGATCAGCGCCGGCGGCAGGAAGAGCAGCAGGATGGCCCAGCGGTCATGCGCGATCGAACTGCGGTTCTTTCGCGCGCTCTTGGAAAGGCCTTTCGCGCCGATGCCAGTTGAAACGGAAATGTCAGCCATGTGTCCTGCTTTCGCATGCGCCTGATCAGGTCCCGGCGCCTTGCGGCGCCGGGAAGAGAATGCGGAGTGGATCACTGCTCCAGTTCGAACGCGTCCTGGATCTGCTGGGCGCCATCCTTCGAACTCATCTGGCCCGAGACGATTTCGACCGAGACGTCATTGACGACGCGGCCGACGGCGGCGCCGAGATCCTGGTCGAAGAAGTTCTGGTGCCAGGTGGAACCGGCGAGCTGCTTGGCGGATTCGGCGAGCAGCGGGTTGACGACACCGTCATCGGCGCCGACAGCGACCGGCAGCAACATGGCGTTCTTCGCCATTTCCCGCTCGTTATCGGCATTCGTCAGATAGGCGAGAAAGTCGATCGCCTCCTTGGACGCCTTCTTGGTGACCACCCAGCCGTTCAGACCGCCGAGCGTATCAGTGGCTTTGCCCGCGCCGCCATCGACTGTCGGGAAGGCAAAACGGCCGATATTCTCAGGCGCCAGACCCTTGCCGTCGCCGGCATTCTTGCGCTGGTTGGCTTCGGTGTTCTCGAAGCCGAGGATCATCGCCGCCTTGCCGTCGCCGAAGACGCCGAGCGCCTGCGGCCATGTCACGCCAAGGTAGCCAGGCTGGAAGGGTTCAAGCTTGCCGAGCGCGGCGAGGTCGTCACCGGCCTTGATGATCGCCGGATCGAGGAAGCCTTCGCCCTCACCCTTCTTGGCAGCGTCGAACACCTTCTGGCCGCCTTCGCGCATGACGAGGTAGCTCCAGTAGAAGTGGATCGGCCACTTCTCACCGCCGCCACCGGCGATCGGCACGACGCCGCCATCCTTCAGCTTCTTCACGGCATCGAGGAAATTGGCCCAGCTCTTGATGTCTTCGGCTTTCACGCCGGCCTTGGCAAACAGCTCCTTGTTGTAGAAGAAGCTGACGAGGCCGACCTTGTAGGGCACGGCCCAGACCTTGCCGTCGAAGGACATGCCGTTAACGGAAGCGGGCGTGAACTGCTTGCGCAGCTTGCCGCCATCAGCGTCGAGCGCGGCCGTGACCTCCTGCAGCGCGCCGGTTTCGGACTGCTGCTTCAGGACGCCCCCGCCCCAGCTGTAGAAGAAATCGGGCACGTCGTCGGATTGCAGAAGCGTCGGCAGCTTGGCCTTGAAGGCCTCGTTTTCCAGGAACTGCATTTGGATATCGACGTCGGGATGCAGCTCTTCGTATTTCTTGACGATCTCTTCCCACTTCGCCACGAATTTCGGATCAAGCTCCAGATGTAGCCATTTGACGACAGTCTTCGCCGAAGCCGCACTGGCGCCGAGTATCAGCGAAACCCCTGCAGCGGCTGCCAGAAATGCAATGCGCTTGCCGCGAAGGGCCAGGCCCTTGTGCATATACGTCATGATTTTTCCTCCCAGGGGCTCCATCCTCACAATTTTTCCCCTATGCGGATTAATTCAACGGAGCTTGCGCACAATGTCAACCCAACTGCCCAAATTTTTGCCGTTCCGGCTTGACAGAGGCCTGTTACTGCCTGTTATTTAATTTGTAACCCGTCGAAAATATTTGGGCCACGGCCCCATTCAAGCGATTGCCCGGCTAGATTTCATGAAGACCGCAGATCCCGAATTGATGCGCGCGATCAATCGCTTGAACGTGCTGGATACGATCCGCCGCCACGGGCCGATCTCGCGTGTGGAGATCAGCGAACGCACCCAGCTGTCGACGACGACCGTTTCCGCGATCACCGCTTCGCTGCTCGACGACGGCCTCATCCTGCCGCGGCATGAAGGCGACATCCGCAACGAAGCGGCGCGCGGCAGACCGCGGGTGATGCTGGAGCTGAACCCGGATGCCGCCCGCGTCGTCGGCGCGAAGATCGCCGCCAACCGCATGATCTTCGTCGTCACCGATTTTCGTGGCGACGTGTTGTCAAAGCTGACGCTTCCGATCCGCATCGACCGGCAGCCGATCGCCGTCATCGCCGATCTCGTGGAAGACGGCGTGCGCCGCTGCGTGGTCGATGCCGGGCTCTCGCTCGAGGATGTCGATACCGTCTGCCTCGGCCTTCCCGGCGTCATCGAACATCGCACCGGTCATGTGCGCAGCAGCCCGATCTTCCGCGAGGTGAATGTCGATTTCGCCGCCGAGATGACGGCGCGACTCGGCACATCGACGATCGTCGAGAGTGACGCGCACGCCATCACGCTTGCCCATCACTGGTTCGGCAAGGCGCGCGATCTGGAAGACATGGTGCTGATTTCGCTCGAACAAACGCTGGGCCTTGGGGTGCTGCACGGCAACCAGCTGTTCCGCGGCGCGGGCGGCCTCAGCCATAATCTCGGCGACCTCGTGCTCGGCATGGGGCCGCAGGGCACGGTACGCCTCTCCACTCAGGCGGGCGAAAGCGCCATCCTCGGCGATCAACAGGCCGACGGCCGTTTTGCCGAAGCGATCCGGCTTGGCCGGGGCATGACCCACGCCCAGGCGCTGATCAAGGCCGAGGACAATACGCTGATCGCCTCGGCCATTCGCGCCGGTGAGGCAGTCGGCCTGACGGTCGCCAATATAGTAACCCTTTTCGCTCCACCGCGCGTCATCCTCGTTGGATCCAGCCTGGCGCTCGGCGAGCCGTTCCTGAACAGCCTTCGCGATGCCTATGCGGTGGCGATCCCGCCATCGCTGAAGGGCGTCACCGAACTCGTCTTCGACGATTCCAGCGACGATTTCTGGGCGCAGGGTGCTGCCGCCGTCGCGCTCTACGAACTCTATGAATCGCCCTGGAGCACCACGGGGCCAGCGCTATAGCGCTGAAACAGATACATATCCTGGGAGGAACTTATGGAAAAAGTCGGTATCGGCATCATCGGATGCGGCAATATTTCGGGCGCCTACCTGAAGGCGATGGCTTCCTTCCCGATCCTCGACATCCGGGGCGTGGCCGATCTCAACCGCGCACTGGCCGATGCGAAAGCGGCGGAATTCAATGTCCCGGCAAAGAATATCGACGAGCTTTTCGCCGATCCCAAGATCGAGATCATCGTCAATCTGACGGTGCCGAAGGCCCATGTCGCCGTTGGCCTGCAGGCGCTGGACGCAGGCAAGCACACCTATTCCGAAAAGCCGCTCGGCATTAATTTCGCGGAAGGGAAAAAATTGGCGGAAGCCGCCAAGGCGAAGAATCTTCGCATTGGCGCAGCGCCCGATACATTCCTCGGTGGCGGCCATCAGACGGCGCGGACTCTCGTCGATAGCGGCGTCATCGGCCAGCCGGTTGGCGGCACCGCGACCTTCATGTGCCCGGGCCATGAGCGCTGGCACCCGAATCCGGCCTTCTATTATGAAGTCGGCGGCGGACCGATGCTCGACATGGGGCCTTATTACATCACCGATCTCGTCAATCTCTTCGGCCCGGTCGCGCAGGTTGCCGGTTTCGCCGTGGCACCGCGCAAGGAGCGCGTCATCACCAGCGAACCGCGCAACGGCGAGAAGATCCCGGTTCACGTGCCGACCCATGTGGCCGGTGTCATGGCCTTTGCCAATGGCGCGGTCGTGCAGATCGGCATGAGCTTCGATGTTGCGGGCCACAAGCATGTGCCACTTGAAGTCTACGGTACCGAGGGCACGCTGATCGTCCCCGATCCGAACCATTTCGGCGGCGAAGTGCAGTTTTTCAAGAAGGGCGGCAGCTTCGAGACGCAGGAACTGACCTCGCCTTATGCCGATGGCAACTACCGCTCGATCGGTGTCGCCGACCTTGCCCATGCGATCCGCTCGAACCGGCCGCATCGCGCCAATGGCAGTCTGGCGCTGCATGTGCTCGAGGTCATGGAAGCGTTCCACACGGCCTCGGAAAGCGGCCGCACGGTCACCATCACCACGGCCACCGAGCGGCCCGCGCCGCTCTCGGAATCGCTCGTCGACGGGCGGCTCGCCAAATAATTTTCAGGAGGAATATGCATGCGTGAAGCACTGATCGTCTGGGGCGGATGGAGCGGCCACGAGCCGCAGGAATGCGCCGTCATCATCAAGGACATGCTCGAGGAGGACGGCTTCAAGGTCTATGTCGAGCATAGTACCGAAGCCTTCGCCGACCCTTCCGTGCACGATCTCAGCCTCGTCGTACCGATCGTCACCATGTCGAAGATCGAAAAGGAAGAGATCAAGAACCTGGCCGCGGCTGTGGAAAACGGCGTCGGCATTGCCGGTTACCACGGCGGCGCCGGCGACAGCTTTCGCGAATGCGTCGAATACCAGTTCATGATCGGCGGCCAGTGGGTCGCCCACCCCGGCAATATCATCGACTATAAAGTCAACATCACCAGGCACGATGACCCTGTCATGGAGGGGATCGTCGATTTCCCCTACACGTCGGAGCAATATTACATGCATGTCGATCCGTCGAACGAAGTGCTGGCGACGACGACCTTCACCGGCGACCATGCCTATTGGATCGACGGCGTGGTCATGCCCGTCGTCTGGAAGCGCAAATATGGCAAGGGCCGCGTCTTCTATTCCTCGCTCGGCCATCAGGCCAAGGAATTCGGCGTGCCTGAAATGAAGACCATCTTCCGCCGCGGAGCCAACTGGGCAGCGCGCTAAATCACTGATCTTGCAAGAGCCTTGGATAGCCCGGCGCAGAGCCGGGCTATTTGCGTTTTGCCGCCCCCTGCGCGGCGTTCTGTCCTCCCCCAGATTCCCTGTTGACATCCAGGATCGAAACGACGAAGTCTATGTCATTAAAAGGGGATACATTCCGTAATAACGGAATATTGGAGGACGACAGGTGCCCGACCTGCTGGTAAACCTATATTCGAAGACGCTCGACGGACTGAGATTAAAGGCCGATGAAACCGGTGTCACCATCCGTCCGGCCCTGCCGCCGGAAATGCATGTCGTTACCGCCTGGGTTCGCGAGCATTTCAGCGAGAACTGGGCGAGCGAAGTCACCGTCGCGTTTTCCCGCCAGCCCAATGCGTGCCTGATCGCCGTCGATGGCGGCAAGCTTCTCGGCTTTGCCTGTTACGACACCACGGCACGCGGCTTCTTCGGCCCGACTGGCGTGGCACCTGAAGCCCGCGGCAAGGGCATCGGCCTCGCCCTCTTTTCCGCCTGCCTACAGACGATGAAGACGCTTGGCCACGCCTATGCCTTCATCGGCGACGCAGGCCCGGTCGATTTCTACGCCAAGACCGCTGGCGCCGTACCCATCCCCGCGCCCGACAAGGGCACCTACGAAGGCATGCTCAGAAGCAAGCCGAAGACCTAAACTGATACCGGAGCATAAAGAGTGTCCAAGACCCCCCTCGCCCTTTTCGTCGGCATGCCCAATCCGACCCTGTCGGACGACGAGTTCGCGCTGTTTCGCGAAACCAATCCGCTTGGTCTCTTCGTCGGCCGCCGCAACCTGAAGACCCCCGGCGACGTCAAGGTGCTGATCGAACGCTTCCGCGAGGCTGTTGGCCGTGAGGATGCGCCTGTATTCACCGACCAAGAAGGCGGACGCGTCCAGCATCTGGATGCCGGTCCATGGCCGCTCTTCCGCAGCTTCGGCGCCTTTGCCGAGCTCGCTCAGCGTGATCTCGAACTCGCCAAGCGTGCACTTCGCCTTTCCTCCCAGGCCATGGGCGCGATGATGACCGAGCTCGGCTTGACGAGCGGCTGCTCGCCGGTTCTCGACCTGGTCTTCCCGACCACGAGCGCCGTCATCGGCGCCCGCTCGTTCGGTGCCGATCCTGACATCATCGCCGCCCTCGGCCGCGAGGTCGTCGATGGCCTGCTCGAAACCGGTAACATGCCCGTCATGAAGCACATTCCGGGCCACGGCCGCGCAACGCTCGATTCCCACAAGGAGCGCCCAGTCGTCGATGCATCGCGCGAGACACTCGAAGCCACCGATTTCAAGCCCTTCGTGGCGCTGAAGGACACGCCTTGGGCGATGGTTGCCCACGTCGTCTATACCGCCTACGACAAGGAACTGCCCGCCTCCATCTCGCCGGTCATGCATAACGTGATCCGCAAGGACATGGGCTACGAGGGCGTGCTGATCTCGGACTGCATCTTCATGGAATCGCTGCAGGGCACCATGCCGGAACGCGTCAAGCAGGTGCTCGACGCCGGTTTCGACATCGCGCTTCACAGCCATGGCGACATTCCGGAAAGCGAAGCAGCCGCCAAGGCCGCCCGCCCGCTCACAGCTGCAGCACTTGCCCGTATCGAGGCCGGCAAAGCCCGCCTCGGCAATCTCAAGATCGACGTCCGCGCTGCACATGCGGAAGTCGAGGACATGTTCAAGACCGTGCTGGCCGCCTGACCAGCCCGGTTCGCGAAGCAACCAACCAAGGGGAATAAAGTGAAAAAATACATATTCGCCGCCGCAACAGCTCTGTCACTGCTGTCCGGCACCGCCATGGCGCAAACCGTTTTGACCGCCAACATCGAACCGGCGACGACCTGGGTTCGCAACTTCAACCCGTTCAACCAGACGTCGTCGCGCCAGTCGACGCTCGACTTCATCTATGAGCCGCTGGTGATCTTCAACCGCTTCGACAGCAACAAGCCGGTCTTCCGCCTGGCCGAAAGCTTCAAGCAGTCCGACGATCTGAAGACGATCGAGTTCAAGCTGCGCTCGGGCCTCAAGTGGTCGGACGGCAAGCCGCTGACGGCTGCCGACGTCAAGTTCACCTACGAATATCTCAAGAAGTTCCCGGCTCTCGACTTCGTCAGCATCTGGAGCTTCATCACCGGCGTCGAAGCCGTCGATGGCCAGACCGTCCGCTTCACGCTGAAGGACCCGAGCTCGCTCGCCGCCGAACAGCTGTCGCAGCTGCCGATCGTTCCCGAGCACGTCTGGAAGGACGTTGCCGATCCGGTCACCTTCGCCAACGAAACCCCTGTCGGCAGCGGCCCGCTGACCGAAGTTCCGCGCTTCACCGGCCAGACCTATGACCAGTGCCGCAACCCGAACTATTGGGATGCCGAGCACCTTAAGGTCGACTGCATGCGCTTCCCGCAGCTCGCCGACAACAACCAGATCCTGACGGCGACCGCTGACGGCACGCTCGACTGGGGCGTTTCCTTCATTCCCGATATCGACAATGTCTATGTCTCGAAGGACCCTGATCACTATCACTACTGGTATTCGCCGAGTAGCATGGTGGCCTTCCTGTTCAACCAGGAAACCGCCAACGAGAGCAACAAGAAGGCCTTCAACGACGTCAAGTTCCGCCGCGCGGTCTCCATGTCGCTGGACCGCAAGACGATGATCGACGTCGCAGGCTACGGCTATCCGACGCTGAACGAAGATCCCGGCCTGATGGGCGAGCTCTACAAGAGCTGGGCGGACCCGTCCGTGAAGGCCGATTTCGGCAAGTCGGCAGCCTATGACGCCGACGCCGCCAAGGCGCTTCTCGACGAAGCCGGCTACAAGGACAAGGATGGCGACGGTTTCCGCGACAATCCTGACGGTTCGAAGATTTCCTTCACGATCATCGTGCCGAATTCCTGGACCGACTGGATCGACACCGTCAACATCGCCATCGAAGGCATGCAGGCCGTAGGCATCGACGCCAAGATCGAGACCCCGGAAGAAGCCGTCTGGACCTCTGACTTGATCGAAGGCAAGTTCGACGCCGCGATCAACAGCCTGCCGGCCTCGTCGTCGCCCTACTATCCCTACAAGCGCGCCTTCAGCGCTTCGGACAAGGGCAAGACACGCTTCACGGCGCAGCGCTGGTTCAATCCCGAGGTCGAGGCTCTCGTCACCCAGTTCACGCAGACCGCCGATCTCGGCAAGCAGAAGGAAGCGATGAACAAGGCTCAGCGTATCGTTGCCGAAAATCTGCCGATGATCCCGGTCTTCAACAACCCGAACTGGTATCAGTACAACACCAAGCGCTTCACCGGCTGGTCGACCAAGGAGAACCCCTTCGTCAATCCGTCCATCTCGCGCACCAACCCCGCTCGCCTTCTGAACCTGCTCGCTCTCGAGCCGGTAAAGTAAGCACGGACCCTCGGGAGCGGCTCCCCTCAGCCGCTCCCGGTTTCACGGAGTTTCCATGGCTTTCCTGCTACGCCGCCTGGCTTTCTACTTGGCAGCCTTCATCGCGGCGGCAACGATCAATTTCTTCCTGCCGCGCCTGATGCCGGGTGACCCGGTGCAGATCATGTTCTCGAGCGCCGGCGCCGAACTGCCGCCGGAGAGCCTGCAGGCATTGAAGCTGACTTTCGGTTTCGTGGACGGGCCGCTGTGGCAGCAATATCTGACCTATCTCGGCAGTATCTTCACCGGTGATCTCGGCCGCTCGGTCAAGTATTTCCCGTTGCCGGTCACCTCGGTTCTCGGTCATGCCCTCGTCTGGACCGTCGGCCTGATGGGCACCGCGACGGTCATCAGCTTCACCATCGGCAGCTTCCTCGGCATCCTCGCCGCCTGGCGCCGTGGCAGTGCTTTCGACGTCATCGTCTCGGTCGTGGCGATCTTCGCGACCTCGGTTCCGGCCGTCGTCACCTCGCTGATCGTCGTCTTCATCTTTGGTTTCACGCTCGGCTGGTTTCCGAACGGCTATGCCGCCGATCCGTCGCTCGATCCGGCCTTCACGCTGCAATATATCGGCAGCGTGCTCTATCACGCCGTCTTGCCGATGATCACGCTCTGCGCCGTCATGACCGGCGGCTTTGCCGTCACCATGCGCAACAACATGATCAACCTGCTCGGCGAGGACTATATCGTCATGGCGCGCGCCAAGGGTCTCTCCGACCGGCACGTGATGATCTGGTATGCCGCGCGCAACGCGCTGCTGCCGACCGTCTCGTCGCTGGCGATCGCCATCGGCACCATCCTCGGCGGGTCGCTGGTCACAGAGGTGGTCTATAATTATCCCGGCCTCGGCAACATCCTCTACCAGGCAATCCTAGCCCGCGATTACCCCGTTATCCAGGGACAGCTCCTGATCATGACCACCACCATGCTGGTCGCTAATTTCATCGTCGATGTCAGCTACGTGCTGCTTGATCCGCGATTGAAGGGAGCGTGACATGAAGACCCTCATTTCCGGCCTGCTGCGCAACCGCAAGGCACTCGTCGGCGTTGCCATCATTCTCTTCATCATCATCGTGGCGATCGCCGCGCCTTTGATCACGCAATATGATCCGACGGCGCGCACCGGCCGTCCGCATCAGGCGCCGTCGCTCGATCATCTGCTCGGCACGACGCGCATCGGCCAGGACGTGTTTTCGCGGCTGATCTACGGCGCCCGAACCTCGCTCGCCGTCGGCTTCGGCGCCGGCCTGCTGATCACCATCGTCGGCACGGCGCTGGGGATCATCTCAGGCTACCGCGGCGGCAAGACCGACGAGGTCATCAGCTTCTTCACCAACATGGTGCTCGTCGTTCCGAACCTGCCGCTGCTGCTCGTGCTCGCCGCCTTCATCGGCCAGGCGAGCCCCCTCGTCATCGCCCTGATCCTTGGCGGAACCTCCTGGGCCTGGGGCGCACGCGTCACCCGCGCCGAGACGCTTTCGGTCAAGCAGAAGGACTTCGTCAAATCGGCAGAAACGATGGGCGAGCCGCAATGGCGCATCATGCTGTTCGAGATCTTCCCGAACGTCATCTCGATCGTCGGCATCAATTTCATCGGCAGCGTCATCTTTGCGATCATCACCGAAGCGACGCTGGAATTCCTCGGTCTCGGCGATCCCCGGGCCGTTTCATGGGGAGCCATGCTCTATAACGCACAGAAGGCATCCGCGCTCTCGGTCGGCGCCTGGTGGGATATCCTGACACCCTGCTTCGCACTGGCGCTGCTCGGCATCGGCATGTCGCTGCTGAATTTCGCCGTCGACGAGGTTGCCAATCCGCGGCTTCGCACCGGCGGACAGCTCGGCCGCTGGAAGACATTGATCCGCACCGGGGAGGGCCGCCTGTGAGCCAGCCACTGCTGTCGGTCAAAAACCTGACCATCGACTATATCGGCGAGGAAAAGGATTTCCGCGCTGTCGACAATGTGAGCTTCGATGTAGCGCCCGGCGAAGTCTTCGGCCTTGCCGGTGAATCCGGCTGCGGCAAGAGCACGATCGCCTTTGCCATCAGCCGCCTGCACAAGCCGCCGGCGCTGATCCGCAAGGGCAGCGAAATCCTGCTTGCCGGCCGCGAAGTCCTCGACCTCGACCCGCAAGCCCTTGCAGCCTTCCGCTGGCGCGAAGTCGCCATGGTCTTTCAGAGTGCCATGAATTCGCTGAACCCGGTTCTGCGCATCGAGGACCAGTTCTATGACGTGCTGAAGAAGCACAAGGGAATGACCAAGGCGCAGGCGCGCGAACGGGCGGCCGAGATGCTGAAGCTCGTCGATATCGCCCCGGACCGGATGCGCAACTACCCGCATCAGTTTTCCGGCGGCATGCGCCAGCGCATCGTCATTGCCATCTGCATGGCGCTCGATCCGAAGCTCGTCGTCATGGACGAGCCAACGACGGCACTCGACGTCGTCGTCCAGCGCGAAATCCTGCAGCGCATCAACGAGCTGCGCCGCCAGTTCGGCTTCTCGGTGCTGTTCATCACCCATGATCTCGGACTGATGGTGCAGTTCTGCGACCGCATCGGCATCATGCTGGCGGGCAAGCTCGTCGAGCAGAACAGCGCCGAAGACATCTACAAGAACCCGCAGCACGACTATACGAAGAAGCTCTGGGCCTCCTTCCCCTCACTGCATGGAGGCGTGCTCGCATGAGCGAAGCGATCCTCTCTCTCGACAAGGTCGATAAGACGTTCGGACACGGCAGCTCGACAGTGCATGCCGCGCGGTCGATCTCGTTTGCGCTCCACCCCGGCCGCGCCCTGGCGCTGGTCGGCGAATCCGGTAGCGGCAAAACGACCTGCGCCCGCATGGCCATGCGCGAATATGCGCCGACCTCGGGCCAGATCCTCTACAAGGGCAGGCCGGTCGAAGCTGCGGGCCGCGCTGAAATCGCCGACTACCGGCGTTCGGTGCAGATGATCTTTCAGGATCCCTTCGCTTCGCTGAACCCGGCGCATACGATTGCCTATCATCTGACACGGCCGCTCAAGCTGCACCGCCCCGATATCAAGGCGTCGGCGATCGAGGCAACAGTGCGCGAGCTGCTCGAGCGCGTGCGCCTTGACCCCGATCTCGTCGCCCCGAAATATCCGCACGAGCTCTCCGGCGGCCAGCGCCAGCGCGTCAACATTGCGCGTGCGCTTGCTGCAAAGCCCGAGATCATCGTGGCGGACGAGCCGACCTCGATGCTCGACGTCTCGGTACGCCTCGGCGTCCTCAATCTGCTGAACGAGATGAAGCAACAGATGAATCTCGGCCTTCTCTACATCACCCACGATATCGCGACCGCCCGCTACGTCGCTGAGGATATCGCCGTCACGTATTCCGGCCAGATCGTCGAATGGGGACCGACTTCAGAGGTGATCGACAACCCGATCCATCCCTATACCCGGCTGCTGCTGTCGGCGGTACCGGATCCGGACGTCCGCTTCGATGATCCGAAGACGCGGCTGAAGCCGGAAGAGGTCGATGGCATCCGCAAGGCGGCTGCCGCCACCCAGGACACCATCATCGAGGCATCGCCGGGACATTTTGCCCGCAGCCTGTGACTTCATTTATCGCTTGTGCTAGGGGAGCGGCCGAACGGAAGGCGAAACGGCATGCTCCCCTGGATCGAACTCGACAAGGCAACCATCCCCGGCGACGGCGGCGACCTGCGGCTCAAGCAGCGCGGCTCGGAATTTTCCATCATGCTCGGCGCCAACGAGCTGATGAACAGCCGTCTCAGCGGCTCGGAAGAAGCCCTCGCCACCCTCTCCTACGAGCGCATCAAGAGCCACAAGCGGCCGAAGGTGCTGATCGGCGGTCTCGGCATGGGTTTCACACTGCGGGCGGCGCTCGCCGTTCTCCCCGGTGATGCCGAAGTCGTCGTCGCCGAGCTGGTTCCGGCAGTCGTTGCCTGGGCACGCGGGCCTATGGCCGAGGTGTTCAAGGGATGCCTGGATGATCCGCGCGTGACGATCTTCGAGGGTGATGTCGGCGAAGCGATCCGCGCCGCAAAGGCTGGGTTCGATGCGATCCTGCTCGACGTCGACAATGGCCCGGACGGGCTGACCCGCAAGTCCAACGACAGGCTCTACGATTTCGGCGGCATAAGCGCGACCAAGGCCGCACTGCGCGCCGGCGGCGTGCTGGCCGTCTGGTCGTCGGGACCGGACACCAGCTTTACCCGCCGGCTCAAGGATGGCGGCTTTGCCACCGAAGCGGTGAGTACGCGCGCCGGGAAGGGCCGCGGCGCGCGTCACGTTATCTGGCTGGCGGTCAAGCCTAACCGTTAAGCCTTGAAGCCCTTCCGGGCGGCCGCAATCTCGCGGGCGGCGCCATTGCGCAACTGCGTGGAATCGCCTGCCGCGATCACCAGATCGCAGCCGAGCGTCAGCATTTCGCCGGCCCGCGCGCCGTCGCTGCCAAAGGCACAGACGAACTTCTTGTGCGCCCGGCAGCGGGCGATCACATGCGACAGCTCCTTGTCGATCTCGGGCGTATCCGGCGCAACCTTCGCACCGTTGGACAGCGCGATCGAGAGATCCGAAGGGCCAACGAAAATGCCGTCGATACCATCAACGCCAAGAATATCGTCGACTGCAGCGAGTGCTGCCCGGGTCTCGACCATGGCGATCGTCACGGTCAGGTCGTTTGCGGTCTTCAGATAATCGCCGGCCGAAATGCCCGTGTGATTCAGGGCCAGTGTCGGTCCCCAGCTGCGCTCACCGAGCGGCGGATATTTGGTGAAGCTAACCAGTGCTTCGGCATCCGCCTTGGAGTTCACCATCGGCGCGATGATACCGGAGAAACCGGCATCGAGCAGGCGCGAGGCAGCCGCGAAATCGCCGACCGGAATGCGCGCCAGCGCCGGCTTTCCAGCCGCCCTGATCTGCGAGACGGTCGCCGCCGCAGTGCCGAGGTCCCACATGCCGTGCTGCATATCGAGGACCAGCGTGTCGAAATCCTCCTGCGCCAGATGATTGACCATCAGCGGCGAGGGAATGCCGATCCAGGCTGAAACCAGACCGCCGTGGCCGCCCTTTTTGATCCTCGCCGCGAAGCCGTCGATAGCCGATGGGGCGCTCATGTCATGTCTCCTTGCATTTCAAGCGATTGCGCGTTGGCGCGTGTCCAAGAAGTCCTCGATGAAGGCCTTCTGCAAAAGGATGCCATCCCACTCGTCCGCGAAGAAGGGCGAGTCATAGATCAGCGTGAACGGCCCGGTGTAACCCGCCGATCGGCTGGCCTCCAGGCATTTGCGATAGTCGTCCGAGTCGAGCCCGGAGGCATTGTAATCGGCCTTGGCGTGGCAAAGCTCGGCGCGGCCCATGATATCGGCGAGACCGGCATATTTCGCAGGCGCCGCCCAGTTGCCGAGGTCGCCGTTGAGCCCGATCTTGCCGTCGAGACCGTCGAGCAGCCAGTTCATCTCTTTGGGTGCCGGCAGCAGGTCGAACCAATTCTCGACAACGATGCGAACACCGCTTCCGTCAGCCTGCGCGGCCAGCCATTTCAGTTTCGTCAGCGCCCGCTGCAGGTTTTCTTCCGACGGCTTCTGCTTGCCGGCGATGACGCGCATATTTTCGGCGCCGAGCGCCTTGGCGATTTCGATCCAGCCGGCCATCCAGCGGATATCGCGCTCGCTGTTTTCAGGATGGCTCGGATCGCCGTCTTCGACGAGCAGCGTCTGGAACAGGATACCCGACGCCTTCATCGCCGCGCGAAACTCGGCCAGGTAGGCCGGATCGAGGCTCGGCAGATGGAAGGAGCAGACTTCGATGCAATGGATGCCGCGCTCGGCAAGCTGCTTCGGCAGTTCTATCAGCGATGCCCCGCCTGCCCCGTACGGCTCCTGGCGCGCAGCGCTCTTTGCCGGATCCGGGCTGTAGGGATAGGTCGGCCCCAAAAGGCGGTGCAGTGACCAGGTGGAGACCGCGAAGCGGCCGTTCGGCAGTGACGTCATTATCTTACTCCTCCGATTTCAGATAATTTTCGGGCCCGCTCAGAACCCCTCCTGCACCGCCGGCTCGATCGCGAGCGCCGCCGAAAGCAGCGCTTCGTCGCAGTTGGCAGGCGCTGACAGCAGGAAGCCGACCGGCATATCCGCATCGCCGCGGCCGCAGGGCATCGAGACGCCGCACCAGTCGAGGAAATTGCCGATGAGCGTGTTGCGCAAGGTCTTGCCGTTGACGGCGATGAAGAGCTCGTCATCCGCTTCCAGCGGCGCGATCGGCGGCGCGACGTGGGCGACTGCCGGGAAGGCGAGCAACCGGCCAGCGATCAGCGCCTCGCTCTCGGCGATCATCCGGCGGCGTTCAGCCAGAATGGCGATATAATCGGCAGTGGTCGTGCGCTCGCCGAGCCGGGTGCGCATGACGACGCGATGGTCCATCCGCGCCGCTTCCGGCCCCGCCAGACGCTCGCGGTGCAGGGCAAAGGCTTCTGCGGTGACAAGCGCACCGTATCTTGCCATCAACGCGAAAATCTCGTCGAAGACTGGCATCTTGATGCGCGTAAAGCGGACGCCCTTGCGGCTCAGCCGCTCGACTGTGGCTTCGAAGGTGGCGACAACACCGGGCTCGGCACCGTCGAATACAACATTCTCGGGAATGACGACTTCAAGACCTTCGATCGGGCGCCGGGTGATCTCGGACGAAGTCCGGCCGCGCATTGCTGCGTCCACCCACACGGCATCCTGCACTGTGCGACAGAGCGGACCAAGCGAATCCAGATTTCCGGACAATGGGAAGACCCCGCCCATGGCGTGACGGCCGTGGGTTGCCTTGTAGCCGGTGATGCCGTTCAACGCCGCCGGAATACGCACCGATCCACCGGTATCGGTGCCCATGGCAACCGGCACGAGGCCCGCGGCGACGGCAGCGCCCGCACCCGAAGACGAGCCGCCCGGAATGCGCGGCTGGTCCTTGCCGTGCGGGTTGTGCGGCGTGCCGTAGTGCGGATTGATGCCGAGGCCAGAGAAAGCGAATTCGCTCATATTGGTGCGGCCGACGGCGATCATCCCGGCCTGCTTCAGCGCCGTGACGATAGCCGCATCACTCTTTGCCGCCGGCGCATCGGACAGAACGGTCGAGCCCGCCGTCGTCGGGATGCCCTCGATATCGAAGAGATCCTTCCAGGCAATCGGTATGCCATCGAGCACGCCGAGCGACCGGCCCTGCCTCAGGCGCTCGGCCGATGCCTTGGCTTCCGAAAGGGCGCGATCCTCGGTCAGTTCGAGGAAAATCGTCTGATCCGGATAGGATGTGATACCGGCAAGGATCGATTCCGTCACTGCGACAGGATCCGCTTCACCGCTTTGAATAAGGACAGAAAGCTGCGCAATGGACATCGCGCCATATGATTTGGTCATGGAAAAAATCCGCAATCTCTGCTGGGTCAAAGAACTATCGCGGATCGCCGATCATCGCCAGTACCGGATTGGGCAATAACGTCTATTGATACCATTTTCTGAACACAGCGTTTGCTGAGCGACGGCTTAAATTCAATGAGGCGGCTACATAAATGTGTGGCGCACGCGGGCTCCCACCCGCTGTGAGCGGTTAGCTCATGGCAGGTCTCGCGGCGATACTCGGAGTTTCATGCCATGACCAATTTTGACAGTTTTAGCGCCGGCGACGGCGAGCAGGATTATGCCGAACATGTGAAGGCCCAGAGGCTTTCAGGCATTGAGCGGCTCGTAGTCGTATCAGCGATCGCGCTTCTTGCGATCGTCGGCCTCACCGGCCACTTCACCACGCCTGTCGCAACCGATCCCGTGACGACCTCGGCAATTGCCGCGCCCGTCACCGCTGTTCCGCACCCCCACCACCATCTGGATGCGTGCCGCGAATATAGCCCCTACGCCGAAAGGGGCTGCTGACGGCAGCATGATGGAAATCCACGCAGCCTCCCATATGTTCCCCGCAAGGGAGGCGCCCCATGTCCAGTGACCTGAACTACGATCTCGATCGTTTCATCGACGCACAAAACGGCATTTATGGCCAGGCTCTGTCCGAGCTGAAGGCAGGCCGCAAGCGATCGCACTGGATGTGGTTCATCTTTCCGCAGATCGCAGGACTTGGAACTTCATCGATGGCGGAGAAATACGCCATCCGCTCTGCCGAGGAAGCTGCCGCCTATCTCGCCGATCCGATCCTTGGAACCAGGTTGCTTCGCTGCGTCGATGCGATGCTGGCGGTGGATGGCCGGAGCGCTCATGACATTCTCGGGTCGCCGGATGATCTGAAGTTCCGCTCGTCGCTCACGCTGTTTGCCGCGATCAGCGACCACGGCTCGCCCTTTCACCGGGCGATCGACAAATATTACGAGGGAGAATTCGACAGGCGGACTGTCGAGCTTCTGGACGCTGCAAGTTAGCCGCCCGGCGAATGTTCCAGATTGTCGATTTCCTGGGTGACTTCGCTGAGGCGCTGCCGCAGATCTGCTTCGGTACCGTCTTCTATCTCCTCGTCGCCGAAGCAGTCGCGTGCCTCGTGCAACTCAAGCTTGGCTTCAAGCTCGGCGCGCTTGGCATAGAGACGATGGAGATAGGTGTAGTTCATATCACTGCCACGGGTTCTTCCTGACCAGGAAGGTAACGCCTCGCCGCCGCGGAGGTTCCACGGCGGTGTGCTTCAGCAATAGGAGGCGACGGCAGCACTTGCCGCTTTGGCGAAATGGCTGCAGCAGCCATCGCTGCCCATCGACTGACGCGTCACGCGCGCACCTTCGAGAAGCAGAGTGAGCGTATCGGCCAAAAGCTGCGGCTCGCTGGCGCCGGCTGCGGCGCAAAGCGCGACGAGGCGCTGACGCTGATCGGCCTTGTGGCGCTCAATGACGCCATAGGCCGGATGGCCCTCGCCCTTGAGCTCGATCGCCGCATTGGCAAGATCGCAGCCCGCCGGCTCGCCGTTCAGACAGTGCGCGCGGCCTTCGACCCAGGCATCGAGCTGGGCACGCGGATTACCCGGGTGAGCGGTTTCCAGATCACGCCAGATCTGCTCCGCCTTTTCAGAGGCGCGCCGCAGCGTTTCGCAGATCAGCTCATCCTTGGAGCCGAAATGCCTGTAGAGCGTCATCTTGTTCGTAAGAGCCGCATCGGCAATGGCATCGACGCCGATGCCGCGGATGCCATGCTCGCGGAAAAGCTCCGAGGCCGTCGAGACGATACGCTCCCGCGGAGGGATCTTTTCGTCCGTGATGCCTTGGGCGATTTCAGTCGAAGTTTCTGATTTTTTTGAGGACGAAGTCCTTGACATCGATGTGACCGATCGGTAACAAATGCATTGTTACTTACCGGTAACACCGCCGATCGCGAGAGTCAATGCCGAGAGGGCAGACTGCGGCTGCGGAACACGGGCGACCGCCCACGAAAGGAGGACTACCATGACAAAGGCCATAGATTTGACCATTTCCGAAGCTCTTCGCGACCCGCTGATCGCCATGGTGATGCGCGCCGACGGCGTGAAGCTTGAAGACTTCAAGCAACTCCTGGAGACGGCCGCACGTAAACGCGAGCCGAACACCTCCAAGGTCGG
This sequence comes from Rhizobium sp. 05N430, assembly GCF_056396985.1. Classification (NCBI taxonomy): domain Bacteria; kingdom Pseudomonadati; phylum Pseudomonadota; class Alphaproteobacteria; order Hyphomicrobiales; family Rhizobiaceae; genus Rhizobium; species Rhizobium sp. 05N430. The sequence goes on along the minus strand of NZ_JBFTMO010000002.1, from coordinate 634,422 downwards.
CAATTTCATCAACGCCATCGCCAACCGGGCCTCCGCAAATCCGTCTACGGTTTGCTGCTTCGGTTGACATCCGGGGACCTTCCCTGCCCCCGTGCGAAAGCCGCCGCGATCCCCCACGCGGCGGCTTTCGCTGTTTTATGCGCTTGCCCCTCACCTCTCTCCGGTAATATGACCCTCTCGAGACCCATGAAGGTGCGGCGATGACGCAGGTTAATCTTGAAGACGTGAAGGCGCATTTCAGCGAACTCGTCGAACGCGTCGAGGCAGGCGAAACCGTGCAAATTCTGAAACACGGCAAGCCGGTGGCCGAAATCGTGCCGATCAGGAAACCCAAGACACCGATCGACCTCGAAGCGTTGCGGGCATTGCGCCAAGCGCAGCCGAAGCAGAGCGTCGATTCCGGCACTTTCATCCGCAGCATGCGCAACAGCGAACGGTACTGAATGTTCTATCTCGACACGTCCGTCATTATCGCCGCGCTGGTCAACGACGATTCAAGCGAGCGGGCCAGCGCTTTTTTGTGGGACGCGGTGAACACGAGCCGCGTGGTTGTCAGCGATTGGACGCTGACCGAGTTTTCGTCGGCAATCGCGTTGAAAATCCGCGCCGGGCAGCTGAACAGCCAATATCAGGCCGAGATCCAGCAGGTCTTCGAGGGATTGGTCCACGAGACCTTCGAGCTGGTTTGCCGTCGAAAGACGCCACTTTGCCCTTGCGGCGAAACTTACCGCCCAGCGAAACGTCGACCTGGGGGCCGGCGACGCACTGCACCTGGCTTTGGCCGAGGAAACGCGCGCGCAACTCGTAACGCTGGACCGCCGCCTGGCGGATGCAGGCGCAGCACTCGAAATCCCTGCGCGGCTGATCTAGACCGCCACTAGATGCCCGGGTGACACTTCCCGGTATTCCAGCGGCTTGATCGCGTAATCGACGGGCCGAATGGGGCTCTTGATCTCGTCGTTTGCCACCGCCCGTTTCTCGCTCCTTCTGTCGGGATCGGGCACGGGGACTGCCGCCATCAGCTTTCTCGTGTAGTCGTGCTGCGGATTTCCGAAGACCGCCGCGCGCGGGCCGATCTCGACAATTTCACCGAGATACATGACCGCGACGCGATGGCTGACGCGCTCGACGACGGCCATGTCGTGGGAGATGAACAGGAAGGCGAGGTTCAGGCTCTGCTGCAGATCGAGCATCAGGTTGATGACCTGCGCCTTGATCGAGACGTCGAGAGCCGACACGCTTTCGTCGGCGACGATCACCTTTGGCTCCAGCGCAAGCGCCCGGGCAATGCAGATGCGCTGGCGCTGGCCGCCGGAGAATTCATGCGGGAACCGCGAGGCCATGTCGGGCGTCAACCCGACCTTGGTCAGGAGATCGGCGACGCGCTCCTTTGCCTGCTTTGCCGTTCCCATCTTGTGTTCGAGATAAGGTTCGGCAATCGCATCGCCGACACGGATGCGCGGGTTGAGGCTGGCGAAGGGGTCCTGGAAGATCATCTGCACGATCTTTCGCATCTCGCGCATACCCGACTTGTCGAGCGCCAGCACATCCTTGCCGTCGGCGATGACGGAACCACTCTGCGCTTCGATCAACCGCATGATCGCGCGGCCGGTGGTCGATTTTCCGCAACCGGATTCGCCAACCAGCGACAGCGTCTCGCCGGCATGAAGATCGAAGGAGACGTTTTCAACGGCGTGAACGCGGCCGGTCAGCTTGCCGAAAAGACCGGAGTGAATGTCGAAGCGCTTGGTGAGGTTCTTGACCTCCAGAACCGGACGCGCCGTGGCAGCGACCGTATCTGCGGTCTGCACCGGAATATCGGACTCGCCGGTCGCCGTGTTGACGACCGGAAAGCGCAGCGGCCGCTCATAGTTCTGCATCGAGCCAAGCACCGGCACAGCCGATAGGAGCGCCCGCGTATAGGGATGCTTGCCGCGGTGGAAAATATCGGCGGTCTCGCCGGTTTCCACCTGCTCGCCCCGATACATGACGACGGTCCGGTCGGCGATTTCGGCGACGACGCCCATGTCGTGGGTGATGAAGAGGACCGACGTCCCCTGCTCTTCCTGCAGCATCTTGATCAGGTCGAGGATCTGGCCCTGGATTGTCACGTCGAGTGCTGTCGTCGGCTCGTCGGCGATCAAGAGCTTCGGCCGCGAGGCGAGCGCCATGGCGATCATCACGCGCTGGCGCATGCCGCCGGAGAACCGGTGCGGATATTCGTCGAAACGCGAGGCCGCGGAGGGAATGCGCACTTTCTCCAGAAGACGTATCGTCTCGGCGCGGGCATCCGCCTTCGACATCGACCTGTGGCAGAGCAGCGCCTCGGAAATCTGGTCGCCGATGGTGAAGAGCGGGTTGAGGCTCGTCATCGGCTCTTGGAAGATCATCGCGACGTCATTGCCGCGAACCTTGCGCATATCCTCTTCGGGAAGAGCAAGGAGATCACGCCCGCCAAGCATGATCTTGCCTTCGATACGGCTCGAATCCGCCTGCAGCAACCGCATGATCGACAGCGAGGTAACGCTCTTGCCGGAACCGCTTTCGCCGACGATAGCCACCGTCTCGCCGGGCGCGACATCGAAGGAAACCTCGCGAACCACGGGCTTCCAGGCGCCATCGACCAGAAACGATGTCGTCAGGTTACGGACGGAGAGGACCGGATCAATGGCCTGTCTTTTCTGAGCTTCCGCGATCATGGTCGTCCCCTTCGTTTCAGTTGCGTCCGGCAGTGCTCGGCGCTGCGGCAGCCGTAACCCTCCCCCTTGTGGGGAGGGTTACGGCAGGCGGGAGGGGTTTGTGTAAGATCCCCTCCCCAACCCCTCCCCACAAGGGGGAGGGCTTCACGCACTGCTTCATTCTCTGGGCAATCGGCCCTTAGTCAGGCCAGCGAAGCGCGCCGTCGAAGCGGTGCTTGCTGCGGTTTTCGATCGGCGTCGCGATGATCTCGTTGGAGCCACGCGCCTTGTCGAGTTCCTCGCCCAGACGGCTGGCGACGATCTTTTCCTGGCCCGGATGCAGGTTGCACGGATCGAGATAGAAATAGTGATGCTCGACTTCGTGATCGCGCACGATGATCGGCGGCGTGCCGCGGGCGAGCGCGTCAGCCAGATCCCAGGCGGTGATGTGCGCCTCGTCGGCCTTGACGATCACGCGCATGCGGTCGAGCGGATTGTTGGTCGGATCAGGCTCGATCAGCGCGGTCACGCCCGGACGTCCCTCCAGCTTCTCCTTCCAGAGATTGAGATAGCTGGTTTCCCGCTCGCGAATGCCGGCGTGATCGCGCTTTTCCCAGGCTTCCAAGGCCGCCATGACGCCGAAGATGCTTTCCTTGCCGACCTTCATGCCGCGGCCGATGCCCATGTTCTGCAGGAAGGCGTTGCGGACCAGCTCCTTCTTTCCGGCGACGATGCCCGAGGTCGGGCCGCCCAGGAACTTGTGGCCGGAATAGAGCGCAATATCTGCCCCCTGCTCAAGGAAGATCTTCAGGTCATATTCCGAGGCCGCGTCGACGATGACGGGCACGCCCTTGGCGTGAGCGATCTCGACGAATTCCTTTAGGTTCAGCAGACCGTAATCGACGACGTGGTGCGAGACGACATAGACGGCGGCGGCTGTCTTTTCGGTGATCGCATTTTCCATATGGAAGCGATGCGTCGAGGTCGCCTGTCCCACGAACACGACCTTGCCGCCGGCAAGACGGATCGCCTGATCGACAGGCGCGCCATAGCTGACGACGTGGCCCATCTGCACGAGCACTTCGTTCTTTTCCGTCGTCACCTCAGGCAGCTTCTCGATCGCCAGCAGATTGTTTCCGGTGATGGTGCCTGCGACAGCCAGCGAGATACCTGCCGAGCAGGATGCAGTGACGAAGCCCGCCTCGCCGCCCGTCAGCCGGGCGATGACGGCGCTTGCCTTGCGCTGCAGGTCGTTGACCTCGACGAACTGCGGCAGGATCGCCGACATGGCGGCAATTGCCTCGGGAACGACGATCGACGCGCCGAGGCTGGTCATGGTGCCGGAAACATTGATGACCGGGCGAAGGCCGATCGACGTGCGGATGTCATCAGACATTTGTATCTCCAATTTCGGTGGCCGCTGCGTGAGGGGTGTTGCGATTTGCCTCAGTGACGGCTATGCCATAGTAATGTAATAAACTCGCATATTCAGACGAGGAGCGTGCAATTGGACGGCAAGACATCATCGGCAGTTTACTCCGAAGACGGCGTCTCTGTGGAAGAGGCGGACGGCGGCAAGACTGCGCGCCGTTCGCGCGTAAGCGGTATCGACCGTGCTCTGCAGGTCATTGATTATCTTTACGAAACCGGGTCTCCAGCCGGTGTCTACGCGATCGCGAAGGCCGTCAAGGCGCCGCTCTCCACCGTCTATGTGATCGTCGATGATCTGGTCGAGAAGAACATGCTGTCGCGCAATACGGACGGCTCGGTCTGGCTCGGCTCCCGGCTTTACCACTATGGTCTTGCCTATGCCCGCTCGTTGGATTTCATGAGCGTCGCCACCCATGAAATGCACGACCTCTGCCGCGAGGCGGACGAGACCGTTCAGGTCTGCGGCCGCGACGGCGACTATATGCTGGTGCTTGCCATGGCCGATGGTCCGAGCCATTTCCAGGTCGCGTCCCGCGTCGGAACCCGCGTGCCATTGAACTGGACGGCCTCCGGCCGCCTGCTCGTCGGGCACCTGCCGGAGCCGGAACGCGTCGATCTGTTCAAACGATGCGCCAAGACCTCGCCGACCGGCCGGGCGGAAATGGACGCCGAGGTGCTGTCGAGTTCGGCAGGCGCAGCTTTCCAGTCGCGCCTTTCGATCCAGGCTGGCGAATCCGACTATGCGGTCGCCTGCATCGCCTCGCCGATCTGCGATCGCGACGGCCAGTGCGTTGCCACCATCTCCATCGTCCTTCCCGAGCAGAAGGCCTTTTCGGACGAGAACCGCTACACGGCGCATGTGCGCGCGTCGGCGGAACGCATCGAAAAGATTATGGGCTGGCGCAACCACTGACATTCTCCTCTAGTCGCGCAAGGCGACGATCGCTTCGATCTCGACGGTGATGTTTCCCGGCAACGAGCCGAAACCCACCGCCGAGCGGGCGTGCTGTCCGCGCTCTTCGCCGAAGACATCGATGAAGAGATCGGAGCAGCCGTTGATGACACTCGGATGATCAAGGAAATCAGGCACCGCATTGACCATGCCGAGCAGCTTGACGACGCGCTTGACGCGCGACAGATCGCCGAGTGCATCCTGCATGACGGACAGCAGGTTGATGCCGGTCAGCCGTGCATGCTTGTAGGCATCCTCGACGCTGACGGAGGCGCCGACCTTGCCGGAATGCAGGAAGCCATCGGCCTCCCGCGGCCCCTGGCCGGACAGGTAGAGAATATTGCCTTCGATGACATGCGTCACGAAATTGGCGATCGGCGGCGGCGCCGGCGGCAGGGTGATGCCAAGCGCCGCCAGCCTCTCCTGAGGCGAACCGGATAGTTTGGCGGTGGTTGGAGACGTGTTCACGTAAGCTCCTGTCATGCGATTTCTATCTTCTTTCTTACCGGTAGGAATAGCCGTGGCTGTGACGCACGAGCTTGCGGGCACGCGGGATATAGCGGCTCGCCGTGATCGCCTCGCTGCCGATGACGGCGTAGCGAGGCTCGAAAAGTTTGTTGAGTACCGATACGTCGCCGTTGGAATCGGTCGCTTCGATATCGGAATCGATCAGGTCGAAGATGGTGAAGTCGGCGCGCTGGCCGACAGCCAGGCGATCTTCCATCGACAGCTTGATGACCGAGGCCGGGGCATGGGTGACGGCTTCCACGACCTTGTCGAACGGCATGCCGACCGACAGCAGCTTCGACATCGTCGTCGCCAGATCCCAGACCGGGAAGTTCATCGAATGGCCATGCAGGTCGGTCGAGATCGAAAACGGCAGCAGCCCGCGATTGATCGCCGCTTCCGCCACCTTGAAGGAGAAGGAGGCGCCACCATGGCCGATGTCGAGGCGGATGCCCTCGCCTGCGCAACGTTCCGCGAGATTGAAGAGATCCTCGTCTTCCATGATGCTGGAGCCCGCCTTGCCGTTGAAGCAGTGGGTGACGACGTCGCCAGGACCGAGGATTTCTAGCACTTCGTCATAGAGTGCCGGCGGCTCGCCGACATGCACCATCATCGGGATCTTCAGGATTTTGGAGATCTTCTTGCCGAGCTTGACCGGGGTCACACCCCAGGAGCCGGTGATGACGTGGCTGGCACGCACCTTAAGGCCGACGATGTGTTCGCTGTTTTCGGCATAGCACTCGAGAATGCGATCGAGATCGATATCCCTGATATCACGCAGCTCCGCAACGCGGTTACAGGCGACGAGACCGATCGAGCCGAGATTCAGGAAGGCCTTGATCCGCTCTTTCGACGGCTCGATGATATATTCGCGGAAGCCGTGGAAGTTGGCTTCACCGGCGGATCCTGCATCGACAAGCGTCGTGACGCCACGCTCGGCGCCGCATTCGGATGGGCGGATCGAGATATCGGTGCCGCCGTGCCAGATATGGACGTGCAGGTCCACCCAGCCGGGAGAGATCCAGGCGCCCTTGCCATCGACGCGCGTCACGTCCTCGGAGACAGCGAGCTGAGGGCCGATCTTGGCAATCTTGCCGTCGGCATCGACGAGGATATCGACGGCGCCTGCAGGCGTTCCGGCACCGAAAGCCATCGGCTTCACATTGGTGAGGAGGAGCGGCTTGCCCGCTTTTTCACCGGTCATTTACAGGTCCTTTCGAAGTTTTGGATCAAGCATGTCGCGCAGACCGTCACCGACCATCTGGAGCGAGAGCACGGAGAGAATGATGGCGACACCCGGAAACAGCGTCATCCAGTCGGCCTGGCCAATATACTGGCGGCCAGCGGCGATCATCGTGCCCCAGGTCGGAATTTCAGGGCTGACGCCGAGGCCGAGGAAGGAGAGACCGGCTTCGGCCAGCATGGCGCTGGCAAACAGGAAGGTCGCCTGTACCATGATCGGCGACAGCAGGTTGCGCAGCACATGGCGGGTCATGATGTGGAAGGTCGAAATGCCGAGCGCTTGCGCCGCCTCGACATAAGGCAGCTCGCGGATGACAAGCGTCGAGGCGCGAACGATACGGGCAAGACGCGGTGCATAGACGATCGACAACGCGATGATCACTGTCGTCAGAGACGGACCGAGCGCGGCGACGAGCGCGATCGCCAGCAGGATATCCGGAAAGGCCATCATCGCGTCGATCAGGCGGGCAATCGGCGTGTCGAGCTTCTTGAAGAAGCCGGCAAGCAGGCCCAGCGTCACGCCGATCACCGATGACAGCGCCACGACCGCGACACCGACCAGCAGCGACAGCCTGCCGGCATAGATCGTGCGCGACAGCACATCACGGCCGAACTCGTCGGTGCCGAAGAAGTAGGTTCCGCTCGGCGGCTTCAGCCGGTTGACGATCGACAGCTTCGACGGCGAGTAAGGCGCGACCCAAGGGGCCAGGACTGCCAGCAGCACGAAGATGACGAGGATGACGAGGCCGAAGGCAACCGTCTTGCGTCTCAGCAGACGGCGGATGAACTTGCGGTTTTCGCTTTCCGCGGGCTTGATTGCGATATCCGTCATCAGTAGCGCACCCTCGGATCGACGAGCAGATAGAGCATGTCGATCGCAAAATTGATCAGGACGTAGAGTGCCGCGATCACCAGCAGCGCTCCCTGGATAACCGGATAATCACGGCGGAGAACGGCCGAGACGACGAGATTGCCGACACCGGGAAGGCCAAAGACTGTCTCGGTAACAACGGCGCCGGAGATCAGCACAGCCGCGGTCAGGCCGAGAACCGTCAGGATCGGAATCAGCGCATTCTTCAGCGCATGCTTGAGGATCACCTTGCGCTCGACCAACCCCTTGGCGCGGGCCGTGCGGATATAGTCGTCACCCAGCACGTCGAGCATCGAGGCACGGGTGAAGCGAAGGATCAGCGCCGACGAGACGATGCCGAGCGCGAAAGCGGGCAGGGTCAGGTGATACATGCGGTCGAGAAATGTCGAGCCGGGCCCGCCATAGCCCGACACCGGGAACATCCCGAAGCGGACAGCGAAAACCTGCATCAGAATGAGGCCCAGCCAGAAGCTCGGAATGCTGGCGGCGAACATCGCCAGTGTCGTTGCCGCCTGGTCGACGAACGAGCCGCGCCGGTAGGCGGCGTAGATGCCGATCGGCAGCGCGATCAGGCTGGCGATCGCGAGCGAGAAGATCGTCAGGAAGAAGGTCGGTTCGGCACGGTCGAGCAGCGCCGATGTGACCGGCATGTTGAGGAAGATCGACTGGCCGAGATCGCCCTTCAACAGCTGGCCGATATAATAGATGTATTGCACCACGAGAGACCGGTCGAGGCCGAGGCTGGCGCGCAGATCGGCAATGTCCTGCGGCGTCGCATCGGGGCCGAGCATCACGGCCGCCGGATCACCCGGCGTGACGCGCACGATGACGAAGACGATCGTGACGACGAGAAACATCACGACGATCATGCCCGCAAGGCGCTGGAGAATGTAGCGTATCATTGAGGCATGCACCCCGCACACGGTTGGAAGTAGACGGCGGCAACAATCACTCCCTCATTCCTGTGCTCGTCAAAGGAATCCAGCGCGCCCAAGTCCTTGGGCGCAGAAGACCCTGTGACGCAATTCAGGTCATTCACGGCGCAGACGCGCCGTGGCTGGATCCCTGTGACGAGCACAGGGATGAGGGGGTGGGGAGCAGCAGCCGCCATCATCAGAGGCCCGCGATTACTTCTTGACGGACGCGTTCCAGAAGTAGGGCCACGGAGCCGGATCGACGCCTTCGAGTTTGGTCGACTTCGCCGAGACGGCGTTGAAGTCGCCGATCTTCATGTAGGGAAGCTCGTCATACATCGCCTTCTGGACATCGGCCCAGAGCGCGATGCGCTTCTGCGGATCGACTTCCGAGGTGAAGGCATCGACGGTCGTCTTGCGCGCCGGCGTATCCCACCAGCCGGGCGAGCTCGGCGACAGCGAACCGATCAGCGCGGGTTCCGGCAAGAACGGGCTATGGGTGATGTAGATGTCCCAAAGCTTGGAGTCCGTGCGGCGCTGCGTCAGCGTTGCCCAATCGACGACCTGCAGGTCGACGGTGAAGCCGGCAAGCTTCAGATACTCGGCGGCGACCTGCGCCATCTTGTAGTGGAATTCGTACTGGCGGCTGGTGAGGATGCGGATCGGCTCACCATTGTAGCCAGCCTTTTTCGCAGCCGTTGCAGCGCCTTCGGGATCCGCGACGTTATAATTGCCCTCGACGCCGGCATCGGTGTTCCAGGCAAACGGCTTCGGGTAGATATCGCCGTCGAGCGTGTAGAAATCCGTGCTGCCGAAGGCTGCCGCCAGCATGTCTTCCATGCTGAGCGCCTGACGGATCGCCTTGCGGACCTCGACATTCTTGGCAACGCCCTCCTTGGTGTTGAAGACGAAGACCGGATAGCCGAAGGGCTTCAGGATGACCGGCTGCGAGGCGCTCGATGCCTTCAGCTTGTCGAAGGATTCGACCGGGATGGAATCGACATAATCATACTGGCCGGAGACCGCAGCCTCGACGCGGGTATTGGCATCGGGAACCGGCACGAAGCGGATTTCGTCGAGATACTGGTGGCGCGCACCACCATAACCGTCGCTCTCGCCATCGCGCGACTTGTAGCCGTCGAAGCGCACGAGCTGGATATACTGGTCGGCCTTGCGCTCCTTGAGCATGTAGGGGCCGGTACCGATGAATTCCTTCATCGGCTCGTCCTGCTTTTCGGACGGAATGATGATCGCGGCGGAATTGTTGAAGGCGAGCAGCGAGGTCAGCGGCGCATAGGGCTGCTTGAGCACGATCTTCACGGTCGCCGGATCGACGGCAGTGATCGAATCGATGAAGCCGACGACCTGCTTGCCGCGCGAAGCGATCTTCGTCCAGCGATTGAGCGAGGCGACGACGTCGTCGGACGTCATGTCGGTATTGTCGTGGAACTTGATGCCGGTGCGCAGCTTGATCGTGTAGGTCTTACCGTCGGCGCTGATCTCCGGCAGGCTTTCGGCCAGAAGCGGCGTAACGTTCCACTTCTTGTCGAAGGTGTAGAGCGTCTCGAAAATGTGTTGCGTGACGATGCCGACGAGATCGGCGGTGGAGGACATCGGATCAAGCGTCGGCGGTTCGCCGATCGTGGCGACGTTGATGACGCCACCCTTTTCCTGAGCCATCAATGTCGTCGGCAGTGCGACCAGCGCGGTGCCAAGAAGGAATGCGACTAGAGTCTTCATTTGCATGCTCCCGGTGAATTGTTCCACTATTATGTTATGTCAGGCTTAATAATAGAATATCGGCGGAAGTGGTCCTGTCAACCGGTAAAGTGGCTCTATGAGCAGAAATGAAAAGGCATGCGCAGAGACTGCGCACGCCATCGCCTGCGGAAGACCATATGCCTAATGATGGAACGGCGTGTATTCGAGGCGCTGAAGATGATCTGCATCGGCAATGGCCTCGATGCGCGAGATTCGGTCTCCATCGAAGGCGATGAGTGCCGCAATGCGCAGCTCGCCCTGGATATGAACGATGAAGCCAAACCCATCGTCGATGAAGGCACCCTGGGCGCCGCGCGCGCGCCCGTTGAAGGTGGTTGCCACGGCATGCGCGCCGTGTAGCTCACCCGTATCGCCGAGCCGCAAGGCCGCAGCATCCGGCACGAAGGCAACGTCGGGATGCAGAAGCGACAGCAGCGCCTGGAAGTCACCGTTGCGTGATGCCGCCAGGAATGCCGTCACCAGCGTCTTTCGCCGCTCGATATCCGCAGCAGGTATCTCCGGCTTCCCCTGAATCCGCCGCCGCGCCCGGCTCGCAAGCTGCCGCGCCGCCTCGGATGTCCGGCCGATGATTGGCGCGATATCGTCGAAGGGAATGTCGAACATATCGTGCAGCACGAAAGCGACGCGTTCTGCCGGGCCGAGCTGATCGAGGACAACCAGCATGGCAACGCCGACCGAATCGGCAACCAGTGCCTCGCGCTCCGGATCCGCGGATGCCTTGGTGTCTGCTATCGTTTCGTGGACCGGAAGATCGAGCGGCTCTTCACGCCGCGTCTTCTTCGAGCGCAGCATGTCCAGGCAGATGCGGGCAACCACGGTGCGAAGCCAGCCGCCGATATTCGCCACCTCCCCGGCATCCGAGCGGGAAAGCCTCAGCCACGCCTCCTGGACGGCGTCATCCGCCTCGGTGCTCGAGCCGAGCATACGGTAGGCCACTGCCTTCAGATGCGTCCGGTTGGTCTCGAACTGGTCTGCCAGAAATTTCTTCTCGTCCATCTGTCACATCCTCCTCGCGTGTTCCGTCAACACCATGACGAACGGCTGCCGGCCGATGTGACAACGGATGGCAGCGTAATCGTTCAAACCACGAAATCGACAAGGAGACATAACATGCAATCAAGAATGGGAAATCCGGCCGTTGTTCTTCCTGAAGCCATGCAGGCGCTGATGGCGCTGAGCAGCGTCCCGCAAAAAGTCGGGCTGTCGCCGAAGCTGCTGGAACTGGTCAATCTGCGCGCCAGCCAGATCAATGGTTGCGGCGTCTGCGTAGACGGCCATCCGCGCATCGCCCGAAAGCTCGGAGAAACGGACGAGAGGCTCTTCGCCGTCGCGGCCTGGCGCGAAGCGCCGTATTTCTCCCATCAGGAACGCGCAGCTCTGGCACTTACCGAAGCCGTCACACGGCTCAGCGACCGGGCAGACCCTGTGCCGGACGAAATCTGGGACGAGGCCACCCGTCATTTCGACGGCAAGAGCATTGCAGCTCTCGTCATCGCCATTGCCAATATCAATGTCTGGAACCGGCTGAACGTCGCCACCCGGCAGATCGCCGGTGAATGGAAGCCCTGAACGCAAAGGGCCGCTGTTGAGGACAACGGCGGCCCGAAGCCTTGCAAAGCTTAAATTATCCCGCCGCCACCGGCAGCTGAGGCCGGACGCTCGGCCGAGACCTTGTTGCGGTAGCCGCTGGCGCGATAGGTCGCGACCGGATCGATGGCGCCGCCGGCGCGGCGCCGGGCTTCGGCGAGGATCGGCTCGACATCGGCACGGTAGGCGCGCTTCACCGTTTCGGTCGCCATCAGTGCATCGTTTCCATCCTGGTAACCAGCCAGCGCCTTGCGATCGACGAGCAGCGCCTGCGCATAGGCGCGGCGGATTTCGTTGGCGCTGTTGATCAGGCTTTCGATCGGGTCCGTCACGTTATGCGACTGATCGATCATGTGTGCCGGGTTGAAGTCATTGACGCCACGCTGCTCGGCATCGACAAGCTCGTTGAAGACGAGGAACAGGCGGTAAGGCTCGATCGAGCCGGCGTCGAGATCGTCGTCGCCATATTTCGAGTCGTTGAAATGGAAGCCGCCGAGCTTTCCGAACTGCACCAGACGGGCGACGATCATCTCGATATTGGTGTTCGGCGCGTGGTGGCCAAGGTCGACGAGGCACTGTGCCTTGGGGCCGAGCGTCTGGGCTATCAGGTAGTTTGTGCCCCAGTCCTGCACGATGGTCGAATAGAAGGCCGGCTCGTACATCTTGTGCTCGGAGAACAGCTTCCAGTCGTCAGGCAGAGCCTTGTAGATGTCGGCCATGGAGGCGAGATAGCGCTCGAAGGCCCGGGTGAAATTGCTCTGGCCCGGGAAGTTCGAACCGTCGCCGATCCAGACCGTCAGCGCCTTGGAGCCGATCGCCTTGCCGATTTCGATGCATTCGAGATTGTGCTCGACGGCCTGCGCCCGCGTTGCCGCATCGGTGTGGCTCAGCGAGCCATATTTATAGGAATGCTTCTGGCCGGGCGCATCGGAAAAGGTGTTGGAATTCATCGCGTCGAAGCCGAGGCCGAGTGAATCACCCTTTGCCTTCAGCTCCTTGGCATCCATCTTGTCCCACGGAATGTGCAGAGAAACATTGGGCGTCGCCCGCGTCAATTCGTTGATCACGGAGCAATCTTCGAGCTTGTCGAAGATGCCGCGCGGCTCGCCGGTTCCCGGAAAGCGGGCAAAGCGCGTGCCGCCGGTGCCGACGCCCCAGGAAGGGACGGCGACGAAGAATTCCGAAACGCGGCGCGTGACTGTTTCAATGTCGATGCCGCGGCGGGACAGCGTCGCGCCCAGCGCGTCATAGTCTTCCTTGAGCGCCGCTGCACGCTTGTCGTTTTCCTGCGCGATCACATCCTGCGCGATCTTGAACTCGGCCATGATTTCCTCCCGATCTGCATCGCGGCCTGGAGAGGTCCGCGGCTCTATCCCTCATTCCTGTGCTTGTCACAGGAATCCAGCCACGGCGCGTCTGCGCCGTGAATAACTGACCAATCGCTGAAGCCTCTAGTCTCCCGCGCCCAAGGACTTGGGCGCACTGGATTCCTGTGACAAGCACAGGAATGAGGGAGGAGAGCAAGGCCCCCGCATCATTCCGAAACTACGCCCCTCAGCGCGGGAAGCTCTGGGCGTTACCGGCATCGACATTGATGATGTTGCCGGTGGACTTCGCCGAGAGATCCGACGCCAGGAAGTAGATTGCCTCGGCGATATCCTCAGGGAAGACATTGAGCTTCAGCATCGAACGCTTGCGGTAATGTTCCTCGAGATCATCCACCTCGATCTTCGAGGACGCCGCGCGCTGTTCTCGCCATTCGCCGTTCCAGATCTTCGAGCCGCGCAGAACTGCATCCGGGTTGACCGTGTTGACGCGGATACCGGCTTCTGCCCCTTCGAGCGCCAGGCAGCGGGCCAGATGGATTTCGGCAGCCTTGGCGGTGCAATAGGCAGCCGCGTTCGGCGACGACGCCAAACCGTTCTTCGAAGCGACGAAGACCACGTTACCGCCAAGGTTCTGCTTGCGGAACAGCCGGAAGGCTTCGCGCGACACCAGAAAGTAGCCGGTCGCCAGAATGTCGATATTCTTGTTCCACATCGAAAGCTCGGTGCTTTCGATCGGTGCAGACGAAGCGATACCGGCATTCGAAACCAGGATGTCGACACCGCCGAACTCGACGCAGGATTCGGCGAAGGTCGAGATGACGGCATCTTCCTTGGTCACGTCGAGCTTGACGCTGCGAACGGCGTCAGCACCGAACTTGGCCTTGAAATCGGCTTCCGTCGCTTCGAGCGCGGCCTGATCGATATCGGCAAGCACGACGCAGGCGCCCTCGCCCACCAGACGTGCCGCCGTCGCGCGGCCGATACCGCCGGCGCCGCCGGTGACGAAGGCGACCTTGCCGGCTAGGCTCTTCGGCTTCGGCATGCGCTGCAGCTTGGCTTCCTCGAGCAGCCAGTATTCGATGTCGAAGGCTTCCTGTTCCGGAAGCCCCTGATATTCCGAGACCGTCGAGGCGCCACGCATGACGTTGATGGCGTTGACGTAGAACTCGCTGGCGATACGGGCGGTTGCCTTGTCGCGAGCAAAGGACAGCATGCCGACGCCGGGCACCAGGAAGATCACCGGGTTCGCATCGCGCATGGCGGGCGAATTGTCATGCTTGCAGTCATTGTAATAGCGTGCGTAGTCGGCGCGATATGCTTCCAGCGCCGCGTCCAGACCAGCAATGATCGCATCGACATCAGGCTTTGCCGGATCGAAATCGACGATCAGCGGGCGAATCTTGGTGCGCAGGAAATGATCCGGGCAGCTGGTGCCGAGCGCGCCGAGCGGGCGAAGGCTCTTCGAATTGACAAACTCGAGCACGGCATCCTGATCGTCGAAATGGCCGAGCTTGCGCTCCTGCTTGCCGATGCGGCCGCGAATTTCCGGCATCAGGCGCGCTGCAATCGCGCGGCGTTCGGCGACCGGCAGGCTCTGCGCCGCAGCGCCGCTGAAGATCGTCTTTCCCTCGGTCTTTTCGGCAAACCAGACGATCGCCTTGTTGATGATGTCGAGTGTCAGCTCGTAGCAGGCCTTGGCGTCGTTCGCCCAGGTGAAGAGGCCGTGGCTTTCGAGCACGACGCCCTTGGAATTCGGGTTGGCCTTGACGAAGGCTTCGAGATCAAGACCGAGCTGGAAGCCCGGGCGGCGCCAGGGCAGCCAGCCGATATCGGCGCCGAAGATCTGCTGCGTCAATTCCCTGGAATTCTTGGAAGCGGCAATGGCAATGATCGCGTCGGGATGCATGTGGTCGACATGCGTGAACGGCACGAAGCCATGCAGCGGCGTATCGATCGAGGCGGCACGCGAGTTCAGGTTGAAGGTGCAATGCGGCAGGAAGCTGACCATGCGGTCTTCGTCCGCTGTGCCCTTGTAGATGCCCTTCAGCGAATCCAGCTTGTCCTGGTAAAGCGTGGCGAAGCCATCGAGCTTGATGGTTCCGACGTCGCCGCCGGAGCCCTTGACCCAGAGAACCTTGACCTTTTCGCCGTTCAGCGGATCGGTTTCCATCACCTTCGCGGAGGTGTTGCCACCGCCGTAATTGGTGATGCGCTTGTCGGCGCCGAGGAGGTTGGAGCGGTAGAGCAGCTTGCCGGGCTCATCGAGCTTTGCCGCGTAGCTGTCATCCCAACGGTTATCAAGAAGCCGGACGTTGGCCGCCATGTCATCCTCCCATATGAGTTCTTTTGCGCGGAGCAATCCACGCCCTTGTCGTGACCGATATCGCTCATGAAAATGCGCGTTGTCAATCGAAAACGATCAAAAACAATTATTGTGCAGCGCAATATGAAAATTCTTGATCGTTTTTGATTGACAGCTTTTAACCGATACGAAATAAATGTGACACGGAGGAACCAATGCACGAACGCGAACGCCATCGCATCATCATGAGCGCGGTACAGGAAAAGTCGGTCGTCACGATACAGGATATCGCTGAACTGACCGAGGCTTCCGAGGCCACGATCCGTCGTGACATTGCGGCTCTTCACGTACAGGGCAAGATCCGCCGCGTCCGCGGCGGCGCCGAGGCCGTTCATCCGCCGCAGCTCGGCAATCTGGCAGGCCGCCCGTTCCGGGTTTCAGAATCAGTCAATATCGACAAGAAGCGCGCAATCGCCCGCGCCGCCGTCGATCTCTGCGATCCCGGCGATGCCATCATCATCAATGGCGGCACCACGACATTCCAGATGGTCCACTTCATGTCCGGCCACCGGATGCAGGTGATGACCAATTCCTTCGCCATTGCCGAGCATCTGGTGAAGCATTCGAAGAACACCGTCACCGTGCCCGGTGGCGTCATCTATCGCGAGCAGAGCCTCATTCTCTCGCCGTTCGATAATGACGCGATACGCCATTTCTATGCGCGCCGGTTCTTCTTCGGCGCCCAGGGCGTCGGCCCGCACGGCATCATGGAAGCCGATGCGCAGATCATTCAGAGCGAACAGAAGCTGATGCACCAGGCCGACGAGCTCGTCGTCATGGTCGATTCCAGCAAGTTCCGCCGCCGCTCGAGCCTCATTCTGTGCCCGCTCGAGCGCGTTTCGACGATCATTACCGACGATGGAAT
This sequence comes from Rhizobium sp. 05N430, assembly GCF_056396985.1. Taxonomy (NCBI): domain Bacteria; kingdom Pseudomonadati; phylum Pseudomonadota; class Alphaproteobacteria; order Hyphomicrobiales; family Rhizobiaceae; genus Rhizobium; species Rhizobium sp. 05N430. Next base: position 617,903 of record NZ_JBFTMO010000002.1, on the reverse strand, counting down.
TCCGGAGGAATCCGTCCGGATGATCGAAGATGCAGGTATCAAGCTCGTTATTGCGAGCGCCGCGGCGCAGGCCGCAAGGGAGGATTCCTCGTCGGTCGCCTGAGGGGCGCCGGCCGGATGTCGTTAGACTTAATCAACGTGGGAGGATGAAAGCATGAAACTCGCAAAGAAACTTGCAATTGGAGTGGCATTTGCCGTCGCCATGATGGCCGGTTCGGCCAGCGCCAAGGACATCAAGATCGGTCTCGTCGTCAAGTCGCTGGGCAACGGCTTCTTCGATGCCGCCAACAAGGGCGCGCAGGAAGCAGCCAAGGAACTCGGCGGCGTAGAAGTGATCTATACCGGCCCGACCTCGACGACGGCTGAAGGCCAGATCGAAGTCATCAACTCGCTGATCGCACAGGGCGTCGATGCCATCGCGATTTCGGCGAACGACCCGGACGCCGTCGTTCCGGCACTCAAGAAGGCTGCTCAGCGCGGCATCAAGGTCATCTCCTGGGATTCGGGTGTTGCGCCTGAAGGCCGCATCCTGCAGCTCAACCCGTCCTCCAACGAGCTGATCGGCAAGATGTGCCTGACGCTCGTCAAGGATCACCTCGAAGGCGGCAAGGGCGACTTCGCCATCCTGTCGGCAACGACGACCTCGACGAACCAGAACATCTGGATCGACCAGATGAAGAAGCAGCTCAAGGACTTCGCCGGCCTGAACCTCGTCACCACCGTTTACGGCGACGACCTCTCGGACAAGTCCTACCGCGAAGCTGAAGGCCTTCTGAAGTCCAACCCGAACGTCAAGGTCATCGTCGCTCCGACGACGGTTGGTGTTCTGGCCGCTTCGAAGGTTGTCGAAGACAAGGGTCTGGTCGGCAAGGTCTACGTAACCGGTCTCGGCCTGCCTTCCGAAATGGCCGGCGCGATCAAGTCGGGTGCGACGAAGGAATTCGCCATCTGGAACCCGATCGACCTCGGCTACTCGGCAACGCAGATCGCCTATCACCTCGTCAAGGGTGATGCCGATGGCAAGCCGGGCACGGAAATCGAAGCCGGCCGCATGGGCAAGATCAAGATCGACGACAAGGGCGAAGCCGCCATGTCCGATCCGTTCGTCTACAACGCTTCGAACATCGACCAGTTCTCCAAGGTCTTCTGATCTTCGAAACACGCATGAACACCCGGCGGCTTCGTGCCGCCGGGCTTCTCTTTCTTCATGGTTTTGCTGATGACCACTGCCCTTCAAGAACCCGTCGCGGCTGCCGAGCCCAAGGACGCGCCCGCCATTCTGGAAATGCGCGGCATCTCGCAGATCTTTCCGGGTGTCAAAGCGCTCGATAACGTCAGCATCGCGCTCTATCCCGGCAAGGTCACAGCCCTGATCGGCGAAAACGGCGCGGGCAAGTCGACGCTGGTCAAGATCCTCACCGGCATCTACCGTCCCAACGAGGGCGAAATCATCGTCGATGGGCAGGCCGTCAGCTTTACGAGCGCGCAGGCCGCGATCGACGCGGGCGTCACCGCCATTCATCAGGAGACTGTGCTCTTCGACGAGCTGACGGTCGCCGAAAACATTTTTCTCGGCCATGCGCCGAAGACCCGCTTCCGCACCATCGACTGGAAGGCGATGAACGAGCGCTCGCGCGAGCTGCTCATTTCGCTGGAAAGCAATATCGATCCGACGATCCGCCTGAAGGACCTCTCGATCGCGCAGCGCCATCTCGTGGCGATCGCCCGCGCATTGTCGATCGAGGCCCGCATCGTCATCATGGACGAGCCGACGGCCGCGCTTTCCCGCAAGGAAATCGACGACCTCTTCCGTATCGTCCAGGGCCTGAAGGCCAAGGGCAAGGCGATCCTCTTCATCAGCCACAAGTTCGACGAGGTCTATGAGATCGCCGACAATTTCGTGGTCTTCCGCGACGGCAAGGCCGTCGGCGCCGGGCGCCTGAAGGAAACGCCGCAGGATGCGATCGTCAAGCTGATGGTCGGCCGCGATGTCGAGAACGCCTTTCCGAAGATCGACGTGGCGATCGGCGCTCCGGTTCTCGCTGTGGAGAGATACTGTCACCGCACGGAATTCCGCGATATCACCTTCACGCTCCGCAAAGGCGAAATCCTAGGGATCTACGGCCTGATCGGCGCCGGGCGCTCCGAACTCTGCCAGTCCCTCTTCGGCATCACCAAGCCTCTGTCGGGCAAGCTGACGCTGGAGGGGCAGGAGATTTCGATCAGCTCGCCGCTCGATGCGATCCGCGCCGGTATCGTCTACGTGCCGGAGGAGCGCGGCCGCCATGGCCTGGCCCTGCCGATGCCGATCTACCAGAACATGACGCTGCCATCGTTGACGCGCACCTCGCGCAAGGGCTTCCTGAAGGCCGCCAACGAATTCGCGCTCGCCCGCAAATATGCCGAGCGGCTGGATCTGCGCGCCGCGGCGCTCTCCGTTCCCGTCGGCACGCTGTCGGGCGGCAATCAGCAGAAGGTCGTCATCGGCAAGTGGCTCGCCACCATGCCGAAGGTCATCATCCTCGACGAGCCGACCAAGGGCATCGACATCGGCTCCAAGGCCGCCGTCCACGGCTTCATCAGCGAGCTCGCCGCCGAGGGCCTGTCGATCATCATGATCTCGTCCGAACTGCCTGAAATCATCGGCATGTCAGACCGCGTGCTGGTCATGAAGGAAGGCCTTTCGGCCGGCCTCTACGACCGCGACAAGCTTTCGCCAGAGGCGCTGGTGCGCGCGGCGACCGGAAATGCGTGAGGGAAAAGCATGGCAAGACTGATCAGAAAACGGGAAACCCTGCTCTTCCTTATCATCGTCGTGATGATCGGCGTCTTCTCGACGCGCGCCGCCGATTTCGCAGCGCCCGACAATCTCGCCGGTATCTTCAACGACACCTCGATCCTCATCATCCTGGCGCTGGCGCAGATGACGGTGATCCTGACGAAGTCGATCGACCTGTCGGTCGCCGCCAATCTGGCCTTCACCGGCATGGCGATTGCGATGATGAATGCCGCCTATCCCGATCTGCCGCTGGCCGTGCTGATCATTGCCGCGATCGCCATCGGCGCCTGCCTTGGCGCCATCAACGGTTTCCTGGTCTGGGCGCTGGAGATACCGCCGATCGTCGTGACCTTGGGCACGCTCACCATCTATCGCGGCATGGCCTTCGTGCTCTCGGGCGGCGCCTGGGTGAATGCGCACCAGATGACGCCGACCTTCCTCTCCGTTCCGCGCACGCCGATCCTCGGGCTTCCGGTTCTCGGCTGGGTCGGGATCGTCATCGTGCTGATCATGTATGTCGTCCTGAAATACACCCAGTTCGGCCGCTCCGCGTATGCGACCGGCGGCAATCCGACGGCGGCCGTCTATGCCGGTATCGATACCGGCTGGACCAAGTTCCTAGCTTTCGTGCTGTCCGGCGCTCTGGCCGGTCTTGCCAGCTATCTCTGGGTGTCGCGTTATGCTGTCGCCTATGTCGATATCGCCAACGGCTTCGAGCTCGACAGCGTCGCGGCCTGCGTTATCGGTGGCATCTCGATTGCCGGCGGCGTCGGATCGGTGGTCGGCACGGTGCTTGGCGCGCTTTTCCTCGGCGTCATCAAGAACGCCCTGCCCGTCATCGGCATCTCGCCCTTCACGCAGATGGCGATCTCAGGGACCGTCATCATCCTCGCCGTAGTCTTCAACGCCAGACGCGAGCGCAACCGCGGCCGCATCATCCTGCGTGACAAGGCCGCAGCCGAAACGCCAATCGAGGTGGCAGCATGAGCACCGTTTCCGCCGCACCTGAAAAACGCGTCATTCCCGACCGTCTGGGCACGCCGTTCCGCCGCATCATGTCGAGCTGGGAAGTGCTGCTGTTCGGCGTCGCGGTGCTGATCTTCATCTTCAATTCCGTGGCTTCGCCCTATTTCCTCGATGCCTGGAACCTCTCGGACGCCACCTTCAACTTCACCGAAAAGGCGATGATTGCCTTTGCCATGGCGCTGCTGGTCATCGCCGGCGAAATCGATCTGTCGGTGGCTGCCATCATCGCGCTTGCCTCGACGGCCATGGGCGCGGCAGCCCAGGCAGGCGTCGGTACACCCGGTCTCGTTGCCATCGGCATCGGCACTGGCCTCGCCTGCGGCCTCTTCAACGGCTTCCTCGTCTCGGCGCTGAAACTGCCGTCGATCGTCGTCACGATCGGCACGATGAGCCTCTTCCGCGGCATTTCCTATATCGTGCTCGGCGACCAGGCCTATGGCAAATACCCGGCCGATTTCGCCTATTTTGGCCAGGGCTATGTCTTCTGGGTCTTCTCCTTCGAATTCGTGCTCTTCATCGTGTTGGCCATCCTCTTTGCCATCCTGCTGCACGCCACGAATTTCGGCCGTCAGGTCTATACGATCGGCAACAATGATTTCGCCGCCCGCTTCTCCGGCATTCCGGTCGAGCGCGTCAAATTCATCCTCTTCATGCTGACCGGCGTGATGAGCGGCATTGCCGCCGTCTGCCTGACCTCGCGCTTGGGATCCACGCGTCCCTCGATCGCGCAGGGCTGGGAGCTCGAAGTGGTGACCATGGTGGTGCTCGGCGGCGTGTCGATCCTCGGCGGCTCCGGCACGATCGGCGGCGTCGTCATCGCCGCCTTCGTCATGGGGCTCGTGACTTTCGGCCTCGGCCTTCTCAATGTACCCGGCATCGTCATGTCGATCTTCATCGGCCTGCTGCTGATCATCACCATCGCCATCCCGATCGTCGCCCGCCGCATCAAAGCCATGAGCTCGAAATGACCCTCGAAAAGCACGCCTTCAAGATGAAGCTCAATCCGGGCATGGAAGCCGAATACCGCAAGCGTCACGACGAGATCTGGCCGGAACTCGTTGATCTCCTGCGCAAATCCGGTGCCAGCGACTACTCGATCCATCTCGACCGCGAGACGAACATGCTGTTCGGAGTGCTGACGCGGCCAACCGATCACACGATGGCGAGCCTTCCCGAACATCCCGTCATGAAAAAGTGGTGGGCGCATATGGGCGATATCATGGAAACCAATCCTGACAATTCCCCCGTCCAGAGCGACCTCGTCACCGTCTTCCATATGCCATGACCGACTACAGCCGCATCGCCGTTCTCGATATCGGCAAGACCAACGCCAAGGTCGTGGTTCTCGACGCGGCGACCGGCGAGGAAATCGCCGTCGCCAGGATGGCGAATACGGTCCTGAAGGACGGCCTCTATCCGCATTATGACATCGAGGCGCTCTGGTCCTTTATGCTCGATGCCTTCCAGCGCTTCGCCAAGGCGCCAGGGTTCGACGCGATCTCGATCACCACGCACGGCGCTTCTGCTGCTCTGCTCGACGCCAACGGCAAGCTGGCCATGCCTGTGCTGGATTACGAGCACGAGTACCCGCAGCCGATCCGCGACGCCTACACGGCGCTCCGCCCGCCCTTCAGCGAGACCTACTCGCCGCGCCAGACCATGGGACTGAATATCGGTGCCCAGCTGCATTACCAGCAGACAGCCTTCCCTGACGAGTTCGCCAAGGCCGCTGCGATCGTCACCTATCCGCAATATTGGGCCGCGCGGCTGACCGGTGTTGCCGCCAACGAGGCGACATCGCTCGGCTGCCACACCGACCTCTGGAACCCTGAGAACGGTGAATACTCCTCTCTGGTCGATACGCTCGGTATCCGCAGCCTCATGGCGCCGATCCGCTCCGCCTTCGACGCACTCGGCCCGGTCCGGCGGGAGATAGCCGCGGAGATCGGCGCCTCCGTGCCCGTCTATTGTGGCATTCACGATTCCAATGCATCCCTGTTGCCGCATCTGGTTTCGCGGGAATCCCCCTTCGCCGTCGTCTCGACCGGCACCTGGGTGATCCATTTCGGCGTCGGCGGCGATCTCGAACATCTTGATCCCCGGCGCGATGCGCTCGCCAATGTCGATGCCTATGGCCGCGCCGTGCCCTCCTCGCGTTTCATGGGCGGCCGGGAATTCGAAATCCTCTCCGCCGAGATCGGTACTGTGCCTGCGAACGAGGCGCTTGCCGCGCTGCCCGCCGTGATCGCCCGCAAGATCACGCTGTTGCCGAATGTCGCACCGGGCTCCGGCCCTTTCCCTGGACGCGAAAAGCAATGGCTGAACGCCGGCGATGCCAGCACGGCCGAACGCTATACTGCTGCCTGCCTCTATCTGGCGCTGATGAGCGAGGCGTGCCTCGGCCTGATCGGCGCCAAGGGGCCAGTGATCGTCGAAGGACCGTTTGCCGCAAACAGCACATATCTTATCCTTCTCGCAGCGCTGACGCAGCGGACAGTGATCGCTCTTCCCGGCTCGACCGGTACCAGCCAGGGCGCCTCGCTTCTCACCGGCGTCAAGCCGGCAGCAACACAGGAAACACGCTTCGAGCCCTTTGCTGTCGACGGTTTGGAGGCCTATCGCGCCGCCTGGTATGCGCTGACGGAATAACAGTCTTTCCAAGCTCGCCCTTTACCCCATCTAACCCGAGCGGCTAGTTTGCGCGCACACATCAGGTGGAGGATAAACCGTGACAGATTCGACCTTCGATCCGCGCGCCCTCGCGGCCAAGCTTGCGGGCCTTCGCCACGCGGGCAAGCAGGCTTCCACCGCGGAATTCCCGCTGCCCGGCGACCACCGCCAGGCCATGGACGCGCAGAACTTCCTCTCGGCTGAAGAAGCCATTCGCAGCAACGCCTGGAAGGTCTCGATGCCGGCGGACAATCAGCCGGTCACTGCCCCGCTGCATCCCTATTTCGAAGCCGTCTCCGGCGCGAAGCTGCCCTGGGTCGCCGGCACGAAGTTCGAAGCGGAGATCGCCGTGCGCCTCGGCAAGGATCTGCCGATCCGCTCCAGCGGCAAGTACACGCGCGCCGAAGTCGCCGATGCCATTGCGGACGCCTATCTCGGTGTCGAGATGTCCTGGACGGCCGTTGCCGAAGGCAGCAAGATTTCCCCGCTACTGTTCCTCGCCGACCGCCTTGCCAATCTCGGCTACGTGCTCGGCCCGGTGATGCCGCGATCGATCCTCGACACCTGCACCGGCACACCGCTCAAGGTGATGCTCAACGGCCAGCCGATCTACGACGCGACGGCCAAGCATGTGAAGGTCGATGTTCTCACCTGGCTGGTCGATTATGCCAATGACGCGTTCCGTCCGGACAGCTCGCTGCGCGCAGGCGCAGTGATCACCACGGGCTCGCTCTGCGGCGCGATCGAAATCGCAACCGCCGGCGAACTCGATGTGACCCTCGGCGATGCCAGTATGCAGCTGACGCTGGTGCGGTAATCACTCCCTGTTGCGAAACATCTCGATGATGGCGGAAAAGTCCTTTCCGCCATTGCCGAGCTTTTCGAACAGCGCGTAGAGCTGTGCAGCTTCGGCACCCAGCGGTGTCGCGGCGCCGCTGGCGAGCGCTGCCTCCTGCGACAGCCGCAGGTCTTTCAACATCAATGCCGCCGCAAAGCCTGGCTTGTAACCGTTGTTGGCAGGCGACGCCGGCACAGGCCCTGGAACCGGGCAATAGCTATTGATCGACCAGCACTGGCCGGATGACGTCGAGGCGACGTCGAACAGCGCCTGATGCTCGAGACCGAGTTTTTCCGCAAGCACGAAGGCCTCGCAGACACCGATCATCGAAATGCCCAGGATCATGTTGTTGCAGATCTTGGCAGCCTGACCGGCACCTGCCTCGCCGCAATGGACGATCTTCTTGCCCATCGCCTCGAGGATCGGCTTTGCCTTCACAAAGCTCTCGTCCGATCCGCCCGCCATGAAGGTCAGCGTTCCCGCCGTCGCCCCTCCGGTTCCACCAGAGACCGGTGCGTCGAGCGAGAGGCAGCCGGCGCCACGCGCCAGCTCATGCGCCTTGCGCGAACTCTCGACATCGATGGTCGAGCAGTCGATGACGAGCGAGCCCTTTTCAGCCGATTGCAGGATATCGGCCCACGCCGTCAGGACATGCTTGCCCTGCGGCAGCATGGTGAGGATAATCTCGGCACCCTTGACCGCCTGGCTCGCGTGGCTGGCAGGTTTTATGCCACCTTCCTCCGCGGCCTTCAACACCGTCGAAGCGAGATCGAAGCCGCTCACCTCATGACCCGCCTTCACCAGATTGGCGGCCATCGGACCACCCATGTTGCCGAGGCCGATAAACGCGATCCGTGCCATTGACGTCTCCTATCTGTTGTCTTCGAGGATCATGCTGGCTGCCTTCTCGGCAATCATGATGACAGGCGAATTGGTGTTGCCCGAGGTGATCGACGGCATGACCGAGGCATCGGCGATCCGGAGCCTGGCGAGCGCCCTGAATCGCAGCCGCGGATCGACGACACTGTCGCGGTCACCGCCCATCCGGCAGGTGCCGACGGGATGGAAGATCGTCGTGCCGATATCGCCTGCGGCCTGCGCGAGCTCCTCATCATTTCGATAGGCAGGACCGGGCTTGAACTCCTCGGGATTGAAACGGGCGAAGGACGGCTGGGCGACGATCCGCCGTGTCAGCTTTATCGATCTGACAGCTATGTCGCGATCGCGTTCCGTCGAGAGGTATCTTGGCGCAATGATGGGCTGCGCGGCAAAATCCGGGCTCGAGACATGCACCGAACCACGGCTCTCGGGCCTCAGATTGCAGACGCTGGCCGTGATCGCCGGAAAGGCATGCACGGGGTCGCCGAACTTGTCGAGCGATACCGGCTGGACGTGATATTGCAGATCGGGCGTTTCCTTGTCCGGCCCCGAGCGGGTGAAGATGCCGAGCTGGCTCGGCGCCATCGCCATCGGTCCCGAGCGGCGCAGCAGATATTCCAGCCCGATCGCCGCCTTGCCGATCAGCTTCGTCGCCTTCTCGTTCAGCGTCGGAACACCGGTCACCTTGTAGGCGAGGCGCAGCTGCAGATGGTCCTGCAGGTTCTCGCCGACGCCCCTGACCTCGCTGACCACATCGATCCCGGCATTCTGCAGCACGTCTCCGCGGCCGATCCCCGAGAGCTCCAGAATATGCGGCGAGCCGATCGAACCGGCCGAAAGGATCGTTTCCTTCGAGGCATAGGCGCGTTTCGCCATGCCGCCATGCTGGAATTCGACGCCGGTGACAGCGCCCTCCTCGATCAGCAACCGTCGCACCTGCGCCTTGGTCAGAACCTTGAGATTGCCGCGCTTCATTGCCGGGCGGAGAAAAGCTTTGGTGGCATTCCAGCGAATGCCGGATCGCTGGTTCACGTCGAAATAGCCGGAGCCTTCATTGGTGCCGCGGTTGAAATCCTCGGTGACGGGGATGCCCGCTTCCTTGGCTGCCTGCTGGAAGGCGTCGAGCACCGCCCATTTGACGCGCGCCTTCTCCACCCGCCACTCGCCGCCGGCGCCATGCATCTCGTCCGTGCCGCGATAGTGATCTTCCGACTTGCGGAAGAACGGCAGAATGTCGTCCCAGCTCCAGCCGGTGCAGCCCATCTGCCGCCAGAGATCGTAGTCGCGGGCCTGGCCGCGCATATAGATCATGCCATTGATCGACGAGCAGCCGCCGAGCACTTTTCCGCGCGGGTAATTCAACGCACGGCCGTTCAGGCCATCCTCCGGCGCCGTCGTGAAGCACCAGTCGGTGCGCGGGTTGTTGATGCAGTAGAGATAACCGACAGGAATGTGGATCCAGTGGTAGTTGTCGTTGCCACCGGCTTCCAGCAGAAGCACCCGGTTGTTGCGGTCTTCGGACAGCCTGTTGGCCAGCACGCAGCCTGCGCTGCCTGCGCCGATGATGATATAGTCGTAGCGATCCATCTTCAGCACCAGCCGCTCAACGGCGATAGACAAAGCCCAACATGCGGCCGATCCGCGACGCATAGAACTCGCCGACGATACCACGGCGGAAGATCAGGACGCAGACCATGAAAACGATGCCTGTGATGATCGTCACCGGAAATTCCGAGGTCGCCAGATAGTTCTGCAGGGTGACGACAAGCCCGGCGCCGAAGATTGGCCCGATCAGCGTACCGATACCGCCGAGCAGCGTCATCAGGATCACCTCGCCCGACATCTGCCAGGCAACATCGGTCAGCGTCGCGAACTGGAAAACCAGCGATTTGACGGCGCCCGCGAGCCCGGCCAGCGCTGCCGACATCACAAAGGCGCCGAGCTTGTATCGGGCAACGGAATAGCCGAGCGAGATCGCCCGCTGCTCGTTTTCGCGGATCGACTTCAGGATCATGCCGAAAGGCGAATTGATGAAGCGCCATATCAGCAGCATGCCGATCAGGAACACCGCCAGCACGAAGAAATACATGTTGGTGGAATCGTTCAGATCGATGAAGCCGAAGAGATGGCCGCGCGGAACCGACTGGATACCGTCCTCGCCCTCGGTGAACTTTGCCTGCAGGCAGAAGAAGAAGAACATCTGCGACAGCGCCAGCGTCACCATCGCGAAATAGATCCCCTGCCGCCGGATCGCCAGATAGCCCATCACCAGCCCGAGAAGCGCTGCGCCGGCGACACCGGTGAGGATGCCGAGTTCGGGTGGGAAGCCCCAGGACTTCACGGTATAGGCGGTGAAATAGGCGGCGCCACCGAAGAAGGTCGCATGGCCGAATGACAGCAGCCCGGTATAGCCGAGCAGCAGATTGAAGGCGCAGGCAAAGAGCGCGAAGCAGAGCAGCTTCATCAGGAAGATCGGGTAGAAGAAGAACGGCGCGAGCACCAGCAGCAGCAGGCCGATGACGAGAAATGCCGCCTGGACCGACAGCGCGGTACGGCTCTTTTCCGGGCGGATGGTTTCGGTGATCTCTGTCATGTCACGCATCCCGGCCGAAGAGGCCCGCGGGCCTGATGAGAAGCACGATCGCCATGATCACGAAGATCACGATGTTCGAGGCCTCAGGATAGAAAACCTTCGTCAGGCCTTCGGCGATACCGAGCACATAGCCAGTGACGATGGCACCCATGATCGAGCCCATGCCGCCGACGACCACGACGGCGAAGACGACGATGATGATGTTCGAGCCCATCAGCGGCGAGACCTGATAGATCGGCGCGGCCAGCACTCCGGCGAAAGCAGCAAGTCCGGCTCCCAACGCGTAGGTCAGCGTCAGCAGCAGCGGAACGTTGACGCCGAAAACCTGCACCAGCGTGGTGTTTTCGGTCGCGGCGCGCAGATAGGCGCCGAGCTTGGTCTTCTCGATCAGCAGCCATGTCCCGATGCAGACGACCAGCGAGACGATGACCACCCAGCCGCGATAGATCGGCAGGAACATGAAGCCGAGATTAGTGCCGCCGGCAAGTGCTGCGGGCGTCGCATAGGGCTGGCCGGAGGAGCCGTAGAGGTAGCGAAACGTCCCCTCGATCGCCAGCGCCATCCCGAAGGTGAAGAGCAGGCCGTAGAGCGGATCGAGATCATAGAGCCGCCGCAGAAACAGCCGCTCAACGACTGCGCCGAACAGACCGACGACCACGGGCGCCAGAATCAGCGCCGGCCAATAGCCGATGCCGCCATAGTCGAGCATCAGGTAGGCGACGAAAGCGCCGAGCATATATTGCGCGCCGTGGGCGAAGTTGATGACGCGCAGCAGGCCGAAGATGATCGCGAGGCCGAGGCTCAGCAGGGCGTAGAAGGAGCCGTTGATCAGGCCGATCAAGAGCTGGCCGAGAAGCGCCTGGACGGGAATGCCGAAGATCATGGTCATAGGGCGCCCCGCTCGAGGTAGGCGAAAGGCGTCACGGCGCCCTCCCTGCATCCCTCATTCCTGTGCTTGTCACAGGAATCCAGCCACGCGAAGTCTTTCGCGTGAAAAGAGTCCTCCGCGCCGCAGACGCGGCGCTGCTGGATCCCTGTGACAAGCACAGGGATGAGGGATGTATTGCTGGCGGATATGGAGGTTTCATTCAGGTTGGCGACCATACCCTAAACCCCCAAAACCTTGTGCAGCGTATCCATCCGCTGCGGCAGTTCCCCAACCGGGAATTCCGACACGACTTGCCCGTGATCCATCAAGTAAAACCGATCGGCAATGCGGCTCGCAAAGCGGAAGTTCTGCTCCACCAGCAGGATCGTCATGCCGCGCTCTTTGAGCTTTTTCAGCACCTCACCGATGCGTTGGACAATAACAGGCGCAAGCCCTTCCGTCGGCTCATCGAGCAGCAGCATCTTCACGCCAGTGCGCAGCACCCGGGCAATCGCCAGCATCTGCTGCTCGCCGCCCGAGAGTTTGGTGCCGGAGCTGGCGCGCCGTTCGTAGAGATTCGGGAAGAGTTCGTAGATTTCATCGATGGTCATGCCGCCCGGCGCCACAACGGGTGGCAGCAGCAGGTTTTCCGAAACCGTCAGCGTCGAGAAGATGCCGCGTTCCTCGGGCACGAAGCCGATGCCCTTATGCGCCGTCTTGTGCAGCGGCACCTGCATCATGTCGGTTCCGGCAAAGCTGATCCTGCCCTTCCGCGCCCGCACGATGCCGGTGATGGTGCGCAGCGTCGTCGTCTTACCGACCCCGTTGCGGCCGAGGATGGTGATCGTCTCGCCCTCGCCGACGGTCATGTCGATGCCGTGCAGGATATGGCTTTCGCCGTACCAGGCATTGAGGCCCTGGATTTCGAGCAGTGCCGCCATCAGTCCTCCTCTACGCCCATATAGGCTTGGCGCACACGCGGATCCTGGCTGACGGTGGCGTAATCGCCCTCGGCCAGGATTTCGCCGCGCTGGAGCACGGTCACCTGCTGGCAGATATTGGCGACGACGGAGAGATTGTGCTCGACCATCAGCACCGCGCGATCGCGGGCGACGTCGCGGATGATGGCGGAGACGACACTGACATCCTCCTGCCCCATGCCGGCCATCGGCTCGTCGAGCAGCAATACCTTGGGATCGAGCGCCAGTGTCGTGGCGATCTCCAGCACCCGCTTGCGGCCGTAGGAAAGATCGGCGGCCATCGCATCGCGTTCCTTGGATAGGCCGACGCTGGCGAGCAGCTGCTCGGCTCTGCCCGTCAGCTGGTCGAGCGCCGAAAGCGGCCGCCAGAACTGCGTCGAGAGATTGTTGGGCCGCTGCAGAGCGACGCGGACATTGTCGAGCACGGTGAGGTGCGGAAAGACCGCCGAAATCTGGAAGGAGCGGACGAGACCCATGCGCGCCACCCGGTCGGGCGGCGTCCTGGTGATATCGGTGCCCATCAGCATGATCGTGCCCGCCGTCGGCTGTAGGAACTTGGTCAGCAGGTTGAAGACCGTGGTCTTGCCTGCCCCGTTCGGGCCGATCAGCGCATGGACGCTGGCATCATGGACATCGAGATCGACGTTCTTCACCGCGGTGAAGCCGCCGAAATCCCGCCTGAGACCGCGGGCGGAGAGAACCACCCGCGGCTTCGTATCATTGACTGGTGCGGAAACCGCCATCGATCACTTCACCAGATCGCAGCCGCTCTTGGCGGGGTCGATATAGGCTTCCTTGCCGGGGATTGTGGCGAGCACGTTGAAGTAGTCCCACGGCTCCTTGCTTTCATCGGGCTTCTTCACCTGCAGCAGGTACATGTCATGGATCATCCGGCCGTTGGCGCCAACAGTGCCGCCGCGGCCGAAGACGTCATCGACGGGCATTTCATGCAGTTGCTTGGCCACCGCTTCCGTCTCATCCGTGCCGGCCTTCTGGACGGCTTTCAGATACTGGAGAACGGCGGAATAGGTGCCCGTGTGAATCATGTTCGGCATCTTGCCGGTGCGGTCGAAAAACTTCTTGCCGAACGCACGGCTTTCATCGTCGCGGTTCCAATAGAAGCCTTCGGTCAGCGTCAGGCCCTGGGCCGCTTCGAGGCCGAGGCCGTGCACTTCGGCGAGCGTGAAGAGCAGCGCGGCCAAACGTTGGCCACCCTGGACGATGCCGAATTCGGCGGCCTGCTTGATGGCATTCGCGGTGTCGAGACCGGCATTCGCCAGGCCGATAACCTTGGCGCCTGAGGACTGCGCCTGCAGCAGGAAGGACGAGAAGTCCTGGCTGGACAGGGGATGACGGACTGAGCCGACGATCGTGCCGCCGTTTGCCTTGACGAAGTCGCCGGTCTGCTGCTCCAGCGAGTAGCCGAAGGCATAGTCGGCCGTCAGGAAGAACCAGCTGTCGCCGCCCTGCTTGACGAGGGCGCCACCGGTGCCGACCGCGAGTGCATGCGTATCGTAGGCCCAGTGGAAGCCGTAGGGGCTGCAGGCCTTGCCGGTCAGATCGGTGGTCGCCGCACCGGTGACGATATCGATCTTCTTCTTTTCCTTGGCGACGGCCTGGACGGCGAGCGCCACCGAGGATGTCGTCAGCTCCATGATCGCATCCACCTGCTCGGTGTCATACCACTGGCGGGCAATGTTGGAGGCGACGTCGGGCTTGTTCTGGTGGTCGGCATCGACAATCTCGATCGGCATATCGAGCACCTTGCCACCGAAATCCTCGACCGCCATCTTGGCGGCCTCGACCGAAGACTTGCCGCCGAAATCGGCATAGACGCCGGACTGATCGTTCAGAATGCCGATCTTGACCTTACCGTCGGACACCGCGCCGCTTTGGGCGAAAACGGCCGTGCTGCTTGCCAGAAGAAATGCAAGTGACGCAATGAAGCTCTTTCGCATAAGTCTCTCCTCCCAGAGATTGGCAGATCGCGATCTGTTCAAATTTGATGAGCCACCCTCCTCAAGGCGACCACTCAACGCCCACGATCACGGAATTTCCACCGTGAGGCAACCAGACGTTTACAATTAATTCCAAACAGTATCTGTTCATTTTTGCACAGATCCGTACCGAAAGCGCCATTTCCGGCCTCTCTGCTGCGCATCACGCGAAGCTGCATTAGACCAAAGACTAAGATAAGCACGGACCTTCGATGACCAACTCCTCGCAGTTTACTTGGGACGATCTGCAGTTTTTTCTAGCCGTGGCCAGAACCGGGCAGCTGTCGACTGCGGCGCGGCAGCTCCGGAGCAGTCATGCCACCGTTTCGCGGCGGATCGACCGGCTGGAATTCGCGCTGAAGGTCAAGCTCTTCGAGCGGAATCCGCGCGGCTATGTGCTGACGGCGATGGGCAACCGCTTCGTTGATACGGCCGAGAAGATGGAGCAGGAGACGGAGCGGTTGCGGGCCGATCTTGCGACAGGTGCCATGGCGCAGCGCGGCGTGGTGCGGCTGAGTGCTCCCGAAGGGTTCGCGAATTTCTTCTTTGCGACGGTGCTGCCGCAATTTGCCGAACGCCACCCGCATCTGTCGCTGGAGCTGGTGACGATCCAGCAGATCATGTCACTGTCGCGCAAGGAGGCGGATATCAGCGTTGTCCTCGACGAGCCGAAGGGCGGCCCCTATTATGCCGAGAAACTCACCGACTATCATCTGCAGGTCTATGGCTCGCGAGACTATCTGGCCGCCAACGCCCCGGTCGTCAGCCGCGAGGATCTGCTCTCGCATCCCTTCATCAGCTATATCGAGGAGATGATCTTTGCGCCGGGGCTGGATTATCTCGGTGACGTTCATCCGCGCATCAAGCCGCAGTTCCAGAGCTCCAGCATCTTCGCGCAGTTGACGGCGACGCGAAACGGGCTTGGGCTCTGCGTGCTCCCCTATTTCTTCGCCAGCCGCTATCCCGAGCTCGAACGCGTATTGCCTGACGAGGTGGATCTGAACCGCAGCTACTGGATCACCTGCCACCAGGACCAGAAGCAGGCGCCGCGCGTGCGGGCCGTCATCGATTTCTTGCGCGAAGCCGTTACCTGGCCGGATGCACGCTTCATTCCGCCCTTCGCAATATCGGCCGTCCGCAGAGGCGGCTGAGCGCCTCGGCAGCCCTGCGAAAGCCTGGCGTACCGGCGGGGCCGCGAAGCGGCTTGCGTGCGGCCTGAGGCAGGGTCCATGATGCGCCGTCTTTTCGAGTCCATTTGCCCCATGAATTCAGAACCTGACATTGCCATCATCGGAGCGGGCGCCGCAGGCGTCGGCGCAGCGCGTCGGCTTGCAAAGAGCGGCCTTTCCGTTTCGGTCTTCGAAGCTCTGCCCCGGATCGGCGGCCGCGCCTGGACATTGAACACGCCTGTTGCCGCGATCGATCTCGGTTGTGGCTGGCTGCATTCGGGCGACCGCAATCCGTGGACCCGAATTGCCGAAGAAGCGGGCGTAACGGTCGACCGAAAACCGAGCGCCTGGCATCGGCAGGATCGCGATTTCGGTTTTCCGCGCGCCGAGCGCGATGCCGCCCGCGCTGCCTTTGGCCGCTGGGCCGAGCGCGTTGCCGAGGCGCCACCGCCAAGCGACTGTGCCATCGACGCTGTCGAGCCGGGCGAGCCCTGGCTTGCCTATCTTCAGGCGCTGAGCGGCTATATCAGCGGCGACGAGCTGGAGCGCATCTCCGCGGAGGATTATGCCGCCTATGACGAGGCCTCGACGGAAAACAACTGGCGTCTCGAGACAGGCTACGGTGCGCTTGTCGCAGCCACCATGCCGGCCTCGGCCGAACTGCATATCGCAACGCCCATCCAGTCGATTTCTGTCGATGGCAGTCGCGTGATGCTGCAGACGGAGCGCGGCACCGTCAGACCGCGAGTAGTGATCGTCACCATCTCCACCAATGTGCTCGCCGGCGGCGTCATCCGCATGCCGTCATCGCTCGACCCATGGTGCGAGGCCGCAGCCAAGCTGCCGCTCGGCAACAACGAAAAGCTCTATTTCGAAATCACCGGCGGCCACAGTTTCGATGACGAAAGCCACGTGATCGGCAATCCCCGCGATCCGAAGACGGCAAGCTATTATATCCGTCCGTTCGGCAAGCCCGTCATCGAGGTCTTCCTCGGCGGAAGCGGCGCCCGCGCCGTGGCCGAAAACCCGCAAGCGGCTTTCCCGCGTGCGATGGAGGAGCTTTCGGCCCTGTTCGGCTCCTGCATTCACAGGGAACTTCGCCCGCTTGCGGCGTCCGAGTGGACCAACACCCCCTCGATCCGCGGTGGCTACAGTCATGCCCTGCCCGGCCATGCGGCGGCGCGTCAGGCTCTGGCAAGGCCGTTCGACAACCGGATCTTCTTCGCCGGCGAAGCGACCAACCGCACAGATTTTTCGACCGCGCATGGAGCCTACGAAAGCGGGCTTCGGGCCGCCGAAGAAGCGCTGCAGGCGCTCGGCCGGTAGAGCCGCACCCCCAATTGCAACCGGTAGAGCTTTGTGCCACGCTGGCCGTGCCGTTTCGGCATTCGCAGAGGAAGGGGACCCCTCGCATGCTTCTATTTCTTGCATTTTTGATCGGGATCATTGCCGGCCTTCGGGCCATGACCGCACCGGCCGCAGTCGCCTGGGGGGCAGCCCTCGGCTGGTTCGACGTGTCGCAGACGCCGCTTGCCTTCATGGGTTACAAATGGACGCCGTGGATCTTCACGGTGCTGGCCGCCGTTGAGCTGATCACTGACCAGCTGCCGACAACGCCCAGCCGCAAGGTGCCGATGCAGTTCGGCGCCCGCATCATCATGGGTGCGTTGACAGGCGCCACGATCGGCGCATCCGGCGGCTCGCTGGTGGCTGGCCTGATCGCCGGTGTGGTTGGCGCCATCGTTGGGACGCTCGGCGGGGCTGCCGTCCGCGGCAAGCTCGCAGCCGCTTTCGGCAAGGATACGCCCGCCGCCCTCATCGAGGACGCGATCGCCATCGTCGGCGCGCTCCTGATCGTATCGGCTGTCGCATGAAGACCTATGACGCCATCTTCATCGGGGCCGGTCAGGCAGGCCCCTTTCTCGCCGCCCGCATGGCCGAGAAGGGCATGAAGGTGGCGCTGATCGAGCGCAAGTATCTCGGCGGCACTTGCGTCAATGCCGGCTGCATGCCGACGAAAACGCTGGTCGCCAGCGCTCGCGCCGCCCATGTGGCCCGGACCGGCGGCGACTACGGTGTCAGGATTTCGGGCGCGATCGAGATCGACATGAAGACGGTGCGCAAACGCGCCGAGACGGTGACCATGAACGCCCGCAACGGCCTGATCGGCTGGTTCTCGGGCATGAAGACCATGGAGGTCATCTACGGCCATGCGAAATTCGCCGGCCAGAAGACCGTTGAGGTGAACGGCGAGACGCTGACCGCACCGTTGATCTTCCTGAATGTCGGCGCCCGCCCGGCCATTCCTGATTTTCCCGGCCTTGCCGATATCGATTACCTCACCAGCACCTCGATCATCCAGCTCGACACCCTGCCCCGCCATCTCGTGGTGATCGGCGGCAGCTATATCGGCCTTGAATTCGCGCAGATGTACCGCCGCTTCGGCGCCGAGGTGACGGTTATCGAACGCGGCCCGAAGCTCGCCTCCCGCGAGGACGAGGATGTTTCGGATGCGATCGAGGAGATCATCGTTTCCGAAGGCATCACGGTTCACACCGGCGCGGAGAACATCGCTTTCGCGAACGCGGCTGACGGTGTCGCTGTCTCGATTTCCGGCAAGCCGGATATCCAGGCAAGCCATGTGCTCGTCGCCACCGGCCGCACGCCGAATACCGGCGATCTCAGCCTCGAAGCGGCTGGCGTCGCGACCGACAAGCGCGGCTTCATCACCGTCGATGACCGGCTGATGACCAATGTCGACGGCATCTATGCGCTCGGTGACTGCAACGGCCATGGCGCGTTCACGCATACATCCTATAACGACTTCGAGATCGCCGCCGCCAACCTGCTGGATGGCGGCGACCGCAAGGTCTCCAGCCGCATTCCGGCCTACGCGCTCTATATCGACCCGCCGCTCGGCCGCGCCGGCATCACCGAGAAGCAGGCCCGCGCCTCGGGCCGCAAGGTCATGGTCTCCAAACGGCCGATGAGCCGGGTCGGCCGCGCTAACGAACGCGGCGAGACCAAGGGCTTCATGAAGATCGTCGCCGATGCGGAGACCAAGGAAATCCTCGGCGCCGCCTTCCTGGGCATCGAGGGCGACGAGGCGATCCACGGTATCATCGATGCGATGAATGCCGGAACCCGCTATCCGGTGCTGCAATGGTCGGTGCCAATCCATCCGACGGTCTCGGAACTCATTCCGACCATCATCGGCGATCTCAAGCCGGTTTGATCAGACAGGCCATCTGACGCCGCTTCCGGACTTGCATTCTTTCCGATTTTGGATTTACCTCGCACTGTTCTCAGGGCGGGGTGCAATTCCCCACCGGCGGTATCGGGTTTACGCCCGGAGCCCGCGAGCGCTTCCAGCAATGGAAGGTCAGCAGATCCGGTGAGATGCCGGAGCCGACGGTATAGTCCGGATGGAAGAGAGCATGCAGGCAGAACCTCTCCAGGGAGAGGTGACTGATGCTGTTCGCCCAAGGGAGAATTGGGCCGCCGCGGCGGCTCGAAGCAACAGCCAGAGATGGCACCCTTGAAAGGCAGAGACATGACAATCGCAACCAAACCACAGGGTCACCGGATCGCCATCGTGCGTGCCCGCTGGCACGCCGGTATCGTCGATCAATGCGTGAATTCCTTTATCTCGACATGGAAGGCGCAGGGCGCCAACGCGGCAGAGGTCGAGATTTTCGACGTGCCGGGCGCGCTTGAAATCCCGCTCCATGCGCAGACACTGGCCCGGACGGGCAAATATGCGGCAATCCTCGGCTGCGCCTTCGTCGTCGACGGCGGCATCTACCGGCACGACTTCGTCGCCGGAACGGTTCTCGATGGCCTGATGCGCGTACAGCTCGATACCAATGTGCCGGTGCTGTCTGCGGTGCTGACGCCGCACCACTTCCAGGAAAGCGAAGCGCATATCGAGTTCTTCATGAACCACTTCGTCATCAAGGGCCAGGAAGCGGCCAATGCCTGCCGCGCCATCCTTGAGGCCCGCAGCAATCTCGCCGTCGCTGCACTCTGATCGGTAGGACAGGACAATGCGCCGGGAAATCAGCCCGGCGCATTGATCACTTCGCCGTAAAACGGTGCGCCTTGCCGCGTTCCGCAGCCGGTGCAGTGCTTGTCAGCACCTGGCCGTGAAAACGGCTGAGCTGACCGGTGACGTCGGCGATTTCGCGCTCGGCACGCGCCGCGTCCCAGCCCAAAGCTGCGGCGGCGATGCCGGCGATTTCCCGCAACCCCTCGATCGTCAGGCGCCCCTCGATCGCCAGCGTCGTGCGGCGTAGCACGATATCGGCGAGATGAACGACGAGTTCGTTGCGAGTGATCCAGTCGATTTCCTTGAAGCTGTGCTGCGGCGCGCCGGTCAGTCTCGTATCGTCGGAATGTACCGAAGCGGATGCGAGGATCGCCGCGGCCGTCGTGCCGTACCGGCCCAGCAATTCGTCGGCCCGCTCGATCGTTATGCTTGCCTTCGCTGCCAGATCCTTGATCCAGTGACCGCGCTTCTCGCCATCGGCGGGAAAGCCCTTGCCGCCGCCGATTGCAAGGTAGCGGGTCGATTCATTGCGGTTCCGCTGTAGGCGCGAGAGAACGGTATCGGCAACCTCCTCGGCGAACCCGCGGAATGTCGTCCACTTGCCGCCGACCAGTGAGACGATCGGGAACGGGCGGTTGCCCTTGGGTTCCTTTACCGGCGCGGAATGGTCCCGGCTGATGAGCCCGGGTGCCGTCGCATCCGATGCCGGGAGCGGACGGATGCCGCTATAGCTGTAAACGATCTGATCGCGGTCGAAGCGCAGCGTCGGCAGCAGCGAACGGACGCTCTCGAGGAAATAGTCGGTTTCCGGTTCCTCGCAGCGAACGTCATCTGGATTATCGGCTGGAATATCGGTCGAGCCGACCAGCGCCAGGCCGAGATAGCTGTAGACCAGGCAGATGCGGCCATCGTCGGCTTCGAAATAGATCATGTGGCCGTTCAGGCTGCGTACCAGTTCAGGATGATCGAGCAGGATATGCGATCCCTTGGTGCCGCCGATCATCTTCGAGGGGGCGCCGAGTGCGGCGTTGACATGATCGATCCAGGGACCGGCGGCGTTGACGACCAGCTTCGGCTTCACCGCGAACTCGCGGCCATCGGCCTGCCGGAATGTCAGCGATCCGCCTGAGACCGTTTCCATCGTGGTGAAATTGGCAGCCAGACTTTTCGGATTGGCATCGAGGCCATCGCGCACGAGTTCATAGACCAGCCGCTCCGGCCGGCTGATCTTGGCGTCATAATAGATGCCGCCGGCGACGATCGCTGGGGTCACATGCGGCATTTCCTTGCGGGCCTGCTTCTTCAGGATCAGCCGGTGTTTCGGCATCACCCGATCGCGCGAGCCGAAGAAGTCGTAGAGCCGCAGGCCGATCTTGATCAGCACCGCACCGCGGCTGCGCGGTGCCGTCTTGGAGCCGAAGAGTGTGCGGATCGCCGCCCAGATGCCGCGCGTCCAGGAAAAGACCGGGATAAAGGTCGGCAGCGGCTCGACGCAATGCGGGGCGTTCTTGAGCAGGAGATTGCGCTCCAGCGTCGATTGCGCCACGAGGCCGAATTCGCCGGTCTCGAGATATTTCAGCCCGCCATGGATGAGCCGCGAGGGCGCAGCGCTCGTACCGGAACCGAAATCCGCCTTGTCGACGATCAAGCAATTGACGCCCTGCACCGAGAGATCGCGAAACAACCCGGCGCCGTTAATGCCCGCGCCGATGATGAGGACGTCGATGTCGCCCCCGCCGAGATCGGAGAAGCGCTGCTGCAGATCGGCTGTCATGATGTCATCGTCCTAAATCGCCCGCCGCAGCAGGCATCATTCATTTCAGTTCACGGCCTGATCGGGCGCCAGCGCCGCGATCTTCGGCCAGAGCGGCGTCATGGCATCGGCGATTTCGCGAAACAGCTGGTAGCGCGTCTCATAGTCGGCGCTGCGTGCCGGGTCCGGCTGGCAGGTTTTCTCGATGCTTTCGGTATCGCGTGGATCGCTCTGCGGATCGGCATAGATCCCGGCACCAGACCCGGCGCAGAGCGCCGCGCCCCAGGCCGCTGCTTCGTCGGTTTCGGTCACGGTGACCGGCATGCCGAGGATATCGGCAAACATCTGCACGACAGCGGGATTGCGCGAGATGCCGCCCGCCAGACGCGCCCGGTCGAATGAGAACCCGTCGCGCAGAGCATCGACATGGATACGGTGATTGAAGGCAATACCCTCAAGCACGGCCCGCAGCATGTCGCCGCGATCATGCCAGCCGCCGAGCCCAAAGAACCCGGCGCTCGCCTCCGCGCCATAGGGCGAGCCGAAGAGATAGGGATGGAACAGCGCGGTCGAGGGCCGCTTGAATGCCGCATCGATCTCCGGGCCAAGCAGGGCATGAACAGAGCGGCCGCTCGTCTCGCCCTCAGCCCGCTCGGCGGCGCAGAGCTTGTCGAGAAACCAGTCGTAATTCGCCGTCGATGCCGGCGAGATCGACATGCTGTTCCAGATGCCGGGCGCAATGCCGTTGCGGCAGAACCAGCGCCTGTCGACGCGCGGTTCGGACGATAGCGTCTCGTTGATCGAGTAGGTGCCGGCGATGATGGCGACGACGCCTTTGCCATATCCCCCGGCTCCGAGCGCCGAGGCGGTGACATCATGCAGACCCGCCATGACGGGCGTGCCTTCGGTGAGGCCGGTCAGATTTGCGGCCTCGCGCGTCACCCGGCCGACGATCTGGTCGGAACGTGAAGCCGGCGGCAAGGCGTGAACGAGCTTCTGCAAACCGAAGAGCCGCAGCGCATCCTGGCTGTAATCCTGTGTCTTCACGTCGGTGAAAGAGGTGCTGGCCTCGGTGCGATCGGTGCCGATGATGCCTGTCAGGCAGAAACGCAGCCAGTCCTTGCAGCTGATGAAATGGCCGATGCGCTTGTAGCGCTCGGGCTCCATTTCGCGGATCCAGGCGAGCAGCGCCGAGGGTGCGGAGACGTGCGGGATCTGGCCGGTCAGTTCGATGGCGCGCTCGGCGACATCACTGTCCGTCCATTCGTTGACGATTGGGCCTGCCCGGCTGTCGAGCGACAGGATGGCGCGGCCGAGCGGCTGCTGATCCCCGTCGAGCAGATAGATACCGTCGCCATGCGCGGTGGCGGCTATACCCTGGATATCGCTTGCGGGGCGCTTGCTGAGCGCGATCGCCTCGCGGATAGCATCGGCCGTCGCGCTCCACAATTCGCCCATGTCGCGCTCGATATGGCGCGCCTTGGGAATGAACTGCGTGACGCGGCGCCTGCTGACTGCGAGCGGCGTGCCGTCAATGTCGAAAATGACGGCCTTGGTGACCGTCAGGCCACTATCGATCCCGAGCAGACTCGGCATTCGCCTTCCTCACTATCAGCAACCGGTGGCCGGGTTACAAGCGCCCTCCGGCGCTCTTGGCGACCACCACGTTGATATCCTTGGACCGCATGCGGTCGATGTGCACGGCGTCGGTCTTGTCGTCGACGATGACGACGTCGAACTCGTCCAGTGCTGCGAAACTATGGAGTGCCCGCCGTTCGAACTTGGTGTGATCGGCAAGCAGGATGCGTTTGACGGAACAGTCGAACATGGCGCGCTTGGTATCGACGGTCTCCGGCGACTGGTGCAGGACCGTGCCGTCGCTGATCGCCGACATGGAGATGAAGGCGATATCCGCCCGCAGCCCCTTGATCTCGCTGATCGTCATCCGGCCCATGAAGGCGTTGCACCAGTTGTAATACTGGCCGCCGAGTGCCAGCAGCGTCACGTCATGCATGCCAGTCAGCGCGTTCATCAGCGTCAGCGAATTGGTGATCGCGGTGACAGGCACCTTCGACGGCAGGTGCGCCGCCATCTGCAGAACCGTCGTCGAATCGTCGAAGAAGATCGCCTGCCCGGGCTCGACGAATTGCATCGCTGCCTCGGCAATCAGCTTCTTCTCCGTTGCCTGCCGGTTCGAGCGATAGACGTCGCTCGATTCGATCAGGTTCGTCGCCGCGGCGGTCACGATGCCGCGCGTCTTGCGGAAAAGCCCGCGGCTGACGAGTTCATCGACATCGCGATGGGCCGTCATCAGGCTGATCCCGAAACGATCCGTCAGGTCTTCGATCCGCATCGAGCCTTCATTCATCACGGCCTCCGCGATCATGCGGCGGCGCGCGATCTGGCGCGTCTGCCGGCTGTCGCTTGTCAGCTCTTCCAACAGATCTTCGCCCTGGCTCGTCTTCTGTGTCACGGGGTCACCCTTGTCGCTGAATTCTGGATCCCAGCTTCGTACAGTGATTGCCACGCCAAGGCAAAAAGGTGAAACGGAACGGGCGGTTGCTGCCGCGGGCACCATTTCAGGCATTGCGGAAGCCGGGCGGGTGGATGCCGCCCGGCTCTAAGGCGCGCTCTCACGAGCGCTCCTTCGATGTTACTGCGAAAGGACGAACGGGCCGGTGTACTTGTCGACATTGTCCTTGGTGATCAGCAGGCAATCGAAGAGCTGCTTTTCGCTCTTGGCGCCGGTGCTGCCATTCTTGATGACATTATCGGCCTGCTTGACGGCTTCTTCAGAGAAGACGGCAACGGGCTGGAGAACGGTGTACTGCAGTTCGCCGGCCTTGATCGCCGCAACAGCGTCCGGAGAACCGTCGAAGCCGCCGACCTTGATGTTGGCGAGCTTGCCGGCTTCCTTGAGCGCTGCGATCGCGCCGAGGGCCATTTCGTCATTGCCGGAGATCACGCCGACGATGTCAGGATTTGCCTGCAGCATGGACTGCATCTTGTTGTGACCCTTGGTGCGGTCCCAATCGGCAACTTCCTTGGCAACCTTCTTCAGGTCCGGGTACTGCGCCAGCACGGTTTCGTAGCCGTTGGAGCGGGTTGCAGCGTTGTTATCGGAAGGAGCGCCGAAGAGTTCGGCATAGTTGCCCTTGTCGCCGACAGCTTCGACCCACTGCTGCGCACCGAGGGCGGCACCCTGGGCGTTGTTGGAAACGAGCTGCGCCTTCGCCAGGCCTTCCTGGTTGATTTCAGCGTTGACGAGGATGACCGGGATACCGGCGGCGACAGCCTTCTTCACCGCACCGACCGAACCGTCAGCATTGGCCGGGTCGAGAATGATCGCGACCGACTTGTTGGTGATCGCCGTGTCGATCAGGTTGCTCTCGGTGTTGGTGTCACCCTTGTGGGCGCTGACCGAAGCCGTGTAGCCGAGCTTTTCAGCGGTTGCCTTGGCAACATTGCCTTCCGTCAGCCAGTAGGGGTTCGACGGATCGTTGACGATGATCGTCATCGCGCCAGCTGCCCAGGCGGACGTTGCGAGGAGCGGTGCGACAGCCGCGGCGGCGAGAAGAATGCGCATGCCTTTTTTAAACATAGTCTCTCTCCCATTAGTGAGCTCAGTTGTGCCGGGAACCGGCGTTGCTTTCCCCAATCGGCCTTCTTGGAACCCCAGCCTGCCGTCGTGGATAAGTTTCAGTCGCAGCCGTCAGGACGATTTAACCCGGCGGCCGTATTGGATGCTGTTCATCAAGACGGCGAGGACGATGACCGCACCGGTAAAGACCGTCTGCCAGTAGGCGGAGACGCCGATGATCACGAGACCATCGGACAGAAAGCCGATGACGAAGGCGCCGAGCATGGTGCCGCGCACCGTGCCGCGGCCACCCGTGAGGGCTGCGCCGCCGATGACGACGGCTGCGATCGCGGTCAGTTCGTAGGTGGTACCCGCTGTCGGGCCTGCCGAGGTCAGCTGCGAGGAAAGCACCAGGCCGGCGATGGCCGCGCAGACACCTGAGAGCACATAGACGATGATCTTGACGCGCTTGACCGGAACGCCGGAGAGGTCGGCCGCACGCTCGTTGCCGCCCGACGCATAGAGCCAGCGGCCGAAGGCCGTGCGGCTGAGAACGATGCCGCAGACGACGGCGAGCACGGCAAGGACGATGACGCCGATCGGAACGCCGCCGAGGCGGTTGAAGCCGAGCCAGTCGAAGCCGGTATTGCCAAGCTCCGGACGGCCGCCGAGATTATTGTAGGTGAGACCGTTGGTCATCAGCAGCGCGATGCCGCGGGCCACATAGAGAACGCCGAGCGAGGCGACGAAGGCCGGCACCTTAAGATACGCGACCAGCACGCCGTTGACCGCACCGACCAGGGCGCCGAGCGCGCAAGTCAGCACCACGACCGCCCAGACTGGCGGATAGAGGATGACGCCGAAATAGCTGAGCGTCACGCCCTGCATCAGGAAGCCGGCGATGCAGCCCGCGAGCCCCAGCGTCGAGCCGACCGAGAGATCGATGCCGCCGTTCAGGATGACCAGCAGCATGCCGATCGCCAGAATGCCGAAGATGGCGACATGCGAGGCCATGATCAGGAAGTTGTTGAGGCTGAAATAATAGGGCGACAGGAACGAGAAGACTGCGATGATGACGATCAGCGCGAAGAACGCCCTGCCCTCAAGGATCAGACGCACGATATTGGTGTTGCGCTTCTGCCCGTTCGGAACTGTCTTCTTCTGGGTGATATTTGTGACTGACATAATCAGTGCTCCATAATTCCGGGCTAGTGCGCGACCATGGCTTCGCCGGAGGCGGCCATGATCTTTTCCTTGGTGACGTCAGAGCTGAACTCGGCCGAGATCCGGCCGCGATGCATGACGATGATGCGATGCGCGATGCTCAGGCATTCGTTGACTTCGGAGGTCGAATAGACGACCGCGAGCCCCTGCTTGGCGCGCTCGGCAAGCAGCTTGAAAACCTCAGCCTTGGCGCCGATATCGATGCCGCGGCTCGGTTCGTCGAGCAGGATGACCTTCGGCTGCGTGGCCAGCATCTTGCCGATAACGACCTTCTGCTGGTTGCCGCCGGAGAGCGAGCCGATCGACGCCTCGCCGCCATCTGTCTTGACGTGGACACGGCGGATCGCATCGTTGACCAGCTCCCGTTCGCGCCGGCCCGAGGTGAAGAGACCCTTGGTGAAGGCGCCGATGCTGGCAAGCGATAGATTGGTGCCGACAGTCATCGTCTGCACCAGGCCATCGCGCTGGCGATCTTCAGGAACGAGAACGAGGCCGCTTTCGATACGCCCTGCAATGCTGAGGCCGCCGACATCGCGGCCCTCAAGCAGGACTTGGCCGCCGCTCGAGCGCAAACGCCCGGCGACGCATTCCAGAAGCTCGGTACGCCCGGCGCCCATCAGGCCGTAGATGCAGACGACTTCGCCGGCACGAACCTTCAGCGACAACCGGTCGACGGCGTTATAGGCAGCGCCCGACGGACCGGGCACGCTGAGATTGTCGATCGACAGCGCCACTTGGCCGAACTGATGGCCGTCCGGCGGGCTGCCGAGATCGAAATTGTCGCCGACCATGTTGCGGACGATCCACTCGAGATCGATGTCCTTGCGCTCGGCATAGGCAGTCATTGTGCCGTCGCGCAGGACGACGGCGTGATTGGTGATCTGCAGCGCCTCTTCGAGATGATGCGAGATATAGACGATCGAAACGCCGCGGCTCGTCAGGTCGTGGATGACCTTGAACAGAACTTCGACTTCGGTGGCGCTCAGCGCCGAGGTCGGTTCGTCCATGATCAGGATGCGCGAATTGACCGAGAGCGCGCGGGCGATCTCGACGATCTGCTGCTGGCCGAGGCGCAGGTCCTCGACGCGCGTCAGCGGATCGATGTCTTCCTCGAGCTCCTCCAGAAGCTCGCGTGTCTGGCGCTCTTCCTCGGCGAAATCGACCATGCCGCCGGTGATGATCTCGCGGCCCATGAAGATGTTGTCGCGGACGCTGAGATTGGGCGCTAGGCTGAGTTCCTGGTGAATGATCGAGATGCCGTGTTCACGTGCATGGGTCGACGAGGTGAAGCTGATCGGCGAGCCATCGAGGATGATCTCACCCGAGCTTGGCTGCACGACACCGGAAAGGATCTTCATCAAGGTCGATTTGCCAGCGCCGTTCTCTCCGAACAGCGTGGTCACCTGACCGCGATGGATGTCGAAATTCACGCCCTTGAGGGCATGAACATTGCCATAGGACTTGGCGATGTTGCGGGCGGCGAGAACGACCTCGCCCTGCACTCCGTTACTGCGCAGCGGCTGGCTCATTTGACTTCGACCTTGACGGGCGTGACCAGCCAGTTTTTCGGATTGATCAGCTTGAACACGCCGACCACGGTCGCGGATTTCCCATCCAGCGTTTCCGGATCGAGGCCGGTAAAGACCGACTTTTTCATCTCGTTGTTGATGGCCGATCCGGCGTCCTGATACTGGATCTGGTTGGTGAACTGGCCGAATTCGATGGTGCCGGTGGCATCGCGGAGGTCCGTGCCGTTGACCGCAGGACCGGTCTGGACACGGACCACCGTCTCGGGAGGCAATCCATCGACTTTGAGTTCGTTGGTGTTCGATTTGCGGGCGCCGAACGTGCCTGTCAGCGTGACGGGAATGACCGGTCCGGTGCTCGTCGCGGTGCCGTATTTCTCGGCGGCGGCCTTCTTGTCGGCGGCGATGGCGGCGGCAAGATCGGCAGCCGGTACGGCGCGCTCCTGCACATTCGCCAATATCTTCGGGAACTGCTCGGCGCCAAAGGTTTCAGGCGAGAAGACCTGCTGCCTGACGTCGTTTTCGGAACCGATCTTGACCACCGTCGTGTCAAGCGCGATGGCGCCGACGACGGCAACAACGAACGCCACGCCCACGATGAGCTTCAGATTGCCGCTGCTCGGCTTCGGTGCTGCGTAATCGGACTGTGTGCTCATGTCGGGACGGCCTTTGACTGGGAGACGATAAAGCGAAGGGGCTGGCTGCGATTACGATCGCAGACGCGCCACGGCATGGCATCGCGCCGGATCAGAACCCGGCAGGCAGCCCGCGAAAGCGCAACTCTGGACGAAAATCCACATTGGAAGCCTCCTCCTCAGGACCCGGCGCCAGTCTCCTCCGACCGCCTGATCCTGCAATCACCCATCCGGAAGCAGGCTTCCGTGATAGAACTGTGTTACTTATGCCGGAAACAATGTTATAATTTCATAATGCTGTCAACGGCACTTTTATGAGAACCTGCGTATCAATGCGGCGCTTCACAGCTTGTTTATCGCGTTGCGGCGCAACATAGGAAGGCAGCAAATGCACAAATAAATACCTGTCAAAGAATTTGGAAAACTCAGACAACGCATTGATATTTAATATTAATTAAAGATATGAGATATTCGCGGCAAAAGCGGCGACTGCAGTCTTGCGCAAATAGAGGCGGCCGCCACTCATCAAGCTGACGCCTATTATTTTAGCTGAAAAAATTTTCATGACTAGAAAAATCTTGCTGGCCTTGTGATATCTTTGTGTTATGTTTATCGGTGAGGCCTATGGGAGGTTTCGGCAGATATTCGATTCATTTCCGGCGGCAGGCACACGCTTGCGGCCCGTCACCATGGAATCGATCATGCGGCCGAAGCAGAGCGATGGAATTCGGCCGATCGGGAGGACTGCATGATGAATTGGACGCGCGTATTGCCCGCCGCAGCGTTCCCGGCATTGGCGGGATAACCCTGCGATGACATCGACACAGAATATCGTCATCGGCATCGACGCCGGCACATCCGTGATCAAGGCGGTCGCCTTCGATCTTTCCGGACGCCAGATCGCCGCCGCATCCGTACGCAACAGATACACTACCGGCGACGACGGCTCGGCGACGCAGCCGCTTGCGCAGACATGGGCAGATTGCGCCAGCGCGTTATGCGGCCTCGGTGAAAAAGTGCCCGGTCTTGCGGCGCGCACCGCCACCGTTTCCGTCACCGGACAAGGTGACGGCACGTGGCTCGTCGGCCGCGAGAATGCACCGGTCGGCGATGCCTGGCTGTGGCTCGATGCGCGCGCCGCATCGACGGTGGTCTCGCTTGCATCCAAGCCGAACAACCGCGCCCGCTTCGAGGCGACCGGCACCGGCCTCAACACCTGCCAGCAGGGCACCCAGCTCGCGCATATGGACCGTTTCGCGACCGATCTCCTTGATCGCGCCGAAACGGCGCTGCACTGCAAGGATTGGCTCTATCTCAACCTCACAGGCATTCGCGCGACCGATCCGTCGGAGGCGAGTTTCACCTTCGGCAATTTCCGCACCCGGCAATATGACGACGCCGTCATCGATGCGCTTGGCCTCGAACACCGGCGCAATCTGTTGCCTGACATCATCGACGGGACCGAAGTCAGCCATCCGCTGACATCGGATGCTGCCAAGGCCTGCGGGCTGCTGGCGGGAACGCCCGTCTGCCTCGGCTATGTCGATATGGTGATGACCGCGCTCGGCGCAGGCGTCCGCAGCGGCGGGCGCAACGCCGCCTGCTCGACGATCGGCTCGACCGGCGTCCACCTTCGCGCCAAGGCCGTCGGCGATGTCCACCTTAACAGCGAGGGCACCGGCTATGTGATCGCCCTGCCGATCCCCGGCATCGTCACCCAGGTCCAGACGAATATGGGATCGACGATCAATATCGACTGGATCCTCGATATCGCCGCCTCGCTGATGGCAGACGCCGGCAAGACGGTTTCGCATGCGGAACTGATCGCGCGCATCGATGGCTGGTTTGCCGATAGCAAGCCGGGCTCCGTGCTCTATCACCCCTATATTTCCGAAGCCGGCGAGCGCGGCCCGTTCGTCAACGCCAATGCGCGTGCCGGCTTTGCCGGACTGTCCACGCGCCACCGTTTCCCCGATCTGGTGAGAGGCGTCGTCGAAGGTCTGGGCCTCGCGACCCGCGATTGCTATGCGGCAATGGGGGCGATGCCGGAAGAGCTGCGCATCACTGGCGGCGCCACGCGTTCGCCAAGCCTGCGCCGCTCGCTGTCAGCAGCCGTCAACGCCCCGATCCGCCAGTCGCAGCGCGAGGAGACCGGGGCTGCCGGTGCCGCGATGATGGCTGCGGTCGCGGTCGGCGTTTATCCGACGATGGATGATTGCATTGCCGACTGGGTCTCGCCGCTGCTTGGCGAACCCGAGGTTCCCGATGCCGCCGAGGCGGCGCGGTTCGAAACGCTTTTCGCAGCCTATACCGACATCCGCCAGGCAATGGCGCCCGCCTGGGACAAGCTCGCCTCGACCGCGACGGCGACACCAGGCGCATAACTCAAGTTCTGATGCGCTGGCATCGAAGGAGCATGACATGACCGAACCCGAAACCCTGGACCTCTTCGTCATCGGCGGCGGCATCAACGGCGCCGGTATCGCACGCGATGCCGCTGGCCGTGGGCTCAAGGTGGCGCTGTGCGAAAAGGATGATCTGGCGCAGGGAACCTCGTCGCGGTCGGGCAAACTGGTGCATGGCGGGCTGCGTTATCTCGAATATTACGAATTCCGCCTGGTGCGCGAAGCGCTGATCGAACGCGAAGTGCTGCTCAATGCCGCCCCGCACATTATCTGGCCGATGCGCTTCGTGCTGCCGCACAGCCCTGAGGACCGTCCGGCCTGGCTGGTCCGCCTCGGCCTCTTCCTCTACGACCATCTCGGCGGCCGCAAGAAGCTTCCCGGCACCCGCACGCTCAACCTGCTGCGCGACCCCGAGGGCACGCCGATCCTCGATCAATACAAGCGCGGCTTCGAATATTCCGACTGCTGGGTCGATGATGCGCGCCTCGTCGTTCTGAACGCCGTCAGCGCCGCCGAAAAAGGCGCGATCGTCCTGACCCGTTCGCCTGCCGTCTCCGCCCGGCGCGAGAATGGCGCATGGACCGTCGTCACCAAGAACAGCACGACAGGCGAGACCCGCACTTTCAGGGCCAAATGTCTGGTGAATTGCGCCGGCCCCTGGGTGACCGACATCATCAACCGCGTGGCCGGATCGAACTCGGCCCGCAATGTGCGCCTGGTCAAGGGCAGCCACATCATCGTCCCGAAATTCTGGGCGGGCTCGAATGCCTATCTCGTCCAGAACCACGACAAGCGCGTCATCTTCATCAACCCTTATGAGGGCGACAAGGCGCTGATCGGCACCACCGATATCGCCTATGAAGGCCGCGCCGAGGATGTCTCTGCCGACGAGAGCGAAATCGATTACCTGCTGAAGGCCGTGAACCGCTATTTCAAGGAAAAGCTCCGCCGCCAGGATGTGCTGCACAGCTTCTCCGGCGTGCGCCCGCTCTTCGACGACGGCAAGGGCAATCCGTCCGCCGTGACCCGCGACTATGTCTTCGATCTCGACGAAACCGGCGGCGCGCCGCTGCTCAATGTCTTCGGCGGCAAGATCACCACCTTCCGCGAGCTTGCCGAGCGCGGCCTGCACCGCCTCAAGTACATCTTCCCCGGCATGGGCGATGACTGGACGCAGACGGCGCCCCTGCCCGGCGGCGAAATCCCCAATGCCGACTATGAGACCTTCGCCAACAGTCTGCGCGATACCTATCCCTGGATGCCGCGCAAGCTCGTGCATCACTATGGCCGCCTCTATGGCGCCCGCACCAAGAATATCGTTTCAGGAGCAACCAGCATCGAGGCGCTCGGCCGCCATTTCGGCGGGCAGTTCTACGAGGCGGAGGCGCGCTATCTCGTCGCCACCGAATGGGCGGAAACGGCAGAGGACATCCTCTACCGCCGCACCAAGCACTACCTGCACATGAGCGAGGCCGAGCGTGCTGCCTTTGCCGACTGGTTGGCCTCCTCCCGCCTTGCCGCCTGAAGGAGGTTTCGATGACGCTGACGCTTTCGTTGAACACCAATCCGCTGGTAAACCGCTTCGCGGAGCCCGACGATCTGATCGACACGGTGGCGAGCGACCTGAAGATCCGAGACCTGCAGTTGACCCATGAATTCATCAATCCGAGCTGGCAGGCGCCCGTGATCCGCCGCCTGACGCGGAGCATGAACACGGCGCTGCGGCGCACCGGCGTTCGCGTCACCTCGGGCATGACCGGCCCCTACGGCCGTCTCAACCATTTCGGCCATCCGGATGCCGAGGTCAGGCGCTACTATATCGACTGGTTCAAGACCTTTGCCGATATCACCGCCGATCTCGGCGGCGATTCCGTCGGCACGCAGTTTGCGATCTTCACCTACAAGGATTTCGACGACCCCGTTCGCCGTGAGGAACTGATCAAGATCGCCATCGACAGCTGGGCCGAGGTCGCCGAGCACGGCCGTGCCGCCGGTCTTTCCTATGTTTTCTGGGAGCCGATGAGCGTCGGCCGCGAGTTCGGCGAGACGATCGCCGCCTGCCTCTCGCTGCAGGAGCGGCTGACGGCGGCGAAAATGGCGATCCCGATGTGGATGATGGCCGATATTGACCATGGTGACGTCACCTCCGCCAACCCCGACGATTTCGATCCCTATGCCTGGGCGCGCGCCGTGCCGCCGGTGTCGCCGATCATCCACATCAAGCAGAGCCTGATGGACAAGGGTGGCCACCGTCCCTTCACCGCTGATTTCAACGCCAGGGGCCGCATTCAGCCGGCGCCGCTGCTGAAGGCCTTTGCCGATGGCGGTGCTGTCAACAACGAGATCTGCCTCGAACTCTCTTTCAAGGAGCGTGAGCCGAACGATCGCGAGGTCATCCCGCAGATCGCCGAAAGCATCGCGTTCTGGTCGCCGTATATCGACACCGGCATCGACGACTTGAACATCTGAGATGGAGAATTTTAAAAGGCAGCACCACGACGCGGCGGAATCGCCACGCAGGACATTCGAAAGGAAGCGGCTGTGACGGATGCCGATGATACGCTTGCCGTACGTGCCGCATGGCTGCATTACGCCGGTGGATTGACCCAGTCGGAGGTCGCCCGGCGCCTCGGTGTGCCCTCGGTCAAGGCGCACCGGCTGATCGCGCGCGCCGTCGCCGATGGCGTGGTGAAAGTCACGATCGACGGCGATATCGTCGAATGCGTCGAGCTCGAATCCCGCCTTTCGGAGCGTTTCGGGCTGCAATATTGCGAAGTGGCACCCGATCTCGGCGAGGAAGGCCTGCCGCTGCGCGCGCTCGGCCATGCCGGCGCCGGATATCTGAAGCGCGAGATCGAGCGGGGCGACAACAAGGTGATCGGCCTCGGTCATGGGCGCACACTGTCGGCGGCCGTCCAGTACATGCCGCGCATCAACGCCAAGGACCTGCGTTTCGTCTCGCTGCTTGGCGGTTTGACGCGGAACTACGGCGCCAATCCTTACGACGTGATGCACCGGATCGCCGAAAAGACCGGGACGCATGCCTATGTGATGCCCGTCCCCTTCTTCGCCAATACCGGCGAGGACCGTAAGGTGCTGAAGGCGCAACGCGCCGTGAAGGAAGTCTTCGACCTCGCCAACAATGCGGATCTCAAGCTCGTCGGCCTTGGAACCGTCGATGCCGAAGCGCAGCTGGTGCTCTCGGGCATGGTCGAGCCCAGCGAAATCCAGGATATCGCCGCGGCCGGTGGCGTCGGCGAAATTCTCGGCCATTTCTTCGATGCCGATGGCCAGGTGCTGGACACGGCGCTGACCGCCCGCACGCTTTCGGCCTCCTTCCCGAAGTCGAAGACCGAACGTCTCGTCGCGCTCGCCGGCGGCCAGTCGAAGGTCGCGGCGATCCGCGCCATCCTCAACAGCCGCCGCCTTTTCGGCCTCATCACCGATGAGAAGACCGCACAGACGCTGTTGCAATAGCCACCAAAGCAACATTATTTGATCGCAAAATCACATCATATATGTTGCTTATCACGAAATATCCGTTACCTTAACACCATAGACTTGGGTGGAGACCGGAATGAAGCGGGAAGAGCGGCAGCAGCTGATCGTCAATCTGCTCGTCGAAAACAAGACCGTCGATCTCGACGACCTTGCCGATCGCTTCACCGTGTCGAAGATGACTGTTCACCGCGATCTCGACGACCTTGAGCAGGCCGGCGTGCTGCGCAAGGTCCGCGGCGGCGCGACGATCGACGCCGGAACCCAGTTCGAAAGCGATTTCCGCATCCGCGAGCGCCAGGGCGGCGAAGCCAAGATCGCCATGGCGCAGAAGGCATTGGAGCTGGTCGAGCCCGGGATGACCGTGATGGTCAATGACGGGTCGATGGCGGCGGTGCTTGGCGAAATGCTGCTGCAGAAGCGGCCACTGACCGTGATCACCAACAACGCCGCGATCATGGAGCGGCTGAAGAGCGAAAACGGCATCACGCTGATCGCGCTCGGCGGCATCTATTCCGCCAAATTCAACGCCTATCTCGGCGTCGTCACCGAGGAAGCGCTGTCGAAGCTCAGGGCCGATATCGCCTTCATCTCGACTCCCGCCGTCAGCGGCAGGCTCGCCTATCACATGGACGACAATGCGGTCCGTACCAAGCGGGCGATGATCGCTTCGGCATCGAGGAGCTGCCTCCTGGTCAACCACGAGCGCATCGGCCACACCGCCCTGCACGTGATGGCCGATCTGGCCGGCTTCGACGCCGTCATCACCGACAAGGCGCCCGAAAAGCCCGCCCTCGACGAATTCGAACAGGCGGGCATCGCGCTCACCATCGCATCAGAACAGGATCCGACATGACCGAAAAGCCGCGCTTCTGGATCGGCACCAGCTGGAAGATGAACAAGACACTTGCCGAAGCGCAAGCTTTCGCCCGCGGCCTCGAAGCTGCCGATGCGGCGCGCGATCCGCGTATCCAGCGCTTCGTCATCCCGCCCTTCACCGCCGTGCGCGAAGTCAAGGCGATGCTGGCCAAGACATCCGTCAAGGTCGGCGCGCAGAACATGCACTGGGCCGATCAGGGCGCCTGGACCGGCGAGGTCTCGCCGGTGATGCTGAAGGACTGCAATCTGGATATCGTCGAGCTCGGCCATTCCGAGCGCCGCGAGCATTTCGGCGAAACCGACGAGACGGTCGGCCTGAAGACCGAAGCGGCCGTCCGCCACGGCCTGATCCCGCTGATCTGCATTGGCGAGACGCTTGCCGACCGCGAAAGCGGCAGGGCCGCGGAGATTCTGGCCACGCAGGTGCGCGGCGCCCTTTCGAAGCTCTCGGCAGCACAGAAATCGGCCGAGATCCTGCTCGCCTATGAGCCCGTCTGGGCAATTGGCGAAAACGGCATTCCGGCGAGCGCCGATTATGCCGACGCCCGCCAGGCCGAAATCATTGCGGTTGCCGAAGAGGTGCTCGGCCGCAAGATCCCTTGCCTCTACGGCGGCTCGGTCAACCCTGGAAACTGCGAAGAACTGATCTCGAGCCCCCATATCGACGGGCTCTTCATCGGCCGTTCGGCCTGGAACGTCGAGGGCTACCTCGACATTCTCGCCAAATGCGCCGCCAAACTCTAAGGAGAACGACAATGAAGCTTGCCATTGCAGGAGACAGCGCCGGCGAAGGTCTCGCCAAGGTTCTGGCCGATCATCTGAAGGATCGTTTCGAGGTGCACGAAGTCTCGCGCACCAACGAAGGCGCCGATCCCTTCTACGCCAACCTCTCCGACCGCGTCGCCTCCGGCGTCATCGACGGCACCTACGACAAGGCGATCCTCGTCTGCGGCACCGGCATCGGCGTCTGCATCTCGGCCAACAAGGTCCCCGGCATCCGCGCCGCGCTGACCCACGACACCTATTCGGCCGAACGCGCAGCGCTCTCCAACAACGCCCAAATCATCACCATGGGCGCCCGCGTTATCGGCACCGAACTGGCGAAGTCGATCGCCGATGCGTTTCTGGCGCAGACGTTCGACGAGAACGGCCGGTCTGCTGGGAATGTGAAGGCGATGGACGAGCTGGACGCGAAGTATAACGTTCGGTGAGTTGGGTGGGTGCCTTCATCATGAGGCGCTCCTCGTGTTTGTACGCACGTGATACCATGCCCGCTCCGTCGCCTGCTTCCATGCGGGATTTGAAACGCTCTGGCGTGCCTGGAGCCCCCTCACCCTACCCTCTCCCCGAGGGGAGAGGGGGGAAGTCAGAGCGAGAGGCCGCCGCAGCTTTCCCTTCTCACCAGCGGGGAGAAGGTGGCCCAAAGGGCCGGATGAGGGGGCTACACCCGTAGTTCTCCCTCATCCCTGTGCTTGTCACAGGGCTCCAGCAGCCGCGCGTCCGCGCGGCGGGAGATTTTTACGTTTACTCAAGAATCATTCACGGCGCAGACGCGCCGTGGCTGGATTCCTGTGACAAGCACAGGAATGAGGGCAGCGAGTAGGCAACATCGCAGGACACCGAGACTGCCATTTCACAGGGTCTCGCTAGCGAAGATCACCTCACCCGAAACTCGCCGCCATCGTCCCGATAATCAACGCCGCCGAAACCGCCCCCGGATCGGCATGGCCAAGCACACGCTCGCCCAACCGTGATGCCCGGCCCTTGGTCGCGAGCATCGCCTTGGTCGCTTCCGCCCCGGCATTTGCCGCATCCACAGCCGCCTTCAGGCAGACGGCAAGCGAAGAGCCGTTGGCAAACGCTGCCTCAGCCGCATCGGCGGCCGGGCGCCAGGCATCGACCATCGTCTTTTCGCCCGGTACTGCCTTGCCGCGGTCCTCGATCCCCTTGGCCATGGCGGCAAACGCCCTCACCATGTCCTCGTCGCCGGCGGATGCCTTGCCCTTCAGCGCCGCACCGGCGCGCATGAAGGCCGTCGCATAGAGCGGTCCCGATGAGGCGCCGACGGCGTTCAGGAATGACTTGGCGGCGAGGTTGAAGATGGCGCCGAGATCACTCTCTGCCGCATTGGCCGCGAGGCTTGTCTTCACCGTCGAAAAACCGAGCTCCATGGTGATACCATGGTCGGCATCGCCGATGACGCCGTCGAGTTCACTGAGGCGGTCGCGGTTTTCCGTAATGGTCGCGGCGATCGCCGAGAACAGGGCGCGCAGGTCCTGTGCAGTGATCTCAGCCATCAGTGGCCGCTCCTGAACATGGCGCAATCGCAGGGGTGGTCGAGCAGCGATTGCAGCTCATCGTCGAGATGCATGAGGGTCACCGAGGCGCCCATCATGTCGAGCGAGCTGCAATAATTGCCGACGAGCGTCGAGTGGATGACAAGGCCCTCGCCATCAAGCCGCTGCTTGACGCGGGCCATCATGATGTAGAGCTCCATTAGCGGCGTGGCACCGAGGCCGTTGACCAGAACGGCAACGCGGTCACCGCGGTCGGCTTTCATCTCGGGCAGGATCTTGTCGAGCAGATCGTCGGTAATCGCATTGGCGCTTTTCAGCGGGCCGCGCTCGACGCCCGGTTCGCCATGGATGCCCATGCCGATTTCCATCTCGTCGGGGCCGAGCTCGAAATTCGGCTTGCGCGTCTGCGGCAGGGAACAAGGGCCGAGCGCCACGCCCATGGTGAAGGTCCGGTCATTGGCCTTGCGGGCGACGGCCTCGCAGGCATCGAGATCCATCATCCGGTCGCTGGCAGCACCGGCGATCTTGAAGACGAAGACATTGCCGGCCACGCCGCGGCGATCCGTACGCCGGTCGCGCGGTGCCGAGGCGACGTCGTCGGTGGTCAGCACCGTGCGCACCTCGATGTCTTCCATCGCCGCCATTTCGGCCGCCATGTCGAAATTCATCACGTCGCCGGCATAGTTGCCATACATGAAAAGCACGCCCGCGCCGCCATCGACGGCCTTGGCACATTCGAGGATCGGGTCCGGCGGCGGCGAGGCGAAGACATTGCCGATCGCCGCAGCGTCTGCCAAACCGCGCCCGACGAAACCGACGAAGCTCGGCTCATGACCGGAGCCGCCGCCGATCACCAGGCCGACCTTGCCCTTGCGCGGACCATCGACCGCGACCACCGAGCGGGTGGTGCCCTCGATCAGTTTCAGGTGATTGGGATGGGCGGCCAGCATACCCGCCAGCATTTCGTCGACGGCATCGGCGCCGTTGTTGATGATTTTCTTGACCGTCATCGATCCTCCTTCGATGCATGCAGCCGCCCCTCTTCCCAGGCGGCAGGCCTGCCTATTTCGTGTAGAGCGCCCGTGAGCGCTCGAGATGCTTCAGCACCGCCGATTCTGCACCATCGGCATCGCGTGCCGCAAGGCGCTCGACGATCTCTTCGTGCTCGACCAGCGTGAATTTTTCCTTGCCGGTCCAGATCAGCATCTCCGTGTGATATTCGCGCAGCCACGCCAGCATTGCCTCGCTGACCGCGGCAAAGATCGGGTTGCCGGAAATCTGCGCGATGCGGGTGTGAAACTGCATGTCGGCGGAGATGAAATCTTCAGCGTTTCCAAGCGACTCGCGCTGGCGGCTGATGATCGTCTTCAGCGCCTCGATATCGGCTGACGTCGCGCGCTGCGCCGCTTCGCGCGCCATGCCGCGCTCGAAGAAGATACGGGCGCTCTTCAGGTTTTCGAGACTGTCATTGGACTGCGACAGCATGATCTTCGCCGTCAGGTCCACCTGCCGGAAGATCGACTGCGCCGTCAGCTTCAGCACCTTGGCGCGCTCGCCATGGGAAATGTTGACGAGGCCCATACCAGCCAGCGACTGCATCGCCTCGCGGATCGCCGGACGGCCGACCCCGAAACGTTCCATCAGCACGCGCTCGGAGGGCATTTCATCACCGGGCTTCAGTTCGCCCGAGGTGATCATGCGTTCGAGCCTGTCGAAAACCTCGTCGGAGAGCTTCCGGCGAACGATCTGCTCGATTGGTTGGGTCATGATGTCTCGCTGGCTCAGAATTCCCTCCCCATTAGCATTTTGCGCGGCGGCGACAAAGGCCGCGATACAATCATTCGGCAGCGCTCAGGAAATTTTCCATTTGCGAAATTGGAATACTCATTATACCAGTTAGGCAATGATTGCCAAGATGCTGGGCTTGGCCTGAGGAGCATTAAAGACGTGAGTATGATCACCCTTACCTACCGCATTGAAACTGCGGGCAGCGTCGAAGCCATGGCCGACAAGATCGCATCGGATCAGTCGACGGGCACCTTCGTTCCGGTTCCCGGCGAAACCGAAGAGCTGAAGGCGCGTGTCGCTGCCCGCGTGCTGGCGATCCGCCCTCTCGAGGATGCGAAGACGCCCGGCTGGCCGGAAGTTGCCGAAGGTCACGGACCGCTCAAGCGCGCCGATGTCGATATCGCCTTCCCGCTCGATGCCATCGGCACGGATCTTTCGGCGCTGATGACGATTGCAATCGGCGGCGTCTATTCGATCAAGGGCATGACCGGCATTCGCATCGTCGATCTGAAGCTGCCGCCGGAATTCAAGGGCGCCCATCCCGGGCCGCAGTTCGGCGTTGCTGGCAGCCGCAAGCTGACCGGCGTCGAGGGTCGCCCGATCATCGGCACCATCGTCAAACCGGCGCTGGGCCTGCGTCCGCATGAAACGGCGGAACTCGTCGGCGAACTGATCGCATCCGGCGTCGATTTCATCAAGGACGACGAGAAACTGATGAGCCCGGCCTATTCGCCGCTCAAGGACCGCGTCGCCGCGATCATGCCGCTGATCCTCGATCACGAGCAGAAGACCGGCAAGAAGGTGATGTATGCCTTCGGCATCTCGCATGCAGATCCGGACGAGATGATGCGTAACCATGATCTGGTCCTCAAGGCGGGCGGCAATTGCGCCGTCGTCAATATCAATTCGATCGGCTTCGGCGGCATGAGCTTTTTGCGCAAGCGCTCCGGACTGGTGCTCCACGCCCACCGCAACGGCTGGGATATCCTGACCCGCAACCCGGCGACCGGCCTCGATTTCAAGGTCTATCAGCAATTCTGGCGCCTGCTCGGCGTCGACCAGTTCCAGATCAACGGCATCCGCGTCAAATACTGGGAGCCGGATGAAAGCTTCGTCGAATCCTTCAAGGCGGTCAGCACACCGCTGTTCGACAAGGCGGATTGCCCGCTTCCAGTAGCCGGTTCCGGCCAGTGGGGCGGCCAGGCACCGGAAACCTATCAGCGCACCGGCCGGACCACCGACCTCCTCTATCTCTGCGGCGGCGGCATCGTCAGCCATCCGGGCGGCCCGGCGGCAGGCGTGCGCGCGG
Source organism: Rhizobium sp. 05N430 (assembly GCF_056396985.1). NCBI lineage: Bacteria > Pseudomonadati > Pseudomonadota > Alphaproteobacteria > Hyphomicrobiales > Rhizobiaceae > Rhizobium > Rhizobium sp. 05N430. The sequence goes on along the minus strand of NZ_JBFTMO010000002.1, from coordinate 577,162 downwards.
TGCAGCAGGCATGGCAGGCGGCGGTTGCCGATATCCCGCTTGAGACCTATGCCAAGGATCATCCTGAACTGGCGGCCTCTATCGCCAAGTTCGCCGACGGCAAGGGTGCGTGATTGCCATGAGCAAGCTGCTGCTCAGCTACTATGGCGATGACTTCACCGGCTCGACCGATGTGATGGAGGCGCTCGCTTCCAACGGCGTGAAGACCGCTCTGTTCCTCGGCATTCCCAGCGCCGAAACGCTTGCCAAGTTCGCGGATTGCCAGGCGATCGGCATTGCCGGTACCAGCCGCAGTCAGACACCGGAATGGATGACGGCAAACCTGTCGCCTGCTTTTGCCTGGCTGAAAGCGCTCGACGCCGCGGTCTGCCACTACAAGGTCTGCTCGACCTTCGATTCCAGCCCTGCGATCGGCAATATCGGCAAAGCGATCGAGATCGGCCGCGAGGTTTTCGCGCAGGATTGCGTGCCCGTGATCGTCGGCGCGCCGCAGCTGAAGCGCTACACCGCCTTCGGCAATCTCTTCGCCGCCTATCAGGGCACGGTCTACCGCATCGACCGTCACCCGGTCATGAGCCGCCATCCGGTGACGCCGATGGCCGAGGCTGACCTGACCGTACATCTTGCCGCCCAGACCAGCCTGCCGATCCGCCTTGCCGATCTGGCGATGACGGCGGCCGATGCCTCAGCGGGTATCGATACACTGCTTGCCGGGAAGCCCGGCATCCTGCTCGTCGATGTCGATGGTCCGGCGTCGCAGGCGATTGCGGGCGAACAGGTCTGGCGCCTGCGCGGCAATGGCGGCCTGTTCGTTGCAGGCTCCTCCGGCATTCAATATGCGCTGCTGCATGCCTGGCAGCACGAGGGGCTAACCTCCGGCAAGGTTGAGTTCGCGCTACCCGGCGCGGTGGAGCGCCTTGCCGTTGTCTCCGGCAGCGTCTCGCCGACGACGGAGCGGCAGATCCGCACCGCGGCCGAGAGTGGCTTCGATACCATTCCCGTCGATCCGCTGGCGCTGGTCGGCGAAAGCGGCGACGCCGCAATCGACGGCGCCGTCACCGCAGGTCTTTCAGCCTTGAAATCCGGCCGCAGTGTCATCCTGCACACGGCGCTCGGCCCCTCCGCAGACCGCGGCACGGAGATCGACCGCATTCCAGAAGCGCGCCACCAGCTCGGCATCCGCCTCGGTGTCATCCTGCGGCGGCTGGTCGAAGCGGAGAAGCTGCCCCGCGCCGTCATCGCCGGTGGCGATACGTCCAGTCATGCATTGAGCGAGCTGCGCGTCGAGGCGCTGACAACGTTGCTGCCTCTGCCTCAGACGCCGGGCTCGCCGCTTTGCACCGCCCACGGTTCATACGCGCCGACGAACGGACTGCAGATCGCGCTGAAGGGCGGTCAGGTCGGATCCGACGGCTATTTCGCGCAAATACGCGATGGACGTCGATCCTGACGGATCAAATTGTTGATAGCAACTGATGTAGTGATTGACTCATCATACCAGTTGCGATACCTGATTGAAAAAATCGAAAGGCGAGGAAACATGACTGCAATTGCCCTCTTCGGCGCTGGTGGCAAAATGGGCTACCGGCTTGCCAAAAACCTCAAAGGCTCGCGCTTCGATGTCCGTCATGTCGAGGTCAGCGATGCCGGCAAGGCGCGCCTCAAGAACGATCTCGGCATCGATTGCGTCGGTGCGGATGAAGGTCTTGCCGGTGCTGACGTCGTCATTCTCGCTGTTCCCGATACGGCGATCGGCAAGGTCGCAACCGGTATCGTCGGCAAGCTGAAGCCGGGCACGATGGTCGTCGCGCTCGACGCCGCTGCACCCTTCGCCGGACATCTGCCTGAGCGCGCCGATCTCACCTATTTCGTAACGCACCCCTGCCATCCGCCGATCTTCAACGACGAGACCGACATGCAGGCGAAGAAGGATCACTTCGGCGGCCTCTTCGCCAAGCAGCATATCGTCTCTGCTCTGATGCAGGGTCCGGAAGCCGCCTACGATCTCGGCGAAGAAATCGCCAAGGTTATCTGGGCGCCGGTCATGCGCTCGCACCGCGTCACCGTCGATCAGATGGCGATGCTGGAGCCGGGTCTGTCTGAAACCGTTTGCGCCTCGCTGCTCGTCGTCATGCGCCAGGCCATGGACGAATGCGTTGCCCGCGGCGTGCCTGCGGAAGCCGCCCGCGACTTCCTGCTCGGCCATATGAACGTGCTCGGCGCCGTCATCTTCAAGGAAGTCGACGGCGTGTTCTCGGATGCCTGCAACAAGGCGATCGAGTTCGGCATCCCCGCGCTGATGCGCGACGACTGGAAGAAGGTCTTCGAACCTCAGGAGATCGCCGAAAGCATCCGGCGCATCACCTGACAATGCCGCGGCGGGGTTTACGCCCTGCCGCATCGCCGGCCCGGTGGGGAGTCCAAGAGACGGTCCGGCAATGAATATCGCATGAATTCTGGTTGGGCCGGGGTGGCCCGGCCCATGCGTCAAACTCGGGAGGAGAAACCATGACTTTTACACGCAGACTGACCCTTGCGGCCTTCGCGGGCGCCCTTTCGCTCGGCGTTGCCATGCCGGCATTTTCGGCTGATCTGATCGCCATCATCACGCCGGCCCATGACAACCCGTTCTTCAAGGCTGAAGCCGTCGGCGCCGAAGCAAAGGCCAAGGAACTCGGCTACGAAGCGCTCGTCATGACCCATGACGACGACGCCAACAAGCAGTCGGAAATGATCGACACGGCCATCGGCCGCGGCGCCAAGGCCATCATCCTCGACAACGCCGGCGCCGACGCCTCGGTCGCCGCCGTCAAGAAGGCCAAGGATGCGGGCATCCCCTCCTTCCTGATTGACCGCGAAATCAATGCGACCGGTGTTGCCGTCGCCCAGATCGTTTCCAACAACTACCAGGGTGCACAGCTCGGCGCGCAGGAATTCGTCAAGCTGATGGGCGAGAAGGGCAACTATGTCGAGCTCGTCGGCAAGGAATCCGACACCAATGCCGGCATCCGCTCGCAGGGCTATCATGACGTCATCGACGACTATCCGGATCTGAAGAGCGTTGCCAAGCAGTCGGCCAACTGGAGCCAGACCGAAGCCTACGCCAAGATGGAAACCATTCTCCAGGCAAACCCTGACATCAAGGGCGTCATCTCCGGCAACGACACGATGGCCATGGGCGCGATCGCCGCTCTCCAGGCTGCCGGCCGCAAGGACGTGATCGTCGTCGGTTTCGACGGCTCCAACGACGTTCGCGACTCGATCAAGGCGGGCGGCATCAAGGCCACCGTTCTGCAGCCGGCATACGCCCAGGCCCAGATGGCCGTCGAGCAGGCTGACGCCTACATCAAGAACAAGACGCTGCCGAAGGAAGAAAAGCAGCTGATGGATTGCGTTCTGATCAACGCCGACAACGCCTCCAAGCTCGAAACCTTCGCGATTTCGAAGTAACCGGCATAAAACACACCGCAGAGGGTCCGGGAAACCGCGCCCTCTGCGGCCTATTTCACGAAATTCGAGGTTCACAGCATGTTGAGGATCAGGGGCGCCCTGATCGCCGCTCTCGTGGCGGCGGCATTGCCAGGCTGCAAGATCATCAAGACGCCGACTGCCGAGGAAAAGGCAGCGGCGGCCGCAAAGACCGCATTCGATCCGAATGCCAAGGTCGAGGCCATCTGGCAGTCGCAGGCTGTTCCCTATTATCAAAAGCGCGCCGGCGAATTGAAGGACGTCGTGGCCGCTGTTGCCGCGGGGCCCGATCAGGCAGGTGAGAAATACGGCAATCCGAGAAAGCAGGCGAGCGCGCCCTGGACCTATGCGGTGAAATTCACCGGCAAGGTCGTGGCTGCGGACACGCAATCGCGCGCCGCAACGCTCGACGTCGATGCCGATGGCGACGGCAAGGCGGATGCCAAGGTACAGATCGGCCCGGCCCTGCGCGGCACGGCGCTGCGCGACACGCTCGACTTCGTCAATTTCAACGAATTCAAGAACCAGATCGAATGGGCCCAGTTCGGCAAGGCCTTCAACGAGAAGGCCAACACCGCTTTCCTGTCGGCCGTGCCGCGTGACGGTATAACCGGCAAGACGGTCACAGTCGTGGGCGCCTTCCCGCTGCCATCGGGGAGCGATCTGCCGCTGGTCACCCCTTCTGAGCTGACGGTGGCGCCATGACTGAAGACGCCGCCAAGGACGATATCATCCTGCGCCTCGACGATGTCTCGAAGGTCTATTCGGGCATCGTTGCCGTCAAGCGCGCCAATCTTGAGCTGCGCCGCGGCGCGGTCAACGTTCTCGTCGGCGAGAACGGTGCCGGCAAGTCGACGCTGATGAAGATCATCGCCGGCGTGGAGCGCCCGACGCTTGGCAAGATCATTCTCGATGGCAAACAGGTCTCCTTCGACAGCCCGGCCGATGCGCAGGCGCACGGCATCGGCATGATCTTCCAGGAACTCAACCTCTTCGCCAACATGACGGTGGCCGAAAACATCTTCGCCACCCGCGAGATCACCCGCGGCGTGCTGGGTATCGACCACAAGGCGCAGGTGGAAAAGGCCAACGGCTTCCTGAAGCGCCTCGACGCAGGGATCGACGCCGAAACCATGGTCGAAGACCTGCCGATCGGCCAGCAGCAGCTGGTCGAGATCGCCAAGGCCATGTCCCTTGATGCCCGCATCCTGATCATGGACGAACCGACCTCGGCGCTTTCTGCGGCCGAAGTCGAAATCCTCTTCAAGGTCATCGGTGAGCTCAAGGCGCAGGGTGTGGCGATTGTCTATATCTCGCATCGTCTCGAAGAGCTGATGCGGATCGGCGACTACATCACCGTGCTGCGCGACGGCCAGATCACTGGCCAGGCGATGGTGAAAGATATCGACACCCGCTGGATCGTCCGCTCGATGATCGGTTCGGATGCCAAGGATTTCGCCAAGGCAGACAATCACGCTCTCGGTGGCGAAATGTTCCGCGCCGAGGATATCTCGCTGCCGCGCCCGACCGGCGGGCTTGCCGTCGATCACGTCTCGCTCTCGGTCAAGTCGGGCGAAATTCTCGGCATCTATGGCCTGATGGGCGCCGGACGCAGCGAGTTCTTCGAATGCGTCATCGGCCGCCACATGCATTCCACCGGCAAGATCTTCATCGACGGCCAGGAAGTCCGCGCCCGCGACACAACCCGGCGCATCCGCCGCGGCCTGGCGCTGATCCCTGAGGATCGCCAGCGCGAGGGTCTGGTGCAGGTTCTGTCGATCGCCAGCAATCTGACGCTGGCAAGCCTCGGCCGCTTCGCCCGCTTCTTCCATATCAGCGCATCGGCGGAGAAGAATGCGATCCGCGAAGCCATCAAGGACCTCTCGATCAAGGCGCCCAACCCGGATTTTGAGGTCACCTCGATGTCGGGCGGTAACCAGCAGAAGGTGGTCATCGGCAAGGCGCTGATGACCAATCCGAAAGTACTCCTGATGGACGAGCCGAGCCGCGGCATCGATGTCGGCGCCAAGGCCGACGTCTTCCGCACCATGCGGCGGCTGGCGGCCAACGGGCTTGCCATCTTGTTTTCGACTTCTGACCTCGAAGAGGTCATGGCGCTTTCCGATCGCATCGCGGTCCTGAGCAACGGACGGCTGATCGCCGTCTTCGATCGCAGCGAAGCGACGGAAGATGCCATCATCGCGGCTTCGGCCAAGGGACACGGACAGCAGACAGGGAAACTCGCGTCATGACGGCGGCTACCACGACTACCACAGCGCCGAAGAGCGCCAACGGCTCCGCACTTCTGACGCTGATGAAGCTCAGAACCTTCATCGCGCTGTTTGCCGTCATCATCTTCTTTGCGATCTTCGCGCCGAACTTCACCTCGACGGCGAACATGATCCTGATGTCGAAGCATGTGGCGCTCAACGCCTTTCTCGCCATGGGCATGACCTTCGTCATCATCACCGGCGGCATCGACCTCTCGGTCGGCTCGATCGTCGGCCTCTGCGGCATGGTCGCCGGTGGCCTGATCCTCTACGGGATCGAACTGCCGATCGGCTATACGATCTTCTTCAATCTCTTCGAGATCGTGCTGATCACGCTTGCCGTCGGCCTCGCCATCGGCCTGATCAACGGGCTGCTGATCACCAAGCTCAACGTCGCGCCCTTCATCGCGACGCTCGGCACGCTCTATATCGCCCGCGGCCTGGCGCTGCTCTCCTCCGACGGCCAGACCTTCCCGAACCTCGTCGGCCGCCCGGAATACGCGACGACCGGCTTCGACTTCTTCGGTGCCGGCCGCATCCTCGGCCTGCCGGTGTCGATCTGGATCCTGATCGTGCTGGCGCTCGTTGCCGCCTATGTGGCGCGCTCCACGCCGATCGGCCGCCACATCTTCGCCGTCGGCGGCAATGAGCGGGCGGCGCGCATGTCCGGCATCCGGGTCGATCTAGTCAAGATCTTCGTCTACATGTTCTCCGGTCTGTGCGCCGCGATCGTCGGGGTCGTCATCTCCTCCGAACTGATGGCAGCGCATCCGGCAACCGGCGAAAGCTTCGAACTGAACGCGATTGCGGCAGCCGTTCTCGGCGGCACCTCGATGTCGGGCGGCCGCGGCACGATCGGCGGCACGATCATCGGCGCGTTCGTCATCGGCATTCTGTCGGACGGACTGGTGATGATGGGCGTATCGTCCTTCTGGCAAATGGTCATCAAGGGCCTCGTCATCATCATCGCCGTCGTCGTCGACCAGGCACAGCGCCGCCTGCAGCAGCGCGTTACCCTCATGCAGATGGCAAAGGCAGGTTGAAATGACGGAATTGAAAGGTGCTCTGATCGGTTGCGGCTTCTTCGCGGTCAACCAGATGCATGCCTGGCGCGACGTCGAGGGCGCTGAGATCGTGGCGATCTGCGACCGCGATCCGGCCCGCCTGAAGGCTGTCGGCGACCAGTTCGGCATCGAACGGCGCTACGCGGATGCGGCCGAACTCTTCGCTGCTGGCGGCTTCGATTTCGTCGATATCGCAACGACCGTTCCGAGCCACCGACCGCTGGTCGAGATGGCGGCCAGGCATAAGGTTCCGGTCATCTGCCAGAAGCCATTCGCGCTGTCGCTGGCGGATGCCAAGGCAATGGTGACGGCCTGCCGCGAGGCCGGCATTCCGCTGATGGTGCATGAGAATTTCCGCTGGCAGACGCCGATCCAGGCGGTGCGCCGGCTGCTCGACGCCAAGGCGATCGGCACGCCCTTCTGGGGCCGCTTCTCCTTCCGCTCGGGCTACGACGTCTTCTCGGGCCAGCCCTATCTGGCCGAAGGCGAGCGTTTCATCATCGAAGATCTCGGCATCCACACGCTCGATATCGCCCGCTTCATTCTCGGCGACGTCAAGACGCTGACGGCGCGCACCAAGCGGGTCAACCCTGACATCAAGGGCGAGGACGTCGCGACGATCCTGCTCGATCACGAAAGTGGCGCGACCTCGGTCGTCGATGTCAGCTATGCAACGAAGCTCGGTACCGAGAATTTCCCGGAGACCCTGATCGAACTCGACGGCACCGATGGCACCATCCGCCTGTCATCCGGGTACCGCCTCGAAGTCACCAACGCGGCTGGCACCGTCGTCTCCGATGCTTCGCCGCAGCTGCTCTCCTGGGCGTCGCGCCCTTGGCACAATATCCAGGAAAGCGTCTATGCGATCCAGGAACACTGGGTCGAGCGTCTCAGGAACGGCGGCGAGCCCGCCACCTCCGGCGCCGATAACCTGAAGACTTTCGCGCTTGTCGAAGCGGCCTATGAAAGTGCGGCCTCCGGCAAGACTGTCGATATCGAGGCGATGCTCGGATGACATCGGAAACCTTCGCCCTCTATGGTACGCACGAGGCCGAAGAGCAGCCGGTGACGCTTTCTGCCGGGCGGCTTTCCGCCGATCTCGCCAACGGCAATCTGCGAACGATCAGATACAATGGTATCGAGGTGCTGCGGGCCGTTTCCTATCTCGTGCGCGATCGCGACTGGGGTACCTACAGCCCGCGCATCGACGATCTGACCGTAGAACAGGGCGATGGCCGCTTTGCCGTTCGGTATACCGCCCATTGCGTCGGCCCTGATGGAAGCACGCTCGCCATCGCCGTGCGAATTGCCGCCACGGAAACCGAACTGACATTCGAGGCCGATGCGCTTTCGGCGACCGGCTTCGAAACCAACCGTTGCGGCTTCTGCATCCTGCATCCGATCGTCGGCGTGGCCGGAGCTCCAGTCAGGGTCGAGGATGTCGATGGCCACGTGGCCGACACGGTCTTCCCCGACCTGATCGATCCCTGGCAGCCCTTCAAGGATATGCGATCCATCACGCATGCCGTTGCCGAAGGCATCCTGGCAAAATGCCTGATGGAGGGCGACACGTTCGAAATGGAGGACCAGCGCAACTGGTCCGACGCTTCCTATAAGACCTACGTGCGCCCGCTGGCGCTTCCCTGGCCTTACAGGATCGGCGCCGGCGAACCGGTGCGCCAGCGCATCGTGCTGTCGATCGACGACCGCCGCAAGGGCTTTGCATCGGCGAAAACGGCGCAGCGTGTGGTCGAGATCAGGAAGGGCGACCGGTCAGGCACGATGCCGCCGATCGGCATCGTCGTGACACCCGAGGAAGCGCGCGCCACATTGGCGGCGAAAGAGATGCTGGACGAGATCGCGCCGCAGCACCTGCTCTTTCATTTCGATCCGCTTGCCGGGCATGGACGCGCGGTGCTCGACGACTTCGCGGCAATCGCGAGAGGCCATCGGGGCTCGGCGACGATCGAAATCGCCTTGCCCTGCGTCAGGTCACCGGCGGAAGAAGCACGCGACATCGCGGCGCTGATGAAGGCGGCACATTTCTCACCCGACGCGATCGTCGTCTCCCCCTCCGTCGATCGCCAATCGACGCCGCCGGGCAGCAAGTGGCCGGAATGCCCGCCGCTGGAAGAAGTCTATGCGGCGGCACGTGCCGCATTCGGCGAGGTGAGCCTCGGCGGCGGCATGCTCAGCTATTTCACCGAGCTCAACCGCAAACGCGTGCCGGCCTGGCACCTGGATTTCGTCACCCATTGCACCAACCCGATCGTGCATGCGGCGGACGACCTGAGCGTCATGCAGACGTTGGAGGCATTGCCTTTCATCACCCGCTCGGTGCGGGCGATCTATGGCAGCAAGCCGTACCGGATCGGCCCTTCCACCATTCCCATGCGCCAGAACCCCTATGGCAGCCGGACGATGGACAACCCAGGCCATGCCCGCATTCCGATGGCCAACAGCGATCCGCGCCAGAATGGCCGTTTCGCCGAAGCCTTCGCTTTTGCCTACGGGATTCAGGTGGCCGATGCTGGCCTGGAATGTCTGACGCTTTCGGCGCTGACGGGACCTTTCGGTCTGATTGCCGGAGACGGCGAGCCGTCACCACCCGGTTCGCCGCGACCACTCTTCAACACGGTCAAAGCCTTGGCCGGCATGGCCGGCTACAGCTGGCGCGAATGCCGGTCGGCAGTGCCGTCAGATGTTCTGGCATTGCTGGTGCAGGACGCTAGCGTGCAGTCGCTGTGCCTCGTCAACATCACGTCGCGTGTTCAGGAAGCCGCTCTCGGAAGCTTCTATCCCGCAGGCGGTGGACAGGGTCTGATCAGACTTGCGCCCTATTCCGTGGAGCGCGTCGGCCTGCCCTGATGGTACCCATTCGCGCATGCGACGGCATGCTGCGTTTGACGCGGATTTCTTCCTTGGCCATCTGCAGAAGATAGGCCAGGAGCTCTGAACCCTCGGCCCTGGTAAGTTTGATGGCGATGTCGAGATGGTCGGCAAGATGAGAATTGCGCATCATGAATTTCCCCGCTCAGATACATATATCAATAATTGCTAATGAATCTTGCGCGGGCATTACCAATGGCATCCAACAACCTAACGTGAGGAATTCATACTCGTAGCCATACGCCTTGTGAACCATCCCTAATAATAGGGATAGTTGACGGAAACGTACAGGATTCGTTCTTTGGTTGTTCTCACGTGCATTAGATCTTTCTAATCTAAAGCAGCCTATACGAGATTTGTACGATCACAGGACAATCTGTAGCTTCACATCATCCGGGCGCGCTTCAACGGCGCGATCGAAAGCCTTGATCGAATCCTCGAAGGCAAAGGTCTCGGAAATCAGTGGCTTGAGATCGACACGCCCGGAACCGAGGAGCGCGATCGACCGCTCGTATTGATGCGCGTAGCGGAACACGGTCTCGATACGGATTTCCTTGGTCGAGGCAGTCGAGACGTCGAAACCAACCGGATTGACCGGCAGACCGACAGCGACGATGACGCCGCCCGGACGCGGCAGCTGCATGATCGTCTCCCATGCCTTCGGCGAACCGGAGCATTCGAAGATCACGTCGGCGCCCCATCCATCCGTCAGCCGCGATACCTCTTCGGCAAGGCTCTTCTCACGGATATTGACCGGAATGACGCCCTGATACTGGGCGGCGATATCGAGCTTCGGCTGCGCCAGATCGGCGACGATGGCACGCGAGCAGCCGCCGGCAAGGGCAGCGATCGCGACCATCGTGCCGATCGGACCGGCGCCGAGCACCACGGCGGTATCGCCAGGCGCAATCTTCGCCTTCGACGCCGCCTGCATGCCAACGGCAAAGGGCTCGACCATCGCGCCCTCGGCAAAGCTGACATTGTCAGGCAGCTTGAACGTGTAATTGGCGGGATGAACGACCTCGGCTGTCAGAACGCCATGAATGGGCGGTGTCGCCCAGAAGGTCACGGCCGGATCGACATTGTACATGCCGAGGCGGCTCGCCTTGGAATTCGGATCGGGAATGCCGGGCTCCATGCAGACGCGGTCGCCGATCTTCAGATGCGTGACGCCCTCGCCGACCTCGATCACCGTTCCCGCTGCCTCGTGGCCGAGCACCATCGGCTCGTTGACGACGAAGGGGCCGATCTTGCCGTGGGTGTAATAATGCACATCCGAACCGCAGACGCCGACCGTATGGATCTTGATCTTCACTTGGCCGGGGCCCGTATCCATCGGCAGATCGATGTCGCGAAGCGCGAGCTCATGCTGACGCTCCAGAACGAGAGCACGGACTTTGGTCATGGCGGTTTCCTTCCCTGTGGCGCTTACGATTCAACTGCGCCGTTGGTCCAGACTATAGAACCGCCCGCAGGCGAAATTCAATCGCGGTATTTCAGCTTTTGCTCACAGCGCGACGAAATGCTCACCTTGGTGCATAAAGGCATTTATAAGATTTTTATATTGGCGCCACCTGGCGCGTCTCGAACCTTAATGCGCTTCGGCCGCATATTAATGCCCGAGAGATCAAACCGATTATCTCCACGCCAGAAAGCATAAAGGTGCCGATCCCAAGGGAACGGCGCCCTTGTCTTGTCTGACTCCAACAAGAACACCAGGAGTCAAGATCATGATGGATATCATTCTACTGGGCACCGCGATAGTCTTTTTCGGACTTTGCTTTGCCTATACCCGCGCCTGCGACAGGCTCTGAAGGAGAGCGACGATGACCCTCGATTATATCCTGAGCGGCGCCGTGACCGTTTTCCTCACCGTTTACCTCACCTACGCCCTCATCCGCCCCGAGCGCTTCTGATAGCGCCGGCCGGATACCCGAAAGTTTCCTCCCATGACCCTCAACGGATGGCTACAGATCCTCGTCTTCTGCGGGATCCTCATTGCGCTCGTCAAACCGCTCGGCGGTTACATGACGCGCGTCTTCAGCGGAGAGCGCACGCTGCTCTCCCCCGTCCTCGTTCCGGTGGAACGGGGACTTTATGCGCTTGCCGGCACCAGCGACCGCGAGGAGCAGCATTGGACCTCCTATGCGTTCTCGCTGCTGATGTTCAACCTGCTCGGCACGCTGGTCCTCTATCTGCTGCTGCGCTTCCAGGACATCCTGCCCTATAACCCGGCCGGGATGACCGCGGTCGGGCCGGAGCTCTCCTTCAACACCGCCACCAGCTTCGTCGCCAACACCAACTGGCAGAGCTATGGCGGCGAAAGCACCATGTCCTATCTGTCGCAGATGGCCGGCCTGACCGTGCAGAACTTTGTTTCTGCCGCAACCGGCATGGCGATCGCCATCGGCCTGATCCGCGCCTTCTCGCGCGCCTCGGGCAAGGCGATCGGCAATTTCTGGGTCGATATGATCCGCGCCACGCTCTACGTGCTCCTGCCTGCCTGCATCGTGCTGACGCTTGTCTATGTCTGGCTCGGTGTGCCGCAGACGCTCGGCCCCTATGTCGATGCGACGACGCTCGAAGGCGCCAAGCAGACGATCGCGCTCGGCCCTGTTGCTTCGCAGCTTGCCATCAAGATGCTCGGCACCAACGGCGGCGGCTTCTTCAACGCCAACTCGGCCCATCCGTTCGAAAACCCCGACAACATCTCGAACATGATCCAGATGCTGTCGATCTTCGCGATCGGCGCGGCCTTCACCAACGTCTTCGGCCGCATGGTCGGAAACCAGCGTCAGGGCTGGGCGATCCTCGCCTCGATGGGCATCCTGTTCCTCGCGGGCGTTGGCATCACCTATTGGGCGGAAGCCGCGGGCAACCCGCTGATGCATCAGCTCGGGCTTGCAGGCGGCAACATGGAAGGCAAGGAAGTCCGCTTCGGCGTCGCCATGTCCTCGCTCTTCGCTGTCATCACCACGGCGGCCTCCTGCGGCGCGGTCAATGCTATGCACGGCTCGTTCACCGCACTCGGCGGCCTGATCCCGCTCATCAACATGCAGCTTGGCGAAGTCATCGTCGGTGGCGTCGGCGCGGGCTTCTACGGCATCGTGCTGTTCATCATCGTCGCCGTCTTCGTAGCCGGCCTGATGGTTGGCCGTACGCCTGAGTATCTCGGCAAGAAGATCGAGGCGAAGGAAATGAAGATGGCCGTTCTCGCTATCCTCTGCCTGCCACTCGCCATGCTGGTCTTTACGGCAATCGCCAGCGTCCTGCCGTCTGCCGTCGCCTCGGTCGGCACGGCTGGTCCGCACGGCTTCTCGGAAATCCTCTATGCCTATACCTCGGCTGCGGCCAACAATGGTTCCGCCTTTGGCGGCCTGACGGCCAATACGCCCTGGTACAACATCACGCTCGGCATCGGCATGCTGATGGGCCGCTTCCTGGTCATCGTGCCGGCGCTTGCGATCGCTGGCTCGCTGATCAGCAAGAAGACGGTACCGGCCTCCGCAGGCACGTTCCCGACCGACGGCCCGCTCTTCGTCGGCCTGCTCGTCGGCACGATCCTGATCGTCGGCGGCCTCACCTTCTTCCCGGCGCTGGCCCTCGGCCCTGTCGTCGAGCACCTGGTGATGATCGCAGGGCAGACGTTCTGAGGTGACGCCGATGATCATCCGTCACGCATTCCGCAAATCGATCCACCCACGCCACGGTTCGCCGGGGCGTGGGGCAAGGCCCGGCCTGCGCGGGACCGACGCAATCCTGCTGATGCTGGCTGGCCTGCTCGTCGCGGCCGCCGTTCTCAGACTTTTTCATGGCTGACCGGCCCGGCCGGTTCCGCCTCACTCTTTCAAGCTGGAGTCTCTTATGAGCCAGGCAAAATCCGCGAGTATCCTGAATAGTCGCATCCTCATTCCGGCTGTCGGCGCCGCTTTCAAAAAGCTCAACCCGCGCACGCTGGCCCGCAATCCGGTCATGTTCGTCGTGGCAACGGTCTCGGCGCTGACCACCATCCTCTTCATCCGCGATATCGCCACCGGCGGCGGCAATCTCGGTTTCTCGTTCCAGATCAATCTCTGGCTCTGGTTCACCGTGCTATTTGCCAACTTCGCCGAAGCCGTTGCCGAGGGCCGCGGCAAGGCACAGGCGGATTCGCTGCGCAAGGCGCGCACCGAAACGCAGGCCAAGCTTCTGACCGCCAATAACGGCTCCGGCTACCGCATGGTGCCGGGCACGAGCCTCAAGGTCGGCGATCTCGTTCTGGTCGAGGCCGGCGACATCATCCCGTCCGACGGCGAAGTCGTCGAGGGCGTCGCCTCGGTCAACGAAGCAGCGATCACCGGTGAATCCGCCCCTGTCATCCGTGAGTCCGGCGGCGACCGCTCGGCCGTCACAGGCGGCACGCAGGTTCTGTCGGACGTCATCCGTGTCCGCATCACAGCAGCCGCCGGCTCGACCTTCCTCGACCGGATGATCTCGCTCGTCGAAGGCGCGGAGCGCCAGAAGACCCCGAACGAAATCGCGCTCAATATCCTGCTCGCAGGCATGACTCTGATTTTCGTCCTCGCCACCGCGACGATCCCGAGCTTTGCCGCCTATGCCGGCGGCTCGATCCCGATCATCACGCTGGTTGCGCTCTTCGTGACGCTGATCCCGACCACGATCGGCGCGCTGCTTTCGGCCATCGGCATTGCCGGCATGGACCGTCTCGTCCGCTTCAACGTGCTGGCCATGTCCGGCCGCGCCGTCGAAGCCGCTGGTGACGTCGATACGCTGCTGCTCGACAAGACCGGCACGATCACGCTCGGCAACCGTCAGGCCACGAGCTTCCGCCCGGTCCGCGGCGTCACCGAACAGGAACTGGCCGATGCGGCGCAGCTCGCTTCGCTCGCCGACGAGACACCTGAAGGCCGTTCCATTGTCGTACTGGCAAAGGAGAAATATGCGATCCGCGGCCGCGATATGGCCAGCCTGCAGGCGACCTTCGTTCCCTTCACCGCCCAGACCCGCATGAGCGGTGTCGATATCGGCGGCTCTTCGATCCGCAAGGGTGCGGTCGAAGCCGTGCTGACCTATGTCGGCGCCAACAATGCGCCGTCCAACGGCAATGCTGCGATCGCTCTCCGTCCCGAGACCGATGTCGTGCGCGAACTCCAGGCTATTGCCGACGAGATCGCCAAGGCCGGCGGCACGCCGCTTGCGGTTGCCCGCGACGGCAAGCTGCTCGGCGTCATCCAACTGAAGGACATCGTCAAAGGCGGCATCCGCGAGCGCTTCTCCGAACTGCGCCGCATGGGCATCCGCACCGTGATGATCACCGGCGACAACCCGATGACCGCAGCCGCGATCGCCGCCGAAGCCGGGGTCGATGACTTCCTGGCCCAGGCGACCCCTGAAAACAAGCTGTCGCTGATCCGCGAGGAACAGGCCAAGGGCAAGCTCGTCGCCATGTGCGGCGACGGCACTAACGACGCCCCGGCGCTTGCCCAGGCCGATGTCGGCGTCGCCATGAACACCGGGACGGTGGCCGCCCGCGAGGCCGGCAACATGGTGGACCTCGACAGCGACCCGACGAAGCTGATCGAGATCGTCGAGATCGGCAAGCAGCTGCTGATGACCCGCGGCGCGCTGACGACCTTCTCGATCGCCAACGACATCGCCAAGTATTTCGCCATCATCCCGGCGATGTTCCTGACCTTCTACCCGCAGCTCGGCGTGCTGAATATCATGGGCCTCGCCACGCCGCAGAGCGCCATCATGTCGGCGATCATCTTCAATGCGCTGATCATCGTGGCGCTGATCCCGCTGTCGCTCAAGGGCGTGAAATACCGCGCCATCGGCGCCGGCGCTCTGCTGTCCCGCAACCTCGTCATCTACGGTCTCGGCGGCATCGTCGTCCCGTTCATCGGCATCAAGGCGATCGATATGGCCATCACGGCCCTCGGTCTCGCCTAAGGAGCACATGCAATGTTGAAAGAACTTCGTCCGGCAATCGTCATGATCGTTGCCACCACCGCCATCACCGGCCTGCTCTACCCCATCGCGATGACCGGTGCGGCCCAGGCCCTCTTCCCCAAGCAGGCGAACGGCAGCCTGATCGAGAAGGACGGAACCGTCATCGGCTCGACGCTGATCGGCCAGGCCTTCACCAGCGACAAGTATTTCCACGGCCGCCCGTCGGCCGCGGGCGACGGCTACAACGCCGCCTCGTCCTCTGGCTCGAACCTCGGCCCGACCAGCCAGAAGCTGATCGACCGCGTCAAAACCGACTACGAGGCGGCCAAGGCCACCAACCCTGGCGCCGACGTACCGATCGACCTCGTCACCGCCTCGGGCAGCGGGCTTGATCCCCACATCACCCCCGATGCCGCCTATTTCCAGGTCGCCCGCGTCGCCAAGGCCCGTGGTCTCGACGAGGCGAAGGTCAAGGCGCTGGTGGATGCCGCCGTCGAGGCGCGTGAGCTTGGGTTCCTGGGTGAGCCTGTGGTCAATGTGCTTGCGTTGAACATGGCACTTGATGCACCTATGACGCGTTGAATGTCAGCGCGAATAGCCCCCTCACCCGGCCTCCGCTGCGCTCGGCCACCCTCTCCCCAAGGGGAGAGGAGGAGTGGCAACGACGCGGCACTTCACCTTCTCCCCCTCGGGGAGAAGGTGGCCCGAAGGGTCGGATGAGAGGGCTGCTTGCGCGGACCGCAGAGAAAGACCACCACGCATGCCCGATAGCAGTCGCGATACCGATCCACGGCCATCCCCCGACGCCCTTCTTGAGCGCGCCGAGCGTGAAACACGCGGCCGTCTGAAGATCTTTCTCGGCGCCGCGCCCGGCGTCGGCAAGACCTACGAGATGCTGGTGTCCGGCCGTGCCAAAATTGCCGATGGACTGGATGTGGTGATCGGCGTGGTCGAGACCCACGGGCGCAAGGAAACCGAGGCGCTGCTGGCCGGTTTCGAGATCATCCCGCGCGTCGCGGTCGCCTACAAAGGCCATTCGCTCGAGGAAATGGACCTCGACGGGATCCTCGCCCGCAGGCCCGATCTGGTGCTGGTCGATGAGCTTGCCCATACCAATGCTCAGGGCAGCCGTCATCCGAAGCGCTATCTCGACGTCCGGGAACTGCTCGATCGCGGCATCGATGTCTATACGACGCTCAATATCCAGCATGTCGAAAGCCTCAACGATGTCGTCTCGCAGATCACCCGCATCCGAGTACGCGAGACGGTGCCGGACTCGGTCATCGACGTTGCCGACGACATCGAGATCATCGACCTGACGCCCGACGACCTGATCAAGCGGCTGCATGACGGCAAGGTCTATGTGGCGCGCACGGCCGAGCGGGCGCTGACCAACTATTTCACGCCCGGCAACCTGACGGCGCTGCGCGAACTGGCACTGCGAAAGACTGCCCAGCGCGTCGACGACCAGCTGCTGACCCATATGCAGGCACACGCCATTTCCGGCCCCTGGGCGGCAGGCGAACGCGTGCTCGTTTCCGTCGATCACCACGCGCGCTCGGCCTCACTGGTCCGCTACGCCTCGCGGATGGCAGCACGGCTTCGCGCACCCTGGTCGGCCGTCTATATCGAGACCAATCGCTCGATCAATTTGACGGAAGGCGAGCGCGACACGATTGCCGCGACGCTGCGGCTGGCCGAACAGCTCGGCGGCGAGGCGTTGACGCTGCCGGGCCGCGAGGTCTCGGAAGAGCTGCTGCGCCATGCCGGCGCCAACAACGTCACCCATATCGTCATCGGCTCGCCGAAGAAGCCGACATGGCGGGAATGGCTGCAGCCTTCGGCGACGGACCAATTGATCCGCCGGGCTGGCGATATCAGCGTCCACGTCATCTCGGGAAGCGAGAAGGACACGGCGGCCAAGAGCGGTGTGAAGGCTGCTTCCGCCGCCACGGCCTTCGATATCCGCGCCTATATTCTGGCGACGGGCTATGTGGTCGTGGCGCTTGCCGCAGGCATCGTGCTCGATCAGGTGCTCGATGTCCGCAATCTGGCACTGGTGTTTCTGATGGCGGTGCTGACCTCGGCCGTCATCCACGGCCTGCGCCCAGCGCTCTATACCTGCATCATCAGTGCCCTGACCTTCAACTTCTTCTTCCTGCCGCCGCGCTACACGCTGACGATCAGCGACCCCGAGAGCGTCCTCGCACTTTTCTTCTTCCTCGGCGTAGCGATCATCGCCTCCAACCTGACGGCAACGGTGCAGCGGCAGGCCGCGGCCGCACGGCAGCGCGCCAGAACGACAGAAGATCTCTACCTCTTCTCCAAGAAGCTCGCCGGAACCGGCACGCTGGATGACGTGCTCTGGGCGACGGCGTTCCAGATCGCCTCGATGCTGAAGGTCCGCGTCGTGCTGCTGCTTCCCGAGGATGGGGGCATTGCCGTGAAGGCCGGTTATCCGCCCGATGACACGCTGGATGATGCCGATATCGCCGCCGCCCGCTGGGCCTGGGAGCACAATCATGCCGCCGGCCGCGGCGCCGATACGTTGCCCGGCGCAAAGCGCCTCTATGTGCCGCTACGCACCGGCCGCACCGCCGTCGGCGTCATCGGCCTCGATAGCGACCGGCGCGACGGACCGTTGCTGACACCGGAGCAGCAGCGACTGCTCGATGCGCTGGCGGATCAGGCGGCCCTTGCGATCGAACGCGTCCAGCTCGTCGCCGATGTCGACCGCGCCAAGCTCGCGGCGGAAGCCGATCGCCTGCGCTCGGCGCTGCTCACCTCGATCTCGCATGACTTGAAAACCCCGCTCGCGGCGATCCTTGGTGCGGCGGGAACGCTCCGCGACTATCTGAGCTCGATGACCGAGGAGGATCGCAACGATCTCCTGTCGACCGTCGTCGATGAATCCGAGCGTCTCAACCGCTTCATCGCTAACCTGCTCGACATGACCAAGATCGAATCCGGCGCCATGGAGCCGAACTATGCGCTGCATTATGCAGGCGACATTGCCGGAAGCGCACTGCGCCGCGCCGCCAAGATCCTCGACGGGCACAGGACGGAAATGAGCATTCCCGAAGACCTGCCGATGGTGAAGGTCGATCCGGTGCTTTTCGAGCAGGTGCTGTTCAACCTGCTCGACAATGCCGCCAAATACGCGCCGGAAGCATCGACGATCCGCATCCGCGGCTTCTCCGACGCTTTCAGCGTTGCGCTCGAGGTCTCCGATGAAGGCCCCGGCATTCCCGAGGGTGATCTCGACCGCATCTTCGACACCTTCTACCGTGTCCGCAAGGGCGATCAGGTTCGCGCCGGCACCGGGCTCGGGCTTTCCATCTGCCGCGGCTTCATCGAGGCCATGGGCGGCACCATCACGGCAGGAAACCGGAAGGATCGCCCAGGCGCGGTCTTCACCATCCGGCTTCCCAGACCCAATGACACTCTCAAACTGGATGAACTCAAATGAGCGGTTCGCCCGTCAAAATTCTCGTCGTCGATGACGAGCCCCCTATCCGCAAGCTGCTGCGCGTCGGACTGACAGCACAGGGCTACGAAGTCCACGAGGCCGCCAATGCGCTGGCCGYCCGGCAATCGGTGGTCGATGATCTGCCCGATCTCGTCGTTCTCGATCTCGGCCTCCCGGATACGCCGGGGCACGACCTGCTGCAAGAGTGGCGGGACGACGGGCTGACCATGCCTGTCGTCATCCTCTCCAGCCGCACCGACGAGGCCGGTATCGTCAAGGCGCTGGAGACCGGCGCCGATGATTATGTCACCAAGCCGTTCGGCATTGCCGAACTCGGCGCCCGCATCCGCGTGGCACTCCGACATCGCCTGCAGCAGCAGGGCGAGAAGGCGATCTTCCAGACCGGCGGTCTGTCGATCGACATCGTCAAGCGGATCGTCAAGGTTGACGGCAGGGAGATCAAGCTGTCGCCGAAGGAATACGACATCCTGCGCGTGCTCGCCCAGCACGCCGGAAAGGTGCTCACCCACCAGTTCCTGCTGAAACAGGTCTGGGGGCCGGCGGCCGATGTGCAGTATCTCAGGGTCTATGTCCGACAGCTGCGTCAAAAGGTCGAGCAGGTTCCCGATCAGCCGCACTATATAACCACGGAGACCGGGGTCGGTTACCGTCTTCGCGAGCCCGACTGAGCGGCCGCAGGCCTTCTTCGAAGACAAATGGAAATCACATGAATCTTGCAGACATCATCTTGCCGGAACACACCTTTATCGGCGTTTCGGTCTCGACGAAATGGCGCGCGCTCCAGAATATGGCGGAAAAGGCCGGAAAGGCCTTCGGCGTCGAGGAGCAGGCGATCATCCGGGCGCTCGAAACCCGCGAAAACCTGGGTTCGACAGGCATCGGCAACGGCATCGCCGTTCCGCATGCATCGATCCCCGGCATGACCAGCCCCCGTGGCCTTCTGGTCCGCTTCGCCCAACCGCTCGATTTCGAGGCGATCGACGATGTGCCCACCGATATCGCCTTCATGCTTCTCTTCGGCGAGAACAATCGCGGCGAATATCTGAACGTGCTGGCGGCGATCGCGAGGCGCCTGCAGTCCGAGGGGGTGCTGGCATCGATGCGGAAGGCGCGCAGCGCCGACGAGCTCTATTCCGATTTCATCGCCGACTCCCGGAGCTGACAGGCCTTGAACAACCATTCCTGCGATCTATTCTGCAATTGAATTGGCAGTGGTTCAAAGGCTTGTCCGGTAAGTCCGTTTCAGAAACCTCTTGCAAATGAAATGACATTCCAGAAAGCGACGTTCCAACCGGAAGAACGTTCGTTTCATTATACGACCAAGTTGATAGAGTTTACTGCAGAAACGAAGGAGGTTTTTCATGCAGTCAACTCGGATCACAAGGCTTCTCGCCGCTGCGGTCTTCGCCGGTAGCGTTGCCATCGGCGCCGTTGCTCCGGCTTTTGCCGATCAGCAGCTTCTCAACGTGTCCTACGACCCGACGCGCGAATTGTATAAGGACTTCAATGCCGCCTTCGCTGCCAAGTGGCAGAAGGATACCGGTGAAGCGGTCACGATCCAGGCCTCCCATGGTGGCTCCGGCGCGCAGGCCCGCTCGGTCATCGATGGTCTCGAAGCTGACGTCGTGACGCTGGCGCTGGAAGGCGACATCGATGCGATCGCCAAGGCGACCGGCAAGATCCCGACCGACTGGAAAACTAAGTTCCCGAATAACTCAACCCCCTACACCTCCACGATCGTCTTCCTAGTCCGCAAGGGCAACCCGAAGGGCATCAAGGACTGGGCCGATCTCGTCAAGGATGACGTCCAGGTCATCACCCCAAACCCGAAGACCTCGGGCGGCGCCCGCTGGAACTTCCTGGCAGCCTGGGCATGGGCCAAGCAGGCAAATGGCGGCGACGAAGCCAAGGCGCAGGACTATGTGACCAAGCTTCTGCAGCACGTTCCGGTTCTCGATACCGGCGCACGCGGAGCGACCACCACCTTCGTCCAGCGCGGTCTCGGCGACGTTCTGCTCGCCTGGGAAAACGAAGCCTATCTCTCGCTTGAAGAACTCGGCCCCGACCAGTTCGAGATCGTGACCCCGGCCTTCTCCATCCGTGCCGACCCGCCGGTTGCGATCGTCGACGGCAATGTCGACAAGAAGGGCACCCGCAAGGTTGCCGAAGCCTATCTGAACTACCTCTATTCGGACGAAGGCCAGAAGATCGCTGCCAAGCACTTCTACCGCCCGATCAAGCCTGAAGCTGCCGATCCGGCAGATATCGCCCGCTTCCCGAAGTTGACGCTTGCCACCATCGATGATTTCGGTGGATGGAAGGAAGCCCAGCCGAAATTCTTCGGCGACGGCGGGGTATTTGACCAGATCTACAAGCCGGCCCAATAATAGAGTTCATGAACGCACATAGCCCCTCACGGTGGCGGTTGAAGCGGCCGAGTGTCATTCCGGGTTTCGGATTGGCGCTCGGCTTAACCTTGACCTGGCTCACCCTTCTGATCCTGATCCCCTTGTCGGGGCTCGCATGGCGTTCGAGCGAACTCGGCTGGGAGAAGTTCCTGTCGATTGCGCTCGATCCGCGCACTGTGAATGCCCTGCGCATCAGCTTCGGCGGCGCCTTCATTGCCGCCTGCATCAATGCCGTCTTCGGTGTCATCCTCGCCTGGGTGCTGGTGCGCTACCGCTTCCCCGGCAAGCGCATCATCGACGCCATGGTCGATCTCCCCTTCGCACTGCCTACAGCCGTTGCCGGTATTGCGCTGACGACGCTCTACGCGCCGAACGGCTGGGTCGGCCAGTTTCTGGCGCCACTCGGCATCAAGATCGCCTTCACACCGGCCGGTATCGTCGTCGCCCTGATCTTCGTGGGCCTGCCCTTCGTGGTGCGTACGGTTCAGCCGGTGATGGAGGAGATCGACAAGGAAGTGGAAGAGGCCGCGGCGACGCTCGGCGCCAACCGCTTCCAGACGATCACCCGCGTCCTGCTGCCGGGCCTTGCGCCTGCCGTACTGACGGGCTTTGCGCTCGCCTTCGCCCGCGGCGTCGGCGAATACGGATCGGTCATCTTCATTGCCGGCAACCTGCCGTTCAAATCGGAGATCGCGCCGCTGCTGATCGTCATCAAGCTCGAAGAGTATAATTACGCCGCCGCCACCGGCATTGCGGCCGTCATGCTCATCATCTCGTTCATCATGCTGCTGGTCATCAATCTCATTCAGAGCTGGCGCAGACGGAGGTACGGACATGGCGCTTGATACTGTCTCCGCCTCTCCGAAGGTTGCCTCCGTCGTGACGGAAAGCAGGCTGGCGCGCTGGGCGCTGATCCTGCTGTCGCTGGTCTTCCTGCTGCTGATCCTGTTCCTGCCGCTGGCTGCCGTCTTTGTCGAAGCCTTCCGCAAGGGCGTCCCGCCGTTCTTCCAGGCGCTGCAGGATGCAGAAACCTTCTCGGCGATCCGCCTCACCCTGATCGTCGCCGGCATCAGCGTGCCGCTGAACGTCGTCTTCGGCGTTGCCGCTGCCTGGGCGATCGCCAAGTTCGAGTTCAAGGGCAAGGCGTTTCTGACGACGCTGATCGACCTGCCCTTCTCGGTGTCGCCGGTGATCTCGGGTCTTGTCTTCGTGCTTCTGTTTGGGGCCAACACCTATCTTGGGAAATGGCTCGATGCGCATAGCATCAAGATCCTGTTTGCCGTGCCGGGCCTGATCCTGGCCACGATGTTCGTTACCTTCCCCTTCGTCGCCCGCGAACTGATCCCGCTGATGCAGGAACAGGGAACGGCCGATGAAGAAGCGGCACTGTCGCTCGGCGCCAGCGGCTGGCAGACCTTCTGGTACGTGACGTTGCCGAACATCAAGTGGGGCCTGCTCTACGGCGTGCTGCTCTGCAACGCCCGCGCCATGGGTGAATTCGGCGCCGTCTCCGTTGTCTCCGGCCATATCCGCGGCCAGACAAACACGATGCCGCTGCAGGTGGAAATTCTCTACAACGAGTATAATTTCACCGGCGCCTTTGCCGTCGCGACACTGCTTGCACTGCTTGCCCTTGTGACTCTTGTTTTGAAAACGCTGCTCGAAATGCGATACAGCGCGGAAATCGCTGCCAGCCGGCGGCACTGAAGGATTGAGAATGGAAGTACGCGTTCAAAACATACGCAAGGAATTCGACCGGTTCCCGGCCCTGCACGACGTTTCGCTCGATATCCGCTCGGGCGAACTGATCGCGCTGCTCGGCCCTTCCGGTTCCGGCAAGACGACACTCCTTCGCCTGATCGCCGGCCTCGAAAGCCCGACCGAGGGGAAGGTTTTCTTCGGCGACGAGGATGCTTCGAAGAAGACGGTGCAGGAACGCAATATCGGTTTCGTGTTCCAGCACTATGCCTTGTTCCGCCACATGACGGTGCTCGACAACGTCGCCTTCGGCCTCAAGGTGCGTGACGGCGCCCGCCGTCCGCCGAAGGCCGAAATCCGCAAGAGGGCGCTCGAATTGCTGGATCTCGTGCAGCTCTCAGGCCTCGAAAAGCGCTATCCGGCCCAACTTTCCGGCGGCCAGCGTCAGCGCGTGGCGCTCGCCCGCGCCATGGCGGTCGAACCGAACGTGCTTTTGCTCGACGAGCCGTTCGGCGCGCTCGACGCCCAGGTGCGCAAGGATCTGCGCAAGTGGCTGCGGGAAATCCACGACCGCACTGGCCACACCACCGTCTTCGTCACCCACGATCAGGACGAAGCGATGGAGCTGGCAGACCGCGTCGTCGTCATGAGCCAGGGTGCGATCGAGCAGGTCGGCACGCCGGATGAGGTCTACGACCGTCCGAATTCGCCCTTCGTCTTCGGTTTCGTCGGCCAGTCGAACTGTTTGAACGTCAAGATCGTCGGCGGCGACATCCTGTTCGAGGGCCGGACGCTCGGCCTGAAGGCAGATGGCGAGCCGGATGGCGAGGCGCAGCTTTATT
This sequence comes from Rhizobium sp. 05N430, assembly GCF_056396985.1. Classification (NCBI taxonomy): domain Bacteria; kingdom Pseudomonadati; phylum Pseudomonadota; class Alphaproteobacteria; order Hyphomicrobiales; family Rhizobiaceae; genus Rhizobium; species Rhizobium sp. 05N430. Next base: position 553,081 of record NZ_JBFTMO010000002.1, on the reverse strand, counting down.
TCCGCCCGCACGATATCGAACTGCTGGACGCGAACCGCGGCGGAATCCCCGGCACGCTCGCCTCCAGCCGCCGCGTTGCGGGAACAAGGCATATCGAAATCGATATCGGCAAGGGGCACCAGCATATCGAGCTGGAAGTTCCGCCGTCGCAGACCGAAGTCCTCGACAGCAAGCACATCGCCTTCCGGCCGACGCGCTGGAAACTGTTCAGGAAGGGCTGACCCTCACTTCGTCATGCTCGGGCTTGTCCCGAGCATCTGCAACGGCTGACGTAGGGGATCGTTGGATCCTCGGCACAGCGCCGAGGATGACGGCTGCGGGCGGTGCGACCGCCCGCTCAGGCACATTCAATAGATTTCCGGCACGTACATCTCAGGCGGAACCGGTATGCGCGAATAGTCGTCGTGGCGCACGCGCGGCGGCAGGACGATATTGTCCTTCGGCACATCCGCGTAGGGGATATGCTGCAGAAGATGGGCGATCATGTTGAGGCGCGCCCGCTTCTTGTCGACGGCCTGGACCACCCACCATGGCGCTTCCGGAATATGGGTCCGGTCGAGCATCTCCTCCTTGGCCTTGGTGTATTCTTCCCAGTGCACGCGGCTTTCGAGATCCATCGGCGACAGCTTCCACTGCTTCAGCGGATCCTGGATACGCATGCGGAAGCGGAATTCCTGCTCCTCGTCGGTGATCGAGAACCAGTATTTGACGAGAATGATCCCTGAGCGAACAAGCATGCGCTCGAATTCCGGTACCGAGCGGAAGAATTCTTCCAGCTCGTCCTTGGTGCAGAAGCCCATGACGCGCTCGACGCCGGCACGGTTATACCAGCTGCGGTCGAACAGCACCATTTCGCCGGCTGACGGAAGATGCGGCGTATAGCGCTGGAAATACCACTGGTTCCGCTCGCGCTCGGTCGGCGCAGGAAGAGCGACGACGCGGCAGACGCGCGGATTGAGGCGCTGCGTGACGCGCTTGATCGCCCCGCCCTTGCCGGCGGAATCGCGGCCTTCGAACAGCACGACGACCTTGAGCTTCTTGTGCTGCACCCAGTCCTGCAGCTTCACCAGCTCATGCTGGAGGCGGAAGAGTTCGCGGAAATAGGTTTTCCGCTCCAACACGTCTTCGATGCCGCCTGGAAGGTTCTCGGCAACGAGGTCGTCAAGCCGGTCTTCCTCCATCTGCATTTCCAGTTCCTCGTCGAAACTGTCTGCAATCTCGTCCTTGATGCGGCGGAGCTGGTCGATTTCTTCCTGAGTCATGGTCCTGTCCCTTTGATCGGCGCCACATCAACAGGGTTTGACGACAGTAATGTGACAATCGCAGATGCGCGAGGCCGCAGGGCCGCGTTACCGAAAAGTTGTGTCATGCAAGCTTCATGGGCGGGACGTAGCCTTGGCTGCTTTTCCATGAAAGGACAAGGACATGGCTGATATCGCCCCCGATCACCCAATGCCTCAGTCCGGTAGCCATCCGCTGCACTCGTCGAGTGCGGGCAAATGGTTCATACCGGTCTTTCTGCTCATTCTTCTCGTCGGCCTCGGATACGTGGCCTATGCGCTCGGCCGCGACCTGACGGAAGCCGCCGCCGCCGTTCCGTGGATCCTGCTCGGACTGGCGCTGCTGATCGCGCTCGGTTTCGAGTTCGTCAACGGCTTCCACGACACGGCAAATGCCGTGGCGACCGTGATCTACACCCGTTCGATGCCCGCCGAACTGGCGGTCATCTGGTCCGGCTTCTTCAACTTCCTCGGCGTGCTGACTTCGTCGGGCGCTGTTGCCTTCGGTATCCTGGCGCTTCTGCCGGTCGAGCTCATCCTGCAGGTCGGCTCCGGCTCCGGTCTGGCGATGGTCTTCGCCCTGCTGATCGCCGCCATCGTCTGGAACCTCGGCACCTGGTATCTCGGCCTGCCGTCCTCAAGCTCGCACACGCTTGTCGGCTCGATCATCGGCGTCGGCCTTGCCAACCAGTTCCTGGCCCCGGCAGGCAGCGCCACCAGCGGTGTCGACTGGTCGCAGGCGACCAATATCGGCCTGTCGCTGCTGATCTCGCCGCTGATCGGCTTCGGCCTCTCGGCGATCCTGCTCGTCGTCATGAAGTTTCTCGTTCGCAAGAAAGAGCTTTACGAGGAGCCGAAGGGCAACCGGCCGCCGCCGCTCTGGATCCGCGCCATCCTGATCTTCACCTGCACCGGCGTCAGCTTCGCCCACGGGTCGAACGACGGTCAGAAGGGCATGGGTCTCATCATGCTGATCCTGATCGGCCTGGTGCCGACGGCCTTCGCGCTGAACCGCACGCCTGATGTCAACTACCTGGAAGCCTACAAGCAGGCCTCCGCACAGGTGGAAACGGCGCTCGGCAAATATGTGAAGCCCGGCGTCATCGTCACCGACTACAAGGCCGAGGTCAGCAATGCCGTGAAGACCAAGACCTGGACGGATGCGACGACCCCTGCCCTGCAGCAATATATCCACCAGACAAGCGCCGAAGTCGCCGCCTTCCCGACGCTGGAAGCGGTTCCGACCAATCTCGTCGGCAACGTGCGCAACGACATTTATCTGATCGGTGAAGCGCTGAAGCTGATCGACAAACAGAAGCTGCTGCCGATGGATGATGCCGACCTGCAGGCGGTGACCGGCTATCACAAGGCCGTCGACAATGCGACGAAGTTCATCCCGCTCTGGGTGAAGATCGCGGTCGCCATCGCACTCGGGCTCGGCACCATGGTCGGCTGGAAGCGCATCGTCGTCACCGTCGGCGAGAAGATCGGCAAGACGCACCTGACCTATGGACAGGGTGCCGCTGCCGAAGTCGTCGCCATGGTGACGATCGGCGCGGCCGATCATTTCGGTCTGCCGGTCTCGACGACACACGTTCTGTCGTCGGGCGTTGCCGGAACCATGGCGGCGAACGGCTCGGGCCTTCAGTGGTCGACCGTGCGCAACATGCTGATGGCCTGGGTGCTCACCCTGCCCGCCTCGATCGCCATCGCCTTCGTGCTCTTCGTCATCCTCCGTCAGGTCTTCTGAGACCTTGGCGGAAGGAAAATCGCGACAAATGCTGCGGCGCATGATAAGCGCGCCGCAACAACTTTTCAGGTACCCGCTCCTCCATGATCCGCATCGAAAATATCAGCAAGCAGAACAGCCACCGCATTCTCTACATCGAGGCGTCAGCCGCCCTGAACAAGGGCGAGAAGATCGGTCTCGTCGGCCCGAACGGCGCCGGCAAGACGACGCTGTTCCGGATGATCACCGGCGAGGAAATCCCCGACGAAGGGCAGATCTCTGTCGAAAAGGGCATGACCGTTGGTTATTTCAACCAGGATGTCGGCGAGATGTCCGGCCGCAGCGCCGTTGCCGAAGTTATGGAAGGTGCCGGCCCGGTCAGCGAAGTCGCTGCCGAGCTGCGCGATCTCGAGGCGGCGATGTCCGACCCCGACCGCATGGACGAGATGGATGCCATCATCGAGCGTTATGGCGAAGTGCAGGCTCGCTACGAGGAGCTTGACGGCTACGCGCTTGAAGGCCGTGCTCGCGAAGTGCTCGATGGCCTGAGCTTCACGCAGGAAATGATGGACGGCGATGTCGGCGCGCTTTCGGGCGGCTGGAAGATGCGCGTGGCGCTCGGCCGCATCCTCTTGATGCGCCCCGACGTGATGCTGCTCGACGAACCGTCGAACCATCTCGATCTCGAAAGCCTGATCTGGCTCGAGGACTTCCTGAAGAATTATGACGGCGCGCTGCTGATGACCTCGCACGACCGCGAATTCCTCAACCGCATCGTCACTAAGATCATCGAGATCGACGCCGGTTCGCTGAACACCTATTCCGGCGACTACGGTTTCTACGAGAACCAGCGGGCGCAGAACGAAAAGCAGCAGCTGGCGCAGTTCGAACGCCAGCAGGCGATGCTTGCCAAGGAAATCAAGTTCATCGAGCGCTTCAAGGCCCGCGCCTCGCATGCCGCACAGGTGCAGAGCCGCGTGAAGAAGCTCGACAAGATCGAACGCGTCGAGCCGCCGCGCCGCCGCCAGACCGTCGCCTTCGAATTCCTGCCGGCGCCGCGCTCGGGCGAAGATGTCATCAACATCAAGAACGTGCACAAGAAATACGGCAGCCGCAGCATCTATGAAGGCCTGGACTTCATGGTCCGCCGCAAGGAGCGCTGGTGCATCATGGGCGTCAACGGCGCCGGAAAATCAACGCTGCTGAAGCTGGTCACCGGCTCAACCGAACCGGATCAGGGCAGCGTGGCGCTCGGCGCCAGCGTCAAACTCGGCTATTTCGCCCAGCACGCCATGGATATCCTCGACGGCGAGCGCACGGTTCTCGAATGGCTTGAAGATTCCTTCCCGCTCGCGGGCCAGGCGCCGCTGCGCGCGCTCGCCGGCTGCTTCGGTTTCTCGGGCGACGATGTCGAGAAGAAGTGCCGCGTTCTCTCCGGCGGCGAAAAAGCGCGTCTGGTCATGGCCAAGATGCTGTTCGACCCGCCGAACCTCTTGGTTCTCGACGAGCCGACCAACCACCTCGACCTCGACACCAAGGAAATGCTGATCAAGGCGCTCGCCGATTACGAAGGCACCATGCTCTTCGTCTCGCACGACCGCCATTTCCTGGCAGCACTCTCCAATCGGGTGCTGGAACTGACGCCGGACGGCATCCACCAGTATAGCGGCGGCTATACCGAATATGTCGAGCGCACCGGCCAGGAAGCGCCGGGGCTGCGGAGCTAAGTCCGGACGCTGAGCGAGATCGTATGGTGGCGAAAATGTCCCCGATCGATCTCGCAAACCGCGAAAGAAGGGGCGTCGGTCAGCAGAGGCGCTGACCGGCTGCCAAGCACAAGCGGATTGGGCTCGCAAAGAGAACCACAGATATAGACCGGTGTTCTGCCAATTCTGCCAGAAATCGGCCGATGGACGTGGCCGCAGACTACCGCCAGCACACCCGAGCCCGCGTTTTCGAGAACCTCTGCAAACGCATCCGAATTTCGGCACATCACCGCGTCCAACGGCACGATACCCGTCTCGATGGGTGGTTGATGCATGAAGATGACGGACGGACGCCCTGGCTCCAGCGCGCGCTGCAGCCAATCGCAGTGCGGAGCTGCGTCTCCGTGGCTAGCCCCGGGCACGGTGACATCGAGCCCCAGGCATGTCAGACCTGCCAGATCACGGCTAAAATGCATCGGCTGGCTGGCGGCACAGAACTCCACCAATTCTTGATGCATCATGTCCCGGCAATCGCTGTTTCCGGGGATGACATGCACGGGGCAACTCATGGTCCGCAAAATAGCGCCGATCGTCTTGTAGCCCTCCTGCCAATCATCATCGACGAGATCCCCCGTGATGACGAGGAGATCTGGTCGCAGACCGTGGAGCCACTCGGCAACCTTGGCCAGCCGGTCGAGGCCTTCAGAACCCGGAGTCGCATGGATGTCGGATATCTGCGCCAAAAGCATCGAACTCTCCGATTACTCAAAATCGGAGAGTGCAACATGCGTCTCGGAGCTGCAACTGCAAGAGCAGCGAGCGGCCTCAGCTCGCCCGGTTGCCTGCCTCATCGAAGATATGCAGATGCTCTGCCGGGAAGGTCACGTTGACCTTCGGTCCTGCAGTCAGCGCTTCGCGGTTGAGCGTGAAGACCTTGAATGGCAGGCCGTGCAGCGACAGGTGCAGGATGATACCGAAGCCTGTGGGTTCGATGAGTTCGACATCGGCGCTCATGCCGGCGCCGCCTGAGGACATGACGACGTGTTCCGGGCGGATGCCGAGGGTGATCTTCGAGCCATTGGCAAGCGACAGCGGCGAAAGCAGCGGGACGACCGTGCCATCCTTCAGCTTTGCGCCACCATTCTCGTAGCTTGCCTCCAGGAAATTCATGCCGGGCGAGCCGATGAAGCCGGCGACGAAGAGATTGGCCGGGCGATCGTAGAGTTCGAGCGGGCTGCCGACCTGCTGGACGACGCCGCCATGCATGGCGACGATGCGGTCGGCGAGCGTCATTGCTTCGATCTGGTCATGGGTGACGTAGATCGAGGTCGCCTTCAGATCACCGTGCAGTTTCTTGATTTCAGCGCGCATCTGTTCGCGGAGGCGGGCGTCGAGGTTCGACAGCGGCTCGTCGAACAGGAAGGCCTTCGGCTGGCGGACGATGGCGCGGCCCATGGCGACGCGCTGGCGCTGGCCGCCAGAGAGAGCCTTCGGGCGGCGTTCCAGCAGCGGGTCGAGGCCGAGCTTCGAGGCGGCGGAGCCGACGGCGCTGGCAATCTTTTCCTTGGCCGTCTTCCTGAGCTTCAGGCTGTAGCTCATGTTGCCCGCGACATTCATGTGCGGATAGAGCGCGTAGGACTGGAACACCATGGCGATGTCGCGGTCCTTCGGATGCAGCTCGTTGACGCGGTTTCCGGCAATGCGGATCTCGCCGCCGGTAACCTCTTCCAGGCCGGCGATCATGCGCAACAGCGTGGACTTGCCGCAGCCGGACGGGCCGACGAGGACGACGAATTCGCCGTCCTTGATCTCGAGGTCGACGTCGTGCAGCACCTGCACATGGCCGTAAGCTTTCTTGACGTTCTTGATATCGATCGATGCCATGTGCCTAACCCTTGACCGCGCCGGCCGTCAGGCCCTGCACGAGATAACGTTGGATGAGCAGGAAGAAGAGGCCGGCCGGAATGAGCGCCATAACGCCCGCCGCCATCATCTGCCCGAAATCCACGGAGAATTTCGAGACGAAGGTGAGAAGCCCGACCGGGAAGGTCGCCGCGTCGTTGCCGTTGATCAGCATCAGCGCGAAGAGCAGCTCGCTCCAGGCCGCGGTGAAGACGAAGCCGAGCGTCGCCGCGATCCCCGGCAGCGTCAGCGGCAGGATGATCTGCCGGAACGCCGTGAACTGGGTGGCGCCGTCGATCATCGCCGCTTCTTCGAGATCCTTCGGAATGCCGTCGAAGAAGGACTGCATCAGGAAGGTGGCGAAGGGCACGTTGAAGGCGGTGTAGACGATGACGAGACCCGTCAGGCTGTTGGTCAGATGCAGCGGCGTCAGGATCTTGAAGATCGGTGCGACCAGCATGACGAGCGGGAACATCTGGGTCAAAAGCATCAGCGCCACGATCCAGTATTTGGCGCGGAAATTGAAGCGCGATAGGGCATAGCCCGACAGCGAGGCGCAGATCGTCACGGTGATCGCCGTCGAACCCGAGACGATCAGGCTGTTCTTGAAGAAGGTCGGGAAGGCACTGTGCTGCAACACGAAGGAATAGTGCTCCCAGGTCGTGCGCGATGGCCACATGCGCACGCCTTCCGAATAGAGAAGATCGTTCGGCGTGACAGAGACCTTCAGCAGCCAGTAGAGCGGGAACAGCGCGAAGGCGATGTAGCAGAGGATCGCCAGACGATGCGCGACGGTGGGGATGATGGATCGCTTCATGGTCTCAATCCTTGTTCAGCAGCGTCTGCCGCAGCAGGATGATCAGCATAGAATAGGCAAGCAGCAGGGCCAGCAGCACCAGCGCGATCGCCGAGGCATAGCCGAAATCCAGTCGCTTGAAGGCCTGGGTGAAGATGTAGCTGGCGACGATCTGCGTGCGATCGGCCGGGCCGCCGCCGGTCATGACGACGATCAGATCGGCGAAATTGGAGATCCAGACTGTGCGGAGAAGCACGGTAATGGCGATGGTCGGCGCCAGGAACGGCAGGGTGATCGAGCCGAAGCGCTGGAACCAGCCGGCTCCGTCGATGGAAGCCGCCTCGTAAAGATCGCGCGGGATCGCCTGCAGGGCAGCAAGCAGCGTGATCGCAAAGAACGGAATGCCCCACCAGACATTGGCGATGATCGGGCCCCACATCGCATATTGCGGATCGGAGAGGATATTGCCCGGCTCGCTCATAAGACCCATTGCGTAAAGCCAATGCGGGATCGGGCCGATGACAGGATTGAAGAGCCACGCCCAGTTGAGGCCGGCTAGGAAGGACGGCACTGCCCAGGGCAGGAAGACCAGCGCCTGGACGATGCCCCTGCCCCAGAACGGTTTGTCGAGCAGCAGCGCCAGGATGAGGCCGAAGGCAAATTGCAGGATGACGGAAGCCCCGGTCCACCACAGGGTATTCTTCAGCGCGCCGTAGAAGGCGGCATCCTTGGAGAGTTCGCGGAAATGCTCGATGCCGATGAAGCCGCCCGAGAACGGGTTCAGCAGCTGGATATCGCGAAACGCATAGGAGATGCCGATCACGAGCGGCACCATCATGACCCCGATAATGAGGATCAGCGAAGGCGCGCTGTAAAGATATGGCTCGGAGGCATCGGCGAGACGCTTCAGCCACGGCCTGCGGTCGCGGCGCCTGTGCGTATCGGCGGTCATGGTCATCGGTGGTCGGCTTTCCGTGTGTTTATACCATTGACCTGCGGCATGCGCGGCCCCCTCATCCGGCCCGAATGGGCCACCTTCTCCCCCCCTTCGATAAACTCAGGAGGGAGAAGGGAACGAGAGGTCACCGCATACTTCCCTTCTCCCCAGCGGGGAGAAGGTGCCGGCAGGCGGATGAGGGGCTCCGGGTAAGGAGCCCGCCTTTACTTACTTCTTCGCCAGGAACTTCTGCTGAGCCTTGGTCAGGTAATCAGCCCACTGGTCAGCCAGATCCTTCGGCGAGATATCGCCGAGGAGGGCCTGCTGCGAGGTCTTGATCGCCAGCGAATCCTTGAAGAAGGCGAATTCTTCGAGGTAAGTCGGCATCACCGTCGGGACAGTATCCTTGTCGGCGAGTTCCTGGAACCAGCCCTTGAACTGATCACCGGCGTAGAACGGATCCTTTTCGGCTGCCGTATAGGCCGGCAGAGCGCCGATCTTCTTGTTCCACTCGATGTTGCCGTCAGGGCTTTCGAGAGTTTCGATCAGCTTCCAGGAAAGGTCCTTGTTCTGGCTCGTCGTGAACATCGACCAGCCGGCATAGCCGATGGTCGGGAACGACTTGCCATCGGGGCCCTTCGGCAGCGGCATGACGCCGAAGTCTTCGGCCTTCATGCGCTCGGCAATGGCGATCAGAGCGTCCGGATCCTGATCGAGGAATGCGCAGGTGCCGGAGTAGAAGCCGGCGACGACTTCGTTGAAGCCCCAGTTGACGCTATCCTTCGGCGCGTAGCCCTTCTTGTAGAGATCGACCATCCATTCCAGACCCTTTGCCCAGCCTTCGCTGTTCATGGTCGAGGTGCCGTCGTCGTTGAAATACTTGTTGGATCCGGCCATCGAAGCGGCGAAGATCATCCAGCCGTTCAGACCGCCCGGGCCGCCGCGCATGCAGTAGCCGTACTTGCCCGAAATCTTGGAGACGGCTTCGGAAGCCTTGGTGAACTCCTCCATCGTCTTCGGCGGTTCTTTCACACCAGCTTCGGCAAGCAGCTTCTTGTTATAGAACATGGCGCGCAGATAGAAGCCGTAGGGCAGCATGTATGCGGTCTTCTTGACGTCGCGGCCGAGCTCGAGCGCGCGCGGGGTCAGGTCCTTTGTGTGCTCCCACTTGGCGAGATAGGGCTCGAGGCTTTCGAGCATGCCGTTATTGCCATAGAGCGACAGCCAGGTATCCGGCATTTCCATGACGTCAGGCGTATCGCCTGCCGATACCATAGTCGCGAATTTCTGGAAGGCTTCGTTCCAGGGCAGCGAGATGATCTCGACCTTGGTGCCCGGATTGGCGGCTTCGAACTTGCCGACGATCGACTTCAGCGTTTCGGTACGTTCCGGGCTGGTGATGACCTCGACGAGTTTCAGCGTCGTGTCGGCGAAGGCCGTTCCTGCCATCATGGTGGCGAAGAGCGTTGCGGTTATCAGTCTTTTCATGCTCAGTTCCCCTTTTGTTGAAGGTGTTTCTCTCACTATTGTCGTCACGAAGCGGCGGCGAGCGCCTCTTCGATGTCTCTCCACAGCGCCTCGGTCCCTTCGAGGCCGACATGGAGACGTACGGACCGCGCATGAATGCCAAAGGTATGCGCGGAGTTCGGTTGCGCTTTCTGCTGAAGCACCACCTCGCCCGGTACGATCAGGCTTTCGTGTCCACCCCAGCTCACGCCCAGTTTGAAGAGCTTGAGGTGATCGGCGAAGGCGCGGATATCGACGCCTTCGCGGAAGATGAAGGAGAACAGGCCCGACGTGCCGTTGAGGCCAGCCGGCAGGCGGTTCGCGAGGCCCGGATGGCAGACCTGCTCGACAACGTCGAGCGCCTGCAGCCGCTGAGCAATGGTCATCGCCGCAGTCTCGTGCGCTTTCATGCGGATCGGCAGCGTGCGCAACCCGCGGATCAACAGCCAGGCATCGAAGGGCGACAGCTTGCCGCCGAGATAGGGATAGGCCTCAGCCTTGATGCGGGCGATCATGTCCTTGGAGCCCGCGACGACACCGGCGACCACGTCGCTGTGACCGCCGAGATATTTCGAGGCCGAATGGATGACGAGATCGACACCCAGGGTGATCGGCCGCTGGAAGATCGGGCTTGCCCAGCTGTTGTCGATCATGGTGACGACGCCGTGCTTTTTCGCAAGCGCCGCCAGCGCGCCGACATCATGGGCTTCCATCACCCAGCTGGTCGGGCTTTCCATGTAGAAGACCTTGGCGCCCGGGAGCGCCTTGGCGACTTCTTCCTCGTCGCGGCCATCGACATAGGTCACCTCGACCTTCATCCGCTTCAAGATGGTGCCGAACAGGCGGAAGGCATCGGGATAGACATGCTTGACGGCGACGATGCGGTCGCCCGGCTCGACGAAGGAGAGCACCGCCGACGAGATCGCCGCCATGCCGCTTGCAAAACCGAGCGCATCTTCTGCGCCCTCGAGCTTTGCCAGCATCTCCTCGAACATGCGCACTGTCGGGTTCAAGCCGCGCGTATAGATCGGCCGCACCTTCTCGCCGCGATAGGAGGCGATCATGTCGTCGTAATCGGAGAAGGTGAAAAGCGATGTCTGAAAAATCGGCGGCACCACTGCTTCGGCAAAATTGCCGTCGTCATGGGCGGTGATCAGCGAAGCGAGTTCGATCGGATCGAGCGAGTTGCTCATTTGGACATTTCCTTGATGTCTTCCTCGACAACGTCGAGAATCTTCAGTGTTTCCTCGCGCGCCGCCTGGGGGTCCTGTGCGGCGATCGCGTTGAAAAGCGTGCGGTGGAACGGAAAGGACCGGCGGGCGAAGTCCTGCCGGTCGAATGGATGGGTCCAGAAACGGACGAAGGTCTCGCGCATCTGCTCCAGAAGCTGGCCGAACATCGGATTATGCGTCGCGTCATAGACCGCCATGTGGAATGCCAGATCCTCCGGACCCGACGTGCCCTTGGCGATATGGACGCGCTCCATCTCGTTCAGTTTCTCTTCGATATTCACGAGGTCACTGGCCGTGCGCTTGCGGGCCGCCACCATCGCCGCCTCGCATTCGATGCCGCGGCGAACCTCCAGCGTCTGCAGCAGCGCATCGCGCAGATTGGCGCCCTCGAAGGAGAGCGGAACATGAATGGTCGCCTTCGAAACCGGTTTCAGCAGGTAGGTACCGCTGCCCTTGCGGGTTTCGATGACGCCGAGCGCCTGGAAGTGGCGGATGGCTTCGCGGATGGTGGAACGGCCAACGGCCAGGGCAGACATAAGCTCGCGCTCGGCCGGCAGGCGGTCGCCCGCCTTCAGCTTCGCATCCTCGACATAATGCGCCAGCGCCTCAGTCACCTGACGCGCACGGTCGATCGCCGGAAGCGGCCGGATCACCGGCCTGTCGCTCACATTTGCCTTCATGGTTCCCCATTTTTCTTGTCAGGCAGTCGACCTTAAATTGGTCTGACATCTTAGCATTTCCCAAGAAACTTTCGCCGTCAAGGGCAGAAGCTGTTCGCCATGATGTCTGTTGAGAAATTGACCGCAGCCGGAAATCCACCGCATAGCCAGAAGCAAATTATGCAAATGATTTTATTTGATTTTTTCCGATGAACTTTTCCACAGGGGATGGCATCGGCTTGCGAGCGAGGCAGGTTGCCGGGCAACTGCGCCGCTTGTGAGCGCCTCAAAACCGAGACCTCATAGATCGGAAGCGCCAGAAAAGCGGGCGGACCATTGGCCCGCCCGCATCATGCTTAGTACTGGGCGACACCGCCATCGACGTCGAGTTGGACGCCGGTGATGAACGCGCTGTCGTCGGATGCGAGGAACACGGCCGTCTTGCCCATATCGTCGGGCGTGCCCATGCGACCGAGCGGGATCGTCGCGGTGATTCCCTCGTAAGCCTCGGCCGGGATCAACCCCGAAAGACCAGGCGTCACGGTATGACCCGGGCTCAAGACGTTGATGCGGAAACCGCGCTCCTTCGTGTCGATGATCCAGCCGCGAACGAGACTGCGGATGGCCGCCTTGGTCGAAGAATAGACCGACATGTTCGGGATGCCCTTCGATGCCGCAATGGATCCCGTCAGGATTACGGACGCACCGTCGCGCAAGACCGGCAAGGCCTTCTGGAAAGCGAAGAGAAGACCGCGCACGTTGGTATTGTAGGTCTTGTCGAAATGCTCTTCGGTGATGTCGCCGAACTTCATGAACTCGTAGAAGCCGGCATTGAGGACGAGAGTGTCGATCTGGCCGCTATTCTTCTTCACGATCTCGTAGAGCTTATCGAGATCGCCGAGCTTCGACGCGTCGGCTTGCACCGCGATGGCGCCGTGGCCAATCACCGCGACAGCCTTGTCCAGTTCGCTTTGACGGCGGCCGGTGATGTAGACAAGTGCACCTTCCGCAGCGAACTGCTTTGCGATGCCCAGCCCGATGCCGGCGCTGCCGCCGGTCACAACGGCAACCTTGCCATCCAACTTCTTGCTCATGGAATTATCCTTCGAATTGATCTGCTGGACCCGCGCTTGCCGACTGTTCAGTCTTTCACGCGGGATGGCACCCGGCGGGTGCCTGCCAATCAGATAAATTCAGCAAAAGCTGCGTTGTAGACGCCAAACTCGACTATAGATTATTCCATAATGGAATGCGCCTGAACTCTCTGCACCTTCGCAGGACGATCTCTCAATACGCCAAAAGGCGCGCGCCGTCGCCGGGCACGCGCCTTGTGTTCTTTGATTGCAAACCGTCAGTCAAGGACGATCCTGACTAGGAAAGACCGGCCCGATCTGCTTTCGAAGCAATCATGTCGCAGGAACCAATGCCGTGACTTTCTCGATCGCGCGTTTGACCGCAGGACGGGCATCAATCTCGCCGTACCAGCGCGCGATGTTTGGTGTCCTCTCGAAGTCAATGCCTGCAAATTCGCGGCGCCATAGCCATCCGAAATGCACGATGTCGGCGATCGTGAACTGGTCTCCGGCAACAAATTTGCGCTCGTGAAGCACGCCTTCGAGCACGGCGAGGACGCGTTCAGCCTCTGTCTGGAACCTTGCGATCGCCAATGGGATCTGCTCGGCGGCTTGCCGCTTGAAGAAGCCGAGTTGCCCAAAGGCTGGGCCAATTCCGGTCAGATGAAAGAAAATCTGTTCGAAGACACGGGCGCGGCCTGCGCCATCGCCCGGAAGCAGCCTTCCCGTCTTTTCAGCAAGATAGACGAGGATCGCCCCGGATTCACTGACGGTGATGGGCTCCCCATCGGGGCCATCGCTATCGATCAACAGAGGAACCTTGCCATTGGGGTTGATGGCCAGGTAGTCCGGCAGTTTCTGCTCGCCCTTGCGGACGTTGATAGGCTTGAGCTCATAAGCAAGCCCGAGCTCTTCAAGGGCGATAGGCACGCGAACACTGTTGGGCGTCGCAAAGGCATAGACTTCGATCATCGTGGTTTCCACTCTGGAGAATTGATGGGGATGCTGCCGCATCGAGCACCGCGCATTATTTGCGCGCGTGGACTTGACGGGGGAAGCCGCGATGGAGACATATGCATCATTCCAAGGAGGAATGGCCCATGAACCGGCTCGCTGCCATGGACGCCTTTGTGCGCGTCGTCGATACCGGATCATTCACCGGTGCCGCGCGGCAGTTGCGTGTCGGGCAGCCGGCAATTTCCAAAATGATCGCTCAACTGGAAGAACGCGTCGGCACCAGGCTGCTGTTGCGGACGACGCAAGGCCTGATGCCCACGGAGGCGGGCGAGAATTTTTATGAACACGCCAAGCGCGCTGTCGAAGAGGCCGACGAGGCCGAGGCCAAGGCGCGGGGCTCAGGTGCCGCTCTCAACGGCCGGCTGCGGATCAGCGGCGCGGTGACATTCATGCGGCTCCACGTGGTTCCCCACTTGCCAAAATTCCTGGCCATGCACCCCGATCTCGATATCGAAGTATTCATGGACGATCGCAACGTCGATCTTGTCGAAGCCGGTATCGACATCGCTCTGCGAATGGGAGATCTGCAGGATTCATCGCTGACCGCCCGCAAGGTCGGACAGAGCCCGCGCGTCGTGGTCGCCTCACCGGAGTATTTTGAAAGCCACGGTGAGCCCACCTCTCCTGCGGAACTGGGGGCACATCAAGCCGTCGTCTACGATCTGCGCAGCGGCGGCACTGTCTGGAACTTCAGCCAGGGGCCGGTTCAAAGCGCCGTGACCATCAAGGAGCGCATCCGGTTGACCGCAGCCGAGGGTGTTCGCGAAGCGGTCTTTGCCGGAATGGGACTGGCCGTCGCCTCTGAATGGATGTTCGCGCCCGAACTGGCCTCCGGCAAGGTCCGGCGCGTCCTCCAGGACTGGGATCTTCCGCCCATCGATCTCTGGGCGGTCTTCCCGAGCGGACGCACGGCGAGTAGCAAAGCGAGAACCTTCGCCGACTTTATCAGGAGCGAACTCGCTTCCGAATTCAGCACCGATGACGACGGCGGAGCGGATTGACGATGCCTGCGCCGAGCTCCATGCGGTAGCCTAGGCCAAGGCGCATTGCCGTCATTGAGGCGCGAGACCCAATGGCTCCCAGCGCAGCCCTTGCCGCCGCTCATTGACGAGCTGCGCCGGTCTCATCATATTGCAGCGATGGCGAAGCTGTCGAACCGCGAAAAAATTCTGAGGGAAGGCCTTAAGGTCGTCGACGAGGTCGGCTTCTCGTCCGCCTCGGTGCGCAGCATTGTCAGCGCAGCTGGCGTGCCCCTGGGCTCCTTCACCAATCATTTCGTTTCCAAGGAAGCGTTCGGGCTCGAGATCGTCGAGCTCTATTTCGCCAACAGCCAGAATGTCGTGCTCGATACGCTGCGCAACGATGCGAAGCCGCCATTGATGCGGCTTCGGGAATACATTGCCGGCAGCCGTTCGAAGGGAAGCTGCGGCGGCCCTCTCGGGGGCCTGCTCGGCAACTTCATTGCCGAAACCGGCGTGGCTGGCGATGCCATACGTCAGCGCGTCAACGAGATCGTCGCTGGCCTCACCGATGCAGTCGCCTATTGCATCGAGGCGGCCGTCAAGGCCGGAGAAGTGGCCCCGGATATCGATTGCCGGCAGGTCGCCGGGTTCATCGTCTCCTCGCATCAGGGAGCGGTGCTGCTTAGCAAATCTCAGCGCAGCCCGGAGCCGATCGAACGGCTTGAAACGGTGCTCTTCTCGATCGTGCTGCGCCCGCTCCACTGACCATCTCCGCACAGAAGCATAGTGTACGATCGTACATTTTTGTTGACACCCATAAATGTACGTACGTACATATTATTCACCTTGCGCGATTTCCGCCGAGGCTTGAAAGGGTTTTCCAATGTCTGCTCCTGTTGTTTTGATCACCGGTGCGCTTACCGGTATAGGCCGCGCGACGGCGATTGCTTTTGGCCGCGATGGCGCCCGCCTTGTGGTTTCCGGCCGCCGCGACGAACTGGGCCGCGAGCTTGTCGAGCAACTCCGCGCCATGGGCGCCGAGGCCGAATTTGTTCGTGCCGATGTCCGCCATGACCAAGAAGTCGAGTCGCTCATCGACCAGACAGTGGCCCGCTTCGGCCGTCTCGACGTCGCCGTCAACAATGCCGGCACCGAAGGTGCGTTCGGGCCGGTAACGGCGCAGACTGCCGAAACTTACGCGGCGACCTTCGACACCAATGTGCTGGGCACCCTGCTCAGCATGAAGCATGAGTTGCGTGTGATGAAGGAGCAGGGAACCGGCAGCATCATCAACGTGTCCTCTGTGCTGGGCAAGGTTGGAACACCGAACGGATCCGTCTATGTCGCCAGCAAGCACGCGGTGGAAGGGCTGACGAAATCGGCGGCCCTCGAGGTCGCAACCACGGCCATTCGCGTCAATGCCGTGGCACCCGGCCCTATCCAGACCGGCTTCCTTGACCGCTTGACGGGCGGATCGGATGACCGTCTCGATTACCTGAAGTCATATGTGCCGATGCGCCGTCTCGGCCATTCGGAAGAAGTGGCGGCGGCGATTGTCTTCCTGGCGTCGCCGCAGGCCTCTTTCCTGACCGGCCACTCGCTTGCCGTCGATGGCGGCAAGCTTGCGGGCTGATGCTCAGCGCGCTCTTCAGTAGCTGGAGAAGGGCGGCAGCATCCTCGCCGCTCTTCTCGTCACTTGCCGACCCCTTGGCTCAGGCCACGGACGAATTGTCGTGAGAACACTACGTAGAGAACGACGAGAGGCAGAATCCCGAGTGTGAGTGCAGCAAGCAGTGCCGGATAGTCGCTGAGAAATTGCCCGACGAACTGCTGGACGCCAAGCGTCACTGTCTGGTTGCTGCGGCCGGGCGACAGGATCAGCGGGAACCAGAGGTCGTTCCAGACGGGCAGCATCGTCAGCGTGGCAACAGCTGCAAGGCCGGGCTTCACCACCGGCAGGACGATCAGGAATGTCCGGAATTCCCCTGCCCCGTCCATGCGTGCCGCTTCCTTTATCTCGGTCGGCACCGTGCGGAAATACGCCATCATCAGCGTCACCGCGATCGGCACGCTCATTGCGGTATAGACCAGGACCAGTGCCGTCAGCGTATCGACCAGCCGCCATGCGATCATGATCTCGAGGATCGGAACGGTGCCGAGGCGGATCGGCAGCATGATGCCGACCACGAAAAGCCCGGCGATCACGGGCGTGATCTTCAGGCGGTATTCCACCAGGCCGTAGGCAGCCAGCGCCGAAAAAACCACCGTCAGTACGATCGTCGAGACGGTGACGACAAGGCTGTTACGGTAGTTCAAGAAAAAATTGCCGCGGGTGAAGACCCGGATATAGCCGTCGACGCTGAAAGTCTTGACGGTCGGCAGATCGAAGGGGCCGCCAAAGATCGCCGGTGTCGTCTTGAAGGAATTCAGGATGACGATGAAGATCGGGCCGAGGGCCAGGAGCACGAAGAAGATCAGCAATCCGTGGACGACGATGCGATCGAGCACCATGCGCTGGCGGCTGGAGCCGTAGAAGCTGGCACTGAGTTTGGCTGACGATGACATCTCTGCTGTTCCTCAGACTTGGTGCGCTTGCAGCCGTCGCTGGACCAGCCAGAAATAGGCGGCAGTGACGAGAAGAATGATGACGAAGATCACCGTTGCGACGGTCGCTCCGAGATCCAGATCGGCCACCTGGCCACTGGACCCGAAAAAGGTGCGGTAGAACAGCGTCCCGAGAATATCCGTGCTGTAGTTCGGGCCTGGTGCTGCGCCATTCAGCGCGAAGACCAGATCAAAGCCGTTGAAAGTCCAGATATAGGTGAGGATGACGATCAGACCGAATTGCGGCGCAATCAGCGGGAACTTGATCGCCCAGAAGATTCGCCAGTTTCCGGCACCATCGATCCGCGCCGCCTCGACGACATCCTCCGGAACAGCAAGCAGCGCGCTGTAGAGGAACAGCATCGGAATGCCGACATATTGCCAGACCGACATCAGAGAGATCGTCGGCAGTGCCGTCAGTTCGTTGCCGAGTAGCGGAAAGCCGACCAGTCCCCAAAGCGGATTGATGATCAGGCGCCAGATGAAGCCGACGATGACGACGGAGAGCGTCGCGGGGATAAAGAGCAGCGTGCGGTAGACGCCTTCGGAACGGTTCAGCAGACCGGAGGTGAGCAAACCCGCCATCAAAAGGCCGATCGGCACTTCGACCACCAGATGGATGATGAAATATTCGAAATTGTTCAGCAGCGCGTTCCAGAAACGCGCGCTCGTGACCGGATGGGTGAAGAGGTAATAATAGTTTTCCAGCCCGACGAAGACGCGCCCGGCCTGACCATCCGTATCGAAGAAGCTCATGACGATCGAGGCGATGAGCGGCAGGACGGCGAAAGCGAGATAGATTGCGAGCGCTGGCAGCACAAAAAGGAAAAGGCTCCAGCGAGCCGTCGCAGGACGTGTCACCCGGTATCTCCGTAGTCTGGTCGCCAGCTGATGCCGGCGGGCATCGGGAGCCTCGCGCACCGGTGTGGTGCGCGGGGCGCTCTTGTTACTTTTTCTGCGGTGCGTACCAGGATGCAAGACCGGCCTGGAGTTCTGCAGTCGCCTTTTCAGGGGTGACATCGTCTCCGATCATCATCGTCTGCAGCACGCGCCAGATTTCGTCGTCGAGCGGCGGATTGCCGGCGCTCAGCCGGTCCAGCGCCAGGCGCGGCGTCAGTTTGGCGTCCTTCTTCAGGTCGGCGAATTTCTGCGCCAGCGCGTTGTTATAGGTTACCGGCGTGCTGCTCATGGCGAAGAAGCCTGGGGCGGCATTGACGTAAAGTTCCTGGAATTCCGGAGATGCCAGCCAGGTGAGGAAGGTCTTTGCGGCATCCTTGTTCCTGCTTGCGGCATTGATGCCGATCGCCATGTCAGGCATTTCCTGCAGGTAGCGCTGACCGCCCTCCTTGGCAGCCGGCGGACCGAAGACACCGACGTTGAGACCCGTTGAGGTCACCTGATTGATATCCCAGGAACCGTCCGGCAGGATTGCCGCGCGGCCGATGGTGAAAAGCTGGGTCATGTCGGCATATTGCAGGCTTGCCTGCCCATTAGGCAGGAACGGCTTCCAGGCTGCGAAGGCTTTGAAGGCCTCGACGAATTCCGGATCCGTGAGCTTCTTGGTGCCGTCGATCAGGCCCTGGCGGCCCTCTTCGCCGTTCCAGTAGGACGGACCGATGTTGTAAAGACCGTTATAGGCGAGCTGCCAGGATTCTGCCGACCCATAGGCAAGCGGCTCGTATTTGCCGCTATCCTTGATCTTTTGCAGTACCTTGACGAACTCGTCAGCAGTCTTCGGAACTTCGAGCCCGAGCTCCTTGAAGATATCGACATTGTAATAGAAGCCAGCGAGCACGGCGGCGATCGGCAAGCAATAGGGCGTGCCTTTGGCGTCGGTCCAGGCGGCCTTCGACGTGTCGTCGAAATTCTTGATGGCGCCAAAGTCCGCCAGGGAGTCAAAATACTTGCGGCTGATCCACTCGCGATTGACGTCGAAGGGGCGGCAGGTCAGGAGATCAGGTCCCGCGCCAGCTTCAATTTGGGATTGCATCGCTGCATTATACTCATTGGTATTGACCGGAGAGAACTCCACCTTGATGCCGGGATTCTTGGCTTCGAAGGCCGGAATGATCTTGTCCTGCCACACTGCGATATCTTCGGTCCGCCAGCTTCCGAGCTTGATGGTGACATCTTCGGCGAAAGCGCTGCCGGCAGCGACCATCGCAACCAGTGAGACAACGGCACCGTTCAGCAATGCGTGCTTTGAAAGCATTTCATAATCTCCCATTCTTGTGACTCAAAACTGCTCCCATGCCGGTTCTTTTAATCTCAGTCCGGCGATTGTTGAGGCGACGATACCTCTCAATACCAGTTGTGACAAGTTATATTTTTTTTGTTTCCCATTTTTGTCTTATGTGGTATTCGATTGAAAGGAATAAGGACTGTTGCCACAGAGCTTGGAGGGGTGGAAATGATCGGCGTCGGGTTGCTGGGATCGGGTTTCATTGGCGAATGCTATGCCGATGCACTGCTTGACGTCCGCAATGCGGAGTTGCGCAGCTGCTATTCTCGCAGCGGCAAGCGGGCCGAGGAATTTGCGGCCAAGTGGCGGATCAAGACCCATGCCACGATGGATGCCCTTTGCGCCGACCCTTCCGTTGATCTTGTCATCATCGCCCTCCCGAACGAGGTGCATCTCGAGGCGACAAGAATTGCCGCAAAACACAAGAAGGCCGTGGTCTGCACCAAGCCGCTTGCCCGCACCGAAGCCAAGGCCGCAGAGATGCTCAAGCTGGTAACCGAGGCAGGCGTCTGGCACGGATATGCAGAGAGTTCGGTCTTCTCCCCGAACACAGCCAAGGCTTACGAAATGCTGAAGGCCGGCGGCATCGGCAAGCTGCTGACGATGCGTGCTCGCGAGGCCCATTCGGGTCCGCATGCGCCGCACTTCTGGGATGCGGAGACGGCGGGCGGGGGCGCTTTGCTTGACATGGGCTGCCACACCGTAGAATCAGCACGGCATTTCTTCGGAAAGGACAATCCCGTGACCGAGGTGATGGCCTGGGGTTCGACGATGGTGCATGGCGACAAGACGACCGGTGAGGATGCCGCGATCGCACTTCTGAAATTTGCCGGTGGCGAGCTGGCGACCATCGAATCTTCCTGGATCGAAAAGGGCGGCATGCAGCTGCGTCATGAGCTCGTCGGCTCCGAGGGGCGCATCGTCACCGACAGTTCTGTCGGTCCCGTCTGGGGCTTCGTCGGCAAGCCTGTCGGCTATACTGTCGAGAAGGCGGATGCCGAGACCGGCTGGGTGTATCCCGTACCGGAAGAGACGCGCGCCTATGGCTTCTCGCAGCAGATGCGCCATTTCGTCGATTGCTTCGCAGCCGGCAAGGCTCCGTCCGAAACCTACGAAGACGGGGTTATCGTCAACAGGATCATCGATGCATGCTACCGGTCCATGAAAACCAGGCAGTGGGAAAAGGTAGCGGTGAACTGATGATCGGAAATGAAGGCCAGCCGGGACCTTTGCAGTCGGATTCTCCCGAGCCCCTGTGGCAGCAGGCCGCAAAGGCGATCATGAAAGAGATTGCAGCCGGCAAGCTGGCGTCGGGAAACCGTCTGCCGCCGGAACGCGATTTGCTGACCCGGCTATCGATCAGTCGCGTAACGCTGCGCCGCGCGCTGCAGAGCCTGGTGACTGACGGCGTGCTGGTGTCTTCGCACGGCCGTGGCTGGTACGTGGCAACGGAAGCGCATCAGGAATTTCCCCAGACGCTTGAATCCTTCAGCGAAACCGCTGCCCGCCTCGGCCTCGCGCCATCCTCGGACGTGCTGCGTGCCGAAGGGGCGCCCGCAAGCCTCGATGAGGCAGAAGAGCTCGGCATTGCGCCCGGCGCGCCGGTCTTTCATCTCGACCGCATACGTCGGCTGGATGGCGTGCCGGTTGCCGTCGATACGTCGTTCTTCCCGATGATCCGCGGGCTCGATATGTCGGGTGTCGATTTCAAGACGGCTTCGCTTTTCAAGCTGCTGACCGGTGCCGGCTTTGACCTGGCGCGCGCCGAATCGACGATCGAGGCGCACGCCGCAGACAAGACGCTTGCCCGCCATCTCGGCATCGAGCAGGGCATGCCGATCCTCGCCATGCGCCAGCTTGTCGAAGACAGCAGCGGGCGGCCGGTCATGGCATCGACGATCCGCTACGCAGGCGACCGCTACCGCCTGCGGACATCTTTTTCACGCACTGCGAAGACCGGCGGGTGACGCCGTCCGTCCATCCGGCACGCGCTGGCCAAAGCCGCGGCCGCACATCATTTCAGGACCAAGGAGAAGACCGCAATGGTCAAAGGTTATATTTCGCTGGCTGACGCGCGCGCCTCCCAGGCCAATGCGCTGGAAACCGCGATTGCTGCAATTGGCAGCGAAGTTCGCAATGCTTCCAGCGCGCTGAAAGGCGCGGGCCCGATCTTCATGGGTATCGGCGCAAGCTTTGCAGCGAGTTCGGCTGCCGTCTGGGCCTTGCGGTCCCGCGGTGTGCATTCGTGGCGCCTCAATGGCGGCGAATATCCGATCCCCTTCCCCGCATCCAGCCATCCGGTGATCGCCGTCTCGCAAAGCGGCAAGAGCACCGAGACGCTTGCCGTGCTGAACTCGATCGAGCGCAGCCTGCGCATATCGGTGGTCAACGCCAAGGATTCCCCCGTCGCGGCCGCCTCGTCGGCCAATATTTCGCTCGGCGCAATCCCAGACAGCTACGCATCGACGATTGGCTATACGGCAACGATCGCAGCTCTTGGCATGATCGCCGAGGCCTGGGATGGCGGCGCAATCGATACGTCCTGGTCTGATCTCCCCACTGCCTTCCGCACCGTCGAGCAGAAGCTCAAGACGCAGACCGGCGAGATTCTCGCACGCATGACGGACGCGGTATATGTCGATTGCGCCGGGATTGCCCCTTCAGCCGGTTCGGCTGAAGTCGGCGCGCTGCTGCTACGCGAGATCGCCCGCATCCCTTCGACCGGCATGTCGACCAGGCAATATCTGCATGGCGCGATGGAATCGGCCGGCAAGGGCGTGCATATTCTCTTTGGCGACGAGCGGGAGGCGGAATTGGCATCGACCCTGGCAAAAGCCGGTCATCACACGATCCTTGCCGGCCCCGTGCAAGCCGCAGCCAGCGATTGGCTGACCTATATACCGCTACCGCGCGTCAGCATCACCCAGCGGCCAATCCTCGAGGCCGTCATCATGCAGACCATTGCGGTTGAAACCGCGCTTGCCCGCGGGCTCGATCCCGATGCCTTCGTCTTCCACCACAACGACACCAAGGTAGCCTGACGATGGATAGCAGTGAATGTCTTGTGGCGCTTGATGTCGGTGGGACGAAGACGCATCTGGTCGTGGAAACGCTGGCCGGTGCGCGTATTCTGGACACGGTCATCTCCAGTCAGGATTGGGACGCGGAGCCCGCGTCTCACGGCGCCGATTGGCTGGCTTCGCGCCTGCGCGCCACCCTGCCCGCTGGTCTTTCGATCGCCTCCATTGCCTTCGGTGCGCAGGGAATCAACAATCCCTCGATCGGGCGGGATCTTGAAGCGGCGTTGCTCGATCGGGGATATCGCGTTCGAGCAGTCAACGATGCGGCACTCATCGTGCCTGCTGCCGGGCTCCGTCAGGGTATCGGCGTCATAGCGGGTACCGGCGCCATCGCCGTTGGAACGGATGGCTCGGGGCAACCGATTTCGGCGGGCGGATGGGGATGCGTGATTGGCGACGAAGGTGGTGCGGCCGCATTGGTGCGCGAGGCAGCCCGGGCTGCGCTGAGAGCAAATGACGAAGGCAAGCCAGATGACGGATTGCTCTCGGCATTGATTGCCGATTTCGGCGTCGAGGATGCCGAGCGGCTGACCCGCAAGGTCAACGACGACCCGACGGCCGAGAACTGGGCACCGCATTGCACTGCCATTTTCGATGCCGCAGACGGCGGATCGCAACTGGCGGTGAACGTCATCTCGGAGGGCGCCGGCTATCTTGCGGCGCTTGTCGCCCAGCTCAAAAATCGGGGGGCGACAGGCGATGACGTCGTCGTGGCGGGCAGCGTGATCGTTAAACAGGCGCGTCTGCTCGACGCGTTCAAGCGCGCACTCGGCAAGCAGCATCCGCGGCTTGCTGTGCATGTGCTCGACGTCTCACCGGTCGAGGGTGCAGTCTTTCTGGCCCGCGCGGCGATTGGATAATCGGAGATTGGGAGCCGGTCCATGAGGCGACAGAGGCGTCGCCTTGTAAAATCGGCACTCGCGGAAACCTTGCACGCGGCCCAGCATCAAATAAGCTTCCACAACGAGAAGCCAGATGCAGGCGTTCGAGAATTCACCGCGACTATCCTTCGCCACCGACGAAGCAATACTTGTCCGCCGGGCGTCCACAGGCGACGCGCAGGCGATCCGCGAGATCATCCGGTTTCACAATCAGCGGCTCTACCGGCTTGTCCGGGCGGTTCTTCACAGCAATGCGGAAGCAGAGGAAGCGCTGCAGGACACCTATCTCCAGGCCTTTTCAAAGCTTTCCGATTTCGACGGCGCGGCGTCGCTCTCGACCTGGCTTTCGCGTATCGCACTGAATACTGCCTTCATGCGGTTGCGCGCCGAAAAGCGGCTCAAACGCTCGATCCCTCCGTCTGGCCAGCCGCAAGCCGAGATCATCGCGCTCCACCCTTCATCATCCACCATCGACCCGGAGCGCGGCATGGCGCAGCGACAGCTTCTTCAGCTCGTAGAGCAGGCAACCGATGCCCTTCCGGAGGACTTTCGCATCGTGTTCGTTGCCCGCGTCATCGAGGGGCTGGATATCGGAGAGACGGCCACGCTGCTCGATATTCCCGCGGCAACGGTCAAGACGCGGCTTCACCGCGCCCGCAAACTCATTCGCAAGCAGCTGGAAGAGCAGATCGGGCCGATCCTGATGGACGCCTTCCCCTTCGCCGGCAGGCGCTGCGAGCGGTTGACCGAAGCCGTGATCGCCAAACTCGGGCTGAAGAACTGACGGGAACCTCTCCGGCGGCGCGGCATCCAATGCTGCGTACGTTGAAACAGGCGCCGGCGATCCCGCCGCGCCAAGGAGATCCCGATTAAAACCTTCATTTCCGCCATCGCTACGAGCTGCCTTCTCCTCGCCGCCGGCCAATCGCTCGCAGCCGACAAGCCGACCGATCCGCAGATCGCCCATATCGCCTATACGGCAGGCGCGATCGACGTGGACGCCGCCAAGCTTGCCCTTTCGAAGACCAAGAACAAGGACGTCGAGGCATTCGCGCAATCGATGAAAAAGGACCATGAAGCGGTCAACGAAAAGGCGCTCGCGCTCGTCAAAAAGCTGAAGGTCACGCCTGAAGACAACCCGACGAGCCAGGCGCTTGCAAAGGCCGCCAAGGAAAAGCAGACCGAACTCAGCAAGCTGGACGGCGCCGCCTTCGACAAGGCCTACATCGACAACGAGGTTGCCTATCACAAGCAGGTCAACGGCGCGCTGGAAACCGTCCTTATCCCATCGGCAGAGAACAAGGACCTCAAAAGCCTGCTCGAAACCGGGCTGAAGCTGTTCCAGGGGCATGAGCAGCATGCCGAGCATGTTGCCATGGAGCTGAAATGATCTCAGTGCCGATGAAGTGCAGAAGCTTCCTGCTGACGGGAGTAGTCGTTGCGGCCGGCGCATCGCTGGCGCGCGCCCATAACGGCAAGATACATGTGACGGTCGAAAATCTCGGCTTCTCGCCTGCAGACACCGAGGCGAAAGTCGGCGAGACCATCGAATGGAAGAATAAGGATCCGTTCGATCATACCGCCACCGTCAACGGCGGCTGGGAGGTGACCATCCCCGCCGGCCAGAAAGCGACGCACCTGGTCACCGCCGGTGACACGGTGGAATATTTCTGCCGCTTCCATCCCAACATGAAGGGGCACATCAAGGTCGTGTCCTAGAGAAAAAACACGCCGCCAGGGACGCCTCTGGCGGCGTAGCCTTCGGCGAGTGACCATCGCCGTAGCGCGCGCTTGACCGATAGCCGGCATTCGTGTTGATGCAAGGGTTCGAATATCTGAGCCGAGCGAACGGACCGGGCCGAAAAGAGCCGCGCCGCGTGGGGACACTTCTCGCATGTCGAAATCCAATCTGAGGCGGGACGCCGACCTCCTGCTGCATCGTGGTTCGCGGGTCGAAGGCGCCTACCCGGTCAGCCGCTCCCGCAGGCCGGTCGAGGTTCAGCGTCTCATCGGTGCGATCGGCAATCTGATGCTTTCGGGCGATACGCCGATGATGGAGAAATTCGTTGCCGGCAAGATCTTTCATCAGCTGCAGTATCCCGGCGCCGTTTCCAGCCGGCCCGCCTCACATCTGCGGCTTGGGCCGCAGCTGCAGTTCGCCCTGCGCCAGCTGACGCAGAAAGGCCGGGCTTTCGCGGAAGTTGCCGCCGCGATCAACGATCTGGCCAAGAGCCTCGATTGGTCGTCGAGCTCGACCGGTCCCTTCGCCAGCATGAATATCGAAAAGGCACACGCCCATGCCGTCATCGCCGGAGCGGCGGGCCTCGAAGAGCGCGACGATGTCACGCTCGGGCTGACGATCATGGAGCCCTACAGCCGCTTCCCCGATCATGTCCAATACCGTGCCCGGGTTTTCCTGGCGCTGTCGGACTGCGAATTCCTCTGCGACGAAAAAGGCTGGCAGCAGGCTTCGCCGGGGTCGGCCTTCTACAACGAGGCCGGACACACCGTGGCGATGCGCTGCACCTCGCGGCCCCTGCTGGCCGCCTGGTGCCAGATGGAGCGGTAGAGCCCGGCCAGGCTTACCCGGCCGGGTCCGGCGCAGTTTATGCAGCCGCCGGGGTCGGCTCGCCGAGCGACAGCATCAGGCGGTTCGCCCAGTTGAAAAAGGCGGTGCCGTGAATGGCGTCGGCAATCTCCAGATCATCGAAGCCCTCTTCACGCAGGCGGGCAATCTCCGCCGGGCCAAAGCGCGAAGGCGTGGCCGTCAAGGCCGCCGAAACCTCGGCGACGGCGTTCCAGCGGCGGCTGCCGAGCTCGGCCTCGACGCCTTCGTCGAGCAGTCGCTGAACGTCGGCCGTGCGTTTCGAATGATGGGACGCGAACCGCGAATGCACCGAGGCGCAGAAGATGCAGCCGTTGCTGCGGGATGCGGCGGCGGCCGAAAGCTCCCGATCGGCCCGCGGCAAGCCGGCGCGCGTATTGTAGAAGATATCCTTATCGGTCTTCGTCCTCGCTTCGAGAATTTCCGGATCGCGGGCCAGCAGCATGAAATAGGGAGACTTGGAGCGCGAGGCATCGACGAGACCCGCCCAGTGCCGCTCGGTGAGTTCGCTTTCTTCCAGCGGCGTCAGCCACGGTGTCCAGCCAATCTCGGATTGGGTAAATGCGTTGGGGCGATTGTCGATCTCAGGATGATTGACGGTATCGGTCATGACGTTTCTCCTTATTCCGCTGCCGCACGCGTGACGCTGCCCTCGCCCGCCGCGCCGAGCGCGGAAAGGCCGGCAGCAACGCGAATCTGAAACGACAGGAACGCGACGATCTGCGACAGGGTGACGATACCGGTCGTGGTCCAGCCTGCATCAATCAGCTTCTGCAGCGCATCCGGGCTTGCTTCGCGCGGACGGAAGACCAGCAGATGCGTGTGTTCGAGAGCCGCCGACAGCTTGGCGCCGATCACGGCGCGGCTGAAATCCGAGACGGCATAGGTCAGGCCTGGAGCATCTTCCGCCGACAGCGGACCGGCCGGATAGCGGCCGTAAGGGCCATCTGCCGCGCCTTTTTCAATCTCCGTCTGGATCGCAGCTGCGAGCGACGCGCCGCCCTGCAGCTCGGACAAACCGCCGGCGTAGAAGGCCGACGCCGTCCCGGAGCGGTGCAGGCCGCTGACGAATGCGGCGATCGCGAGCCGCTCGGCACGCGTTACGTGATCGTCGGACACCGGCTCGAAGAGCGCGAGATAGCTTTTCTGCGCATTCAGCCGCGTCTCCGGACGTTCGGCACGGAGACGGTCGAGAAAAGACCCCGGCTTGATACCGGCTAGCAGATCAATGATATCGGGTGTGGAAGAACTCATGGATTCATACCTTTTCTGGCGGTGATTATGCTGTAGCGAGGCGCCGCTCGTGGGCGGCGGGTCCGCGTCGAACCCAGCCGAGCGCGGGAGCGACCTCGCTGGCTATCAATTCCAGCGAGCGCAGGATGTAGGCGTGTGGCGGATCGACCGAATGGACCTGGAAGACGAGGTCAGTGACGCGTTCCAACGCGGTGTCAGCCTTCAACGACGCGATCACATCGTCGGGCGTACCGACATGCACGTCGAAGGCCCTGATGAGATCCTCTGTCCTGGTGCTTGCGATCTTATGACCGCTGGCAATGAAGCGCTCGACGCTGCGCTGCAGGCCGATTTCCGCCAGATGCAAAGCCTCCTTGCGATCGTCGGCAACGAACAGGCTGCGCGAACCGAGAATGCGCGGCTGCCGTTCCTTCGGCAGCGCCTTAAGATAGGCGTCGATGATCGGATTCTGCAGCTCCCAGAGCGTTGCATCCGGCGCCTCTGCCGGCCGGGGCTGGGTGCGCGACAGCATCAATCCGTCACCATCCTGGCCGGCCCGGATTCCGCCGCCAACCGAGAACGTTGCCTGCCACACGCGCTCGAGAAGATGCGGGGCTGCCGGATAAAGATGATTGCCGCCCGTCAGCTCCCGCCCGGCCCAAGCATCTCGCACCGTTGCGAGGCTTTTCGCATAGACGGCGGCGCGATCGCCCGTTTCCAGCCCGAAGGGGAGGAAGGCAGCTGGAGTTCCGCCAGTACCGAAGCCGACTTCGAGGCGGCCGTTCGAGAGTATATCAAGCACTGCCGTGTCCTCCGCGACGCGGACGGCACTTTCCATCGGCAATGTGATCACACCGGTTCCAAGCCGGATGCGCGAGGTTCGGGCGGAGAGTTCCGCCAGAAAGATCAATGGCGCAGGAAGACCGCCCTCATCTCCATTGAAATGGTGCTGTGCCACCCATGCCGTATCGAACCCGAATTTCTCGGCATGAATGACCTGCTCGGCGGCCAGCCGGTAGCGGGTCGCAGCATCGGCCTGATCGAGGATACGGCTGAAGAAACCCAGGCGTTTCGGTGCGGTTGATGGCGTCATTGCTGTGTTCCTGTGCTGATCAGGGGAAATGGCTTTGCTGGCAGCCGGTGCTTCTTTCCGGGGATCGCCTCGATGAGTTCGCGGGTATAGGCGCTCGCCGGGTTGCCGAAGACATCGCCGACCGCGCCGCTGTCCACGAGCTTGCCGCCGCTCAAGACCGAGACGGTATCGGCGATCTGCCGCACGACAGCCAGATCATGCGATACGAAGAGATAGGTCAGGCCGAGCTCGCGCTGCAGTTTGCTGAGAAGCGCCAGAATCTGCGCCTGCACGGTGACATCGAGCGCCGACACGGCCTCATCGAGCACCAGGATCTGCGGGTTCAGAATGAGCGCGCGGGCAATGGCGACACGCTGTCTTTGCCCGCCCGACAGGGCATGCGGGCGGCGGCCGAGGACATCCGGCGGAAGGCCGACTTTCTCGATGATCGCCGCGACACGCTCCGTCCGCTCGGCGCGCGGAACCGGCTCGAAATTCAGCAATGGCTCTTCGACGATCCTGGCAATCGACTGGCGCGGATCGAGCGAACCGAACGGGTTCTGGTAGACGAGCTGAATCTTCCTGCGAAACAGCCGCAGCGTTTCCCCGCGCAAGGTAGAAAGGTCGAGCCCATCGACGATGACCCTGCCCGAGCTCGGCTTTTCGAATGCCGAGACGATGCGGATGCTCGTCGTCTTGCCGGAACCGGATTCGCCGACCAGCGCATGCGTCGTCCCGCGCCGGACGCGAAAGGAAACATCGTCGACGGCGCAAAAGCGCGAATAGCCGCCAAGGCCGAAGTCCTTGACGAGGTTTTCGACGACGATGATGTCGTCGCTTTCCGTCGCGGGAGTTTCCTTTGCCACGGTGGCCGGACGCGGCCGGATATTCAGCGACGGCGCATCCGACAACAGCTGGCGCGTATAGGCATTCTGAGGATTGCCGATGACATCCTGGGTGCGGCCCTGTTCCTGGATGCGGCCATGCTTGAGGACGATCAGCCGGTCGGAACGATCGGTGGCGACACCGAGATCGTGGGTAACGAGAAGCACTGCCGTGCCATACTCGCGGCGAAGCTCGTCGATCAGGTCGAGGATGTGCTTCTGTACCGTGACATCAAGCGCGCTTGTCGGCTCGTCCGCGATGATGAGCGACGGCTTCAACGCGATGGCGATGGCGATCAGCACCCGCTGCTTCATGCCACCGGAAAGTTCGTGTGGATATTGCTGCGCCCTCAGCTTCGGCTCGCTAAGCCCGACGCGTTCGAGAAGCGCGATCGCCTGCGTATAGGCAACAGGGCCGGAGGCTTCGCCATGAATGGCGAGAATTTCCGCCACCTGCTTGCCGATCGTCTTGACCGGATTGAGCGAATTGCCGGGGTCTTGAGGGATCAGGCTGATCACCGAACCGCGAATACCGTCCAGCCGCCGCTGCGGCCAGCCTGCGATCTCCTGATCGTTCAGGCGGATGCTGCCGCTCTCAAGTTTCCCGTTTTCCGGCAGCAGCCCGATGATCGCCTGCGCCGTCGAGCTTTTGCCCGAACCGGATTCGCCCACCAGCGCGACGACTTCTCCCGGGTTGACGTGGAAATCGATGCCATGGACAGCGGTGCGCGCGCCGTTCCTGTCGCTGTAGCTGACAGTCAGGCCGGAGACGGCGAGAACAGGAGACGGTGGGACAGCTGCTTTCGGCAGGTCGACAGGCTGTATCGTCATCTCTCTATCCTTCCAAATGCCTGGCTGATGCGATTGACGGAGAGCACCACCAGAACCACGGCGATGCCAGGGGCAGCCGTCAGCCACCAGGCGGTTGCGATATAATTGCGGCCCTCGGCGATCAGCAGCCCCCATTCCGGCGTCGGCGGCGGTGCGCCGTAACCGAGGAAGCCAAGGGTCGAGAGCTGCAGGATTGCCCAGCCGACCTGCAGTGCTGCAAAGGCGATGACCGAGGTCAGGGAGTTGGGAAGCACGTGGCGGATCAGCACGCTGAGGAAGGTACCGCCGCTGCCGAAGGCCGCTTCGACATATTCGCTGCGGCGAACAGTGATGACTTCGGAACGCACGATACGGGCAAAGCTCGCGACCGAAGTGATACCAACGGCGATCGCCGCGTTGATCGTCCCGAAACCCAAGAGAATAATGATGCTCAGGGAGAGCAGCAGCGCCGGTATCGACAGCAGAACGTCGGCAAGACGCATGATGGCCGTGTCCGTGCGCCCGCCGATCGAGCCTGCGAGAACACCGAGCGCTGTACCGGCGAAAAGCCCGATACCGACGGCTGCAAGCGCGCCCGACAGAGAGTGGACCGCGCCGTACACCAGGCGCGCATAAAGATCGCGGCCAAGTGAATCGGTTCCCAGCAGATGCGCGGCGCTCGGCGGTTTCAGCTGCTGCCCTGGCAGACCCTTGATCGGATCGTAGGCGGTGAACAGCTGGGGTGCGACCGCGAAGAGAAGCACGATGACCAGCACCGCGCCTGCCAGCAGAAGGCTGATATCGATCTTCCGGCTGCTTCGGCGCGGCGTGGCATCTTCGGCGGTTTGGCTCGGCAGCCAATCGTTGGTCTCTGCCGTCTCCAGGTCGAGATGGCGTTCAGCGACATCGAGGCTGGTCATCGAGCGGTCTCCGGCCTTGTTTTGAGCCGCGGATCGATGATCGGATAAAGAAGATCGATCGCGAGATTGATGGTGACGAACGCCGCCGCCGAGAGAACGACGATGGCCTGCAGGACGGCGACGTCCTGAAAATTGACCGCCTGTTCGGTAAGACTGCCGAGCCCGTTCAAGCCGAAGACCGTCTCGGTGATCACGGCGCCCGCCAGAAGCTCGCCGAACAGAACACCGGCAACCGTCAGAACCGGCAGGAATGCGTTCTTCGCCACATGCCGCCACAGCACCCATGCATGCGAGGCACCCTTTGCTCGGGCGACGGCAACGAAGGGCCGCGTCTGAACGTGATCGATGTTGCGCAGCAGGATCTGCGCCAGCGGCGCCGAGATCGGAATGGCTACAGTCAGAACCGGCAGAATCAGGCCCTCCCAGGGGCCGGGATTGATGACGGGCACCAGACGCAGCCGGAACGAGAATATCTGGATCAGCATGATGCCGAGCCAGAAGGTCGGCACCGAAACGAAGAGCGAAGGCACGGATTGGACGACATTACGCAATCTTCCGAAGCCATGGATGTTGGACAGGATCGCCAGCAGCACCGCGATCAGCGCCGCGACGATGAAGCCGAAGCCGGCCAGCCGGATCGTCGGCGGCAGGCTGGCAGAGAGCTGCGCACTGACGGCAACGCCTGCCTGCAGCGAATAACCGAAGTCACCGATCAGGAATTTTCCGGCTGTGTGCAGATATTGGCTGACCACGCTCCCGTCGGCCGCATAGGCGGCGCGGATATCAGCGATCTGTTCGGGACTGAGGCCGTATTCCGGATTCTGGAATTTGATAAGAACGGCATCACCGGGCATCGCCTGCAGCAGCACGAAGGAGATCGTGAAGGCGGCCCAGAGAACGAGCAGCGCCTGTCCTATGCGGGATATGATGTAGCGGGTCATGCCGATCCTTTCAGGTGACGGGTGGCCCGGCTTGCG
Organism: Rhizobium sp. 05N430; assembly: GCF_056396985.1. Taxonomy (NCBI): domain Bacteria; kingdom Pseudomonadati; phylum Pseudomonadota; class Alphaproteobacteria; order Hyphomicrobiales; family Rhizobiaceae; genus Rhizobium; species Rhizobium sp. 05N430. The sequence goes on along the minus strand of NZ_JBFTMO010000002.1, from coordinate 520,974 downwards.
CCGGGCCATGGCCTTCAGTGTTCAGCAAGCCAGGTGTTGTAGAAGCTCGGGCGACCGACAGCTTCGAAACCGACGCCCTGCACATAAGGCGCACCGGCAAAGGCCTGCGGCTCCTCGAAGATCGGGATCGCATAGGCCTGATCGATCACGTAGTTCTGGACCTCGCCGGCGATGGCGAGACGCTTTTCGCGATCGGGCTGCGAGGAAAGCTGCTCGAGAAGACCGTTCAGCTTGTCATCGACGAAGGATTTCACCTTGTCGCTCGGACCGCCCTTCTGGCGCAGCACGTCGCGGTTCTTCGGATAATACTGGCTCTTGATGACGTCAGGATCGGCCCGGCCAACCATTGCCGGCGACACCGGCGTCTTGGCCGGATCGAGATCGTCGACGGTCTTGCTGCCGGCATCACCCGCCAGCACATTCAGCGTAACGCCGAGCTTTGCCCATTGCTGCGCGACAAGCTGCAGCGTTGCCTTGTTCTGCGGCTGCGGCGGAGATTCATAGGCGGTCAGCACCAGCTGCTTTCCATCCTTCTCGCGGACGCCATTGGCGCCGACCTTCCAGCCAGCTTGATCCAGCAGCTCGGTGGCCTTGGCTGCATCGTAGGTCAGCTTCGGCGACAGATCGAGATAGCCCTGCGCCGTCGATGCGATGATCGACTTGGCTTGCGGATAGTTGGCCGAGAACAGCGTCGATATGATTTCCGCGCTGTTGGTACCGTGAAGCAGCGCCTGACGGACGCGGACATCGGACACCAGTGGATTGTCAGGGCGGAAGACGACGCTGTTGTTCACGCCGCGCGTCGGTGCTGCATAAATCTTGTAGCCTTGGCTCTCGACCTGTTCTTCATCATAGGCCTGTACCTGGCGAATGAAATCCGCCTGGCCAGAGAGCAGCGCACCGATACGCACGCTGTCTTCGCCGGTGATGATATACTTGATGCCGTCGAGATAGGCGCGGCCCTGATGCTCCTGCTTTGCCGGACCCCAATCGTAGTCGCCGCGGACCTTGAGGTTCAGCTCCTTGCCGAGTGTCTCGCTGTCAACGACGAACGGGCCGGAACCGACGATCTTCGTCGCGTCACCCAGCTGGTCGAAAGGCAGCGCCAGCGTCTTCAGCGATACCAGGCCGGAGCCGATCACCGACGTACCCTGCAGGAAGCCTGGGGACGGCTTCTTGAAATAGAACTTGACGGTCAGAGGATCGACGACCTCGGAACGGTCGTAATTGTTGATGACTTCCGAGACCGGCTGCTTCAGCTCCTTGTTGCCGAGACCGAACGTATCGTAGTTCTTGGCAACTGCGGCCGCGTCGAGCGGCGTGCCGTCAGAGAAGGTTACGCCCTTGCGAAGCTTGAACGTATATTCGGTGGCCTCGGCGTTGACGGTCCAGGATTCGGCAATCCATGGCTCGATCTCAAGTGTCTTCGGATTCTGATAGGTGAGCTTGTCGGTAATCTGATTGAGCACGCCACCGTTCGGATAGAAGCCGCCGGCCGGCGGATAGAGATTGGTATGCGGCTGCTGCTCAAGATAGATCAGCGTGCCGCCCTGAACCGGTTTGGCAGCCTCGTCTGCCGCAGCCGCCAGTGCCGTAAACGACACGGACAGGGTGCTCGCAAGAAGCAGGGTCTTAATCGTTGCCGTAAAGCTCATCTGTTGTCCCTCAATAACTAATGGTGACAACGGTAGCGGCATATAAATTTAGTATATAGAATTAGTATTCTATTTTCGGGACGCACACCGGAAATTCTATGGCGCCCGCCGCGGGCAGCACTTACAAATTGCTCTAGCAGCTTTGGCTCGACCGCAAAGGCGCTGTCTGCCCGGCATTACGGGACGCCAAGCTGCTCGCCCGTGGATTTGTTCGAGGCGTTGGCTTCAAAAACCGGCGAAAGCGGATCGGCTATTCCTTCTCACTTGCAAGCTTGCGGATCTCGGCCGCGGTCGCAGGATCGACCGGATTGTAAATCACCAGCCCCAGATCCGGCCTGCCATCGACGGCAAAGGCGGAATATTCGAGATCGATCGTTCCCAATTTCGGATGTTTTAGGCGCTTGACGCCATCGCCATGCACGCGGACGTCGTTTTCCTGCCAGAGCCGTTCGAAATCCGGGCTGACGGCACTCAGTTCCTCGACCAGCTTGCTGACTTCAGACCCGGCGCCGGCCCGCGCGACATCCGCCCGGAAAGCGGCAACCACGAAGCGGGCAAGCGTTTCCCAATCATGCTGCTTGGCGCGGATCGCCGGGTTGGAGAATATCAGTCTGAGGATATTGCGTTTCTCCGGCGCAATCGTGCCGTAGTCGGTCAGCACGACGGCGGCAGCGCGGTTCCATGCGACCACATCCCACATCGCGGTCTTGATCAGCGCAGGACTTGCCTCAAGCGAATCCAGCAGACGTTGCAGCCGCGGGGTCACGCCTTCCGCCGGCCTGTAGCGCACTTCGGGAGGCCGCCCCAGCCCGAGCATGAAGAGGTGCTCGCGCTCCGGCTCTGTCAGCATCAGCCCGTTGGCGATCCGGTTGAGAACATCCGCAGACGGCGCCCCGCCGCGGCCCTGCTCCAGCCAGGTGTACCAGGTCGGGCTGATATTGGCCCGCTGCGCCACTTCTTCACGGCGCAAGCCGGGCGTCCGCCGCCGGCCCGACAGGCCGAAAGCGGACGGATCGAGTTTCACACGGCGGTCTTTCAGGAAGGCTGCAAGCGTGCCCGGCGTGTTGATCGGCATGGTGATCCTGTTAGCTATTATAATAGGATAAAGTCACTACTTTAACAGGATGAACTCTAGCCGATATTCTCTTCGGAGTAAAACACGCAAGGAGACATTGCTGTGCGCATTTTTTTGACTGGAGCAACCGGCTTTATCGGCTCGGCGCTGGTGCCGGAACTCATTGGCGCGGGCCACGAGGTCATCGGCATGACTCGATCGGACGAAGGCGCGCGCGCGCTCGAAGCCGCAGGCGCTAAGGTCTATCGCGGGACGCTCGAGGATCCCGAAAGCCTTCGCAAGGGCGCGCTGGAAGCAGATGGCGTGATCCACACCGCCTTCGACCACGATTTCTCGCGGTTCGCCGAAAATTGCCAGAAGGATGCCCGGGCGATCGCCGCGTTGGGTGCGGCACTTGCCGGGTCGGACAGGCCGCTGATCATCACCTCGGGCACCGGCATGGGCAATGCCGAGTTCGGTGAATTGGGAAGCGAGGACGTGTTCAACACCAGCCACCCCAACCCGCGTGTCGCGTCCGAGCTTGCAGGGCAGACGCTGCTGGATGAAGGCATCAATCTTTCCGTCGTCCGGCTTCCACAGGTGCACGACACGTTCAAGCAGGGGCTCATCACGCCGCTGATCGAAATCACCCGCCAGAAGGGCCTCGCGGCCTATGTCGGCGAAGGACGCAATCGCTGGCCGGCCGGGCATCTGTCGGATGTCGCCCGTCTCTACCGTCTGGCGATCGAGCGAGCCGAAAGTGGCGCGCGCTACAACGCCGTCGCCGAAGAGGGCGTAGAGGCACGCGAGATCGCCGAGGCGATCGGCCGGGGCCTCAAGCTGCCGGTCAGATCGATCTCCCGTGAGGAAGCCGCAGCGCATTTCGGATGGCTGTCGATCTTCACCACGATCGACTTCCCGGCATCGAGCGCCAAGACGCAGGCCGTGCTCGGATGGCGTCCGACCGGACCGTCGCTAATCTCCGATCTCAACGCGATGCAGTACTAATGTTACAAGCGGGCGGACGCTATTGATGGCGCCCGCCCGCAGTTCTATCACAATGCCGCCGCGCGGATCACATGCCCGCGCCGCCAATCGTCCGCTGCTTGCAACGCCGACTGGATCCGCTCGTCGGTAAACGGCTTGCCGACCACCGCGAAGGCGCCATCGAAACCCTGCGAGACCGCCTGCGGAGAGCCGGTCACGAAGATCACGCTGATCCCGAAACGGTCGATCAGCCGCCGGGCGAGTTGCGTTCCGCTTGTCCCGTCCGACAGCCCGACATCGACAAGTGCGGCATCAGCCCGAGGCGCGAAAGCCAATGCCTGCTCGATCGTCGAGGCCGGGCCAAGCGCGCGATGACCAGCCTCGACGGCAATTCTTTCCAGTTCCAGGGCGATGAACCCTTCATCTTCGACAATCAAGACGTTCATGAATCTATCTCCTCGCGTCACGAAGAAATTGCTCTGCCAAAGACGTTTTCAAGCGGGATCACGATGTTTTTCACCGATCGCGAATGCATCAGGATTTCGATGCAGAAGGCTGCAATCCGGGAGACGAAATCCCATGTAAAGGGGATGACGGCTCAGGTTACCAAACGGGAAAAGGAAATTCTCACGCTGATGTGCGCGGGAAAGACGGCGCAGGAAATCGCCCTCATCCTCGGATGTTCGGTGCACACCGTCCGCACCCATATCGAGGCGCTGAAGACGAATTTCGCGGTCTACAAGGACACTGCGCTGGTGGCCGCCGCTTTGCGGCAGGGCGTCATCGACTGACGAGGCCTCGACGTCACTCACACAAATATCTGAAAAATGAGGACTATTCTCGGACAGGGCCGCCATCGGCCCTTTTGCGATCAAAGCGCTGCCCCTATGATCTCGCTATCAAAGGCTGCGGAGTGTGACATGAAAGCGAAAAGCATAGGCTTCGTCGGTACCGGCGCGATCACGGAGGCGATGGTCAGAGGTCTGCTCAGCGAACCCGCCTATCCCACCGAAGTCCATCTCTCGCCCCGGAATGCAGAGATTGCCGCAAGGCTGTTCAGCGAGTTCGCGGCCGTCAGCGTTGCGCCCGATAATCAGACCGCCGTCGATCGCAGCGACCTCGTGGTCCTCGCGATCCGCCCGCAGGTTGCCGAAGCCGTCATCGGCGAACTGACGTTCAAGCCGGGGCAGTCGGTGGTCAGCATCATCGCCGCCACCGAGCGCGAAGTCCTGCTGAAATGGATCGGCACCGATATCCATCTGGTGCAGGCCATTCCCCTGCCCTTCGTTGCCGAGCGCCAGGGCGTGACCGCCATCTATCCTCCGGACCCCGCCGTCGCTGCCATGTTCGACGCGCTTGGCAAGGCCGTCCAGTGCGAATCCCGCAAGGAATATGATCTCCTCGCTGCGGCAAGCGCGTTGATGTCGACCTATTTCGGCATCATGGAATTCACCACCGGATGGCTGGAAACCAACGGACTGGAGCGGACGAAGGCCCGCGCCTACCTCGCGCCGCTGTTCGAGAGCCTGGCGCGGCGCGCCAACGGCCCGCATGCCGGCGATTTCAACGCCTTGAGCGAAGAATTTGCCACCAGAGGTGGATTGAATGAACAGGTTCTCCGCGACTTCGACGCCGATGGCGGCAAGACCGCTTTGACTGCAGCACTCGACCGGGTCTTTGCCCGTATCGAGGGCCGGTAACCGGACGTCTGCTCAGAAAGGCTTTTCGCAGCAGATGGCATAGCGATGCTGCAGCCCGCGTGCGGCCGCTTTCAGGATATTCCAGTTGGCGGCCTGCGCCTTGTGTACCTGCCGCAGATCCCGGTCGATCTCGATACGCTGAAAGCCGGCGGCCGCGAGCAAGGCCGCGACCTCATCGGCTCTCGCACCGCCTGAGAAATAGACCTGCCGGAGAATCTCTTCGTGCTTTCCGGTCAGCTCCGGCGGCGCGTGCTTCGGGTCGGTCCGCAAGAGCCCCACCTTCTCCAATATGCCTGCTAGCTTCTTGAGCAGGCGTTCGGCCCGTCCCGTATTGACGAAATCGCCATCGACGATCAGCAGGCGGCCGCCGGGCTTCAGCACCCGCAGCCACTCGCGAAAACAGCTCTCCGGATCGATCAGCGTCCAGACGAGATGGCGCGTGATGACCACATCATAGGCGGCATCCGGCTCCATCGTGTGCTCGGCATCGGCGATGCGAAAACGGATGTCGCGGCCGCGCTGCCGGGCCTTGGCGCGCGCCCGCTCCAGCATGGCTTCCGACCAGTCGAGACCCGTTACCTTGTAACCGGCGTCGTCCATCAGATGCGAGATCACCGCGGTACCGCTGGCAAGGTCGAGCGCGCCGCGGCCATCGCCGGGACCGAGATGCTTGGCGATCAGATCGCGCCAGGCGCGGCGCTCGTCCTCGGAAAAAATCTCATGCCCTGGAGAGGCATCGAAGGTGGCGGCCCGCGCCGACCAGTAGGCCTTGATCTCCTCCTTCAGGTGATAGTTGGTGCCGTTCACTGCGCTCATTCCGGTTCTGCCGCTCATCCGTTCTCAGTCTTGAATTGCTCTAAAAGATAAAACTTGACTATTGCAATCATAAAATAATAGAGCCCCCTAGATTTTCACGGGGGACCACTCAATGCACATTCAATTCAAAGCCGCAGGCCTCTCTGCAGCACTGCTGCTTGCCACCGTCTGGCCGGCACTTGCCGAAAAGATTTCGTTGAAGGACGTAACCGGCCGCGACGTCGAGGTCGAGGTTCCCGTCAAGCACGTCATTCTCGGCGAAGGACGGCAGATCTACTTCCTGGCGGCGCTCGACAAGACCAATCCATTCGAACACGTCGTCGGCTGGCGCGACGATCTGCCCAAGGCCGATCCCGAGACCTACAGGGCCTATCTTGCCAAGTACCCTGATATCGCCAAGCTGCCGACCTTCGGCGGCATGAAGGACGGCACCTTCGACATCGAACAAGCCGTCACCCTGAAGCCCGATGTCATCCTGATGAATGTCGACGCCAAGACGGCGACCGAGGAAGCGGGCTATATCGAAAAGCTCGCCAAGGTCGGCATTCCGCTCGTCTATGTCGACTTCCGCGAAAAGCCGATGGAAAACACCGAGCCGAGCATGCGCGTCATGGGCAAGCTGATGGGCAAGGAGCAGCTGGCAGAGGACTTCATCAAGTTCCGCGCTGACTCCATCAAGGTCGTGACCGACAAGCTGGAAGCGGCCAAGCCCGCCCGCCCCGTTGTCTTCGTCGAGCGTGCAGGCGGCTACTCCGACGATTGCTGCATGTCGTTCGGAAACGAGAATTTCGGCATGATGGTCGAGATCGCCGGCGGCACCAACATGGCGAAGGATATCATTCCCGGAACCTTCGGCACGGTAAACCCGGAGCAGATCGTCGCTTCGAACCCGGATCAGATCATCGTCACCGGCGGCATGTGGGAAGCCTTCGTTCCTGGCGGCGCCTGGGTTGGCGTCGGTTACGGCGCCGATCTGACAGAAGCCAAGCGCAAGCTCGAGGCCCTGACCAAGCGCCCGGCCTTTACCGGCGTCAAGGCCGTCGAAGACGGAAATGTCCATGCGATCTGGCACCAGTTCTACAACAACCCCTACCAGTTCGTCGCCATCCAGGAGATCGCCAAGTGGCTGCATCCGGATCTCTTCAAGGACCTCGATCCCGAAGCGACCTTCAAGGAGTTGCATGCGCGCTTCCTGCCGCTCGACTACAAGCCCGGCTACTTCGTCTCCCTGAAGGGCGAGTAACCGATGGCCGGGACGGCTCTTACCGCTGACATCGCAGGGCGGGAGCGCTATCGCGCTCTCGCCTTCCGCCGGATCGTCATCCTCGTTCTATTGACGGCAGCACTCTGCGTCAGCGTCGCCGCCGACATGGCACTCGGTCCGGCGAATTACGAAATCCGCCAGGTTCTTCTGGCCCTGTTCAACCCGGAAGTCGCCGGCAACCAGCTAAGGGTCGTCATCTGGGATATCCGCATGCCGATCGCCTTGATGGCGGTCACCGTGGGTGCGGCCCTTTCCGTTGCCGGCGCGCAGATGCAGACCATCCTGTCGAACCCGCTGGCCAGCCCCTTCACGCTCGGGATTTCCGCGGCGGCAAGCTTCGGCGCAGCACTGGCGCTGGTAACAGGTGTCGCCGTCTTTCCGGCGGCCGTCCAGTATATGGTTCCGATCAACGCCTTCCTGATGGCGATGCTGGCATCGCTCTTCATCTATTTCGCATCAACAATGCGCGGCGTCAGCGTCGAAACCATCGTGCTGCTCGGCATCGCGCTGGTATTCTCCTTCAACGCCGCCTTGTCACTGCTGGAATATCTCGCCTCGGAACAGGCTCTGGCAGCGGTGGTCTTCTGGACGATGGGCAGCCTGACGAAGGCGACATGGGCAAAGGTCTACGTCACGGCTGCCGTGCTCGTCGTGACAGTGCCGCTCTTCATGCGCGATGCCTGGGCGCTGACCGCATTGCGGCTCGGCGACGACAAGGCGGCCAGCATGGGCGTCAATGTCCGCCGCCTGCGTCTGCGAACGATGCTGACCGTCAGCCTGCTTGCCGCCATTCCGGTCTCCTTCGTCGGCACGATCGGCTTCATCGGTCTCGTCGGTCCACATATCGCCCGCATGGTCGTCGGCGAGGACCAACGCTTCTTCCTGCCTGGCTCGGTGATCTGCGGCGCGCTGCTGCTGTCGGCGACATCGGTCGTCAGCAAGATGCTCATTCCGGGAGCGATCCTGCCGATCGGCGTGATCACGGCGGTGGTCGGCGTTCCCTTCTTCTTCGCGCTCATCTTCAGCAACAGGAGACGGTCTTGGTAGAGCTGGCACTCAGAGACGTCGGCGCCAATTATGGCCGCGTCACCGTTCTGTCGAAAATCGGCATTGGTACGCTCGAAAGCGGCAGCCTGACGGCCGTCATCGGCCCGAATGCGGCGGGCAAGTCAACGCTCTTCAAGCGCATTGCCGGATTGATATCGGGGCCCGGCGTGGTCGAGCTGTCTGGCACCGAACGCGGAGACCGGGCTGTCTGCTACATGCCGCAGGATACCGGCGCGAACGCCGTGCTGACCGTCTACGAGTCAGTGCTGCTTTCGGCAAAGCAGGGCGGCGGATGGCGCGTCCAGGACGGAGAACTCGATGAGATCGACGCGATCCTGAAGGCCCTGAGGATCGATGACCTTGCCTTCCGGGGACTTGGCGAACTTTCCGGCGGCCAGCGCCAGCTGGTATCGCTGGCGCAGGCGCTGGTCCGCAAACCCGAAGTTCTCTTGATGGACGAGCCGACCTCGGCACTCGATCTGCATCGCCAGATCGAGGTTCTGGCTTTCGTCGAAGGTCTGGCAAGCCGGACGGGGATGATCGTGCTGATCGCCCTGCACGATCTCAATCATGCGCTGCGCTATTGCCACAACACGATCGTGATCGCCAATGGCGCGATGGCGACGAGCGGTCCGACCCGCGACGTCATAACCTCAAACATGCTGAAGGACGTCTACAAGGTCGAAGCGCGGATCGAGACATGCTCCCGCGGCCACCCCTTCATCCTCGTCGATGGAACGGTTGCCGCAGGCTGATGCTTTGGGCCGGATCCGTCAGTTCCGGATATCGGGCTCGACCAGCCGGGCGAGGTTCTTCAGCGATTCCTGCCAGCCGAGATAGCAGGCTTCGGCCGGGATGAGATCGGGAACGCCCGCCTGAGTGATATCGACCTCGGTACCAACAGAAACCTTTTTCAGGATGACGGTGACTTCCATTTCACCGGGCAGGTTGGGATCGTCGAAAACATCGGTGTAGCGAACACGTTCGCCGGGCACGAGCTCGCGATATTCGCCGCCGAAGGCATGGCTGTCGCCTGTCGTGAAGTTGCGGAATGACATTCTGAACGTACCGCCGACAGACGCTTCCAGATGATCGACCGTGCAGGCGAAGCCGTTCGGCGGCAGCCACTTGGCAAGCGCGTCGGCCTCGATGAAGGCGCGGTAGATCTTGTCGGGACTGGTCGCCAGGACACGGTGCAGACGGATGGTGCTCGGCATGGTGTTCTCCTCCTTGCTGATGGAATGGACATCCCAAGGACGAACATGCCTTCAACGATCCGACACGTCACCGGCATTTTTCCGAAAAATTCGGCGTAATCGTGCTGCCCACGGGCCGGGACGTCAGGAATCCCGCAGTTTGCGCGAGAGCGTCTGCAACTCTTTGAAGCCGTCATAGCGTTTCAGATGCAGCCCGGCGATGTCGCCACCCGCCGGTGCGAATGTCTGCTCGACGGAGGAGAGGCTGGTCATTGCCTCCGCCACATCGGCAAACTGACCACCGGCCACGGCAGCGAGAATGGCAGCGCCAAGCAGCACCGGCTCCCCGGCTTTCGTGGCCACGACCGGTTTGCCGCTCGCATCGGCCAGCAACTGGCGAACGAAATCGTGCTGGCCGGCGCCGCCGCTGACGACGATGTTGTCGACGGTGACGCCCGCATCGGCCTGTGTGTCGACGATCTGCCGCAGCCCGTAGCCGATGCCGCAGAGGCCTGCGACGTAGAGAGCAACGAGACTATCGATATCCCGCTCCATGCCGAGACCGGCAATGACGGCACGGGCATGCGGATCGGCGAAGGGCGCGCGATTTCCGAGAAATTCCGGAACGACATGCAGACCAGTGGCAAGCGTGACGGCACCGGAAGCACTGCCCGCCCTTTCGGCTGCCATATCGGCCAGCAGCACCGGCAGCGGAATACCGGCGCGCTTAGCAATATCCTTTGCCTCGCCGGCGGCCGGATGAAAGGCGAGCAGCTGGTCGATTGCCGCGCCCGCAGCACTCTGGCCGCCCTCGTTCAACCAGAGCCCGGGAACCATCGCGGAATAGTAGGGACCCCAGACGCCCGGCACGAAGGCAGGCTCCGATGTCGATGTCATCGTGCAAGAGGATGTGCCGAAGACATAGGCGAGATTGGTCTGCGGCCCGCCACCGATCCCGACAGTGCCGATCCCGCCGGCATGCGCATCGATAAGACCGGCCGCAACCGGCGTCCCGGCGAGTAGCCCAAGCTCCTCTGCAGCTGCAGCCGTCAAGCCTTGACCCAGCGCCGAGCCGGGCTCGACGATCGTCTGGCCGATACGGGCAAAGCCTTCCGCGGCCAGCTCGCCAAGACCGACCTGCTCGAAATATCCGGCGTCCCAGCGCTGCTCATGGGCCAGATAGGTCCATTTGCAGGTGACCGTGCAGGTCGAGCGCGCGATATCGCCTGTCGACCGCCAGGTGAGGAAATCGGCGAGGTCGAAAAACTGCCATGCCGCGTCGAAGACCTGCGGGCGGTTTTCCTTGAGCCAGAGCAGCTTCGGCGTTTCCATCTCGGGCGAAATGCGCCCGCCGACATAGCGGAGCACATCGTGGCCGAGCGCGTTGATGCGCTCCGCCTGAGGAACGGCCCGGTGATCCATCCAGACGATGATGTTGCGATCCGGATCTTCCGACGGCCCGACCGGCAGCGGCCTTCCGCCCTCACCAAGCACCACCAGCGAACAGGTCGCATCGAAGCCGAGACCGGCGACGGTCGCGGCATCGATACCTGCAATGGAAACGGCTTCGCGCACGGCCGCGCAGACTGCGGCCCATATTTCCGTGCTCGACTGCTCGACGATCGAACCCGGCGCATGGAACAGCGTGATGTCCCGCTTGGCCGATGCCAGCATCCGGCCGGTGAGGTCGAAAATGCCGGCGCGGGCGCTGCCGGTGCCGACATCGACGCCAATGACATGTTTGCCACCCGCTTGCGGCGTGTGAGATGTGTCGCTCATGGTCTCTCGTTTCAATCTGGCAGGAACAGGGGCAATCGGGACGGCGTCGTCAATCTCAGAGATCGACGCTGTTCGGCAAGATCACCAGATCACGGATCGTTACGTTGCGCGGACGCGACAGCATGAAGAGCACGGCATCGGCCACTTCCTTCGGCTGCATCAAGCTGCCATTGGCCAGCGCATCGTCGAGCTTCGCCTTCGGCCAGTCGTCGAGCAGAGCGGTGACCACCGGCCCCGGCAAAACGGCGCCGACGCGAACGCCGTGCGGCGCCACCTGGCGGCGGGTGGAATGGACGAAGGCCTGAACGGCGAATTTCGAAGCGGTGTAGATCGGCTCCCAGACCACAGGCACGACGCCGGCGATGGAACTGGTGAACAGGATGTCGCCGGACTTTTGGGCAATCATGTGCGGCAGCACGGCATGAACCGAGCGGAAAGCCGCGTTGATGTTGAGGTTCAGCATCCGGTCCCACGCATCGGGATCGCCTTCCGCCACCGGGCCGCCGATATAGGCGCCGGCATTGGCGTGGAAGATATCGAGACCTCCGGCGATCTCCAGGATCCGCGGCAGCATGCCGGAAACCTGCTTGCCGTCGAGAAGATCGACGACGAGCGGCAGGGCGCCCTCACCGATCTCCTTGCACAGCGCCTCAAGCTTGTCCGCGGCGCGATCGACGAGCACGACGGTTGCGCCTTCTGCATGAAGCGTACGGGCACATTCGAGCCCGATGCCCGACGCAGCGCCGGTGATGGCAGCAACCTTGCCCTTCATGAGTTCAGTCATGGAAATACTCCTTCATAAAATGCGGATCAGGCGCGTCCATGGCTGACACGGGAGCGGCGGGCGAGCGAATCGACGATGACGGCGATCGCAAGAACGGCCCCTGTTATCATGTAGCGCAGCGACGAGCTGAGATTGAGAAGCGTCAATCCGTTGGAAATCGCCTGGATCACGATGATGCCGAGCAGAGCGGAATAGGCGCTGCCGCGTCCGCCGAAGAGGCTGGTACCGCCGATGACGGCTGCAGCGATGGCGTTGAGGTTGACGTCGCCAGTGCCGGCCTGCTGGCTGGAAGAGGCCAGCCGCGAGGCCGAAAGGATGCCGCCGATCGTCGCCAGCGTCGAGCAGAGCATGAAGGCGCTGAGATAGATACGGCGGACATTGATGCCGGCGCGGCGCGCCGCTTCCCGGTTGCCGCCGACGGCGAACATCGAGCGTCCCCACTGCGTCCGCGTCAGCGCGTAGTTCAGCACGACGGCAATCAGGACGAAGAGGCCGAACATCCACGGCACGCCGCGGCCGAGATTGAGATAGTAGGCGGCAAATTCGAGAGCGGCGGTCAGCACGGCGGCCTTGATCACCAGCGCGCCGAGCGGCTGCTGGGAGAGATTGACCGACTGACGCTGCTGGCGTTTGCGCATACCGTTCACGATCAGCACCAGACCGGGCAGAAGCGCCAGCAGATGCGAGAGCCAGAAGGGCATGACGAGGATCTGGCCGAAGCGGACCAGCGGCGAGGCGAAGGGCAGATTGATACTGCCTGTCGGCCCGAGGATATAGAGCTGCATACCGAGAAGCGCGAGCAACCCGGCCAGCGTCGCAACGAAGCTCGGCATGCCGAGCCTGTTATAGAGAACCGCATAGAGCGCACCGACGACCATGCCGGCGATAATGGCAACGATGATCGCCAAAGGCAGCGGCCAGCCGGTATTGACCCAGAGGACGCCGAGGATTGCCGACGAAAGGCCGCTCATCGATCCCACGGAGAGATCGATTTCGCCGAGCATCAGCACGCAGACGATGCCGAGCGAAATGACGCCGACCGTCGCACAGTCGAACAGCAGATTGACAAGATTGTTCGGCGCCAGGAAGATCGGGTTGAGGATCGAGAACACCGTCGAGATGACGATCAGGCCGACGGCGACCGGCAGCATGCCGAGATCGCCGGAGCGCACGCGGTCGAAGAATGCCTTGATCATCGCGCCGATGCTGTCGTCGTGCCGCACACGCTCGTCGCTGCGATCAAGTGTGGCAGCCGGCGCAAGTGTATTGGATGGTTTCTGGCTCATGCCGGGCTCCCGCTGTTTTCCTGGGCTGTGCTGCTCTTTCGTTCGAGCCGCCGGGATACGGAATTTTCGGTCGCACCCGTGATCGAGGCGACGAGTTCCTGGTTGGAAGCATCAGGCGTGAAGACGCCGTTGTTGCGCCCGAGGCGAAGCACGACGATCCGGTCGGCAACCGCACGCACGTCTTCCATATTGTGGCTGATGATGATGACGCCGAGGCCACGCTCGCGGACGCGCTCGATCAGGTTGAGAACCTCGGCCGTCTGTGCGACGCCGAGTGCGGCGGTCGGCTCGTCGAGCATGATGATCTTCGGATCGAGCAGCAGCGAGCGGGCAATCGCCACCGTCTGGCGCTGGCCGCCCGACAATGAAGCGATGGGCTCCCGGACCGAGGGAATGCGGGCTGCAAGTTCGCGCAGCAGCGTCCAGGCACGCACTTCCATCGCCACCTCGTCGAGGCTCCAGGGCGACAGCTCGTGGCCGAGGAAAAGATTGGCGACGACGTCGAGGTTTTCGCAGAGCGCCAGGTCCTGGAAGACAGTTGCGATACCGAGCTCAAGGGCTCGGCCCGGGCTGTCCAGCGTCACGGTCTGGCCGCAGAATTCTATCGTTCCGGATGACGGCTGATGCACGCCGGCCAGAACCTTCACCAGTGTCGACTTGCCCGCGCCGTTATCGCCGACCAGCGCCACGACCTCACCGGCCTTGACCTCAAGTTCGATGTCGGTCAGCGCCGAGACCGCGCCGAAATTCTTGGAAACATTGCTCAACCGGAGGATCGTTTGTCCCTTCTCCGGCATGCCCTTATCGGTAACCATGGCTGAAGCCCTTCTTGCCCGGGAAACCTCCGGCCGCCATCAACGCGGCCGGAGAATATAGGCAGATTTAGTTGGTGATGCCGAGCTTCTTGCAGCCGTCGGCATATTCGCCGGTGCAGATCTGCTCAGCCGTCTGGATCTTCTTGTCGAAGATTTCAGCCTTGATGTTCTCGGCTGTGACGACAGCCGGAACAAACAATTCGGACGGCGTCTTGTAGAGCGTCGTCTTGGCTTCAGGCGTTTCACCCTTCAGCATCTGCACGGCAACCTTGGCAGCAGCCGCGGCAACCACTTCCGATGGCTTCGAGATCGTGTTGTACTGGTCACCGGAGATGACGAGCTGTAGCGCTGCGATCGTCGCATCGTTGCCCGTCACCGGCGGAACGGGCTTCACGCCAGCGGCCTTGAAGGCGGCAATCGCGCCGCCGCCGGTGCCGTCGTTGGCGGCAACGACGCCCTTGATGTCAGCGCCGAAGCGGGTGATCTGGCCTGCAGCCCATTCCTGAGCCTTCGGCGGCGCCCATTCCGGCGTATCGTATTCGGCAAGCGTCTTGTAGGCAGATTCCTTCAGGCCACGATGGACGCCATCACGAATGAGGCCTGCTGCGGCGTCTGTCGGCGAACCGTTGATCTGCAGAACGCCGGCGCCATCGGCCACACCTTCCTTCTTCAGGTGTTCGACCAGCGACTTGGCGATCGCGTAGCCGATACCCTCGTTGTCGAAGGAGACGTAGAAATCGGCCGGCTTGTCGGGGATCGGACGGTCATAGGCGATAACCTTGACGCCCTGCGACTGGGCGATCTCGACGAGACCAGCAGCGGCGGCGGAATCAACCGGATCGAGCACGATTACCTTGGCGCCCTGGGCGATCACCGAATTGAACTGCTGCTGCTGCAGCGAGGCATCGGCATTGGCGTTCTGATAGACGACCGTGCACTTGGCGCAAAGCTTTTCCATCTCGGCCTTGAAGCCTGGGAAGTCGTGCTGCTCGTAGCGCGTCGACGCCTGGTCAGGCATCAGGAAAGCGACGGTCGAGGCTTCCTGGGCAAAGGCCGTACCGGCAAATCCCATCGCGATGGTCGCCGACGCCATAAGCAAATTGCGATATTTCATTCTCTCCTCCTTGGTGTGTTCAAAGACAGGCCCAGGCATTACCGCCGGTCACCGCAGCCGCCCTCTCCTCGCCACTGCCCATCGATGCCATCAAGACGGCATGCGACGCGCCCCGCAAAGACCGGGCTATCCGCAGATTCTTAGAAAATACCTCCCTGCACCGGCACGAAGCCAGCTTGTAACATCGATTGCGCAAGCTTGCTCAATCGATGAAGCAAGAATTGCCACTTCTTCAGTTTGATGTCAAGTTAGCGAAAATGGAGAAACCAATTTTGAATCACGTAAAGCAGGCCAAGAGGACAACGATTTACGATCTGGCGGAGCTTGCCGGCACATCCGCCAGCGCCGTCAGCGCCGTCCTCAACGGCAATTGGAAGAAGCGCAGGATCAGCAGCCAGCTCGCCGAAAAGATCATGAAGATAGCCGAGGAACAGGGCTATGCGCTCAATATGCAGGCGAGCCTGCTGAGGCGCGAAAAGTCCCACATCATCGGCATGATCGTTCCGAAATATGACAACCGCTACTTCGGCTCGATCGTCGAGCTTTTCGAGGACATGGCCCGCGCGCGCGGGCTTTTTCCGATCATCACCTGTACCCGCCGCGACCCCGAACTTGAGATCGAGGCCGCCCGCACGATGCTTTCCTACCAGGTCGAATGCCTGATCGCGACGGGCGCCACCGACCCGGACAGGATCACGGAGATGTGCGCCGCAGCCGGCGTCCGCAGCCTCAACCTCGACCTGCCCGGGGCGCTCGCCCCCTCGATTATTTCTGACAATTTTGCCGGCGCCCGCGAACTGACCCGGCGCATTCTGGTGAACTGCGAACGGCGGCTCGGAAAGAAGGGCCCGCTGCTCTTCATCGGCGGCCGCGGCAGCGATCACAATACGGCAGAACGCATCCGGGGCTTTCGTGCTGCCCACTCCGATCTCGGCCTCGCCGTTGCCGAGGAACATATCCTTGCCTGCGGCTACGCACCGGAGAAAGCCGAGAAGGCGCTGGACGATCTAGCGCTCAAGGGCGATGCCAATGTCGGCGGCATGTTCGTCAACTCGACCATTTCGCTCGAAGGCGTCATGCGCTGGGTGCGGCGGTCCGGGCACCTCAACGACGACAGTCTCGTTCTCGGCTGTTTCGACTGGGATCCCTTCGTCTCGCTGCTCGGAAACGAGATAGAGATGGTGCGGCAGGATGTGCCTGAGATGCTGAAAAAGGTGTTCGAAGTCATCGAATCGGGCGTCAGCAAGCCTGTCGTCATTCAGGTGCCGCCGCTCATTCCGCAAATGTAACGGCGCAATCCTGTGCGGGGTGGCCGTCCCGCGCCTTCTGCCGCAGGCGAGCTTGTCAGCGCTAGCACCGGCTTCCAGCTGCACCGGACAGACACCCGCCGCTCTCAAGGTAAGTCTCTGCTGCCTGCCTGTGCCCTGCGCGGACTAGTCTTCTCCCTTCCTCCGAAAACTTAGAAAATATAATCTATAAAATAAATATACATTGTGGAAATCTGATTTGGACGTCGCCGCTGTGGCCGACGATGAACATTGAGGGTGGCACATGCGCATCAAAACATTGCTTGGAACGATCGGTCTGGTCGCGTCCTTTATGACCGCCGCACATGCGGATGAAGCCAAGAAGGTTGTTATCGCCTATCAGACCGGCGCTGTGCCGTATCTGGTCGGCATCGCCAATGGCGAACTCGCCAAGCAGACCGGCTGGGATATAGAATTCCGTCGCTTCAACTCCGGCGCCGACATCTTCGCGGCGATCGCATCCGGCGACGTCCAGCTCGGCGACGTCGGCTCGAGCCCCTATGCTGCCTCGGTCAGCAAGGATCTCGACGTCAAGGGCATCTACATCACCGCTGGCGCTGGCGACAGCGAAGCCCTGGTCGTGCGCAACGACATCAAGTCCTCTGCCGATCTCAAGGGCAAGAAGTTCTCCGCAGCCCCGGTTTCGACCGATCACTACCAGCTGCTCGCCTACCTGAAGCAGGAAGGCCTCACCGAGAAGGATTCGCAGGTTATCGCAATGCCGCAGCCGCAGATCGT
Organism: Rhizobium sp. 05N430; assembly: GCF_056396985.1. Lineage (NCBI taxonomy): Bacteria > Pseudomonadati > Pseudomonadota > Alphaproteobacteria > Hyphomicrobiales > Rhizobiaceae > Rhizobium > Rhizobium sp. 05N430. The sequence goes on along the minus strand of NZ_JBFTMO010000002.1, from coordinate 503,432 downwards.
TGCCGCCTGGAAGCGCGGCGATATTGACGGCGCCTTCGTCTGGGACCCGGCTCTGAGCGAACTGAAGAAGGACGGCAAGGTTCTGGTGACCTCGGGTGAAGTTTCCAAGCGCGGCGCGCCTGTGTTCAGCGCCCTCGTTGTCACCGGCGAGTTCGCCAAGAAGAACCCCGAGTTTCTGACGAAGTATGTCGGCCAGCTCGACAAGTACTATGTCGACTTCGCAAAGAACCCGAAAAACTGGGGTCCGTCCTCCGAGAACATCAAGGCGATTGCCAAGCTTCAGGGTGGCACGCCTGAAGAAAATGCCGGCTGGCTGAACACGACCGTGGTCGTCCCCCTCCAGGAACAGGTCACAGCGGCCTGGCTCGGCGAAGGCGACAAGGGCAGCGTCGCCAAGACGCTGAAGGACACCGCGCAGTTCCTCAAGGAGCAGAAGAAGATCACGGCGGTGAAGGACAGCTACGCCGGCTTCGTGGATCCGCAGTTCGCGGCAGCGGCTCTCGCTTCGAACTGAGATCATTCTCAGACACAAATGGCGGCCCGATGGGCCGCCATATCTCCTTGTCAGGACTCTCCCCATGCTCGAAGTCAGAAACGCGACCGTGAAGTTCGACGCAGCCGACGGAACCTCCGTCCATGCGCTCGACAACGTCTCCTTCAATATCCCGCAGGACTCCATCGTTGTCGCGCTCGGCGCATCCGGCTGCGGAAAATCCACCCTGCTAAACGCCATTGCCGGCTTCCAGCCGCTGACGGAAGGCGAGATCCTGATCGACGGCGCGCCCGTGTCGCGCCCAGGCGGCGACCGCGGCGTGGTGTTCCAGAAGGACACCCTGCTTCCCTGGTCGAGCGTTCTCGACAATGTGGCTCTCGGGCTGCGCTATCAGGGCGTGGGAAAGAGAGAGCGATATCAACGCGCGCGTGAACTTCTCAAGCTGGTCGGTCTCTCTGACTTCGAATCCAAGCCTCCCTACGAGCTCTCCGGCGGCATGCGCCAGCGCGTCGGCATCGCCCGGGCACTGGCGACTGATCCGAAGGTGCTTCTGATGGACGAACCGTTTGGCGCGCTCGACAGCCTGACCCGCGAAACCATGCAGCAATTGCTGGCTTCGGTCTGGTCGGAAACCAGGAAGCAGGTGTTCTTCATCACCCATTCGATCGAAGAGGCCCTGACGCTCGGAACCCATATCCTCGTCATGTCGCCGCGCCCCGGCCGCGTCGTGGCACGTTATGAAGCCGGCTTCGTTCGCCAGTTTGCCAGCACCGGTGACATCGGCCCGATCCTCGCCGATCCCCGGTTCGTGACGCTCCGCGAAGAGATCCGCTCGATCATTCACAAACCCGCACATGACCGCCGCGCCGCCTGACGGCTGGCGCATGACAGCGAAGACAGGCACCAAGGAATTACCCCATGAGCGTATTGGCAGAGCACTCGACGGCAATAGAGGGTGAAGTCGCCTCGCCGCGCAAACCGCGCAGCCGCACTCCCGCGACCGGCACATTCGCCATCAGCGCCGGCACCCTGCTGGCGCTCGTCCTCGGCTGGGTGATCGCCACCCGCTATCATCTCGCCTCGCCGCTCTTCCTACCGTCGCCAAGCGAAGTCCTCGTGCAGTTTCAGGCAATCGCCTCTGACGGCTATGCGAACGGCACGCTGACGGAACACATTCTGGCAAGCCTTGGACGCATCAGCGTATCGCTCGCCTTCGGCATTGTCCTTGGCGTCCCGATCGGTCTGATCATGGGGCTTAACCGCTGGGCCAAGGGCGTGCTCAGCGTTCCGATCGACATCTACTGGGGCCTGCCGCCGCTTGCCTATCTGCCGCTGTTGATCATCTGGCTCGGCATCGGCGAGTCCTCGAAGATCCTGCTCCTCAGCCTCTCAGCCTTCGCCCCGATCTGTTACGCCGCACAGGCCGGTGTCCGCTCGGTCCCGCAGGAGCGCATCAATGCCGCGCAGTCGCTCGGCGCCAACACCTTCCAGCTGTTCACGACGATCGTGCTTCCTTCGGCCCTTCCGGAAATCCTGACCGGCCTGCGCATCGCAATCGGCGCCACGCTGTCGACACTGGTGGCGGCCGAACTGATCGCTGCGCAGTCGGGCGTCGGTTACATGATCATGTCGGCTGCCAACTTCCTGGCGACGGACGTCGTCTTCGTGGGCCTGATCGTCATCGCCATCTTCGCCTTCGCCTTCACGGCCGCAATGCGCTTTCTCGAAAAGCAGCTTGTGCCCTGGAAGGGCAAACTCTGACACCGGACCGATCGATATGAGCAAGAATGCAAACCCGCCTCTGAAGATGTTCTGGTACCTGCCGACGCATGGCGACGGCCCCTATCTCGGAAGCGAGGAACGCCACCGTCCGCCGACATTTGGCTACATGCGCGATATCGCCCAAGCCGCAGACCGGCTCGGCTTCGAGGGCGTGCTGCTGCCGACCGGCACCTATTGCGAGGATGCCTGGATCACCGCCGCCGCGCTGGTACCCCTGACCGAGCGCCTGCGCTTTCTGGTCGCGCTTCGCCCGGGTAGCGGGACGCCGGCGATGTTTGCCCGCCATGCCGCAGCGCTCGACCGCGTCTCGGGCGGCAGAGCGTTGTTCAACGTCGTGACGGGCGCCGACCCCGCCGATCTGGCGGGCGACGGCAACAAGCTCGGCCATGGCGAACGCTATGAACAGACCGACGAGTTCCTGACGATCTGGCGACGGATCCTATCCGGTGAGGACGCCGATTTCGAAGGCAAGTACCTGTCCTCCCACGGCCGCGGCCTGTCATTCCCGCCGGTCCAGACGCCGCATCCGCCGATCTGGTTCGGCGGATCATCAGACTCAGGTATCGCCGTCGCCGCCAAACATGCGGACGTCTATCTGAGCTGGGGAGAGCCCGCCGATCTGCTCACCGAGAAAATCATCAGGGTCAAGGAGCGGGCACTGGCCGAAGGGCGCAAAATCCGCTTCGGTCTGCGCATCCATTTCATCGTTCGCGAGACCGAGGAGAAGGCCTGGGCGGCAGCCGACGATCTGATCAGCAGGGTGACCGACGAACAGGTCGCCGCCGCGCAGAATGAATTCCTCAACGTCTCGCAGTCCGTCGGCCAGAAGCGTATGTCCGCGCTGCATCAGGGGCGCCGCGACAAGCTTGTCGTTGGACCAAACCTCTGGGCCGGCCACGGGCTGGTGCGTGGCGGCGCCGGCACGGCTCTCGTCGGCAGCCCGGAAAACATCGCAGTGCGGCTGCGTGAATATCAGGAGATCGGTATCGAGACGATCATCGGCTCCGGCTATCCGCATCTCGAGGAAGCCTTCAATGTTGCCGAGCTGCTGTTTCCGCTCATCGGCGTCAAGGGCGAACGGTCCTATGGCGTCGGCGAAGACAACCAGACTTTCGAAAGCGGACTGCGCTCCAAGCGCCCGGCATAGGACCGGGCGTCACGACAGTGTTGGCGACACCTCCGATAGCAGCCATGTCTGAAACTGGTCGGCGGCCGGGTGGCTTTGCTTGTTTTCGGGGCGAACGACGTAATAGGCGTTCTCCGTCGGCATCGTGATATCCAGCAGCGTGACGAGCGCTCCCGACTTGAGCTCGTCTTCGATCAGGTAGGTTGGCAGAAGCGCGACGCCGAGGCCTGCCGCCACAGCCGTAACGATCATCGAGAACTGGTCGAGACGAAGGCCGAGATAGGCATTCTCGACCGACGCCTGCTGCATCTGAAACCAGTCTGCCCAGAGCTTCGGCCTGGTGGTCAGATGCAGCAATGGCGCTTGCGACAGGTCTTTCGCCGCACTGATCTTCAATTGTCCGGCAAGGCTTCGGCTCGCCACCGGCAACACCGTTTCATGGCACAGGAAGGTGGGAACGCCGCCTGCCCAGACCGGCTGGCCGAAGTGAATCGCGAGATCGAAACTGTCCTCGCTGAAACTAAAGGGCTTCGAGCGCGATTCGATGGTCAGCGCCACATCCTGATGATCGGCGAGAAATCGCCCAAGGCGTGGCACCAGCCATCTGGCGCCGAAGGTCGGAAGCGTCGCGATCTTCAATGACGCGCGCATCCGCCCGGCCGCCGCCGCTTCGATCATCAGCCGTTCGGAGCGCAACAGCAGGTCTCTCACCTCTGGAAGTAACCGCTGCCCGGCCTCCGAGAGGATGACCCGCTGGCGGACGCGCTCGAAAAGCTTAAGACCAGTCTGCAGCTCCAGATCGGCGATCTGCCGGCTGATGGCGCTTTGCGTCAGACTGAGCTCTTCGGCCGCGCGCGAGAAATTCTCGTGACGCGCGGCGCATTCGAAGGCCTGCAGCGTGACGATGTCAGGAACGAGGCTTCGGCGCATGGCTATTCCGTTTCCGCATCAAGTTAAACGCATAAGTCACAACATTGACATCGATGGGAGGAGTATATCCCACTTTCAGCATCAAGTGACAAATCCATTTAGGGCCACGCACATGACAAAACACGTCACATCGAGCGACATCCGGTCAGCCTTTTCCGCCGCCATGTCAGCCATGTATCGCAACGAAGTGCCGGCCTATGGCACGCTGATGGACCTCGTTGCCCGCGTCAACGCAGAGGCGCTCGCAAACGAGCCCGATCTCAAGGCACGCCTGGAAGCAACCGACAATCTCGATCGCATTTCCGAAGAGCGCCACGGCGCCATCCGTCTCGGCACTGCCGGCGAACTGGCGATGATGCGGCGCGTCTTCGCCGTCATGGGCATGTATCCGGTCGGCTATTACGATCTGTCGACCGCGGGCGTTCCGGTTCACTCCACCGCCTTCCGCCCGGTCGGCGATGAAGCGCTGAAGCGCAATCCGTTCCGCGTTTTCACCTCGCTGCTGCGCCTCGATCTGATCGCCGATCAGGAACTGCGCAAAGACGCCGCCCGCATTCTCGAAACGCGCCGGATTTTCACGGCGGGCGCGGTCGAACTGACAGAGAAGGCCGAAAAAGACGGCGGCCTGTCGAAAGACGATGCCGATCGCTTCGTCGCCGAAGTGTTGGAAACCTTCCGCTGGCACGACAAGGCGATCGTCGATGGCGAGATGTATCACCGCCTGCACGACGCCCACCGGCTCATTGCCGATGTCGTCTCCTTCAAGGGCCCGCATATCAACCACCTGACGCCGCGCACGCTCGATATCGACCGTGTCCAGGCCCTGATGCCTGACTACGACATCGCGCCCAAGGCAATCGTCGAGGGCCCCCCGGCCCGTAGATGCGCGATCCTGCTGCGCCAGACGTCGTTCAAGGCATTGGAGGAAGCAGTCGCCTTCGAAGACGGCAAGGGCGGCTGGCAGACCGGATCGCATACGGCCCGCTTCGGCGAGATCGAACAGCGCGGCATCGCGCTGACGCCGAAGGGCCGCGGCCTCTACGACACGCTTCTCGACGCTTCCCGCAAGGTGGTTCGCCCGGCCGCCGACGGATCCAACGCCAAGGCCTACGAGACAGCACTGATCGAAACCTTCCAGGCGTTCCCGGATGACTGGAAGACGATCCGCGCCGAAGGTCTCGGCTATTTCAGCTATTCGCTGACCGAAAAGGGAAGCAAGACGTCCATCCCTGCTGGTTCCGATGTCGATGCGCTTATCGCCGACGGCCTGATCCAGTTCGATCCGATCGTCTATGAGGACTTCCTGCCCGTCAGCGCCGCCGGCATCTTCCAGTCGAACCTCGGCGATGGTGCACAGCAGGACTTCGTGGCGAGCCCGAACCAGCAGCGCTTCGAAAGCAATCTCGGCGCCAAGGTGCTCAACGAATTCGACCATTATGCAGGCATCGAACAGTCGTCCCTCGACGCCTGCCTCAATGCACTGACCAGACGCCCGGCCGCCGAGTAAATTCCGGCCACCGATCCGAGACGTTTCCGAACTGGAGTTCCATCAGATGAATATTGCCGTCAAATCCGTGTCCGTCGCCGAAGAAGCCGTGACCATCCTCGATCGCCTGGGTGTCGCCAAGTCCGCCTACACAGGCGGCGACATGGACGCCTTCTCGCCCGTCACCGGCGAGCGCACCGGCCAGCTGAAAACAGTCTCACCGGCGAAGGCCGTCGAGGCCATCGACCGCGCCCATGTGGCATTCCAGAAGTGGCGCCTCGTTCCGGCGCCGAAGCGTGGGGAACTCGTTCGTCTGCTCGGTGAGGAACTGCGCGCAGCCAAGGCCGATCTCGGCCGTCTGGTTTCAATCGAAGCCGGCAAGATCCCGTCCGAAGGCCTCGGCGAAGTGCAGGAAATGATCGACATCTGCGATTTCGCCGTCGGTCTTTCCCGCCAGCTCTATGGTCTCACCATCGCTACCGAGCGTCCCGGCCACCGGATGATGGAAACCTGGCATCCGCTCGGCGTTATCGGCATCATCTCCGCCTTCAATTTCCCGGTCGCCGTCTGGGCCTGGAATGCTGCGTTGGCGCTCGTCTGCGGCAACAGCATCGTCTGGAAGCCGTCCGAAAAGACGCCGCTGACGGCGCTGGCATCGCAGGCAATCCTGGAACGGGCGCTGAAGCGCTTCGGCGATGCGCCTGAGGACCTGTCGCAGGTGCTCATTGGCGACCGCACGATCGGCGAAGCGCTGGTCGACCATTCGAAGGTCGCTCTCGTCTCCGCAACCGGCTCGACCCGCATGGGTCGCGAAGTCGGACCGCGCCTTGCCAAGCGCTTCGCGCGCTCCATCCTCGAACTCGGCGGCAACAATGGCGGCATTGTCTGCCCGTCGGCCGATCTCGACATGGCGCTGCGCGCCATCGCCTTCGGCTCCATGGGCACGGCCGGTCAGCGCTGTACCACACTGCGCCGCCTCTTCGTCCACGACAGCGTCTACGATCAGCTCGTGCCGCGCCTCAAGAAGGCCTATGCGAGCGTCTCGGTCGGCAATCCGCTGGATGGCGCAGCCCTTGTCGGCCCGCTGGTGGATAAGGCAGCCTTCGACGGCATGCAGAAGGCGCTCGGCGAAGCTGCCAAGCATGGCGGGGCGGTTCATGGCGGCCAGCGGGTCGATACCGGCAGCGAGAACGCCTACTACGTGAAGCCGGCGCTGGTCGAAATGCCGAAGCATGAGGGACCGGTCCTCGAGGAAACCTTCGCGCCGATCCTCTACGTGATGAAATACAGCGATCTCGACGCCGTCATCGCCGATCACAACGCTGTCGGCGCTGGTCTTTCCTCATCGATCTTCACGCTTGACATGCGCGAGGCAGAGCGTTTCCTTTCTGTCGAAGGCTCCGATTGTGGTATCGCCAATGTCAACATCGGCACATCCGGTGCGGAAATCGGCGGCGCGTTCGGCGGTGAGAAGGAAACCGGCGGCGGGCGCGAGTCCGGGTCGGATGCCTGGAGAGCCTATATGCGCCGCGCCACCAACACGGTGAACTACTCGAAGGCCCTGCCGCTGGCACAGGGCGTCTCCTTCGACATCGAATAGGGCTCTGAGAAAATGACCGTCACCACCGAGATCAAGGAGGCTGGGTTCCGCCCGGCCTCGCGCATCGCCACCGTTGGCGTTTCGAAGATCCTGCAGATCGGCGCCAAGGCGGCGGCGATGAAGCGCGACGGCCTGCCGGTCATCATTCTCGGCGCCGGCGAGCCGGATTTCGACACGCCAGATAACGTCAAGCAGGCGGCCAAGGCCGCGATCGATGCAGGCGACACGAAATACACCGCGCTTGACGGCACACCCGCCTTGAAAAAGGCCGTCGCCGAAAAATTCCGCCGCGAAAACGGCGTCGATTACGCCGTCGACGAAGTGACGGTGGCCACCGGCGCCAAGCAGATTCTCTTCAATGCCTTCATGGCGACACTCGATCCCGGCGACGAGGTCATCATCCCGACGCCCTACTGGACCTCGTATTCGGATATCGTCGAAGTCTGCGGCGGCGTGCCGGTTCTGGTTCCCTGCGATGCGGCGGCCGGATTCCGCCTTCAGGCGGCGCAGCTGGAAGCGGCGATCACGCCGAAGACCCGCTGGGTGCTGCTGAACTCACCCTCGAACCCATCGGGCGCGGCCTATGCCGCAGCCGACTATCGGCCGCTGATCGACGTTCTGTTGCGCCATCCGCATGTCTGGCTGATGGTCGACGACATGTACGAACACATCGTCTATGACGGTTTCGACTTCGTCACCCCCGTTGCCCTTGAGCCGCGCCTCAAGGAACGTACGCTGACGATCAACGGCGTGTCGAAAGCCTATGCCATGACTGGCTGGCGCATCGGCTATGCCGGCGGGCCGAAGCCGCTGATCAAGGCCATGGCCGTGATCCAGAGCCAAGCAACCTCCTGCCCAAGCTCCGTCAGCCAGGCAGCCGCCGTCGAAGCCCTGAACGGCCCGCAGACATTTCTGAAAGAACGTCAGGAAAGCTTCCAGCGCCGCCGCGATCTGGTCGTCGGCCGGCTGAACACGATCGATGGCCTGGAATGCCGCACACCGGAAGGCGCCTTCTACACCTTCTCGGGATGTGCAGGCATCCTCGGCAGGACGACGCCGAAAGGCAAGCGGATCGAAGCCGATCACGACTTCACCGACTACCTCCTCGAGGATGCGCATGTCGCAGTCGTTCCGGGTTCGGCCTTCGGTCTGTCGCCGTTCTTCCGGATATCCTATGCGACATCGGAAGCCGAGCTTGCCGAGGCACTCGACCGCATCGAACGGGCATGCGCGGCTTTGAAGCCCTGATGGAAGCGGTCTAGCGACCTTGGACCGGCACGCATGATCCCGCGCCTCACATCGCACCTTGCTCCCGCATCTCCAGCCGGCTTCTTCGAGCGTCTCGTCGAAGCCGGTTTCAGTGGCGACGCCGAGAGCCGTGCGGGCGCCCGCACGGTCTATGCGACCGACAATTCGATCTACCAGCTGGAACCGGCGGGCATCCTGTTTCCGAGGGGTGCCGATGATCTGAAGATCCTCGCGAAGGTGCTTAGCGAGCCGGCTTTCAGCGGCATGACCATCACCCCGCGCGGCGGCGGCACCGGCACCAATGGTCAGTCGCTTACCTCGGGCCTCGTGGTCGATTGCTCACGGCACATGAACAAGATCCTGGAGATCGACCCGGTCAGGCGCATCGCACGTGTCCAGTCCGGTGTCGTCAAGGACCAGCTGAACCGCGCCCTGAAGCCTTACGGCCTGTTCTTCGCTCCGGAACTCTCAACCTCCAACCGGGCAACGATCGGCGGCATGGTCTCTACCGATGCCTGCGGACAAGGCTCCTGCCTTTATGGCAAGACCTCCAACCACGTTGTCGGCCTGCGCATCGTGCTGGCCGACGGTTCCGAATGGTGGTCGCGCGCGCTCAGCGAAACGGCGCTTGCCGAGATTCTTCAACGCCAGGACAGGATCGGCGAGATCCACCGGACCGTCGATGGCATCGCGCGAGAAAAGCGTGAGCGGATCGAGACTGTCTTTCCGAAGCTCAACCGCTACATGACCGGCTACGATCTGGCCCATATCCGCCAGCCGGACGGCCGCTTCGATCTGAATGCCATCCTCTGCGGGTCCGAAGGCACGCTGGCGATGATCGCAGAGGCAGAGCTCAATCTGCTGCCGCTCCCCGCCCATGCCGCATTGATCAATATCCGCTACAACGATTTCAATGCGGCGCTGGAAGATGCCCGGACGCTGACGGCGCTGAAGGTCGCGTCCGTCGAAACCGTCGACGAGAAGGTGCTCGGGCTCGCGAAGACGGATATCGTCTGGAACGACATCGGCCAGTTCTTTCCCGATGACGCGGCCTCCCCTGCCAACGGTATCAACATCGTCGAGATCCTGGCGGATGACGAAACCGAACTGGAGCGGAAGCTTGGCGAGGTGACCGCCGCGTTCGGCAACGCCAACCCGGATCGCCTCGGCCACACGATCGCACGCCAGCATCGCGACATCGAGGCAATCTGGACGATGCGTAAACGCGCCGTCGGCCTGCTCGGCAATGTTGACGGGCCGGTGCGCCCGGTTCCGTTCGTCGAAGACACCGCCGTTCCGCCGGAGAATCTGGCCGCCTATATCCGCGAATTTCGCGCGCTGCTTGATAGCGCCGGGCTGTCCTACGGGATGTTCGGCCATGTCGATGCAGGCGTTCTGCATGTACGCCCGGCGCTCGACCTCACACGCGATGATCACACCCCGCTCGTCCGGGAGATCAGCGATGCCGTCGTCGCCCTGACGAAGAAATATGGCGGCGTTCTCTGGGGCGAGCACGGCAAGGGCGTGCGGTCGGAATATGTTCCCGAATTCTTCGGCGATCTCTATCCTTGCCTGCAGCAAATCAAGCGGGCCTTCGATCCTCAGAACAAGCTGAATCCCGGCAAGATCGCCGCGCCGTCAGTCGAGCCCCTCCTGAAGATCGACGGCGTGCCCCTGCGCGGCGGCGTCGATCGTGCCATTGGCAACGAGATCAGAGCCGCCTTCGACAATGCCGCCTATTGCAACGGGAACGGCGCCTGTTTCGATTTCGACGAAACGAGCCCCATGTGCCCCTCCTACAAGGCGACGCGTGACCGGCGTTTTTCGCCGAAGGGCCGGGCGGCGCTGATGCGCGAGTGGCTGAGGCTGCTGGCGGACAAGAGCATCGACCCGCGCGCCGAGGCAAAACGTCTGCGCCGCGGCAGTTCGCTCGCAACCCTGCCGAAGCGGATCTTCAACTCGCTCGATCCGCGCAACCGCGACGACTTTTCGCACGAAGTCCGCGAAGCCATGGATACCTGCCTCGCCTGCAAGGCCTGCACCGGGCAGTGTCCGGTCAAGGTCAGCGTGCCGGCCTTCCGCTCGAAATTCCTCGAACTCTACTACAGCAGGTATGCGCGCCCGCTGAAGGACCTGCTTGTGGCCGCGATCGAGACGTCACTGCCCTGGATGGCGCAGGCGCGGCCGCTCTACAATCTGATGGCAGGCACCGAAGCAGGCAGACACGTGATGCGGCTTTCCGGTTTGACGGCGCTGCCGCTGCTGCCGCCTCGGCCGCTCAAAGCCGAAGCCCGAAGGCTCGGCGTAGCCGTTGCCACGCAAGAGCTGATCGAAGGCCTGCCGGAGCAGGAGAAGAAGCGCGCCGTGGTCTTCGTCGCCGACGCATTCACAGCCCATTTCGATCCGGGCGTTGCGCTTTCGGCAATCAGTCTGGCGCGAAAAATGGGGCTGATCCCCTATCTCGCCGAAGGCAAGCAGAACGGCAAGGCGATGCATGTCCACGGATATCTCGGCCGCTTCGAGGCGAATGCAACAAAGACAGCCCGATATCTGCAAGACCTCGCTGCCGCCGGCGCCACACTGGTGGGCCTCGACCCGTCGATGACGCTTGTCTATCGCAGCGAATACAAGGGATTATGGGGCAACGGCGTGGAGGCAACGGTACTGCTGCCGCAGGAATGGTTAGCTGCCAATCTCGACAGGCTCTCAGCCCAACCCCAAAAATCGGCCTCACCCGTCTACAGCCTGCTCCCCCACTGCACCGAGCGCAGCAATGCACCGTCGGCGACGGCTCAGTGGAAGACTGTCTTCAAGGCGCTTGGCATCCCCCTTGAAATTGCCAGTACCGGCTGCTGCGGCATGGCCGGCACATTCGGCCACGAGGTCCGCAACCGTGCCACGTCCGAAGCGCTCTATGCCATGAGCTGGAGCAGCCACATTGCCGGCACGTCTTCCGAAACGGTGACGATGGCGACCGGATATTCCTGCCGCTCCCAGGTCAAAGCCATCGACACCAAGTCGATCCCCCATCCGCTGGCGATTATCGACGCTCTCACCGGCTGAACGGCAGAAGGCCGCAATCGCAGGATTGCGGCCTTCTGCATTTCATTCAGATCGACCAGAGAGCGCCACCGTCGCAGGCAACCGCCTGGCCGGTGATGTAGCTTGCACGATCGGAGGCGAGGAAGGTCGCGAGGGCGGCGAATTCTTCCGGGCGGCCGATGCGGCCCATCGGGATCATCTTGCTGACCTTTTCAAGGTCGAGCTTCGCCTCGGCCAGCCGCTCCGTCATCGTGTAACCCGGCATCAGCGCATTGACGGTGATGCCGCTTGCGGCGAATTCACGGCTCAGCGTCTTCGTCAGACCATGCAACCCGGCGCGCAGCGCGTTCGAGATCGTGAAGTTGTTGATCGGCTCCTTGGCGGCGATCGATGTCACCAGAAGGATGCGGCCCCATTGGCGCTCGCGCATGCCCGGCATCGCCGCAGCGATGGCGTCGGTTGCGCTGACGAACAAGCCCTCGAAGGCGTTGCGCCAGTCGTCCGAACCGATGTTTTCGAAGGGCATGGTCGGCGGACCGCCGGTATTGACCACGAGAATATCGACCTTTCCGAGCTTGGCCGCAGCCTGCTCGACCACCTGCCGTCCGGCCGCGGGCTGCCGCAGATCGGCGGGCAGGGCGACGACCCCGAGACGCTCTGCTGCGTCATCCAGCCGGGCTGCATCGCGGGCGCAGATGGCAACCTTTGCACCTTCGGCAACGAGTTCCCTGGCAATCGCAAATCCGAGCCCTTTGGAAGCGCCCATGACGAGGGCAGACTTGCCGCTCAAACCAAAATCCATTTTACAGCCTTCCTATTACGTCATTCAAAATCGAAGCACGGTTGCCGGGGGTCACCTGCCGCTGACTTCGACGCTACCGATACCGGAAACGTCGAACCGGTAGCTGAATGGTCCCGACGGGAACCGCGTCGTGACGATGCTGCCGGTCATTACCAGATCACCCTTGCGCAAGATCCTGCCGCTGGCGGCAAGATGATTGGCGAGCCACGCCAAGGGCACATAGGGATGTCCGAGAACATCGGCACCCATGCCGCGGGCAATCTCTTCGCCGTTATGATAGGCGATGCCTTCTGCGCCATCGAGACCTTCAGGCGGCGGGGTGAATGTACCAACCACGATCCCGGCGTTCCAGGAATTGTCAGCGATCAGCGTTCCGCAATGCAGCACGCTATAATCGGCATGGCGGTCTTCCACCAGCTCGATCGCAGCCGCAACCGCATCGACAGCAGCGCCGGCGCTCTCGGGCGTGAACGGCGTGGCGCCCGGCAGCAAGTCCTGGCCGAGCCGTACGCAGATTTCGAACTCAAGGCCGAGATGGTGATAGTCGGAAAGCTTCAGCTGCGCTCCCGTCGATCTGACGCGGCTGGAGAAGATGGTGCCCTGGATCGGCTGATCGATACCGCACATCGCCTGCATGCGCTTCGATGTCAGGCCGATCTTGTAGCCCGCAGTCTCTTCGCCACCACGGATCGCCGCGATATAGGCGTCCTGCACCCGATAGGCATCTTCGAGGTCGTTTATCCCGTCGATCCTGTGAAACTTCGTGCTGCTGCGATGTTCGGCAACAAGCTGGCCGGCAATATCGGCGATCGTCTCTGTCAATAGTCATCCTCCCGTTATGAACGGACTGGCAATCACAATTTCCAAGGCAGTGCGCGCGCCTTCCGCGGCACACCGGAAGGAGACCGGCCCAGCTGTCCGTTTCGCTGCGCCGATTCGCCATGGCCCGCAAGCTTAGCGTGCCGGCTCTGATGGTGCCGAGTGAATTCTGAACATTCCTATGCATTCGCATCGCTGCCGGAGGCCGATGGGCCAAGCGATGCCGCCTCTATGCGATAAGCGGTTCAGCAGCCTCGTCAGCAGACAGGGCGCTGGCCGAAGCCAGCATCACGGCAGGGGCCGCACGGACAAACAGCGATGAGTGCGAATTGATGATCCGCCCGCTTTCAAGCTTCAGGAGCGGTCCGTCAATATCAACGACATTATCCGTGAAGCTGAGTTCGCCCCACCCGTCAGACGTCCCCTCGATCAGGACGAAGGAATACTTTTCACCAATATTGAACATCTACTCTCCCCAAAGCCGATATCGCTATATTTCCACTCTACTCTAATTGAGCATCAACTCATAATATCGGATTCAGACCGAATAATTCATCTGCACCCGGCTGCCCGTCTCGGAATGCTGCAGACGTTCCAGAGCAAGACTTCCTTTTCCGCAGCGATATTGAGAACCAGACATAGCCTGTCTGAGATCCTTACAGTCGGTTCCCGGCGCAATCATGCGGCGCCTCGCGGCTTAACGCCTTGCTGGTCAGTCAAAGCGGCCCTGATCTTGCCCGGCGATCTTCCGGTCGCGTCATCCGCGAAATTGCCGCATCTTCGATACCGAGATTGTGCTCGCGCTGATTGAACCATTCCTCCTCCAGTCGAAGGGAACCGACATGATAAACGCGATCAACAACGCCGTCGGCAGGCCGCTTGCTTACAGTGGTACCTCCACCGCATGGTTTTCCGCCACCAAGTCCGGTCCGGTGCAGACGGGGACTGCCGGAAACGACTCGATGTGGGGCGACAGCGCCGTCAACGTCACGATGAAGGGCGGAACCGGCGACGATGTCTACTATCTCTATTCGAACATCAATCGCGCCGCCGAGGGGGCAAATGCCGGCACCGACACCATCAACACCTGGATGGACTACACACTGCCGGATAATTTCGAGAACCTGACGGTCACCGGCAACGGCCGCTACGCCTTCGGCAACAATCAGGACAACATCATTTCAGGCGCGTCCGGCAGCCAGACGATCAACGGGGATGCCGGCAACGATGTGCTGATCGGCGGCGGCGGCGCCGACACGTTCGTCATCGATCGCGGCAATGGCAGCGATCTGATCACCGACTTCGGTTCCGACGATGTCGTCCGCCTGGACAGTTTCTCGTCGTTTGCCCAGCTGCTGTCGCACGCCACACAGGACGGCAGCAATGTCCGGCTCGACATCGGCGGCGGTGAGAGCCTGGTGTTCGCCAATACCCAGATGTCGGCACTGAAGGCGAACCAGTTCCAGCTGACCCTCGATCGATCACAACTCGCCCTCACCTTCGAGGACAATTTCGACACGCTGTCGCTGCGCAATGGCGATAAGGGAACCTGGGATGCGAAATTCTGGTGGGCGGCTGATCGCGGCAGTCCGCTGACCGGCAACGGCGAGCAGCAATGGTATGTCAACCCGTCCTACGGGCCGACGGCGTCAGCCAATCCGTTTTCGGTCAAGAATGGGGTTCTGACGATAACGGCCAAGCCGGCCCCGGCAGCGCTTCAGCAGCAGATCGACGGTTACGACTATACGTCGGGCCTGCTCAACACGCATTCGTCCTTCTCCCAGACCTACGGCTACTTCGAGATCCGCGCCGACATGCCGTCGGAGCAAGGGGCGTGGCCGGCATTCTGGCTTCTGCCCGAAGACGGCTCGTGGCCGCCCGAACTCGATGTCGTCGAGATGCGCGGACAGGATCCCAACACCGTCAATGTCACCGTCCACAGCGATCACGGCGGCTCCCACCTGATCGACACGACACCGGTGAAGGTCGCCAGCACGGAAGGTTTCCACACCTACGGCATGAAGTGGGACGAGGATCATATCACCTGGTATTTCGACGACGTTGCCGTTGCCCAGAAGGCAACGCCCGCCGATATGCACAGCCCGATGTACATGCTGACCAATCTTGCCATCGGCGGCGCCGCCGGTTCGCCCAAGGACGGCCTCAAGAACGGATCGCAGATGTCGATCGACTATATCAGAGCCTATCAGCTGGCCGACGCCTCGGCTCAGCCGGACAGCGATCAGGAACGGACGATCGACTGGACGCTGTAGCTCTAGACGACCGTCTCGCCGCCATCGACGACGAGGATCTGGCCGGTCATGTAGGATGACCGGTCGGAGACCAGAAAGAGGATCGGTTCGGCGATTTCGGAGACATCCGCCCAGCGGCCGAGCGGCACCTTGTCGGCGATGTAGCTTTCGATCGCGCCGCGGCCGCCCATCTGGGCGATGAAGGGCTCGTTGAAGGGCGTATCGACCCAGCCCGGGCAGAGCGCGTTGACACGAACGCCCGATCTGGCGTAGTCGCCCGCCATCTGCCGGGTCATGGCGATGACGGCGTGTTTCGTGGTTGTGTAGGCGATCATTTCGCGGTCGTAGAGCACGCCCGATGAGGACGAGGTGTTGAGGATCACGCCTTTACCCGCCTGTTTCATGACGGGCATCACAAAACGCGCTGCCATGAAATGCGCCCGGACATTGAGGCTCCAGGATTTGTCGAAGCCCTCGACAGCAACCTCTTCCAGATCGCCCGCCACCTGCGCGCCGGCATGATTGTGGAGAATGTCGATCCGCCCGTGACGGGCGGCGATCGCCGAGATGCCGGTTTCCAGCGCCCGGTCGTCGGTAACGTCGACAACCAGGCTTTCCGCGCTTCCACCGGCGTCAGCGATCTGGGTGACGGTCTCTTCGGCATTGATGAAATCGATGTCGGCGACGACGACATGGGCGCCCTCGCGCGCCATGATCAGCGCTCCCGCCCGGCCGATGCCGGAGCCCGCGCCGGTGACGATTGCAACGCGATCCTTGAGTATCATGACATTTCCCCGGTCAGTTTGTTGTTGCCTTTTCGCGCATCAGGAAGCGCGCGATCAGGATGAGAATGAGCGAGGCGATCAATACAATCGTCGCGATCGCATTGATTTCAGGCGTCACGCCACGGCGGATCGAGGCGAAGACATAGATCGGCAGCGTCGTGTTCGAGCCGGCGACGAAGAAGGCGATGATGAAATCGTCGAAGGAGAAGGTGAAGGCGAGCAGGAAACCTGCCAGCACCGACGGCATGATCTGTGGCAGCACGATCTGCCGGAAGGTCGTCAGCGGCGTTGCGTAGAGATCGCTCGATGCCTCGACAATGTCGCGGCCAAGGCTGGCGATGCGCGCCTTCACGATCATCGTCACCAGCGCCATGGTGAAAAGCCCATGTGCGGCGATGATCGAGCCGTAGCCGAGTGCCAGCTTCGGCGGCTGAGCGCCCGGCCAGATTGCCGCGATCACCGGATTGATGAAGCCGAAGACCTCGACCAGTGCGACCAGCGTGGCAATGCCGATGACGACGCCGGGAACGACGATCGCCGCGGCGAACAGGCCGTCGAAGACAGCGCGCGCCCGCGGCCCGAGCCGCTCCATGCCCATTGCCGCCATCGTCCCGAAAATCGCCGCCAGCGCAGCGCTGGTGAAGGCGATGATCAGGCTGTTTTGCAACGCTTCCATCAGGAAGGTGTTGGAGAGCGCCCGGCCATACCACTCGGTCGAGAAGCCGACGAACTCGCTGGCATTGCGGCCGGAGTTGAAGGAGAACAGCACGACCAGCGCGATCGGCGTGTAGAGAAACAGGTAAACGAAAGTGACGAGCGCGCGCATCAGACGAGATCCACCTGACGGGTGCCGGCGACACGCCAGGCGATGCGCATGGCGACCAGCAGAATGACGACGACGACGGCGACCAGCGTCACGGCGATCGCCGAGCCGAACGGCCAGTTGCGCGATTGCAGGAAGAGATCGACAAGCGCATTGCCGATGAAGAACACCTTGCCGCCGCCGAGAAGCTGGGGGATCAGGTATTCGCCAAGCAGCAGGATCGTTACCAGCGCGACACCGGTCATCACACCCGGAAGAGACAGCGGCAGGGTAATGCCGAAGAAGGTCGAGACCGGCTTGGCGCCCAGATCGGCGGAGGCTTCGAGAAGCCGCCGGTCGAGCTTTTCGAGGCTGACATAGATCGGCATGATCATCAGCGGCAGATAGCCATAGACGATACCGAGCAGCACAGCGCCGGGGGTGTTGATCAGCCTGACATTCTCGATGCCGAAGATTTCGAGCAAATGCGGAATACCGCGGGCACCCAGCAGATACATCCAAGCATAGGTGCGCACCAGCAGGCTCGTCCAGAAGGGAACGACGACGAGCGAAACCAGCAGCAGCCGGCGTTTCGGGCTGGCCTTCACGGCGAGATAATAGGCGACCGGATAGGCAACCAGCAGGCAGGCCGCCGCACCAATCGGCGCCAGGATCAGCGTGTTGACGAAGGCCGCCGATCGCGAGCCCAAATTGGCGAACTGCGCGAAGGTGAACGCCGCCTGATAGCCGCCTTCGGGTGCCCGCTCGCCGAAGGCGAAGACGATGATGGCGATGAAGGGCAGCACCAGAAACACGAACAGCCAGATGCTGGCCGGCCCGACAAGGGCGGCAGTGACAAGGCGCCGTTTTGTGGCAAGGGTCAGGGGCATCGAAACGTTCTTTATCCGGCGGTTCTGAGCACTAGACCGGTCCCTGACTGCCGAGGCAGCCGGGACCGGAATTGCATGACGGCAGGTTAGGCAGACTTGAAGCGTGCCATCAGCTCGGCACGGCCCGGATCGGTCAGCGTCACGGCGGCGCCGAATTCGAGCGGTGTCAGTGCGGCTTCATCCGGATAGACGATCTTGTTCGAGGTGACTTCCTTCGGCAGCAGCGCGATAACGCGGCTGTCGGTGGTCGGCGCGCCGTTGGCGATATGCTCCTTCACCGCATTCTGCGGATCCATCAGGTAGTTGAGCAGCGCGTAGCCGGCAGCCTTGTTCGGCGCATCCTTCGGGATCGCGTAATAGTCGGTCCAGATCTCGCCGCCATCGGTGCCGAGCACATAGGCAAGCTCCGGCATATCGCGGTTCAGCTGCGCGCCGTCATTCGTCCAGCACATCGTCAGCCACGCATCGGTGGAGCGCATCGACGGCTGGTAGTCGGAATTGATGGCGAAGAGATGCGGCTTGACCTTGATCAGCAGTTCCTCGGCCTTGGCAAGTTCATCGGGCTTGATCGAATTGAAGCCGTAGCCGAGCGAGACGAGCGCGCTGCCGATCGTCGTCAGCTGGTAGTCGTGCACCATGGTGCGGCCGTCGCCTTCGGTCTGGGCGATCTCGAAGAAATCCTTCCAGCTCGAGAGCTTCGTCTTGATCTTCGAGGTGTTGACCGAGAAGCCGGTCGTGCCCCAGTTCTTCGGCACAGCATATGTCTTGCCGTCGATCTGGCCTTCCTTGGTGAAGCGCGGGCTTTCAGTCGCCTGGCTGAAATTCGGGATCTTCGAGAGATCCAGCTCGTCGATCAGGCCGAGCTTGTGATGGGTCGAGATCGTATAATTGGTCGGCACGAACAGCGACCAGCCGGAAGCGCCGGCCTGCAGCTTGGCGAGCATCTCTTCGTTCGAGCCGAAGACGTTGACTTCGACGGCGACGCCGGTCGCGGCCTTGAAGTTTTCGAAGGTCGCAGGATCATGGTAGTTCGGCCAAGTGGCGATCGACATCTGCGTGCCCAGATCCTCGGCGGCATAGGCGGGCGTCGACAGCGCGCCCGGGAAGCGCGACATCACCGCCGTTGCCAGACCGAGGCCGGTGATGCCGAGGAAATGGCGGCGGCTGACGGAGCCGCGCTTCAGGCGCATGAATTCGTCCATGAAGCCTTCGGCGGAGATGGGGAGATTGTCCTTGTAATCCTTGCTCATGATGCTGTTCCCTTGTTTTGGTTTATGCATTCGATGCTGGAAAGACATGTATTGCTGACGGGTCGAAGCAGAGGAAAACCGCTTCGCCAGGCTCGACCAGATCACTCTCGCTCATGCTGCGGCGGTCGGCGGTGATCAGGAAATCGCCGAGGCCCGGCACGTTCACCGCATATTCCGCCGACGAGCCCAGGAAGATGCGATGCGTGACCGTGCCCTTGAACGATGAACCCGAAGCCGGCTGGCTGCGTGTCATGCGGATCGCTTCCGGGCGCAGGGCGGCAATCACCTCTCCCGGCGACAGCCGCTTGCTCGACGAAACGGCGGAACCATCTGCCAGGCGAAGCGTCACCCCGTCGGCTTCCATGGTCGCAGCAATCCGGTTCGTCTTGCCGACGAAATCGGCGACGAAGAGATCGGCCGGGCGGTCATAGACCTCCTGCGGCGTTCCGAGCTGGCGGATACGCCCGGCACTCATGACGCAGACGGCATCGGCCATCGACAGCGCCTCTTCCTGGTCATGGGTGACGAGCACGAAGGTGATGCCGAGTTCGCGCTGCAGCGTTTGCAGCTCGATCTGCATAGCCGAGCGCAGTTTCTTGTCGAGCGCCGCCAGCGGCTCATCCAGCAGCAGGACGGATGGTCGATTGACGATGGCGCGCGCCAGCGCCACGCGCTGCTGCTGGCCGCCCGACATTTCATGGATCCGCCGTTTGGCGAAACCGTCCAGACGAACCATTTCCAGCGCCTCGGCGGCTCGCCGGTTGATTTCTGCAGCGCCGATTTTCGGGCGCATCTGCCGCAGGCCGTAGGCGACATTCTGCTCGACGTTGAAATGCGGAAACAGCGCGTAGTGCTGGAACACCATGTTGACGGGGCGGCGATAGGCGGGAACGCCGTTCATCTCGCACCCGTCGATCAGCACCGTGCCCTCGCTCGGCTGCTCGAAGCCGCCGATCATGCGCAGGCATGTGGTCTTGCCACAGCCCGAAGGGCCGAGCAGCGCCAGAAACGCGCCCTTGGGCACATTGAGATTGATGTCCGTCACGGCGGTCACCGCGCCATAATTCTTGGTGACCGAACGGAATTCGATATCGTTCGTCGAAGCGGATGCCACGTCTGTTCCCTGCGGTTGGTTTGGAATTGGCAGTCTATCGCCGCCTTATTGCCACCGTCGTTAAGGAAAGAGTAAGCCTGAGCTTCCCGCACGGTATATACCCCGAGAGAGGTATTTTAGCGCACGATGCTTCGTGGAAGGTGTATATAGGGCCACGCGGAATGGCGTGGGGCGGAAGAGGGAGCCCGTCAGATGAGCACCGACCTGGAAGCGCTGTTTGGTGCATTCAACGCCACGATCGGCTGTCCGAAGATGACTGATGCCGAATTCGGCGAGACCTTCCGTCAGATGATGGCGGCGCTGGTGCGCTTCGACTACGTGGTCGTTTTCGCCTATCGCGGCAAGGAACGGCCGATCGACCTCTACAGCACCTTCGACCCGGAAGAGAACGTCGTCTTCGTCACTCTCTACCAGGCGGGACCATACCTGCTCGACCCGTTCTATCATACCGCCCGCGAGCGCCGCGAAGGCGTGCTCCGAATGCGGGAACTGGCGCCCGACCGGTTCTTCTCCAGCGAATATTACCGCACCTACTACGTTCAGACCGGGCTTGCGGAAGAGGTGGGCTTTTTCATCAACACCGATGAAGAGATCACCGTCGTTCTTTCGCTGATGCGGAGGGAAAAGACCGGACCGTTTCCGGCGGCCGAATTCGCCACGCTGAAGAAGGTCGAGCCGCTGGTGGCCAGCATGGTCCGCCACTATTGGGCCGGGCTGGCGCCGCGTTTCGACGCGCAATTGACCGCCGGCAGCAAAAGCCGCCGGAAGCAGGGCCAGAGCGGCAATCTTCCCGCCGCCGACACTGTCTGGCGGGACCTCAACCTGACGGGTCGCGAAACCGCGATCGTCGATTTGGTGCTGCAGGGCCATTCGTCCGAGTCGATCGGGCTGAAGCTCAACATTTCGACCGGCACCGTGAAGGTCCACCGCCGCAACGTCTACCGCAAGCTCGGCATCTCCTCGCAGACGCAGCTTTTGTCGATCTATTTCAACAACCTGCTATCGTCAGGATAGCGGGCCGCCGTGGCTGATTAGAGACACCGGATGGGATTGAAGCGGCGCCAGGGCCATCCGGGTACAACGGTTCCTTGCTATCCCCCGCCGGGTCGTGCAACCAACCCAGCCGAACGCATGAGACAAGCAGCATAAGGTTGGGGGATCAGAGATGCGCATAGAGCCGCAACAGCGCATTTACATATGCTTCTTTCTATTTGCGGTATCGATGGGCGCGCTACTGTCGCGGCTTCCCGATCTCCAGGTGTCGCTCGGGATCAACAAATCCGAGCTTGGGCTGACACTGATCGGCGCAGCCGTCGGCGCGCTGATCTCGCTGACCTTCTCGTCGCCGCTGATCATGAAGCTCGGCGCCCGGAATACCGCCTTCGCCACCGTTCTCGGAACCTCTCTGATGATCGCGCTCGTTCCCTGGCTCGGCTATGCGCCACTGGTGTTCTGTGTGCTGTTTTGCGAGGGACTGCTCGCCGGTGCGCTTGAAATCAACCTGAACGTCGAGATCGACCGTATCGAGGCGCAGCTCGGCCGCGGCGTGATGAATCGCGCTCATGGCTTCTGGAGCCTCGGCTTTTTCGTCACGGCGCTGGCATCGTCATTCATCCGGCAGGCGGGCATCTCAATCCAACTGCATCTGGCCGTAACCTTCGCCATCGTCGTGGTGGCCGGAACGATCGCCATCAGGGGAATGCAGAATGCCTCCGCCCCCGCGCCTTCTCAGACGGAAGGCGCCCATATGGCGTTGCCGACATTGGGGATGCTGCCGCTTTGTGTCATCGGCGTCGGCGCCTTCCTCGTCGAAGGTGCCGGGATCGACTGGTCGGCGATCTATATGCGCGACGTCTTTGCGGTCGAGCCTTTCGTCGGCGGAATGGGTCTCACGCTCTTTGCATTCTTCATGGCGCTGGTCCGGCTTTTCGCCGACCGCTTCGTCGACCGCTATGGCTCGCGGATCGTGGCGCTGGTCTCGCTTGCTCTTGCGGCGATCGGCATCGCCTGCGTCTGGCTGGCGCCGGTCCCGGAGATCGCGCTTGCCGGTTTTGCCATGATGGGCGCAGGATGCAGCGCAGTCTATCCGCTGGCGGTTTCCGCCGCCGCGCAGCGTGATGACCGCAGTGCGCATGTCAACGTGGCCGCCCTCGCCCAGATGTCTTTCGTCGTCTTCTTCCTGGCACCGCCACTGCTTGGTTTCGTGGCTGAGCATGCCGGTATCCGCATGTCCTATCTCGTCTGCCTGCCGATCATCCTTGCGGCTCTCTTCTCCACCCGGGCGCTTGCCCCGAAACGCATCGCCATGGACGCGGAAAAGCAAAGGGCGGCGGAATAGGACAGGCTTTAGACGCCGCTTATCCCCATATTGACCTGACGTCTCGACCACCGGCGGCAATCGCAAGCAGGCTTTGCACGCGGCGCGTTCATGCGCGCGAAAAAGCCCGTTTTTCCTTCATGGTTGCATAAGAGGTTGCGGATATTGTTCCCGCAAAATGAGCGAGAACACGGCAATGACAGAGCAAGCGGCACCCTCTCCGGCAGAGATCGTCATCCCCTCTGATGACGCGCGCGACCTTCAAAAAATGATCGATCTCCTGCGCGTCCAGCACGCCAATCTCGCCGAACGCTACGAGTGGCTGGAGGCGATGATCAATCATGTGCCCGATTTCATCTACGCGAAGGATCTGCAGGGCCGCTTTCTGTTCGCCAACCGGGCGGTAGTCGCCAACAACGGCTTCGCCAAGGTCGACGACCTCATCGGCCTGACGGATGGCGAGATCCATCTCGAAGCTGATGCGCATGGCATCGACGAAACGGAACAGCGGGTCATGGAAACCGGCCGGCCCGATCTCGGAGTCGAGGAGCCTCGCTTGAAGGGCGAAGGCTGGCTGATGATGTCACGCGTCGCGTTGCGCGACCGGACCGGCGCGGTGATCGGCGTCGTCGGCGCCTCACGCGACATCACCGCGCGCAAGCGCGCAGAAGAGCTGATGGCAGCGCAGACGAAGCTGCTCCACGATGTCGCCCGCGGCGTTGAACTCAATTCGCTTCTGAAGGATGCCGGGCAAATCCTCGAACGGCTTCTGCCCGGCCGCGCCGCCGGCTTCGACCTGGACGGCCCGGCGCGAAGCCACATCGAAGCGCCGCGGAAGGACTTTTCGATCAACTGCCGCGACGGCAGCCGGCAGGGCGCGCTTGCCGTGTCGCTGCAGCCGGGCGAGATCGATGCCGGGCTTGCCGAATTCCTGACAGGCGTGGCGCAGACCATCGGCATCGCGATCGACCGGAACCGCGACATCGCCCGGATCGCCTATCTGGCCGAACACGACGCGCTGACCGGCCTTCCGAACCGGACGCTGCTCGACCGCAAACTCGGCACGCTATTGGCTGGCAGGACCCGCGCGGTGGCGGTTGCCTTTCTCGACCTCGATCATTTCAAGCTCGTCAATGACAGCCTCGGCCATGCCGCCGGCGACGAGCTTCTCAAGGTCGTGGCTTCGCGCATCCTCAGTGAAATCGGCGAAAGCGGCATCGTCTCGCGGATCGGCGGCGATGAGTTCATCATCGTGCTTGAGGCCGGGATCGACGACGCGCTGAACCGTCTGCAGGCAATCTCGGCGCATATCGCCCGCCCCTGCAGTATCGACGGCGTCGATATGCAGGTGACCTGCAGCGTCGGCGTCGCCTCCTCGCAGGCCCATGGTTCGATCGCCGGAGAACTGATCGCCAATGCCGACATGGCGCTCTATCGCGTCAAGGCAGCCGGCCGCAACGGCATACAGATGTTTACCCCGTCGATGGCCGAGGAAGCCCGCCACAAGCTGCTGCGGATCGAGGAGCTTCGCCGGGCGCTGGCACAGGACGAATTCGTGCTGCATTTCCAGCCGCAGAAGGACATCGCGACCGGAAGAATTTCCGGCGTCGAGGCTTTGGTCCGATGGCAGCATCCACAGGCGGGCCTGCTTGCGCCGGCGGAGTTCATCCCGCTTGCTGAAGAAACCGGGCTCATCGTCGAACTCGGCGAAGTGGTGCTCGGCAAAGCCTGCAGGCAGATGCGCGCCTGGCTCGACCAGGGCATTCCGGCCATTCGTGTTGCGGTGAATGTCTCGGCGCGGCAGTTCCGCGAGCCGTCGCTCTGTGACAAGGTTTCGGCCGCCCTCTCGGCTGCGGGGCTCGACCCCGCGCTGCTCGAACTTGAGGTCACCGAGAGCCTGATCATGGAGGATGTCGAAGGTGCGATATCGCGCATGCTGGAGCTGAAGGCACTCGGCGTCAGTCTTTCCATCGACGATTTCGGCACCGGCTATTCCAGCCTCAGCACGCTGAAGCTATTCCCGTTATCCCGGCTGAAGATCGACCGGTCTTTCATCGCCGATATTCCCGGCCAGTCGGGCGACATGGCGATCACCGCGGCGATCGTCGCGCTCGGGCAGACGCTCGATCTGGAAGTGATTGCCGAGGGCGTCGAGACCGAAGAGCAGGCGCGCTTCCTGGCGGAGACGGGATGCGAGATGTTCCAGGGCTATCTTTTCGCCAAGCCGCTACCGGCAGCCGAGATCGCCGGCATGCTGCAAGCCAACAGCCTCTCAGCATCCGCATAGCGATACGGCGTCATCCGCCGCTCTGCACGAGGCCCACGATCGGGCCAAACCCGCCATGCCACGAGAAGTCGTTCATCCCGAGCGCCGGCTGATAGATGCCGGTGCCATGACCGCCATCCAGGAATAACGCATTCGGGCACCCCAACTCGTCGCGAAACAGACGGGCGAAATCGTGGAAATTGACGTCGCCATCGCTGATGGCGAAGCGAACGATCCCGCTGCCGCAGACCCCCACCCCGCTCCGCCGCGTCCGGTCCGTCGATCCGGGAATCAATGCAGGATGCAGCTTGCCTTCGATGACCAGCATCGGTCCGGATTGCGTCGCGAATGCCGCCTTGAGGCGGCGTTTCAGAAATTCGTCGGTCGTCAGGATCTCTGCACCGTTATCGCCAAGCAGGAAGACACCGTTGGGCTTCTTGTAGAAATTCGGCACCTTGCCCGGAGAGCCCTTGATCTCGGTGGTGTCGGCAGGACGGAGTTCCGCGCCGTGCTCGATATAAAGACCAATCGGCGTGAAATCGTCTCGGTACATGCCGGCATTCATCGCGAAGACAAGGACCTGCCCGTCCTCCTTCAGCGCATCCGCCAGATTCGAGAATGTTCGAAACGGCTGCCCGTCGGCGCCCCTCCAGAATAGCCTGAGGTCATCTTTTCCCGGCGTGACAGAGCAGACGATATAGCCTGAATTTTCAAAGACCTTCCGCTCGCAAACTTGTGCAGGCGCAGGCTGCGCCGCGGCACTTCCCGCGGCAGAAACCAATGCGGCCCAGAGCAATGCGGCCCAACGATCGATTTTCAAAGCAGCTCCGTGACGTCAGAGAGGAGGGTTAGACCTCCATAGCACACCGTTCCACGATCACCGCATTCAGCAAGAGAATATACCTCGTCTGACCGCTCGATTGGGCTGAAAGCATTTTCAATAATTGCGCGATCGGGCGATTATGGTGTTGCCGATGAACATGAAGGCCAGTCCTCCCGGTCTTTCGTCGGCGGTTCCCCTCTGGAGGTTTTTTGAACTCTCCAAATTTGGGCCATCGGTTGATGGCCCATTTTTTTGGCCACGGCTTGAATGTTACTCCGCTGCAACCGCTGCAACAGCGATCCGCGCCAGTTCCAGCGCCGCTTCGCGGGTTGCTGCAGCGGCGATGAAACGGCCTTTGTGGCAGAAGCTTGCGCCCGCCACACCGGAGGCGCGTTCCAGATCGCCGCCGCTCAGGCCCGCCCATTCCAGCGGCAGATCGGCCCGCAGTTCAAATCCTTCATCGCCTCGGCGAATGCCCGTAACGCACCAGTCATTGTCGCGCGGATGGACGACGAACAGCAGATGCTCGGCCTTCGCCTTCACGATCGCCGGCCGGAACGGCATGCCCATCGGCAGCTCCAGCACCTTGTTATCACCGGCCGCAACGATCGCGTCGAGAACCATGGCCTCGGCCCGCAGCTTGGCATCCTGCACGGCGATGCCCGCCTCGACGAAGCGGCGGGCGATCGCCAGCGCCGAATGGAACGCCTGATCGGTGGCATCGGCACCCTTCGCGTCGAACGGCGGCTTCAGCGTTTCCAGCAGTGCCGGAAGCGTCAGCCCGGCCAACTCTCCGGCAACGGACGGGTCGAGCGCGCCGTTATCGACCAGATCCACAGGCAGCACGAACTTCTTGTCGAAGGCCGCATGCACCCGCGCGACATGCGCCTCCGGCACACCGGCCGCCGCCAGATAATCGGCGCCGTAGTGCTTCCAGATCAGTCCGAAGGAGCTGTAGGGCCGACCGTCTTCACGCACCGGCGCGCCGCGCTGGTGATGGTCGAAGATGGTGTTTTCGGGTTCGTAGCGTCCACCGACGTCATAGATGATGCGGCCCGCAGCCGGCGCTATCCATTCGGCATCTCGCGTCCGGATCAGCTTGGCAGCGGGAAATAGCTGCGTTAGCACCACGCTCGACAGCAGCTCATCGGCATGGAAGCCGCCGGAATGGGTCACCAGAAATTCAATTTTCACTTCAAGGTCTTTCTAGACGGGGAGATCGCGATCGAGCGAATAGCCGCGATCGATGAATATCTCAAGACGCAGGCGCCGATGCTTCGCGGACTATGGCTTTGTGGGCCGCGCTTTCCTACATATTCATCAGCAGCAGGGAGCGGAAACGTGGTCGACAAGATTTCCAGGGTTTCAGCGACGGCAGCGACCGCGGCA
This sequence comes from Rhizobium sp. 05N430, assembly GCF_056396985.1. Taxonomy (NCBI): domain Bacteria; kingdom Pseudomonadati; phylum Pseudomonadota; class Alphaproteobacteria; order Hyphomicrobiales; family Rhizobiaceae; genus Rhizobium; species Rhizobium sp. 05N430. Next base: position 476,216 of record NZ_JBFTMO010000002.1, on the reverse strand, counting down.
ACACAGATCCAGCACAGTACTTCCGTCGCGGAGCCCGATGTCGCCTGGGCCGCCGATCGCCAGGCGGCAATCGACGAGGCGCTGCATCGCCGCCATGGATCCGGCGGCCACCGGCCCTCGCCCGCCGAAGAGACGGAAGAGGATGGCGGCAACGCCAGCCGCCACCTGGATCTTCACGCGACAGAGCAAAGCGCCACAGGTGATGAGTCCGATGAGGAACGTCTTTCCGGCGAGAGCGAGCGCATAGGCACCGGCAATCTGGATGAGGATGTGCCCTTCGGCGATCACGCGGGCTATATCTAGGACAGCGCTGGTCAGACCAGCGATTTGCGCCTGAGATAATTGCCCTGGCCCATTTTACCCGTTGTTGCAGCGCCATCGACGATGGTCTTTCCGCGCAGCAGAACGCGCACCGGCCAGCCGGTGACATCAAGCCCCTCATAGGGCGTGTAGTCGGCGCCGTGATGCAGGATGTCGTTGGTGATCGTCATCGTCTTCTGCGGATCCCAGAGCGCGATATCGGCGTCCGAACCGATGGCGATCGTCCCCTTCTGCGGATAGAGCCCATACTGCTTGGCATGATTGGTCGATGACAGCGCGACGAAGCGGTTGATGTCGATCCTTTTCTTGCTGACACCTTCGGAAAACAGGATCGGAAGCCGCGTCTCGACGCCGGGTATCCCGTTCGGGATCCAGCGGAAATTCCGCTTTCCCCTCTCGTTCAGCTTGCCGCTGTCGTCATCATAGCGGAATGGGCAGTGGTCGGACGAGAACAGCTCGAACGTGCCGTTCTGCAAGCCTTCCCAACAGGCAATCTGGCTCTCCTTATCCCTTGGCGGCGGCGAGCAGACGAATTTCGCGCCCTCAAGTTCGGCGGCATCGAGATCGTCGGCTGTCAGCAGCAGGTATTGCGGGCAGGTTTCGCCCGCCACCTTGCTGCCGCGCTTGCGGGCGCGCTCGATCTCTTCCATCGCCTGACGGTTCGAAACGTGGACGATGACCACAGGCGTATCGGTGATTTCGGCAAGCGATAGCGCCCGATGCGTCGCTTCCCGCTCGGCCGCGACCGGCCTGCTCAGCGCATGGAATTTCGGTGCAAGCTCGCCTTTCTCCTCGTGCCTGCCGATCAGATAGCGGATCGCGTCTTCATTCTCGCAGTGAACCATGACGATCGCGCCCGAACGCCGGGCACTGTCCAGCGTATCGAGAATCTGGTCGTCGCGAAGACGCAGGTTCTCGTAGGTCATGAAGACCTTGATGGAGGTGTAGCCGTCCTCTACCAGTGCCGGCAGCTCCTGGCCGAGCACGTAGGAAGTCGGGTCGGTGACCACCAGATGGAAGGACACGTCGACATAGCACTCGCCGTCGGCCTTTGCATGGTAGTCCTTCAGGGATTCGCGCAGCGTCGTTCCCTTCTCCTGCATGCAGAAGGTCAGCACGGTCGTGTTGCCGCCAAAGGCTGCAGACAGCGTGCCGCTGGCGAAATCGTCGGCCATGACGATACTGTCGCCGGACGGCTGGGCGAGATGGACATGGCTGTCGATACCGCCGGGCATGACATAGAGGCCGGTGGCATCGATGATCTCGCCAGCATCACCAAGATCGTCAGCGAGCGCCGCAATCTTGCCATTGCGGATACCGACATCGCTTCGAAACGTGTCGCTGGCCGTGACGACCGTGCCGTTCTTGATGATCGTGTCGAACTGCATCTAGGCGGCACCCCTGTTTTGAAGCGCACCGTTGCTGCCGAGTATCTGGTCGAGCGCAGCGGTCAGGCGATCGACTTCCTCGATCGTGTTGTAATGGACCATCGAGACGCGGACGGCGCCGTTATATTGCGGCAGGCCGACATGATCACCCAGCCGGCGCGCATGGAAATCGCCGAAACGGATGGCGATCTTGTAAGCGTCCATCGCCTTGCAGATATCCTCTGAATTCTGCCCCTCGAAGACGAAGCTGATCGTCGGAATACGGCGGCCGTTGCGGTTCGCGGTCTCGCCGATGATGCGGCAATCGTTGCGGCTGCGCAGATAGGAAAGCAGGCGCTCGGTCAGGGCATTTTCCTGGATGGTGATCGCCTCGAAGGCCGCAAGGATCAGCTCGCGCGGCGAACCTGATCCGCCCGACCTGGTGCCGAGTTCGCAGAGGTAATCGACGATCCCGGTCACCGAATAGGCAAGTTCATAGTTCGGATTGCCGGGTTCCAGCTTTCCCGGAACCTTATCGCGGCCATAGAAGAAATGGTAAAGCGGATCGAGCTCCAGAAGGTGATCGTATTTCCCGTACATCATCGCGTAATGCGGGCCGTAAGTCTTGTAGAAGCTGAAGACGTAGTAATCGACATCCATGGCCTGAACATCGACGGCACGGTGCGGCGCATAGGCGACGGCATCGACACAAATGCGCGCGCCATGCGCATGCGCAACGGCTGCGATCTCGGCGATCGGATTGATGGCGCCCAGAATATTCGACACATGGGTGACGCAGACGAGCTTGGTCTTCTCCGTCAGAAGCGGCTTTAGCTCGGCGATATCGAGTTCATAGGTCGTCGTATCCAGCGGCCAGAACTTGATGACGATGCCCATGTCGCGCAGACCGTCCCAGGGTCCGATATTCGATTCGTGATCCGAGATCGTCACGATGATCTCGTCGCCCGCCGATAGCTGGCTGCGCATGGCGCGGGCGAGGTTTTGCAGCAAAACGGTGGTCGAGCTGCCGAAAATGATCTCTTCCGGCCGCGCCGCATTGACGAGATGCGTCGCCGCAATACGGCTGTCCATCAGCGCCTTGGCCGCCTGTTGCGAGACATCATAGCTGCCGCCGATCTGCACGTTCTTATCATAAAGGAACGTGGTGATCCGATCGACCGTGCGCGTCAGGATCTGCGAGCCGCCGGCATTGTCGAAAAACACCCAGCCGTGATCCAGTCCCGGGAATTGGCTCCGGACGAAATCGATGTCGAGTTGGCGTTGCGTTTCCATGGGGTCCTCCGGAACCTTGTCTTTCTTGTCAGTGATTGAGAACGGCGCGCAGGAAGCTCCTGGTACGTTCTTCCTGCGGGTTGTCGAAAATCTCGGCTGGCGTTCCGGCTTCTACGATGCGGCCGCTGTCCATGAAGATGACGCGGTCGGCGACCTGGCGGGCAAAGCCCATCTCATGGGTGACGACGATCATCGTCACGCCGGTGCCGGCGAGCTTGCGCATGACATCCAGAACTTCGCCGACCATTTCCGGGTCGAGCGCCGATGTCGGTTCGTCGAAGAGCAGCACGCGCGGTTCCATGGCCAGTGCCCGGGCGATCGCCACGCGCTGCTGCTGGCCGCCGGACAGCTGCTCGGGATATTTTTCGGCCTGTTCGGTGATACCGACGCGGGCCAGAAGCTCTTTCGCCTTTCGTGCGGCTTCGCCCTGCGGCGTGCCGCGCACCCGCATTGGCGCGATCATGATGTTCTTCAGCACGCTCAGATGCGGAAACAGATTGAACGACTGGAAGACCATGCCGACTTCGGCCCGCACCTGCGCCAGGTTCCTGCCGCGCTCGACCTTGATGCCATCCACTTCGATACGGCTTTCGCTGGGGAAGCTCTCGAGGTGATTGATGCAGCGGATCAGCGTGGATTTGCCGGAACCGGACGGGCCGATGACGCAGACCACTTCCCCTTCGGCAATCGCCAGGTCGATGCCGTGCAGCACCTGGAAGTCGCCATAGGACTTGTTGAGATTCTGGATGCTGACGATGGTTTTCATCTGCGCCTCCCCGCACTGAAGCGTTTTTCGAGACGGGCAACGATGACGACCATCGGCCACAGGAAGGCGACGTAGATGATGGCAGCGCCGATCAGCGGCGACGGGTTGGCGGTCAGCGCCTGGGCCTGGGTCGCCTGCTTGAGAAGATCGGGCATCGCCACGACGGATGCGAGCGCCGTATCCTTCATGACGTTGATGCAATTGTTGGTGAGCGGCGGAATGACGATCTTGATCGCCTGCGGCAGGATGATCTCCGCCATCATGTGCCGATAGGAGAGGCCAAGTGCTTCCGAAGCCTCGAACTGCCCGCGCGGGATGGCCTCGATCCCGGCACGAAAGATCTCGGCCGTATAGGCGGTCGAGACCAGCGTCAGCGCGCTGACCGCGGAAAGGAACGGCGAAAGCCGGATGCCGACGAATGGCAGGGCATAGTAGATGACGATCAAGAGAACGAGCAGCGGGATCGAACGGAAGATGTCGATATAGATCTTGGCAATCGCCTGCACCACCGGATGGCCGTAGAGCCGCAGCAGCGCAAGGACGAGGCCGCCGATCAGGCCGCCGACGATGCTGACGACGCCGAGTTCAAGCGTGATCCAGAGGCCTGACAGCAGAAGCGGAAACGATCGCTCCAGCACCGCCAGATTGAAGAAGGTCGTGAATATATCCATTGAGGCACCGGTCAGTCGTTACGGGGCGGATGACGGGCGAACCCGCCATCCGTAACCTGGACCATCCGGTCTTATTTTGCGGCAGGCATGTCGGCGACCTTGACGGTCGAGGTCGTGTCCTCGGCCTTGGCGCCGAACCAGGTCTCATGCAGCTTGGCGATGAAGCCTTCGCCCTTCAGCGTGGTGATCACGTCGTTGACCTGCTTGGCAAGCGGATCGCCCTTGTTGAACATGATCGAGTATTTTTCGCCGGTCGGAATGCGCTCGACGACTTTGATCTCCGGCTTGTCCTTGACGTAATACTGCAGCGCCGGGATATCGCTGATATAGCCGTCGATGCGGCCGGCGGCCAGATCGAGCATGGCAGGCTGCAGGCCCTCGAAGCGGCGGATTTCGCCGAGACCGTATTTGGCCGTGTTGTTGGTGGCCCACATGTCGCCGGTCGAGCCGGTATCGACGCCGACGATCTTGCCGCTCATGCCCTTCAGGTCCTTGATGCCACTTGCGGCCATCACGGTCAGCGACTGGTCGCTATCATAATAGGGCTGGGCGAAGCTGACGGATTCCAGGCGCTTTTCAGTGATGGTGATCGACGAGACGGCCATGTTGATACGGCCGGACTGTACGGCCGAAAACAGACCGTTGAACGGGATGTTGACGAATTCGACTGACTTGTTGAGGCGCTTGGCAACCTCGGTGACGAGATCAACCTCGAAACCGACTGTCTTGCCGGTCTCGTCCTGGAACTCCCACGGGACGTTGCCGATATTGGCGCCGACGGCGAGATCGGCTGCATGGGCGGCGACTCCGGCGAATGCCAGAACGCCCGAGAGCAAGGCTGTTTTCAGAATTGAAAAACGACGCATTTAGGTTCCCCTTGTTTTATGGTGCGCATTTTTGCTATTGGTCTAACCGGTCTGACCAGTCAGGCCAAATCAAGCATGGTCTCTTGTCATTTGCAAGCGACTGATGGATTTAAATGTTACGGGCAATGTAAGCGCCGAACCGGCGCGCCAAGAGAATGGAAAGAATGCTGAACAGGACCTTGGTACCGCAATCCGCAGCGCGCCTGATACAGGACATGATCCAGAGCGGCGAACTTGCCGCCGGCCAGAAAATTCCGTCTCAACGCGACTTTTCGACGAAACTCGGCATCAGCCGCGCCTCCTTGCGTGAGGCACTGCTGACCCTGGAGACGCTGGGCCTCATCAAGACCGAGGCCGGGCGTGGCACCTTCGTCGCCGAGCGCGGCAGCGCCGCAAATACCGGCATGGCGCCATGGCGCTACTCCGACAGCTACTCGGTGTTCGACGTCTTCCAGACACGCATCATGCTGGAGGGCAACATTGCCGGTCTGGCCGCCGGCCGGCTGACGGGGAACCAGCTTCAGGCGATGGAAGCCGCGACCAAGCAGATGGAGGATTGCTGGGCAAAGCAGGATCTTCTGGCCAATGTCGAGGCCGATCTCGAATTCCACGGCATCATCGCATCGGCCTGCAGCAACACGATGATGCGGGCGCTCTATCAGGTCGTGCGCGAACAGCTGACCGAGACCCAGCGCCAGCCGATCCCGATCACCGAACCGGCCCGCATGAAAGCCTCGATTTCGGAACACCGCCGCATCATCGCCGCCCTTCGCGACAACGATGCAGCCCGCGCCCGGCAGGAAATGGAAAACCATGTGCTAAACACCGCGCGCTGCGCCGGGCTCAATCCCTGACGTCATCCGTGACGCGATCGGATCGCGTCTTACCGATTGAATTTGCTGCCCATACCGGCTTACGTTGCGCGTATCGAAGCGCAACCGGTGAGCATCAGATGACAGAGACGGCCGACATCATCATCAGCAACGGACGGGTTCTGACTTTGGACCCGGACGCTCCGCGGGCCGAGGCCGTGGCTCTCTCTGGTGGCAAGATCATCGCCGCCGGATCGAACGCTGACATCCAGCGCCTGCGCGGCCCGCACACCCGCGTGATCGACGCGCAGAACGGCTCCGTCCTGCCGGGCTTTTCCGAAAATCACATGCATCTCTTTTCGGGGGCTGCGGAACTGGACCATCTGCAGCTGACCGGCGTGAAGGGCCTTGCCGCCCTGACCGAGACGGTTCGCACCTATGCTGCCAGCCGCAAGACGCAGAAAGTGCTGTTCGGACAGGGCACCGACTATGAGATCCTCGGCCATGGCGAGGGGCTGACCCGCCGGCATCTCGATGAGATCCTGCCCGATCAGCCCCTTGTCGTCTTCGCCCCGGATCATCACACCGCATGGGCCAACACCAGCGCGCTCGAGCTGGTCGGCATCCTGCACGGCGCGAACCTTGGCCCCGGCAACGAGGTGGTGATGGGCGCAGACGGGCTGGCGACCGGCGAGCTCAGGGAAATGGAAGCCTTTAGCCCGTTGCAGGCTGCCGGGGGCTTCGATCGCTATCGTCTCGGCCTTTCGACCGGCGGCGAACCCGATCCCTATCCCGATGCAGCGCAGTGGGCGCAGGATATCGCCGTCATGCGCCGCGGCCTCGCCTATTGCGCCCGCCATGGCATCACCACCGTCCAGAACATGGATGGGAATCTCTACCAGCTGCAATTGCTTCAAGCCATCGAACAGGAAGATGGCCACCTGCCCTGCCGCGTGCAGATCCCCTTCCATTTCAAGAACTTCATGCAGCTCGAGATGCTGGAAAAGGCCTCCAGCCTTGCCGCCCGGTTCAACAGCGACTGGCTGTCGTCGGGCATCGTCAAGCTCTTCTATGACGGCGTGATAGAGAGCGGCACGGCTGTTATGGTCGAGCCCTATGCCGACAAGCCGGGCGATCGCGGCGAAGGCCTATTCACGCCCGAGAGCTTTCGCGCTGTCGCGGTCGAGGCAGACCGGCGCGGGCTGCAGATCGCGGTGCATGCAATCGGCGACGGCGCCGTGCGCGCCGTGCTCGACGGATACGAAGCGGCGCGGCGGGAGAATGGCGCCCGCGACAGCCGCCACCGCATCGAACATATCGAAGTGGTCCACCCCGACGATATCGCCCGCTTTGCCGAACTCGGCGTCATCGCGTCGATGCAGCCACCGCACCCGCCGGGTTGTGCAGGTCTGCCGCTGGAACCGACGATCTCGCGCATCGGCCGCGATCGCTGGCCGGTCAGCTATGCCTGGCGCACGCTGAAGAATGCCGGCGCACACATCTGCTTCGCTTCGGATTGGCCGGTCTCGCCAATCGATCCGCTTGTCGGCCTGAAGGCGGCGGTGACCCGCAAACGCTGGAGCGAAAGCGATCCCGACCAGTCCTTCTCGCTGATCGAGGCACTTTCGGCCTATTGCGTCGAGGGTGCGTTTGCCGAGTTCAAGGAAGACAGGAAAGGCATGCTGAAGAGCGGCTATGTCGCCGACGTCGTCATCCTCGACCGCGATATCGAAACCGTCGATCCCGAGCATCTGGACAGCGTCAGGCCCATCACAACGATCTGCGGCGGACACATAAGTTTTTCCGTATGATAAATATTTTCCACTTCGGAAAGAGAAAGCGGTTGTCAACGCGCGGGCCGTGTGATCACCTTAACAAAAGCCTAAAAAGGCGGGGAACAGCAGCTTTGCAACGGTGAGTGTGCCGCATATGGCGGAATTGAACGCGATTGAAATTCGCAGTGTTTCCAAGGTATTCGGGTTTGGCGAGTTCGCCTTTTCCGCAGTCGACAACGCATCGGTTTCCATCCGGCAAAACGAATTCTTCACGCTTCTCGGCCCGTCGGGATGCGGAAAGACGACGCTGCTGCGGCTGATCGCCGGCTTCGAATTTCCAACCTCCGGCGAGATCATGCTGAACGGCGAAGACATCGCCGCGATGCCGCCCTTCAAACGGCCGATCAACACCGTGTTCCAGAGCTACGCCCTCTTTCCGCACATGACTGTCGCCGAGAATATCGGCTTTGGCCTGACCATGCTCGGCAGACCCAAGCAGGAGATCAAGGACCGCGTCTCGACGATGCTGAAGCTGGTGCGCATGGAGGCATTGGCAGCCCGGCGGACGAGCCAGATATCCGGCGGCCAGCAACAGCGTGTGGCGCTCGCACGCGCATTGGCGCCGCAGCCGAAGGTGCTCCTGCTCGACGAGCCCCTTTCTGCACTCGATTACAAGCTGCGCAAGGACATGCAGATCGAGCTCAAGCGCCTGCAATCGGAAACCGGCATCACCTTCATCTTCGTCACCCATGACCAGGAAGAAGCCCTGACCATGTCTGACCGCATCGCCGTGATGTCGGCGGGCAAGATCTTGCAGGTCGGCGGCCCGCGCGAAATCTACGACGCACCCGCCGACCGTTTCGTCGCCGACTTTATCGGCGAGACCAATTTCCTGAAGGGGCGTATCCGCTCAGTCACCGCTGGAATAGCCGAAGTCGAGACACCTGCGGCCGGGCGCATCTCTGCAACGATGCCCAAGGATTTCCACGCGGACGGCGATGTGACGCTGGTGCTCAGGCCCGAGCATGCAGTGCTCTGCGCGCCTGCCGAACGCCCGGACTGCCAGATGATGGGCACGCTCGAGAACGTCGTCTATTTCGGAACCGATACGCATTACCACGTGCGGCTCGCAGACCATGAGACCGTGTTCACCCTGCGCGAGCAGAACAAACCGTTGCAGGGCGCCAGGTTTGCCGAGGGTGACAGGGTCGGCATTGCGATCGAGCCCAACGCAGCCAGGATCTTGAGGAACTGATATGGCAGACGCGGTTGGAACGATCGAAGCGGAAAAGAGCCGGGACATCCGGAAACGCTGGCTTCTCTCGCTCCCAGCCCTGCTGATCATCCTGATCGCCGCCACCGGCCCGCTTCTTATCGTCGTCGTCTATTCCTTCCTGACGCCCGGTCCTTACGGCGATGTCGTCTGGACGCCGTCCATCGATGGCTGGATCAATGTGGTGCTGCAGAAGGATATCTTCGACGACACGCTGTCGCTTGCCGACGCGCATATCTCGATCTTTCTGCGCTCCACCGTGCTGTCGCTCGTCACCACGGTCCTGACGCTGCTCGTCGGCTTTCCGACGGCCTATTTCATTGCCACACGGCCGCAGTCGACACGTGAACTCTGGCTGCTGCTGATCACCATTCCCTTCTGGACCAATCTTCTGATCCGCACCTTCGCCATCCTCGAAATCATTCGCAACGACGGCCTGATCAACGGCCTGCTGCTGAAATTCGACCTGATCGCCAAGCCGATCCAGATGCTGTTCACGGATGGCGCCATCCTGACCGGCATGGTCTATGTCTACCTGCCGCTGATGGTTTTGCCACTCTATGCCAGTATGGAAAAGCTGGACTTCCGCCTGGTCGAGGCCGGCTACGATCTCTATGCGACGCCTTTCAAGGTTCTCCGCCGCATCATCATTCCTCTCGTCAAGCCCGGCATCATCGCGGGCTCGATCCTCGTCTTCATTCCGGCGCTCGGCGCCTATGTGACGCCGAGCATCCTCGGCGGCGGCAAGAACCTGATGCTCGGCAATCTCATCGAACTGCAATTCGGGCAGGGCCGGAACTGGCCGCTCGGCTCCGCCCTGTCGATCTCGCTGATGCTGATCGTCATGGTCGCCTTGCTGTTTTACGTCCGCAATGCAGGCTCGCAGGAGACGAGGCATGGCTAGCTTTTCCGTCCGCCGCCAGCGTGGCTTCACGACCATCGCGCTGCTTTGCTTCGCCGCGCTCTATCTGCCGATCGCGGTGCTGGTCTTCTATTCGTTCAACGCGGGTGAATCGCTCGCCTCCTTCGACGGCCTGTCGCTTCGCTGGTTTGCGAAAGCCTTCGAGAACCAGCAGGTCATCGATGCCTCGATACGCTCCCTGCAGATCGCCAGCGTTGCCGCAGTCGTCGCGACGATCGCCGCAACCATGGCGGCATTGGCGACCACCCGGACCGAACCCTATCGCGGCCTGACGGTGAAATACGCCTTCATCAACCAGCCGCTGATGATTCCGGAAATCGTGACGGCCGTCGCGCTGCTCATTTTCTTTGCGCGCATCAAGATCTGGACCGGCTATTCCGGGCTTGGCTACCTGATCGCCGCCCACACCGCCTTCTGTATTCCCTTCGCCTATCTGCCGATCCGCGCCAGGCTGGAGAATATGGATCTGACGCTGGAGAAAGCCGCGGCGGATCTTTATGCGACACCCTGGAATGCCTTCAGATATGTGACGCTGCCGCTGCTCTGGCCGGGTATCCTCGCCGGTTTCATGCTGGCTTTCGTCATTTCGCTCGATGACGTGGTGATCACCGAATTCGTCAAATCGGCCGGCCAGGATACGCTGCCGACCTACATGCTCGGACAGATCCGCCGTTCCATCACCCCTGAAATGAACGCGATTTCGACGCTGTTTCTCGGCCTGTCGATCTGCGTCGTCACCGTGTTCTTCATCGTCAATCGAAATCGTGCCTGAACAACAAGAGAGGGAACATAAGCATGAAACGGATGACTGCGACCATTGCCATGACGGCAGCGCTTCTTGCGTCCACCGGCCTTGCCCGGGCGGAAGGCGTGCTGAACATCTACAACTGGGGCAACTATACCAGCCCCGAGATGATCAAGAAGTTCGAGGACAAGTACAAGGTCAAGGTGACCATCACCGACTACGATTCCAACGATACGGCGCTGGCCAAGGTTCGCCAGGGCGGCTCCGGTTTCGACATGGTCGTGCCGTCGCAGAACTACATCCCGATCTGGATCTCCGAAGGCCTGCTTCTTGAAACCGATCCGGGCAAGATGGAGAACTTCAAGAACGTCGCCAAGGAATGGGCCAATCCCGATTTCGACCCCGGCCGCAAATACACCGTGCCGTGGGCGATGGGCATCGTCGGCACGGTGGTCAACACCGATGTCTACAAGGGTGACATCAACACCTGGGGCATCATCTTCGATACGCCGGACGAGCTGAAGGGGAAGGTAAACGTCGTCCCGGAAATGACCGATGTCATCGACGCGGCCGTCCTCTACAACGGCGGCAAGAAATGCACCGGCGACCTGACGATCCTCAAGAAGGTGCGCGACACGCTGCTGAAGGCGAAGCCCAACTGGGTGGCGATGGAATACGGCACGATCGAGAAGATGGGCTCAGGCGACTTCGCCGCCTCCAGCGACTGGAACGGCTCCGCATTCCGCCAGCGCCTGAAGAACCCGGCCATCAAGTTCGGCTATCCGAAGGAAGGCTTTGTCAACTGGAGCGACAATCTCTCGGTGCTGAAAGACGCCAAGAATGTCGAGAACGCAAAGCTCTTCCAGAACTTCATGATGGATCCTGAAAACGCCGGCATGAACTCGGGCTTCCATCGCTATGCGAACGGCATCGCCGGTTCCGACAAATACATGCCTGCCGACATGAAGGGTGCGCCTGAAATCAACATTCCGGCCGAATTCGCCTCGGTCGGCGTGCCCTCGATGACCTGCCCGCCGGAGGTTCAGGCGCTCTACACGAAGATCTGGACCGAACTCCAGAAGTAGACCCTCCCATCTCATCGCGCCCCGCCCGAAACGGCGGGGTGCTGTTGACCTTGCCGTTGATGGACGCTTTTCATGAAGACCGTTTTTTCGCCCCGCCATCGCGGGCATGCCGAGCAATTGGAACTTGTCGCAGGCGCCATCGTGCCCGGCTTCGAGCTGACATCGCGCGCCGAATATGTCGCGGCGCGCATCAAGGCAGTCGGGCTGGGCGAGATCCTCGAGCCAACCGAACATGACCTCACGACGGCGGCCCGCATTCATCATCAGGACTACCTGGATTTCCTGCCGACGATCTGGGACCGCTGGACCGCCGAGGGCCGCTCGGGCACTGCTCTGCCATTCACCTGGCCGACCCGGGGGTTGCGCGGCGACGTCAGACCCGAATTCATCGACGGCCTGCTCGGCTATTATTCCTTCGATGCCGGCTGCGGTATCGTCGAAGGATCCTGGGATGCGATCAAGTCTTCGCATGATACGGCGCTCACCGCCGCCGCGATGGTGCAAGGCGGCGCGCGCTCCGCCTTCGCGCTCTGCCGTCCGCCCGGCCACCACGCGGGCGCGGGCTTCATGGGCGGCTATTGCTACATCAACAACGCTGCTGTTGCGGCACAGTCGCTGCGCGACGGCGGCGCAAAACGCGTGTCGATCCTCGATGTCGACTATCACCATGGCAACGGCACGCAGGAAATCTTCTATGCGCGCGCCGACGTGCAGGTCATCAATCTGCACGCCGACCCGATGCAGGAATATCCCTATTTTCTCGGTCATGCCGACGAGCGCGGCGCGGGCGATGGCGAGGGTTTCAATCTCAATTACCCCATGCGTTTCGGAACGGCCTGGGACCGCTGGAGCCAATCGCTCGATGACGCCTGCGCCAAGCTGCTCGCCTACGCGCCTGACGTTGTGGTCGTCTCTCTCGGCGTCGATACGTTCGAGAAAGACCCGATCAGCAAATTCAAACTGAAGACCGAAGACTTTCCGAAGATCGGCGAGAAGATCGCCGCACTCGGCCTGCCGACCCTGTTCGTGATGGAGGGCGGCTATGCGGTCGCTGAAATTGGCGTAAACGCCGTCAGCGTTCTCACCGGTTTCGAAGGCGCCTGATCATGATAACGGCAGGATCGACCATCACGCTCGGCGTCGTCCAGTTCGCCTGCTCGGATGATATTGCGGAGAATATCGCAACGGCCTCACGGCTGATCCGGGAGGCGGCCGCCGGCGGCGCGAATATCGTGCTGGTTCAGGAGCTGTTCGAGGGTCTGTATTTCTGCCAGACGCAGGATCCGGTTCACTTCGCCCGCGCCCATCCTGTCGAAGAACACCCGGTTATCGAGCCGATGCGCGCGCTCGCCCGCGACCTCGGCATCGTCTTGCCCGTCTCCTTCTTCGAGCGGAAGAACCAGGCCTTCTACAACAGCATGGCGATGATCGACGATAGCGGCGGCATTCTCGGTGTCTATCGCAAATCGCACATTCCGGATGGTCCGGGCTATAGCGAGAAATTCTACTTCCGCCCCGGCGATACCGGCTTCAAGGTCTGGCACACGCGTTTCGGAACCATCGGCGTCGGCATCTGCTGGGACCAATGGTTTCCCGAGGCCGCCCGCGCCATGGCCTTGATGGGCGCCGAGCTCATCCTTTACCCCACGGCAATCGGCTCGGAACCCGCCAATCCCGCCCTCGACACGATGGAGCACTGGCGGATGGTCATGCGCGGGCACGCTGCCGCCAATATGGTTCCGGTTGCGGCAGCCAATCGCATCGGTTCGGAAACAATCGCCGGGCTATCTCAATCCTACTACGGCTCCTCCTTCATCTCGGGACCCGACGGCCAGCTCGTTGCCAGCGCGTCACGAGACCAGGAACAGGTGCTGATCGCCAGCTTCGACCGCTCGGCCCTTGCCGCCAACCGCGCCGCCTGGGGTCTGTTTCGCGATCGGCGCCCGGACCTTTACGGCACACTCGCAACAGCCGACGGAACTCAACGCCCATGACGGAATTTTCCCGCGCCGACGTTTCGCTCTCCAACTGGCGGACCGCACCCTATAGCCGCTGGTCGTTTCAGAATGTCAGCGAGATCGTCCCATCTGCCGTCATTTCCGCCGGAGGCGGCAGGGCACCACAGGGTCGCAAGCCCCTCGGCTCGTTCGCAAAGCTCGACGTTGCCGCTTCCGACGGGACACGGATGCCGCTCGAAAGCTTTCTGACGGCGAGCCAGACCGACGAGCTGCTGGTGATGCGCGACGGGCAGATTGTTGCCGAATGGTCGGCACCGCATTCCGATCCGGCACGCCCGCACATCATATTCTCCGTCTCCAAATCGCTGACCGGGCTGCTTGCCGGGATACTGGCCGGTAAGGGTTTCCTTACGCTCGACAGGCCGATCATCGACTACGTGCCCGAGACCGCAGGCTCCGCTTATGCGGATGCGACGGTGCAGCAGCTGTTCGATATGGAGATCAGCGTTGCCTTCATCGAGGACTATCTCGACACGTCGGGTGGCTTCGAGCGCTACAGGCGCGCCACCGGCTGGAATCCAGACAGGCCCGAGGCCCCGGCTCCCGATCTCAGGAGCTTCATCTGCAGCATCGCGAAAGGTGGGCAGGAGCACGGCGAACATCACGCCTACCGCTCGCCGAACACCGATCTTGCCGGCATTGTTCTGGAGCGGGCGGCCGGCGCGCGTTTCGCATCCTTGATGAGTGACCACATCTGGAAACCGCTGAGCGCCGGTGCGGACGCGATGGTGACGGTTGACCGCATCGGTACGGCACGCGCCGCCGGCGGCATTTCGGCGACGGCGCGCGATCTTGGCCTCGTTGGCGAGGTTATCAGGGCGCACGGCGCCGGTCTTGTCGAACCGGAATTCGTGGCGGACCTCTGGTCGCGAAAGCGCCGCGCCGCCTGGGAGAGCGGCGATCAGCGGGAGCTGTTTCCGCAAGGGAGTTACCGGAACTACTGGTACGAGACCGGGCACGGGGAACTCGCAGCGATCGGAATCCACGGCCAGTGGATATGGATCCATCCGGAAACGAAAACCGTCGTCGTCAAGCTGTCATCGCAAACCCTGCCTGTCGATCCGCCGCTCGACCAGGCGATCATCGGCTCGCTGCGCAGCATCTGCCGGGCGTCCGCGTAGCCAGGATCAGGAAAACCGGTGCTCCTTGGATGGAACCGGAGAGGCGAACTGCGTCTGTAGTTCGGCCACGTCGAGAGGGACGACGGTGTCGGCGCCGGACGGCAGCGGAGATGCTGCTGAGCAGGATCGAGGGGCGCCAGGAAGCCCGGCATATCCTCGTCGAGCCGCATGTTGAGATGCGCGGAAGCACCTGACCGGTGGACCAGACATCGCACCGCAGCCCGATGTATATTCTTCGGCCATAAAACATGAGTGCTTTTAACAAGTTTTTTTGACACCACGTTTCTTTTCGTCTAACCGGAAGCCGCAGCGCTCGACGGTTCTACAATTTCATCGGTAGTTTTGGATGACGACAGAAGCGGAAATCCGGCATGGCCTGTATATCGAGCACCGGACGGCTTTGATCGACTATGCCGCGCGAATTCTCGGTTCGCGGGAGGCGGCCGAAGACATCGTGCAGGACGCTTATCTGCGTTTCACGCCCGGCCAGTCGCCGATCGGCTCACCCCGCCAGACCGTTGCCTATCTCTATCGCGTCTTTCGCAACCTGTCCTTCGACGTGCTCAAGCGTCGCAAGGTGGAGGCGAGACAGCAGGAGGGCGAGCCGCTGCACTGGACGATCCCGGTCGAGACCGAAAATCCGGAACAGGCGCTGATGTTCTGTGACCAGGTTCGCGTCGCCTCCGAGGCGCTGGCGAGCCTGCCCGACGATGCGCGGACGGCGGTGGAAATGTACCGGTTTGGCGGCCACACGCTGGAAGAGGTCGCCCGGCATCTCGACGTCTCGGTTGCCACCGTGCACCGCCACGTCAAAAGTGCGATGATGAAAATTGCGCTCGCCCTTGACGCACCCGTGTCATGACGCACAACTGGCGTGAAAAAATCGGCCCGTTCGATCGTCTATAGGATCGAAAGGGAAAAGCGGATAACGAGCCGGAGAGGCCGTATCCCACTGGGGCGACATTTGACACAGCATAGCAATCGATCCGAAGACATTCTCGAAGAGGCCATGGACTGGTTTCTGCGCCTTCGGGAAAGCAGCGCGGATCCGGCCACCGATGCCGCTTTCCAGCAATGGCTGCACTGTTCGCCGGAACATGCCAAGGCCTGGGATGCCGCCTGCCGCAGCTGGGCTCTGCTCGGGGAAGCGATGCCGCGTCAGCAGGCCGGTGCCACCACACCCGATATCATCGATTTCGCCACTGCGCGCTCGCGGAAGCGCCGTACATCCTTGCGGCTTTGGGCCACCGGCACGCTTCTCGCCGCCGCCTGCATCATCCTGGCGCTGTTCGCGCCCTCGCTGCTGATCCTGTTCACCGCCGACTACACGACCGGCACGGCGCAGACGATGACCCTGACGCTTGACGATGGCAGTATCGTTGAGATGGCAGCGCGCAGTGCCATCAAGACAGAGATGGAGGGCGCCACCCGCCATGTGACGCTTCTCGCGGGCCAGGCGTTTTTCGATGTTGCACATGACGCCAAACGCCCCTTCATCGTTGATGCCGGCGGCATGAAGGTCGGCGTCATCGGCACCGCCTTCGACGTGTCGATGACCAGCGAGCACGCCTCCGTGGCGCTCGCCCGCGGCATCGTCGATGTCTCCGCCACAGGCGGAAAAGCCGACACCGAGCTTTCGCCCGGCCAGATTGCCCGGGCAGACCGCGCCAGCGGCACGCTGACCGTCGATAGCATCGACATCGCCGAAATCGGCGCATGGCGGGACGGAAAGCTCTTCGTCAACGACGCCACCATCGCCTCCGTGGTCGCGACCCTGCAGCGCTATCACCCGGCCTGGATCCGGATACCGAGCGGCACGCTTGCGTCGCAGCGCGTCACCGGTCTCTATGATCTCAAGGATCCAGATCATGCGCTCGAAGCGCTGGTCGAGCCGTTCGGCGGCAAGGTGCACCGCCTCTCTCCCTATCTCCGTGTCCTCTCGCTTCTCTAGCCAGATGCAAATGCGATTTATTTTCAAAAATCGTCATCGCTGCTGAAAAAACCCGGAAGGTCGATCGTCTTTGCTGCTGAAACGTAGGCCGGGGGGCTCTGCGTCAGAACGGAGACAGAGTCGAGATGAGCGTAGTGGCGTGCCGTACCGGGCGGGGGCTTAGACTGAATCGTGCAGCATGGCTGCGGGCAACAGTGGCTGTGGTCGCAATCAGCGCGCTGGCACCGGCAGTGACCACGCCCGCATTTGCGCAGAACACCGCTGCGGCTGCCGTAAAAGAATTCAACATCCCGTCCCAGCCGCTCTCCGGCGCCCTCAATGTCTTCGGCAGACAAGCCGGCCTGCAGGTGACGCTGGCATCCGAAACGTCGCGCGGCGTCAGCTCAGCAAGCGTGACCGGCGAGATGACGCCTGAACAGGCGCTCGCCCGCCTGCTGTCCGGCACCGGCATTTCCTACCGCATCCAGAACGGCACCGTCGTTGTAGGCACGGCAACCACGGCAGGAACCGCCGGCGGCGCGGCGGCCGCCGACGGTTCGACCGTGCTGCAACCGATCCAGGTCCAGGGTGTTGCAGGCGGACGCGGCGGCGCAGGTGAGATCATCATCGGCGAGCGGGAGATCGAGCGCAACAACCCGACGAGCCTTGCCGACGTCTTCCGCGGCGAACCGGGCATCCAGGTCGGCAGCTCGCTGCCGATGTCGCAGAAGGTCTATGTCCACGGCGTCGAGGAAACCAATCTCGCGGTCACCATCGACGGCGGCCGCCAGGGCAACAAGGTGTTCCATCACAACGCAACGACCCTGATCGACCCGGGCCTCCTGAAGCTCGTTGACGTTGACGCCGGTATCGCGCCCGCCGATGCAGGTCCGGGCGCACTTGCCGGCGCGATCGCCTACGAAACCAAGGATGCCCGCGACCTCCTGCAGGGCGATGGCGTCGGCGCCTTCGTCACCTCGTCCTATAATTTCAACAGCAACACCTTCACCAACGGCGTGTCCGGCTACGGCATGAAGGACGGGCTGGAATTTCTCGGTTACCTCAACTACGGCCGCGGCGACGAATTCACGGCCGGCAACGGCGACGAGGTGCTCGGCACGAGCACCAACATCATCAGCGGCATCGGCAAGGTCGCCTATGAGTTCGACAGCGGCGATCGCGTCGAGCTCAGCCATGAGAGCGTCAGGGATGATGCGCCCCGGCCGTTCCGCGCGAACATGGAGCTCATCACCAACGCGCGCCCTTGGGAGCCAAAGGTTCGCGACTACACGCTGACCCGCCAGAATACGGTATTCACCTACACGGACGAAACGCCCGAAGGCCTGTGGGATCCGACCTTTGTTCTGGCTTATGCCAAGAACGAGGTCGGCACCCTGGGCTACGCCTGCCCTGGTCGAGGCTGCACGATCCCGACGACCTTCCCGACGATCGGCGAGACCACCAGCTTCAACGGCAAATTCGAAAACCGCTTCGACGTCGGAATTGGCGACATCACTGCCGGTCTCGATTTTTACAATGACAAGGTCGATCTCGACGCCGCCAGCACGTTGCTTGGCTTCTCGGACTCCTCGCGCGAAAAGGCAACCAATGTGGGCCTTTACGCGCAGGCGCGGCTGGAGCCCTGGGACCATACCCGCCTGTCGTTCGGCGGCAGAGCCGACCAGCAATGGTTTACCGGCACCAGCGGCGACAAGTGGGACAATGCAGGCCTGAGCGGCAACGTGTCGCTCGAATACGACCTGACGGATTTCCTCACGGCCAAAACCGGTTTCTCGCATGTCTGGGCAGGCATCCCGCTGGCCGAGAGCTTCATCATGAATCCGATCTGGAACTATGGCGACGGTCCGGAGCCGGTCACGTCCAACAACTTCACGTTTGGCCTCGAAGCACACCATAACGGTTTTACACTCGAAGGCACCGTCTTCGGGACCGATATCTACGATGCGCGCGTCGCCAGATACGCGACCGCAACGGGCGCGCTGCTGGCGCACGACATGCAATCGCGTGGCTTTGAAATCGGCGCGGGTTACGAGTGGCTCGACGGCTTCATCAAGGTCAAGTACGCCCATATCGATGTCGATGTGGACGGCAAGCCAGCCGATTCTGATACCGGCAATTATCTCGCAGCTCCTGTTGGCGATATCATCACGATCACCGCCGCCCACACGTTTAGCGAATGGGGCCTGACAATCGGCGGGGATGTTGAGATTGCGCCGGAATATGACCGGGTGGCGTCCGGAGCTCCTGCCTACAAGGCCTACGAAGTCGTCAATGTCTTCGCCGAGTACAAGCCGCCGAGCCACTCCAATCTGACCTTCCGCGCCGACGTCAAAAATCTCTTCGACGAAACCTATGCCGAAAGGGCGTCTTACGGACAGGAATTCGGCACCGTGAAGCCGCTCCACCAGGAAGGCCGCGCCTTCATGATCACCGCCAAGGCGACGTTCTGAGAACGCCGGCCGATGAACATGCGCAAAGCAGGGAATTGATCCGATGATCGAGGCGACAGCCAGGTTCGAAACGGGAAACGGCCAGAAATATCTCGAGCAGATGTGCAAGCACTTTGCCCATAAGGTCGAGGTCATCGAGGCGGACGGGCATGCCGAATACCGCTTCTCCTGCGGCATCGGCAAACTGGAGGCGGGGCGAGACGCCCTGCTTCTCAGGGTCAGCGCCGAAAGCGAAGCGGAATTTGCCGAGACCCGGGCGGTGATGGAGGACCATCTCCTTCGCTTCGCCTTCAAGGAGAAACCGGAGCCACTGCTCTGGACGAAGCAGCACCAGGACGCGTGAGCACAGCATTGAGACACGGGAGCGCTGCGCGTTTTCGCGCGGCACTTCCTGCCGTCGATAAAGGTGAACCATGAGCCAGTCTTCCCGTCAGATTGCCGAACGGGCTACGTTCCAGAGCTTTGTAAACTGCTACATGCGTGAAATCGATGCCGGTCTGTCTGCAAGACATGGCGGTGCTTCCGGTGTCGATTGCATCGAATGGGCGCTGCCCAGCCAGCATCTCTTTCTGCGCGCTGAAATAACTTCGCGGTCGCTCTGCGGTCCGCACCGCTTCGGCCGCGCCTGGTGCAAGGGCACATCCGAAATCGCCTGGCGGCCGGTCGCGCTCGTCACCGCGCTGCAGTTCCTCGTCCATGAAATGTACAGGCGCGGTCATGACCTGCCTGCCGATACCCTGCAAGGCCTGGAACTCGAGCTCCTTCTGCGCGTGCTGCAGAGCTACCGCCAGACGATGAGCTATCTGGATGCCGGGGGCGAGGCGCGGACGTCGAGCGACCGTTTCATCGATGCCGAGCAATCGCTGGTCTTCGGTCACTGGATGCACCCGACGCCGAAGAGCCTGCAGGGCATGTCCGCCTGGCAGCAGCCAAGCTATGCACCCGAATTCGCCGGCGAGTTCCAGCTGCATTTCTTCGCGGCTCGCACCGATTGTGTCAGGCATGCCTCGGCACGTGCCGAAAGCGCCGTCGAGATCATCGAGAGCATGGCAAGGGAGGCTGCGGGGCTCCTGCGCGACGGCGAGACGCTGATACCCATGCATCCGCTACAGGCCGAGGCTCTCAGGCTCGACGCCGATGTGCAGTCGATGCTGCGCAGCGGCCTGCTTCGCGATCTCGGTGCCCGCGATGCACCATTCACCGCAACCTCGTCGGTACGCACGGTCTATAGCCGCAGCCAGCCCTGGATGCTGAAATTCTCGTTGCCGGTACAGATAACCAACTCCTTGCGCCGCAACCGGCGCCATGAGCTGGATGCCGGGATCGCCATTGCAAAACTGTTCGACAGGACCGGCATTTCGGAACGCTACCCAAATTTCCGGATCATTCACGACCCGGCTTACATTACGCTCGATATCCCGGGCCTCAGCGAAAGCGGATTCGAAGTCATCCTCCGGGAAAACCCGTTCGTCGAGGGGCACGACGAAGGCATGGTGACAGTCGCTGCGCTCACCGCCGATCCGCTTCCCGGGCAGCCCTCTCGACTCGACCGGATCATCACCGGTCTTGCCACGCGTAGCGGCAAGGCGCGCTCCTGCGTGGCTCTCACCTGGTTCGAGCGCTATCTCGATCACGCGCTCGTTCCGCTCGTCAAACTCTACGACGAGTTCGGCATCGCGCTCGAGGCGCATCAGCAAAACAGCATTCTCGACGTCTCGGCAGGCTATCCCGGCGGCTTCTACTATCGCGACAATCAGGGCTTCTATCTCTCCAATCGCTACCGGCCGCTCTTGATGCGGCATGTGCCGGAGACGGCAGGGATCGCCTCGCTCTATTTCGACGATGCGGAAATCCGCAACCGCTTCGCCTATTATCTGACGGTCAATCAGATCTTCTCGCTGATCAGCCGCATGGGCCACGACGGGCTGCAGGATGAAAGTGCCCTGCTCCTGGTGCTGCGAAACCGCCTCGAGCAGCTCGCGGCCACTTTGAGCGGCGCAGGCCGCGACTTTGCGCGGCATCTGCTCGACCGGCCCGTCATCGCCACGAAGACAAACCTGATGGCCCGGCTTCTCGACATCGACGAGCTTCAGTCGGAAGGCGGCGTCTCGCTGTATAGCGACCTGCCCAACCCGCTATTCGCGGTCGCGGCCTCGGGCTTCCGGGAGGGCAATCATGCCATTGCCTCTTGAGCTTCACGGACGGCCCGAAGAGCGTGTCCTGCGCCAGCTCATTGCAGCGCTGCTCTTCGAAGGCATCGTGCCTCACGAGATCGCGGCCTCCGGCCAGACGCTGTGGAGCCTCGGAGCGGTTGAGTTCCGCTGCAGTGCGACAAGAGGCGCATTTGGCCGGGTGAGGATCGTGCCCGGCTCGATCGAAATGACTCACGATGGGCAATGGTGCGAGGCGACGCTCGCCGCAGTGGTGCCGCATCTGCCCGGCAATGCGCGCAACCGCGCCAGACTGCTCAACGAGATGGAGCAGACGGTGACGCTGTCGCGCTGGAACGCTGCCAACCTTGATCGGCGCTGCCGCCGTTCGTCGGCCTACGCATCGCTGGAAGCGCTGCTGGACGAGGGGCATCCCTATCATCCCTGCTACAAGGCGCGGACCGGATTTTCCGAAGCCGATCACGCCAGCTATGGACCTGAGGCCGGACGCCGCTTTCAGCTCATCTGGCTTGCCGTCTCCCGCTCGCTGCTGGAACAGCGGCTGCCCTGCGGCGAAGACGAGTTCTGGCAGCATGAGCTCGGAACCGACGTTTACGACGAGCTGTCGGGGCGCCGGGATGCACCCGGCCTTGGTGAGGATTTCGCGCTGCTGCCTGTTCATCCCTGGCAATGGCGCACCCTGAGCCAGGATCGCCTGAAAAACTGGATCACGGAAGGGCTCGTACATTGCCTTGGCACCGCCGGCCCGTTCTATACGGCCAGCCAGTCCGTCCGAACGCTGCTCGACGCGGAAGAACCCCGCCGCGCCCATCTCAAACTGCCGCTGGCGATGGTCAACACCTCGGCCGAGCGAATATTGGAGCCGCATTCTGTCTGCACCGCCCCCATCATCTCGGCGTGGATTGATAGCGTCGTGCGCTCGGACAGCCTGTTTGCCACCCGCTACCCACTGACGATCCTGCGCGAATATGCGGGCATGATCGCCGGCCGCTCGACAGAGCTTTCCGGCCATCTCGGTGCCATCTGGCGGGAGAGCCCTGAAGCCAGCCTTGGTGCCGGCGAAGCGGCGATCCCGTTCAACGCCCTGATGATGATCGAGGCGGACGGCGCGCCATTCATCGATCCTTTCGTTCGGCGCTATGGCCTTGACGCCTGGATGGACCGGCTTCTCGACATCGCCGTGCTGCCCGTCTGGCATCTGCTTGTGGCCCACGGCATCGCCGTCGAGGCACATGGGCAGAACATGGTTCTCGTCCACAAGGACGGCTGGCCGGTCAGGATCATGCTGCGCGATTTCCATGAGAGTATCGAATTCTCCACGGATTTCCTCGCCGACCGCCAAAACGCGCCCGATTTCGCGCAACTGGACGCCGTCTACCGGGATGCCAGGCCCGGCGATTTCTATTCGACGGACTCGCTGGATTCGCTGCGGGAATTGGTGATGGACACGCTGTTCATCTACAATCTCACTGAGGTTTCGCATCTTCTCGAAGAACATTACGGCTACAGCGAAACCGCCTTCTGGCAGAAGACCACAGCCTGCCTCGCGGCTTACGCGAAACGGCATGATCTCGGAGAGAGGCAGGCCGCGCTCGGCCACAGCGCTCCGTCGATCCTCACCGAATCCCTGATGACCCGGAAGCTGCTCGCAGCCCAGCCGGAATATCATCACCTCATCCCCAACATCTTTGCCGTCACCGGCTGAACAGAGGATAACCCGATGATCACCATAGACGATACGCTTTACGACCGGGCCCATTTCGACAGCGCCACAGAGCGATGCATAAAGGAATCCGGGCTCGACCGGCGCCAGCCCGCCCGCTATGCGGTCTGCTTTGCCAACACCGTCGACTGGCTGGAGCTGTTCTTCGCCATCCGCTCGATCGGGGCCAACGTCCTGCCGATTTTTCCGGGCACGCCCTATCCCGCTGCCCGCCGTCTTGCGGTCAGCGCCGGTTGCGGCACGCTCTTCTACAACAGCCTACAGGCGGAATTGCTCTCGGAACAGGAAGCCGCCGCCGGCGAAGGACAGCTGCTGCAGATGAGCTCCGGCACGACGGGAACGCCGAAATGCATCGCGCGGAACTGGAGCGAGATCGATCGCGAGATCGAAAGCTATGTCACGGCGTTTCGCGCCCCTGAGGCAATGACCCCTGTTGTCGCCTGCCCCACGACCCATTCCTACGGGCTGATCTGCGGCATTCTCGTTGCGCTTCGCCGCGGCCAGACGCCGGTGATCCTCAACACCGCCAATCCGAAATACCTGCTGCGAAAGCTTAAGGAGATCGACCGCCCGTTGCTCTATTCGTCGCCGGCGATTCTCCACACGCTGGCAAGGCTTCTGCCTTCAGGCGAAAAGATCCATGCTGTCATGACATCGGGAACCGTTCTGCCAGAGCCCTGGTTTGCCGATATCCGGACCAGGGCGGAGCACATGTTCCAGCAATATGGCTGCTCCGAAGCCGGATGCATCGCCATCAACCCGGATGTCCGCAGCGCCGCCGATATGGGCTATGTCCTGCCGCACCATCGTGCCGAAGCCGGGCAAGGCGCCACCGCTCCCGGTGAAATCGTCGTCAGCAATGCGACTACGGCCGTTCGCACCCAGGATCTCGGCTATCTGCGCGAGGACGGCATGCTGGTCTTCGTCTCGCGCATGGACGACACGATCAACGTCTCGGGTCTCAACGTTTATCCGAAGGATGTCGAGGACGCAGTGATGCTGATGCCCGGCATTTCCGATGCCGTCGCGTTTCGCAAGCCGGATCGTTTTGCCGGCGAGCGCGTGACGCTGATTTTCAGCGCTGCAGAGGCGATCAACCCGCTCTCCGTCCGCGAATGGTGCAGCCGCAATCTTGCCAGCCATCAGCTGCCGATGGAGATCCTGCAGGTCGGCGCCGTGCCGCGGCAGGCAAATGGCAAGATCAGCCGGAGGCAGGTGGCCGAAATGCACCAGGCCGGTGCCTTCGCGGCCCCAGCCATGGAGGCGGCACAATGAACCGCGGCGAGATCATCTCCGCCATCGGCTCGATCCTGCGCGATACGATGCAGCTTCCACATGCCGGCGCCTTTGCGCCGACGGCGCGGCTCAACGAGGATCTCTATCTGGATTCCGTGCTGATCCTGCAGATCTTCCTCAACCTCGAACTGGAATACGGGCTTCCCGCCGTCGATGAGATCATCAACCGCCAGGATATCGTCACGGTCGAGGATCTCGCCGGTCTCTTTGCCGATGCGCCGGCAGAGCCAATATCTCCTGCTGCTGTGCCTGAAGGCGATGGCGTGCACGGCGAAGCTTATTACGACATCAAGGTTCACTGCTTCGTCAGCTGCGTCTGCGAGGGCCTGAAGAAGGCGGGGCTTGACCACCGGCCCTTCTATTTCGGCGTATGGGACGCCGATTTCGCTGTCAGCGAGCAGTTCGAACTGCTCTATCACACGCCTGCAATCAGCCAGGAATTCTTCCGCTCGTGGTTCGAAACGCTCTACGGCGCCGAAGTGCGAGAGTGGTACGACCACGGCAGGTCTAAGGAAGAGAACCTTTCGACGATGCTCGATCTGATCGAGCGCCGCGGCGAAACCGGCTATGTCATGGTGATGGTCGATCTTTTCCACCTGCCGGAACGGGAAAACAAGTTCAACCAGAACCCCTTCCCGCACTACCTGATGATCGAGACGAGCGGCGATCCCGAGATCTGGAATGTTCTCGACCCCGACTACCGCTGGCAGGGCCAGATCGAGCGCGCCAAGATCATCAATGCGATGATGCAGCCCAGCGTCGCAGGCGGTTACGTTTTCGACCGCTCCGAAGCGCGTGCGCCTGTTGACGAAGACCTGCGCGACTATTTCCACGCCAGCTTCCATCCACGCGGCAATCCGCTCGTCGATGCGGTCCGCAGGATCGTTGCGGCGCATCTCGACGGCCCGCCGCGCCTGCAGCTCCCGGCGCTGGCTTCGGCGGTGCGCGAACTCCCGGTGATCTCGATCCGCAAGTATGCCTATGAGCACGGCTTCGCGTTCTTCTGGCGCGCCCTCAAGCTGCCATCGGCGGAATTCGACATCTGGTGCGACGAGATCGAGGCTCTATTCCAGGAGCTCAAGTCGCTGCATTACGCCTGCATGAAACTCAGCCAGACGCGCGACCACAACTTCGCAGCCGACGTCTTCAAACGCCTCGACAACGCCGAACGCATTGAGGGCAGGATCAAGAACAAGTTGCAGGAGGTCTTCGGCCTCTGGTGCGAAAGCCGCGGCATTGCCGCTTCCGCTGCGCCGTTGGCGAGAGGAGTATCACGATGAAGGTCTCTCTCTGCACCATCACCTTCCGCCACCATCTTCTGTCGATCGAAGACATCGCCAACTGGGCGCGCTGCAACGGCTTTCAGGGGATCGAACTCTGGGGGGCGCATGCGCGCAATCTTGCCGCCAGGCCGGAGCTGGATGGCAGCTGGCTCGCGGGCTTCGGGCTCGGCGTGCCGATGATCAGTCACTATCTGCCGCTTGAAGCGGAAGCCGCCACGCTTCGGCGGCTGGCGCTGGAGCTCTGCGGTCACGCGAACCGCTGGGGCGCGCGGAAGATCCGCATCTTTGCAGGCAGTCGTGCCAGTGCCGCGACCTCGATCGAAGACCGGCGCCGGATCATCGCGCGGCTGCGGGAGATCGCGGTGATTGCCGAAGCGCATGGCCTGCTGCTACTGGTAGAAACCCATCCGAATACCCTCGCCGACACCGGCCCTTCGACGCTCCGGCTGATCGACGAAGTTCGCCACCCGGCCTTCAAGATCAACTTCGATGTTCTGCATGTCTGGGAAGGCGGCGACGATCCCGTCGCCATGCACCGCGCTTTGCGCCCGCATATCCGACACTACCACCTGAAGAACGTCGCCTCGCGCGATGATCTCGATATTTTCGAACCGGCGAATGTCTATTCAGCCGCCGGCCGGCGCGATGCGATGACGCCGCTTTTTGCCGGTGCCTTCGACTATGATCGCTTCCTGTCGGAGCTTTCCGGCGAGCTTAGCGCCGATGCATCGCTGGAATGGTTCGGCTCCGACTGCTTCGAGGTGTTGAAAAACGACCGCGGACGTCTTGCCGACACACTCGACAACACGGTCCCGCTTCAACGCTCGGCCAATTTCTAACTTCGGATATCGACCATGCATGTGTTCAAGACATTTCTCACCACCCTCTTTCTGCTGGTCCCGGGCGTTGCCGCGCAGGCGCTGGAGATCGAGACGGCGCAAGGCGTCGTGACCATCGATGCGGCGCCGAAAACTGTTGCGGTTTACGACATCGCGGCGGTCGATACGCTCGACAAGCTCGGCGTCAGGATCGACGGCCTGCCGTCGAAACTCTACGTCCCCGAACTCGATCGCCTGAACGGGACGGCCAAGCCGGTCGGCGATATTTTCGAGCCCGATCTTGAAGCGTTGAGTGCGCTTTCCCCCGATCTCATCATCGTCGGCGGCCGTTCCTCGCCAAAGCTCTCGTCCGTCTCGAAGGTCGCTCCGTCGATCGACATGACGATGGATGGCGACGATCTGCTGCTGCAGGCGAAGCAACGGCTCTCGGCTTACGGCGCATTGTTCGGCAAAGTGGCGGAGGCGCAGGCCGCGTCTGCGGAACTCGACCAGGCCGTGGAAAAGGCCCGCCAAGCGATCGCCGGCAAGGGCAAGGCGCTGATCGTCATGACCAATGGCCCGAAGATCTCGGCCTATGGCGCCGGTTCCCGCTTCGGCTGGGTGCATAACGCGCTGGCGCTTCCATCCGCTGTAAAGGACGTCACCGCCGCGACGCATGGCGAGGCTGTTTCCTTCGAATTCATCCGAGAGGCCAATCCCGACTGGCTGTTGGTGCTCGACCGGGCAGTGGCAATCGGCTCCAGCGACCAGAACGCCAAGGCGACGCTCGACAACGCCCTTGTCGCCGAGACGGCCGCCTGGAAAAAGGGACAGGTGATCTACCTGCCCGCCGCCGACTTCTACATTGCCGCGGGCGGGGTTCAATCGACGCTTCGCGTCCTGGACCAGATCACCACCGCTTTTGCCGCCGCGAAGCGATGAACTGTCGCCTGTCCTGCAAGTGGATTGCGCCGCCTTTGCTCGCGGCGCTTTTTGCCGTCAGCCTGTGTGTCGGCGCTGGCAGCACGGGGACCGGGCCGTTCGATCCGGCGGCGCAGCAGCTGCTGTTCGTCAGCCGCCTGCCGCGCACGCTTGCCGCCGTTCTGGCGGGTGCGGGCCTCGCCATCGCCGGCCTGATCATGCAGACCATCGCCAGAAACCGCTTCGTCGAACCGGCGACGGCCGGAGCGGCGCAGAGCGCGGCGCTCGGCATCCTCATCGCCACCATCTTCTATCCGACAGCCTCGCTTGCCCTAAAGACGCTGGTCGCCACCGCGACCTCCCTTGCCGGAACCACGGTCTTCCTGGCGACGGCCCATCGCCTGCCGCCGGAGCAGCCCTATCTGGTGCCGCTGTTCGGCCTCGTCTATGGCGGGGTGATCGGCGCGGCGGTGACCTTCGCCGCATGGCAGACCGATCTGCTGCAATATGTGGAAATCTGGATGAACGGCGAGTTCTCCGGCATCCTGCGCGGGCGCTACGAACTGCTGTGGCTCGCCGTACCGCTGGTCGGCGCCGCCTGGTGGATTGCCGACCGGCTGACGATCATGACGCTCGGGCGCGATGCCTCGATCGGGCTTGGCATCAGCTATGGGCGGATGCTGCAGGCCGGGCTGGTCATCGTCTCGGTCATCACGGCGCTGACGGTCACCGTCGTCGGCATGATCCCCTTCGCCGGGCTTGTCGTGCCGAATGTCGCCTCCCGTCTGCTCGGCGACAATATCCGCAGCTCGATCGGATGGGTGGCCGCAGGCGGCGCAATCCTGGTGCTCGGCTGCGATATTATCGGCCGCCTCATCCGTTACCCCTATGAAATACCCGTCGGAACCGTCATGGGGGTTACAGGCGCACTGCTTTTCCTTGTGCTGCTATTCGGGCGGCGAAGAGATGCATAAGACGCGCCTGCTCATCCTCGCCGCTCTCGCGGTCGCCAGCCTTATCGCCTTCATGTCGATCGGCCTTCGCGGCAACATCGCCTTTGCACTGGAGCTGCGCGCTGTAAGGCTCGCGGCCCTCATAGTCGTGGCAGCATCCATCGCCGTCTCGACGGTGCTGTTTCAGACCGTCACCGGCAATCGCATCCTGACGCCATCGATCATGGGCCTCGATGCCCTCTACGTCTTCGGCCAGATCGCGCTGGTCTTCGCCGTCGGCGGCGCCGGATTCTCCGCGCTGAATGCGGAAGCGAAGTTCGGCATGGAAGTGCTGCTTCTGATGCTGATGTCCTGCGCGCTGCTCTTTCCGATGCTGAAGACTCGGACGGATATCGGGCTGATGCTGCTGGCAGGCGTCGTTGCCGGCATTCTCTTCCGCAGCCTCACCTCGCTCCTCGCTCGCCTCATCGACCCAAACGAGTTTGCCGTCGCGCAGACGGTGAGCTTCGCCAATTTCAGCAACGTTGAAACAGGTCTGCTCGGGATCGCGGCGGTCCTGACGCTTGCCGCCGTCATCGCCGCCTGGCGCCTGCGGCATGTGCTCGACGTTCTGCTGCTCGGGCGCGAGAGCGCCACCGGCCTCGGCATCGACTGGCTGAAGACGGTGGCCGCCATTCTTCTGCTGGTCTCGGCCCTGGTCTCGGTCTCGACCGCCCTTGTCGGCCCCGTTGCCTTTCTCGGCCTGCTTGTCACGGCCCTTGCGGAAAAGATCGGCGGGAGCAGCAGACACGGCGCGCTGATCCCCACCGCCATAGTGGTCGCCATCATCCTTCTCGTCGGCGGCCAGACCCTGCTGCAGCATCTGTTGGGCAGCGCCTCCACGCTCGGCATCGTCATCGAATTCGCCGGCGGCCTTGTCTTCCTTCTGATGCTGATTACCGGGAGCAGAAAATGATCCGTATCGAAAATGTCTCGCTGTCAATCGCCAAGGCAGAAATCCTCAAATCCGTCAAGCTGACGATCCCCAAGGGCGGCATCACGGCACTCGTCGGGCCGAATGGCGCCGGCAAGTCCACGCTTCTGTCGCTGATCGCGCGGCTCCAGCCGCTGCAGCATGGCTCGATCTCCGTTGACGGGCTTCCCGTCGGCACCACCAGCGGCCGGGAGCTTGCCAAGGTGCTGGCGATCCTGCGCCAGGACACGGCAACGGCAAGCAGGCTCAGGGTGCGCGAACTGGTCGGCTTCGGCCGCTTCCCCCACCACCGCGGCCGCCTGACGGCCGCGGACGAGAAGCTGATCGACGAGGCGTTGGCGGGTTTCGATCTCAACGATCTCGCAAGCCGATTCATCGACACGCTTTCCGGTGGCCAAAGACAACGCGCCATGGTGGCGATGACGTTCTGTCAGGGCACCGACTACCTGCTGCTCGACGAGCCGCTGAACAATCTCGACATGTTCTACGCCCGCCAGCTGATGCAGACACTGCGCCGGATCGCCGACGAGAACGGCCGCACCATCGTCATCGTTATCCACGACATCAACCAGGCGGCCGCCTATGCCGACCGGATCGTTGCCATGAAGGACGGGCGGATCATCGCCGCCGGCGCGCCTGAAGAGGTCCTGAAGACCGATGTGCTGGAAGCCGTCTTCGGCTACGCGATGCCGGTACACGAAGCCGAGGGCATGCGGGTCGCGCTGCATTTTTGCCGGTAGAACGCCGGGCAATGATAAAAAATACCACTTTCCTTCGGCGCCGATCGGATGCATGTCTTCGCCCACCCGGCGGTATGACGGCGGGATCTATGATCAAAAGTGGATATGAGCATGACGCAGCAGGCATGGAACCACCCCGTAGCCGCCATCACTGAAAACGAGCGGGCCGCCCGCCTGGACCGGCTTCGCCAGAGCATGCGGGAACGCGGCATTGCCGCCACGCTTCTCGGTCCGACGGAAAGCCTGCGCTACTTCACCGGTCTCGTCTGGCATCTGAGCGAGCGCCTGCTCGGCGCTGTCGTCACCGAAGACAGGCTCACCTATATCGTGCCGGGTTTCGAGCTTAGCCGCGTCGAGACTCTGCCGCATCTTCCGGGCGATCTGCTGGTCTGGCAGGAAGAGGAAAGCCCCTCGGCCATCGTCGCGCAGCTTGCAGGCGCCTCAGGCAAGCTGGCGCTCGACGATGCGTTGCCGCTCGCCTTCTACCATGCCTTCGCCGAAAAGATCGGCGCCGCAAGGCTCGTCGATGCCGGGCCGATGATCAATGCGTTGCGCCTCACCAAATCGCCAGCCGAGATCGCCATCATTCAATATGCGATGAAGCTGACGCTCGGCATTCACGGCAAGGTCCGCGAGATGATCAAGCCCGGCATCGCCGCATCGGAAGTGGTCCGGTTCATCGATCAGCAGCACCGTGCGGCAGACGCTGACAACGGCTCGAGCTTCTGCATCGTCTCTTTCGGCACCGCCACGGCGCTGCCGCATGGCGCCGATGGCGAGCAGATCCTTCAGGATGGCGACGTCATTCTCGTCGATACGGGTTGCCGGATCGACGGCTACCATTCCGATCTGACCCGGACCTATATGCTTGATCCCACCAGCGAATTCGAGCGCGCCTGGTCGATCGAGCGCGAGGGACAGCTGGCGGTTTTCGGTGCGGCAACGCTTGGTGCTGCCTGCGAGACGCTGGATGCAGCAGCCCGCAAGACTTTTGCCAACCATGGGCTAGGCCCGGACTATCAGCTGCCCGGTTTGCCGCACCGCGCGGGCCACGGACTGGGGCTCGAAATCCACGAAGGACCGTTCATCGTCCGCGGCAACAAGACGCCTCTGGCGCCTGGCATGTGCTTTTCCAACGAGCCTATGATCGTCTTTCCCGGCCAGTTCGGGGTTCGCCTGGAAGACCATATCTACATGTCGGAGACCGGCGCCAACTGGTTTACCGAGCCGTCAACCGGCCCGTCGTCGGTCTGACGCGAACCGCAAGATGCAAAACCCGGCCATCCTCCGACAGGAGAATGGCCGGGCCATATGGACGAAAATCAATCAGCTTGCGGGACTGATCTCCCGCCGCGCAAGTTTGCCTTCCTCGGCCTTGTAGAAATACTGGCTGGCGACGAGCCAGCCTTTCAGCGGCCTCAGCGGCGGAATACAGGTCGCCAGCATGAACGGACCTGTCACCAGGAACTGCACCCAGAGCGGCGCCGAGA
This sequence comes from Rhizobium sp. 05N430, assembly GCF_056396985.1. Classification (NCBI taxonomy): domain Bacteria; kingdom Pseudomonadati; phylum Pseudomonadota; class Alphaproteobacteria; order Hyphomicrobiales; family Rhizobiaceae; genus Rhizobium; species Rhizobium sp. 05N430. The sequence continues at coordinate 444,412 of NZ_JBFTMO010000002.1, read as the reverse complement.
AGGCGACCTCCAGCCACACGCCGAGCAGCACGCTCGGGACGCAGGCAAAGCAGATGACGAAGAAGGCCGGGCCGTCGGCCGGATCGGCGAAGGAGTAATCCAGTCCGCAAGCCTCGCACTCCGTCCGAAGCGTCAAGAAGCCCTTGAACATGTGCCCCTGCCCGCATCGCGGACAACGGCCGCGAATGCCGGTCTGCATGGGAGGAAGAGGAGGATATTCGGTATCCACGGTTATCTCGCTTTTCAGGTTGCGAGGCATTTTTATATGCATTCAATGCCTCTGAATGTATGCATACAATATAATTACATTGAAGGCGAATTGCCAGTCTATTAGGCACAATGCCGCAGTGACTTGATCGTAAAGTTAAGAAGCCATCTCCAGCGCCGTCACGCGCCGCTTCCGCCAGCGCGGCAAAGACTGGACGGGATCAGAAAAACGACGCCGTCATCTCGGGCGAGCCTTCCAGTGCATGCGCCATGAAATCCAGCGCGCCCTGCAGACGCTCTCTCGTAATCGGCCCGCCAATGCAGACGCGCACAGCCTCCGGCGCCTGGCCATCGACGGTGAAGGCATCGCTTGCGACGACACCGATACCCGAACTGCGCATATGGCTGCTGAAGGTCGATCGGGTCCAGCCATTCGTCAGCGGCAGCCAGATATTGAAGCTGATCGCATCCGCGTTATAGCTGCCCGCAGGCAGGATCCTTGCCACCATCTCTTGGCGGGCCGCTGCCTCGGTGCGGATGAAGTGGAGGATGGAATCGGCGGTACCGTCTTCGATCCACTGGGTCGCCAGCGCCAGATTGAGCGGCGAGGCCATGACATTGCCAGTGCGCATGGCGCTGATAAACGGCCAGATCGCCTTGGTATCGGGCGCCACGACGAAGGCCAGCCGCAAGCCGGCGCCGATGCATTTCGCCAGACCGCCGATATGCCAGGTGAGCTCCGGCGCAATCGCCGCCAGCGGCGGGGGGCCATCGGCAGGAATGAAGCCATAGGCATCGTCTTCGACGACGGGCAGATTGTATTTGCGGGCGACCGCCGCGATCGCTTCGCGGCGCTGAAGCGGAATGGTCAGCGTCAGCGGGTTCTGCAGGGTCGGGTTGAGATAGAGCGCCTTCGGCTTCAGCCTTTCGCAGGCATCGGCCAGCGCATCCGGGAGAATACCCTCTTCATCCATCGGGAGCCCCGACAGATTGAGCCGCAGCTGAGCAGCGATCGAGCGCATGCCGGGATAGGTGATGTTTTCGGAGAGAACGGCATCGCCCGGCCGCGCCAGCATGCCGAAAATAGCCAGCAGCGCCGGATGCGCGCCGGGCGTGACGAAGATGCGCTCCTGCGACGGCGCCAGACCACGGCGGCCAAGCCAGACGCCGGCCGCCTCCTTGTCCATCGCCGAACCGCCAAATCCCTGATAGCGCAGCAGCGGGATCAGATTGGCGGCGACGGTTGCCATGCCATCGCGCATTCGCTCCAGAAGCTCGACGCCATCGGGCTCGGGCGGAAGGTTCATCGAGAAATCGGCGACGGCTTCGCGCCGCGGATCGGCAACGGCTTCGGCAGCAAACCCTCGGCGCTCTTTTTCCTGACCGCCGGTTACGAAGGTGCCACGGCCGACATGCGAGCCGACAAGCCCGCGCTTGCGCGCCTCAACATAGCCACGGGCGACCGTGGTGAAATCGATATTGAGGCGTTTGGCGAGCTCGCGCTGCGGCGGCAACCGGTCGCCGGCAGCAAGCACACCGCTTCTGAGATCCATCTCGATCAGATCGGCAATCGCCATATAGCGTGGGCTGGAAGAGCGGTTGAGATCTGGGTGCCAGTCTTTCATCTGTGATCCGTCGATACCGGGCCAACGCGGGAAGTAGCTCCCGCATTGACTGTATATTGTTGCATCGAGTTTCTGTCACGCGGAAACATTGTCGCAACATCGGATTCCAGGGAAGCTTTGGCATCCCCGCAGATACGGGGATGCCCTTCTGGGGCGTTTACCGCCAGCCGAGCGCCGGGGCGACGTGCTTGAGGATGCTCTCGATCACATGCGCGTTGTAGTCGACACCCAGCTGGTTCGGCACGGTCAGCAGCAGCGTGTCGGCCTCGGCGATCGCCTCGTCCTGCTTCAGCTGAGCAATCAGCCGGTCGGGTTCTGCTGCATAGGAACGACCGAAAATCGCCTGCGTCTGCGGATCGATGTTGCCGATCTGGTCCTGGCTGTTGCCGCTGGCGCCGAAATAGGCGCGGTCCATATCGTTCATAAGCGCGAAGATGCTGCGGCTGACGGAGACCCGCGGCTCGCGCGCATGCCCGGCTTCCTTCCAGGCCTCGCGATAGATACGTATCTGTTCGGCCTGCTGGATATGGAACGGCTTGCCGCTCTCGTCGGTCTTCAGCGTCGAGCTCTGCAGGTTCATGCCGAGCTTGGCAGCCCAGATGGAGGTCGCATTGGAGCTCGATCCCCACCAGATACGCTCACGCAGGCCCTCGGAATGCGGTTCGAGGCGCAGCAGGCCCGGCGGGTTCGGAAACATCGGCCGCGGATTGGGCTCGGCAAAGCCCTCTCCGCGCAGCACGTCCAGAAACACCTCTGTGTGGCGGCGGCCCATATCGGCATCGCTCTCACCGTCGGCTGGGGCGTAGCCGAAATAGCGGTAGCCATCGATGACCTGCTCCGGCGAACCACGGCTGATGCCGAGCTGCAGGCGGCCGCCGGAGATCAGGTCCGCCGCTCCGGCATCTTCGGCCATGTAGAGCGGGTTTTCGTAGCGCATGTCGATGACCGCGGTACCGATCTCGATCCGCCTGGTCTTCGCGCCGACTGCCGCCAGAAGCGGAAATGGCGATGCCAGCTGGCGGGCAAAGTGGTGTACGCGGAAATAGGCGCCGTCGGCGCCGAGCTCCTCGGCGGCCACCGCCAGGTCGATCGACTGCAGCAACGTGTCGCCCGCCGTGCGGGTTTGCGATTGCGGGGAGGGCGTCCAGTGCCCGAACGAGAGAAAACCGATCTTTTTCATGATGCTGTCATCCGCAAGGTTTCGTTGCCGCTGTCTTGCCACGCCGCCGCGCCGGAATATAGCCGCGCCCCATTGAACAGAGTGTCGCTTCCGGCGCGCCTCGCATCATGCCTCTGTTATGAGCATTGGCAGCAATCGCAGATCTGCCATGCATGAGGCGGGACGCTGGAAAAACGTAAAAACAAAAACGCCGGCTCGAATGAACCGGCGTTTCCGATAGAAATTCTGAAGACTTCGCGGGCCGATTAGCGGCCGGCTGCAGAGCGTGCGACCGAGCGGATATCACCGCGGTCGATGCCGAGGTCGTACAGTTCGCGGTTCGTCATGCGACCCAGTTCTGCAACGGTCTGACGGTACTTGCGCCAGTTATTGAAAGAGCGTGCTACGTTCATCTCGGTCCCCTTCCGTGGGCTTTGCGAACCCTGCTGCCCCAATCGGCGCTCCGTTCGCTTCGATGAGAAATATATAATCTAAGCCAGCCGGGATTTGCAGCGCTAAGACATCTGGACAGCATTGCGCAGAGTGCATAGCTTGCCCATCTTGCGGGCAATTAATGAACACTTGGTGTCCTGACTGCAAAGGCGAAGTCTTCCGCCACGAGTTCGCTGATCGAAATCAGCACCTCTTCCGCCGTGAACCCCGAGGCGATCGCCGCGCGGATCAAATCCTGGAGATCCGGTTCGATCACATCGCGGCAATCCTCAAGCCTCTCGTCCGAAACATTCAAGCTGTAAAGTTCTTCCATCGCACAACCCTTTCATGTCCCGTCCGCCGGACCGCAGTCCGGCGGCGCGATCGTTACCGTGCCGATACTTTGCGTTTTGCAGCAGGCAGGAGGCCTTCGCGCTGCAGCTGCTTGCGGGCAGCCTTGCGATGGCGGGACACGGCCTGCGCGTGCTCGCGAACCCGTCGTTCCGAGGGCTTTTCATAGGCGCGGCGTTCCTTCATCTCGCGAAAGACGCCTTCCTTCTGCAATTTCTTCTTCAGCACACGAAGCGCCTGCTCGACATTGTTGTCTCTGACCAGAACCTGCATGGTCTTCTCCTTCTTCGTTTGTGATGTCTCAGCCCAGCTGCCTGGCGATGATCGCCTTCAGTTCCCGCCGCGTCAGCAGGCAGGGATCGGGCTTCCAATTCTTGGTGGGCCGTTTCACGGCCTCTTCGCGCTTGCGCGGCGCTGCCGCGGCAGGCGCAATCGCGGTATTCGTCTTGTTCAAATGAAATCCTTTGCCGCCTCTTGGCGGCCGGCACAGCCCGGCAAAAACGCCGGGCGACCGGCTTTCGAGCCGGTCATGCGCGGTTTGTTATGTGAGTGATGGCCGAAAGATAGGGTGAGAGGCGCCGCATTGCAAGGCGGGCCAGCGACCGGGCAGAGCATCGGCACCCACCGCGGAAAGACCGCTGCGGCACAAAAGCGGCCGCAGCGGCTATGGTTTTTCAGCGATCAGCCTTTGATGAAGGCCAGCAGATCGGCATTCAGGATGTCGGCATGGGTTGTCAGCATGCCATGCGGAAAGCCCTTGTAGACTTTCAGGGTGCCGTTCTTCAGAAGCTTGATCGATTCATACGCGGATGCGCCGATCGGCACGATCTGGTCGTCGTCGCCATGCAGCACCAAAGTCGGCACCGAAATGTTTTTCAGGTCTTCGGTCTGGTCCGTTTCCGAGAAGGCCTTGATACCTTCGTAATGCGCCTTGGCGCTGCCCATCATGCCCTGACGCCACCAGTTGCGGATCACGCCATCCGAAACCGTCGCGCCCGGACGGTTGTACCCGTAGAACGGGCCAGCCGGAACGTCGAGGAAGAACTGGGCGCGGTTGTCGGCAAGCGCCTTGCGCAAACCGTCAAACGCATCGATCGGCAGGCCGCCCGGATTGGCGTCCGTTTTCAGCATCAGCGGCGGGACGGCGCTGACAAGCACCGCCTTGGCGACGCGGCCCTGCGGCTCGCCGAACTTGGCGACATAGCGCGCGACCTGTCCGCCTCCGGTGGAATGGCCGATATGAACGGAATTCTTCAGATCGAGATGTTCGACCACGGCGGACGCGTCGGCCGCGTAGTGGTCCATGTCGTGACCTTCGCTCACCTGCGCGGAGCGGCCGTGGCCGCGCCGGTCATGGGCGATGACGCGATAGCCGTGATGAAGGAAGAACAGCATCTGGTTGTCCCAGTCATCGGCCGAAAGCGGCCAGCCGTGATGGAACACGATCGGCTGGGCATCCTTCGGACCCCAGTCCTTGTAGAAAATCTGCACGCCGTCTTTGGTCGTGACGAAATGATTGGTCATGATCGGTCGTCCTCTGTCGTTCGGGGTTGATTGTCGAAAGGGCAAGCGAAATGGAGTTATGGCAGCTGAAAATGTCGCGCAAACGAATGTCCCTACCCGCGCGCGGCGCCATCATCCCGGATGACTGCGAAGACATCAAGGTTGGATTTCGCGAACGGCAGCGAGGCTGGCCGGGCAGCTCTCTGGGCGGGTCAATCGAGACGGGATGCGGCCTGGCGGTCAGTTCGCGCTTTTGAAATCGAGACCGATATCGAGGATCGGCGCGCTATGCGTTATCCAGCCGACGGAGATCAGATCGACGCCGGATGCAGCGATGTCAGGCGCGGTCGTAGGCGTAATGCGCCCCGAGGCTTCGGTGATCGCCCGGCCGGCAACGATATCGACGGCCTGGCGCAGCATGACCGGGTGCATGTTGTCGAGAAGCACGGCATCCACGCCCTCGTCCATCACCTCCCGGAGCTGATCGAGCGTATCCACCTCGATCTCGATCTTGACCATGTGCCCGGCAGCAGATTTGGCTCGGCGCAACGCCTCGCGGATGCTGCCTGCGATGGCAATATGGTTGTCCTTGATCAGCACGGCATCATAGAGCGCGAAGCGATGGTTCATGCCGCCGCCTGCCCTCACCGCATATTTTTCCAGCGCCCGAAGCCCCGGAGTCGTCTTGCGCGTGCAGGCAACCGACGCCTTCGTTCCGGAGATCGCCTCAGCAATCGAAGCGGTTACCGTGGCGATCCCCGAGAGATGCGAGAGAAAATTCAGCGCCGTGCGCTCGCCGGTCAAAAGTCCCCGCGACGGGCCTGATATCGTTGCGATCACGTCACCGGACTTGACCGCCATGCCGTCCTGCAGGTGCCGCTCCATGACGATCGCGGGATCGACGAGCTGAAAGGAAAGCTCGGCCGCATCCAGACCGGCAATGATACCCGGCTGCCGCGCAGCCATGACGACCGTGGAGCGGTGGTCCGCGGGAATGACGGCAGCCGAGGTGATATCACCGGCAAGACCGAGATCTTCGGCAAGGGCTGCCCGGACAAGAGGCTCGATCACAAGGCGCGACAGGGGAACAAGGCTCATATCAGGCACTCCTTGCAAAATCTTGAGAGGCGGCGGCGCGGGCAATCTCCAGCACCTCGGCAAGCGTCATCATCCGCCTGCGTGCAACGCCCTGACGCAGCGGGAAATCGGTCCGCGCATGCGCCCCGCGTGATTCCTGGCGCAGGCTGGCAAAGACGGAAATGGAAAGCGCCACGATCGCGGGATCGGAGGCCGGACCTTCGCTTTCTGCCAGCGGCAAGAGCGCAGAGATCGCACCATGGATGGCGCCAGCATTGCGCAGCACGCCGAGATGGCGAGAGACGATCGGCCGGACGAAGCTTGTTTCGGGGCCCGGCGGCAAGGCGGGAACCGCCCCGAGGCTCGCCTTGATTGCCGATGAAGCCATATCGCGGGCGGCACGCATGCCCATCACCGCCGCTTCGAGCAGCGAGTTGCTTGCCAGCCGGTTGGCGCCGTGAAGGCCTGTCGATGCAGCCTCGCCCACCCAAAGTCCGGGCACGCTGGTGCGGCCGCCGCGATCAGTGGCAATGCCGCCCATATGATAGTGAACTGCCGGACGAACCGGGATCGGCGCGCTGCCCGGATCGATACCTGCTTCGTGGCAAAGGGCGGCGATCGCGGGAAAGCGCGCGCCGAACCGCGTTCCGAGCGCTCGGCGGGCATCGAGGAACACGCGTCCGCCGCGGGCGATCTCGGCGCTGATGGCGCGGGCGACGACATCGCGCGGCGCCAGCTCGGCACCCGGCACGCTGGCCATGAACCGCTCACCGCGCTCGTTGACAAGCTCGGCCCCCTCGCCGCGCACAGCTTCGCTGACGAGCGCCAGCGGGCGGCGGCGGCTGTCGAGCGCCGTCGGATGGAACTGCACGAATTCCATATCGGCAAGAACCGCCCCGGCGCGCGCCGCAAGCGCAACGCCCTGGCCAAAGTTTCCGGTCGGATTGGTGGTCGCCTCGTAAAGCCCGCCGATCCCGCCGGTCGACAGCAGGACGCGCGACGAGGACAGGACAATGCCGCCAGCCGGTCCCGCACAAAGGAGGCCGCAGACGACTCCGTCTTCTGTGAGAACCCGGCGCGCTTCGGCGCCTTCGATCACCGTGATTGCCGGATCGGCGCGGACGGCAGCCGTGAGTGCGCGGATGATCGCCGCTCCCGATCCGTCGCCACCGGCATGGACGATGCGGCGGCGGGAATGGGCAGCCTCCAGGCCAAGGGAAAGCGCACCATCGCCGTTCCTGTCGAAGACGACGCCAAGGCGTTGCAGAACCCGGATGACCTCGGATGCGTCGCCGAGAATGTCCGCAGCGGCCTCGGCGTCACACAGACCGTCACCGGCAGCCAGCGTATCGGCAAGATGCAGGCTCGGGCTGTCATCGGCGCCGACGCTGGCGGCAATGCCGCCCTGCGCCCAGGCGCTCGATGTTTCGGCCCCCAGCATACTGCGGGTGACGAGAACGGAGGGCTCCGGCGACAGCGTTAAGGCGGCGATCAGCCCGGCAAGACCGCTGCCGACGATCACGGGACGGCCAGAGAGATGGTCGAGGATCTCGATCATATCGCCAGCATCCTCTCCACCGCCCGCCGCGCCGCGACGGCAACGCCGGCATCCACGATCACCTCATGGCGGTTTTCTTCCAGCGCGGTGCGGATATTGGAGAGCGTGATCCGCTTCATATGCGGGCAGAGATTGCAGGGGCGGATGAATTCGACATCGGGATGATGCACCGCGACGTTGTCGCTCATCGAGCATTCTGTTAGCAGAACCACGCGCGTCGGCTTCTTTGCGCTGACGTAGTCGGACATCACCGCCGTCGATCCGGCAAAATCCGCTTCCGCCACCACATCGGGCGGGCATTCGGGATGCGCAAGGACGGTGACGCCAGGATGATTTTCGCGCAACTGCCTGACGTCATCGGCCGAAAACAGCTCGTGCACTTCGCAATGCCCGTGCCAGGCGATGATCTCGACATTGGTTTCCCGGGCGACGTTGCGCGCCAGGTATTCGTCGGGGATCATCAGCACCCGGGGGACGCCAAGCGACTCCACCACCTGCTTGGCGTTGCCCGACGTGCAGCAGATATCGGACGCCGCCTTCACCGCGGCTGAGGTGTTCACATAGGTGATGACGGGGACGCCAGGATGGGCCTGACGCAGCAGGGCGATGTCTTCAGGCGAGATCGAATCCGCCAGCGAGCAGCCTGCCGCCATGTCGGGGATGAGCACAGTTTTTGCCGGATTGAGCAGCTTCGCCGTCTCCGCCATGAAATGCACCCCGGCCAGAACGATGACGTCGGCATCCACATCGATGGCCTTGCGCGCCAGCGCCAGACTGTCGCCGACGATATCGGCAACGCCGTGAAAGATCTCCGGCGTCTGGTAGTTATGCGCCAGGATGACGGCATTGCGCTTGCGCTTGAGTTCGAGGATGGCCTCGACATCGTCTTCGAACGACATCCATTCGGCTTTGGGAATGACGCGACTGACGCGATCATAGAGGGACGCGGCTGATACGGGACGGTTCATGGCGGTCTCCTTTATGCTCAAATTGAGCATTAACGGAGCAAATAGATATTCTCATACTGAGCATATGTCAATTGCGGGAGAGAGGCAGTTTCGTTCCGGAGAGAGCGCGTTCTTCGACGACGGTCGGACGGAAGCGGAAGAGCTTGGCCGGACGTCCACCGGTTTCGCTGGTCATTTCGCCGGTTTCCTCGACCAGTTCCTGCTGTTCGATCAACCGGCGGAAATTCTGTTTGTGAAGACCTAGCCCGGCCAGCGCCTCGACGGTGCGCTGCAGCTGAAGCAGCGTGAAGCTTTCGGGCATCAGCTCGAAGACGACAGGACGGTATTTGATCTTGGCGCGCAACCGGGCAATGCCGGTCGCCAGAATCCGCCGGTGATCAGCAAACATCGGGCGCCCGAAATTCACCCCTTCGACACCGGCCTCGGCCAGCAAGCCGGCTTCGTAGAGCAGCTCGTAGCGCTGCAGCGTCAGATCCTCGTTCCAGCCGCCGCCATCGAGCCCGAAGGTGAAGTCGGCCCGCTTGTGGCGCTGATCGCGTCTGATCGGATCGGCATCGGCCCACAGCCGCAGCTTCTGCATCACCTCGGCCAGCACCTCCGGCCGCCCCTGGCGATGGTCCTCCCAGGGAAGATATTCGTACCATCCATGCCAGGCCGGACGTCCCCCACCCGGCGCGTCCTGTTCGCGCACCAGGCCGAGATAGCTGATCGATATCGTCCGACCGCCAAGGATCTCGTTGTTCCGGTCACGATCCGCAAATGTATAAAGCTGCTCCAGATAGCCGATCGGGTGGCCGGTTTGCTCTTGGATCCATTCGCGCAGGCCGCTTTGGAGCGTCCGGTGTCCGAGCTCGAAAGGGCCGGACGGCAACGCCTCGCCGGCGCGCACGGTCATGACGCGCGGCTCGTCCTTTGTCACAGCCGTCACCACGGCCATGAGTTCGGCATGAGCGAGCCCGATCGTCACGTTGATTCCCCTGGATTATCAGCCACCGTCAGCCCTTGTGGCACAGCCGCGCCGCTTCGCCAACCGCAAGCTGCGCAACGCTGGAGACGGCAACGCATTTGCGCTATGAGGCGGACTGTCCAACGCACCAGATCCGGCAGCCAGCATGTTCGTCCTGAAAGACCAGATCGCCACCGAGCAGGTGGTCAAGAAGAGCCGGTTTCGCGCTGTCGCCATTCCTGTCGATAGCGAAGCCGCCGTCAAGGCTGCACTCACCGAACATTCCGATCCCTCGGCAAACCACAATTGCTACGCCTGGCGGATCGGCAACGTCTATCGCTTCAGCGACGACGGCGAGCCCTCGGGCACCGCCGGAAAGCCGATCTTCCAGGTGATGGAAGGGCGCCAGCTCGACAGGACGCTCGTCATCGTCACCCGCTGGTTCGGCGGCGTGCTGCTTGGCGCCGGCGGTCTGGTGCGCGCCTATGGCGGCACGGCCGCAGCCTGCCTCAGAGAAGCGGCGTTGGAAGAGACAATTCCTGCCGTCACCGGCACCGTGCACCTGAATTTCCAGGAATTGGAGATGGTTCGCTCGAAACTGACGTCGCAGGTCATGGCGCGGATTACAGGCGAGCAGTTCGATCACGAGGGATGCCTGCTGCTACTCGAAATCCCAGAAATACACGCCGCCGAAGCCATCCTGCTGGTCACCAATCTGACCCGCGGCCGCGCAGTCCTGAAGCTCGACGACGGCGGCCAGGCTTAGCTTGCGCGGCAGCAGCCGTCACAGGTTTCTGGCGATCACCATCTTCTGCACGTCGCTGGTCCCCTCGTAGATCTGGCAGATGCGGACATCGCGATAGATCCGCTCGACCGGATAGTCGGACATATAGCCATAGCCACCATGGATCTGCAGCGCCGCGGAGCAGACGCTCTCAGCCATCTCGGATGCAAAGAGCTTGGCCATCGACGCTTCGGAGAGACAGGGCTCGCCGGCTTCCTTGAGCGCTGCGGCATGCAGCACCAGCTGACGCGCCGCTTCGATCTTGGTCGCCATTTCCGCCAGCCGGAAGGCAATGGCCTGATGCTCGGCGATCGGCTTGCCAAAGGTGATGCGTTCGCGGGCATAGGCCTGTGCCGCTTCGAGCGCCGCGCGCGCCATGCCGACGGCCTGGGCGGCAATGCCGATCCGTCCGCCTTCGAGATTGGCAAGCGCGATCCGGTATCCCTCGCCTTCCTCACCCAGTCGCTGGTCCGCTGGTACCCGCATGCCGGTAAAGGCGATCTGGCAGGTATCGGAGGCATGCAGCCCGAGCTTTTCCTCGACGCGCACCACTTCGTATCCCGGCGTATCCGTCGGCACGATGAAGGCAGTGATGCCCTTCTTTCCCGCCGAAGGATCGGTGACCGCGAAGACGATGATCAGATTGCCATTCTTGCCTGAGGTGATGAACTGCTTGGTGCCGTCGAGAACATAGAAGTCTCCATCGCGCACCGCCTTTGTTCTCAGGTTTGCGGCATCGGTGCCCGCCTGTGGCTCGGTCAGCGCGAATCCGCCGATCCATTCGCCCGATGCGAGCGTCGGCAGGAAGGCACGCTTCTGCGCATCGCTGCCAAACCGCAGGATCGGGACGCAGCCGACTGAACTGTGCACGCTTGTGATCGTCGAACAGGCGCCATCGGCGGCAGCGATTTCCTCGATCGCCAGCGCATAGGCCACCGCACCGGTATCCGAACCGCCATAGTCCTCGGAAACCAGCATGCCGAGCAGACCGAGCTCGCCCATCTCGCGCAGTTCATCACGAGGGAAAAGATGCTCCTTGTCGCGGCGGGCAGCGCCCGGCGCCAGCCGCTCCTGCGCGAAGGCACGCGCCATGTCGCGGATCTGGATCTGTGTCTCGTTGAGCAGCATGGGCTTCTCCCTCAGATCCGCTCGAAAGCCATGGCTGTCGCCTCGCCACCGCCGAGACAGAGAGAGGCCATGCCGCGCTTCAGATCGTGGCGCTGCATCGCTGCCAACAGCGTGACGATGATGCGCGCGCCGGAGGCGCCGATCGGATGACCGAGCGCGCAGGCGCCGCCATGGATATTGATCTTTTCAGCCGGCAATTCGAGATCGTGCATGGCCGCCATCGGCACGACGGCGAAGGCTTCGTTGATCTCGAAGAGATCGACGCTGGAGAGCGCCCAGCCGGTCCGCTCCGAAAGCTGTTGCAGCGCGCCGACAGGTGCGGTGGTAAACAGGCGCGGTGCCTGCGAATGCGTTGCGTGCCCCGCAATCACGGCAATCGGCGAAAGCCCGCGCCGTTCGGCTTCCGAGCGGCGCATCAGCAGCAATGCGGCGGCGCCATCCGAGATCGAGGCCGAGCTTGCCGCGGTCACCGTTCCGTCGTCGCGAAAAGCGGGCTTCAGAGAGGGAATACGCGCCGGATCGGCCTTGCCCGGTTGTTCGTCGCGATGGACGTCGCGGCTCACCTTTCCTGACTTCACCTCCACCGTCACCGTCTCGGCATCGAAGAGCCCGCCATCGACGGCCCGCTTCGCCTTGTCGAGCGAGGAAACGGCGTAGGCGTCCTGCGCCGCGCGGGTGAATTGATAGGCCTCGGCACATTCCTCGGCAAAGGTGCCCATCGACCGGCCCTTGTCGTAGGCGTCCTCGAGCCCATCGAGAAACATGTGGTCGAGGATCGTGCCGTGCCCCATGCGATAGCCGCTTCTGGCGCGCTTCAGCAGATAGGGAGCATTGGTCATGCTCTCCATGCCGCCCGCGATGACGACGCTCTGGCTCCCGGAGACAATCTCATCGTGGCCGATCATCGCCGCCTTCATGCCCGAGCCGCAGACCTTGTTGACAGTCACCGCGCCACAGGCATAGGGCAGACCGGCGCCAAGTGCGGCCTGACGCGCCGGCGCCTGCCCCTGCCCGGCAGGTAGCACACAGCCCATCAGCGCCTCGCCGATATCGTCTGGCTGTACGCCGCCGCGCGCGATCGCGGCACGGATGGCCGCCGAGCCAAGCTCGCTTGCACTGACATCCTTGAAGTCGCCCTGAAAGGCACCCATCGGCGTGCGCGCCATGCTGACGACGACGACCGGATCATCGGATTTCATGAGAAGGGCTCCTCCCTGCCTGAACTCATGCATCACGCGCCGCCCGCCGGGCGGCGCTTCGTTCAACATATCGCTCTTCGAAACAAATGCCATTGCATCGTGCAGAGATGTCGCAAAAGAGCCAGCGGGTTCGCGTCTCGAATAGACAAGCCCCTTGGCGGATCGCTACATCTTATTGTCGTGGATCGACTGTAGTGCCGTTTCGGCCTGTACTAGATTCGGCGCACCAAGATTCAAGGGTTCAAGTGATGGCGGAATTTCCAAGCAAGGCTAAAGTCGTAATCATCGGTCTCGGCGGCATCGTCGGCGCCTCTATCGCTCATCACCTGATCGAGCGCGGCTGGGACGACATTGTCGGCATCGACAAATCGGGGATCCCGACCGATATCGGATCGACGGCGCACGCCTCCGACTTCTGTTACACCACCAGCCACGACTATCTCAGCGTCTGGACGACGCAGTATTCGATCGATTTCTACGAGAAGATGGGCCACTACGCCCGTATCGGCGGTCTGGAAGTTGCCCGCACTGGCGACGACACCTGGATGGAAGAGATCAAGCGCAAGCTGAGCTCCGCCAAGGCCTTCGGCACCAACGCCCGCTACGTCTCGCCCTCCGAGATCAAGGAAATGTTCCCGCTGATCGAGGAAGATCAGGTTCAGGGCGGCATGTTCGACCCCGATGCCGGCCTCGTCATCCCGCGCTCGCAGACGGTTGCCGGCAAGCTGGTCGATGCGGCCGAAAAGTCCGGCAAGCTGAAGATGTTCGGCAATACGCCGGCGAAGTCGCTGATCGTTGAAGGCGGCCGCATCAAGGGCGTTGTCACCCATCGCGGCACCATCATGGCCGATCACGTCATCGTCTGCGCCGGCCTCTGGGGCCGCCTGATCGCAGAAATGGTCGGCGAAGACCTGCCGGTGATGCCGGTCGATCACCCGCTGACCTTTTTCGGCCCCTATAACGAATTCGAAGGCACCGGCAAGGAAATCGGCTTCCCGCTGCTGCGCGACCAGGGCAACTCCGCCTATATGCGCGACACCGGCGACCCGGCGACCACCGAAGGCGGCCAGATCGAGTGGGGCTATTACGAGACCACCAATCCGCGCATGTGCCATCCGCGCGACCTGCTCGAAAAGCACGAAGCACGCCTCTCGCCCTCGCAGCGCGACCTGGAAATGGAACAGATCATCGAGCCGCTCGAGCGCGCCATGGAACTGACGCCGATCCTGGGCGAACTCGGCTACAACGAAGGCCACTCCTTCAACGGTCTGCTACAGGTTTCGGCCGGCGGCGGCGCCTCCTGCGGCGAGAGCCAGAAGGTTCGCGGTCTTTGGTATTGCGTCGCCATCTGGGTCAAGGACGGCCCGGGCTACGGCAAGCTGATCGCCGACTGGATGACCGACGGCCGCACCGAGATCGACCACAACTCGATCGATTACGCGCGCTTCTATCCGCATCAACTGACGGAAGAGTTCATCGAGGGACGCTGCTACGAAGCCGCCCAGAAGATCTACTTCCCGGCCGTTCATACCCGCGAACCCTATGCATCCGGCCGCAACGCCAAGCGCTCACCCTTCTACGAGCGCGAAAAGGAACTCGGCGGCTACTTCATGGAGCTCGGCGGCTGGGAGCGCGCCCATGGCTACGCCGCCAACGAACACCTCCTGGAAAAATACGCCGACCGCGTGCCGGTTCGCGAAAACGAATGGGACAACCGCCACTTCTGGCGCGTCTCGAATGCCGAGCATCTGGCGATGAGCGAGGATTGCGGCATCGTCAATCTCAGCCATTTTCACATGGTCGACATCGAAGGGCCTGATCATGTCGAGCTCCTCGAATGGCTCTGCGCCGCCAAGATCGGTGGCGACGCCAATATCGGCAAGGGCATCTACACCCACTTCCTCGACGACGAGGGCATGGTTCGCGCCGACTTCACCGTCATCCGCATGGCCGACCGCTGCCGTCTGATCAACGGCGCCGATGCCGGCCCGCGCGACTTCCACTACATGAAGCGCGTTGCGCAGGACCGCGGCCTCGATGTCACCATCACCGACGTCGCGGAGAAGTACATCACCGTCGGCATCTGGGGCCCGAATGCCCGCGAGACGCTGAAGAAGGTGGTTGCCGATCCCTCGGGCCTCGATGCCGAAAACTTCGCCTTCGCCGCCATCAAGCCGATCGAAATCGCCGGCAAGACGGTGACCGCATTCCGCATCTCCTATGTCGGCGAACAGGGCTGGGAACTGCACATGAAATACGAGGACGGCCTCGCCGTCTGGGATGCCCTGCGCTCGACGGGCGTCATGGCCTTCGGCGTCGAAACCTATGCAAACTCACGCCGCATGGAAAAGAGCCTGCGCCTGCAGAATGCCGACCTTCTGACCCAGTACAACCTGATCGAAAGCGATCTGGCGCGTCCGAAGGTCAAGGAAGCCGATTTCCGCGGCAAGGCCAAGCACCTGGAATACAAGGCCCGCGAACACCAGCCGGCGATGCTCTGCACCCTTGTCATGACCGAAAATACCGACAAGTCGGGCGTCAAGCGCTATCCGGTCGGTTCCATGCCGGTCATGGATCCGGAAACCGGTGCCGTGCTGATCGACGAACTCGGCCGCCGCTCCTACACGACCTCGGTCGCCTTCGGCCCGACGATCGGCAAGAACATTGCGCTCGCCTACCTGCCCTGGGAATATTGCCAGGTCGGGCGCAAGCTGAATGTCGAATATTTCGCCGAAACCTATCCGGTCGAAGTGGCTGGCGTCGGCTACAAGCCGCTCTACGACGCCGAAAATCTGAAGCCGCGCAGCTAACAACGGCGCATTTTCAGGCAGACATCCGAACCCGCCGTGTCTCATGACGCGGCGGGTTTTGCGTTTCGGCATCGGCCCGTTCAGCCGATTGCCGTATCCGTAGAGGCGCAGTAATGTATACAGGAATCCGCAACCAGCAGGCCCTCATGTCTTCCAATTCCGATCGCGTCGAAACCGCCACTCTTGCGCTGCGCCGTGCCATCGTCGAACAGGCGCTGAAAGCCGGTACCAAGCTGCCGGAAGATGAGATCGGCAGGCACTTTTCGATGAGCCGGACGCTGGTTCGTGCGGTGCTGGCGAAGCTGCAGACGCAGGGGCTTGTCGATACCTATCACAAGCGCACCGCGACCGTTGCCCAGCCCAGCCTTGAAGAGGCTCGCGATGTGTTTGCCGTGCGCCGGGCGCTCGAGCGCGAGGCGATGAAGGCGGTCATCAAGCGCTGGTCTCCGGCCATCGAGAAAGCGCTCAGAAGCCATGTGAGCGAGGAGGAAGAGGCGCATGCCAAGGGCGACGCCCGCCTTTCCACCCGGCTTGCTGGCGAATTTCACCTGAAGCTCGCCACGCTTTCCGGCAACGCTCTTCTCGAACGCTACCTGTTCGAACTCGTCTCGCGCTGTTCGCTGATCCTGGCGATGTACAGCCGCCCGCATTCCAGCGAATGCGCCATCAGCGAACATTCCGCCCTGATCGCCGCGCTGAAGACCGGCGATGCGACGGCCGCCGAACGCCTGATGGACGAGCATCTGATCTCGGTCGAGACCCGGGCGCTGATTGCGGACGAGAGCGACGACCGCCCGGATCTCGGCAGCATTCTCGCGCGCTACAGCGGCGATACCAGCCCTTAGGCCACTGCCTATTTTGCAGTCATGTATACATGATTTTGCCTTTTCTGTAGACATGCTGTAGAGGCTGCATCCAGGACCTAATGCAGGCCACGCCCTGCGAAGCCGCGTCATTCGCATGCTCGCTGCATCTGGCACTCGGCTTGCAAGGAATGATGCGGCGCTCAAGATTCAAGGAAGAACGCGATGGCTGATATCGAAACCGTCTTTACCAACGCCCGGCTGCCGGACGGTTCGCTGAAGAACATTGGCGTCGCCGCCGGCAGGATCGTTTCACTGGAGCCTGCCGGAAAGGCGGCCGGACCGGTGGAGGCTGTCGATCTCGAAGGCGCCCTCGTCGTGCCCGGCTTTGTCGAAGGCCATATCCATCTCGATACCAGCTTCTATGGCGATGCCTGGATCCCGCACAAGCCCTGCACCAATGGCTTCGATGTCCACCAGCGTGTCGCCTTTCAGGCCGAAAACATGGCGCAGGCCGCGCCGATGGCGGAGCGGGCGCGCAACCAGCTCGATCTCTGCATCGCCAATGGCGCGACGGCGATGCGCAGCCATGTCATGGTCGATGGCTCGGTCGGCCTGAGGTCGCTGGAGACCATTCTGAAGGTTCGCGAGGAGTACCGCGATCTGATCGATATCCAGCTCGTCGCCTTCCCGCAGAGCGGCATCCTGAAAAGCCCTGGGACCCCCGAGCTGCTCGATGCCGCGATCGGCCTCGGCGCCGACCTGATCGGAGGCCTCGATCCGGCAAGCTTCGACCGCGACGTCACCGCCCACCTCGCCGTCGTCTTCGGCATTGCCGAGAAACGCGGCGTTGATATCGATATCCATCTGCATGACGCCGGCACGCTCGGACTTTTCACAATCGAGGAAATCTGCGCCCGCACGAGGGCGCTCGGCATGGGCGGCCACGTGACTGTCAGCCACGCTTATGGGCTCGGCGACCTGCAGCAGGACGCCGCGAACAAGGCTGCCGATCTGATTGCCGCAAGCGGCGTCTCGATCATGACCAATGCGCCGGGCAATCACAATTTTCCGCCGGTCGCGCTGCTGCGCAAGGCTGGCGTGACGGTTTTCAGCGGCAGCGACAACATCCGCGACAGCTGGTGGCCCTATGGCGATGGCGACATGCTGCGCCGTGCCGAGATCATCGGTTACCGGTCCGGCTTCTACACCGACGACGAACTCGCCGCGGCCTTCGACGTCGTCACCGCAGCGGGTGCCAAGGCGCTCCGCCTTGAAGGCTACGGGCTTGAGATCGGCGCCAAAGCAGATTTCGTGACGTTGGACACGCCACACATACCGCAAGCCGTCGTTAGCGTGCCGAAGAACCGCAAGGTGTTCAAGGCGGGCCGGCTGGTGGCCCAGGGCGGGGCGGTGATCCGCTGATGTCAGCCGCCGGACGCCGCCAGAGCCAGAGCTTCAACGCCACATCGCAGACGGCGATGGTGACGGCACCGCACTGGCTTGCGGCGGAGGCGGGAGAAAAGGTTCTGAAGCGCGGCGGCAACGCGATCGAGGCGATCATCGCCGCAGGCGCTGCGCTGTCCGTCGTCTATCCGCATTTCTGCGGCCTTGGCGGCGATGCGATCTGGATGATCGCCGACGCCTCGGGCAAGGCCACGACCTTTCTTGGCATCGGGCAGGCGGCCGAACATCTGCCGGCGCTGACCGATATGCCGCTCCGCGGTCCGTTGTCGGCGCTGACCAGCGCCTGCCTGGTCGACAGCTGGGGACACCTGCTCGCTCATTCGAATGCGGCATGGGGCGGGCACGAAACGCTTGCCGCGCTTCTGGACGATGCCATCGCGCTCGCCGAGAACGGCTTTCCGGTCAGCGCTTCACAGCGCTTCTGGCACCAATTCCGCAAGGGCGAACTGGCGTCGTGGCCCGGATTTTCGGCGCTCTTTGCTGATGACGGCATCCAGCGCCAACCGGCCCTGGCGGCAACGCTGCGCGCCATCGCAGAGAACGGTCCACGCGAGTTCTATGAAGGCGCCCTCGCCCGCCGTATCGCCTTGGGCCTCGCCGAAGCGGGGTCGCCGGTAAGAGCCAGCGATCTCGCCAGGACCCGGACGATCGCCGGGGAGCCTCTGTCTCTCCCCTACCGCGGCCTGACGCTTCTCGCCCCGCCACCGCCGACGCAAGGTGTCACGACGCTCGGCATCATGGGCGTGCTTGGCGAGTTCGCGATGGCCGGCTTCGATTATCGGGAGGCCGGTTTCTATCATCATCTCGTCGAGGCGGTGAAACAGGCCTTCCTCGACCGGCCAGCGATTGCCGATCCGCTCTTCGCCGCCATCGACACGCAACGGCTGCTGGCGCCCGGGCGGCTGTCGGCAAAAGCCCGGACGATCAACCCCGGCCATGCGATGCCATGGCCGCACCCATACAAGCATGGCGACACGGCGTTCCTGGCTGCCGTCGATGCCGAAGGGCGCAGCGTTTCGATGCTGCAGAGTATCTATTTCGATTGGGGAAGCGGCGTGGTTGCCGGTGACACCGGGATTCTCTGGCAGAACCGCGGTGCGGCTTTCAGCCTCGATCCGGCAAGCCCGAACCATGTGAGACCCGGCAAGCGGCCATTCTATACGCTGAACCCCGGCATGGCGTTGAAAAATGGGCGCCCGCATCTGCTTTATGGCACGCAAGGCGCCGACGGCCAGCCGCAGACGTTGGCGCTGCTGCTTTCGCTGCTCATCGACCACGGGCTCGACCCGCTGGCTGCCCTGTCGCAGCCGCGCTTCCTGCTCGGGCGAACCTTCTCGGACACCAGGGACAGTCTGAAGATCGAAGCCAATGCCGGCGCTTCGGTGCTGGAAGGCTTGGGGGCGTTCGGCCATCAGGTCAGCAGCATCGATGCCTTCAGCCAGCTCGGCGGCCAGGCCGGGATCATCTGCATCGGTGATGACAAGGCGATCACCGGCGCCCACGATCCGCGCAGCGATGGCGGGGCGATCGGTCTCTGATGATGAGCACGCCGGTTTTCGATCTGCTGATCCGCGATGCGCGCCTCGAGCCTTTCGATGGGCCTGTCGATATCGGCATCGCCGGAGAGCGCATCGCGGCGATCGGTGCGAACCTCGTCTGCGAGGCCATCGAGACGACGGATGCTCAGGGCGCCTTTGCCAGCCGTGGTTTTACCGACAGCCACGTTCATCTCGACAAGGCCTGCATCCTCGATCGTTGCAGCATATGCGAGGGAACGCTGGCCGAGGCCATCAGTGAGACGGCGAAAGCCAAGGCCGATTTCACCGAGCAGGACGTCTATGCCCGCGCGGCGCGCGTCGTCGAAAAAGCGATCGTCAACGGCACAATGCGCATGCGCACCTTCGTCGAGATCGATCCGCGCGCCGGCATGCGCTCCTTCGAGGCGATCAAGCAGATCCGCCAAGACTATGCCTTCGCGATCGATATCGAGATCTGCGCCTTCGCACAGGACGGACTGACAAACGAGCCGCAGACGTTTGAAATGCTCGACGCGGCGCTCGCGGATGGAGCCAACCTCGTCGGCGGAGCGCCCTATATCGATCTCGATCCGCGGGGCCAGATCCGGATGATCTTCGATCTGGCGGAGAAGCATGGCACCGCCATCGATTTCCATCTCGATTTCGATCTTTCGCCGGAGAAGACCAATCTGCCTGCGGTCATCGAGGAGACGGTGCGCCGCCGCCATCAGGACCGCGTCTCGCTCGGCCACATGACCAGCCTCTCCGCGATGGCGCCGGACGAAGTTCAGTCGCTCGCACGTCAGTTGAAAGCGGCGGGCATCGCCGTCACGACACTGCCCTCCACTGATCTGTTCCTGAATGGCCGCGATCATGACCGGCTGGTGCCGCGCGGCGTGGCACCAGCCCATCTGCTGGCATTCGAAGGGGTGCTGACCTCGATCGCCAGCAACAATATCCTCAATCCCTTCACGCCGTATGGCGATGCATCGCTGCTGAGAATGGCCAATCTCTATGCCAATGTCGCGCAGCTTTCGCGGCGCAGCGACATGCAACTGGCCTTCGAGATGATCAGCACCTCGGCAGCGCGGATCATGGGCAGGGATGAGCAGCCGATCGAGGTCGGCTCGCCTGCCGATATCATCCTGATCGATTGCATAGACCGGGAACAGGCGATCCGCGAAAACGCCCGCGTCATCTTTGGATGCAAACGCGGGCGCAGGACTTTCGAGGCACCAAGGCCGAGCATCTTGCGGGCTTAAGCCGCCTGCGCTGCCTTCGCCGGAATTTCGACGTCGATCTCCAGCACCGAGACATGCTCGCCGCGGTCGATTTTCACCTGCAGCCGGTCGCCGTCGATTTCCACGTGCCTGGCGATCACGGCGAGGATTTCCTCCCGCAGGATCGAGACCAGGTCGGCCCCGGGCGTGATGCGCTCATGGGCGAGCAGAAGCTGCAGCCGCTCGCGGGCAACAGGCGCGGACTTTTTCTTCTGGAAGAAGTTGAACACGTTCATGCTGCCCTCCGTCCGAAAATCTTGCCGAACAGGCCGCGCTTCTCGCCAGGTACCGTAACCGGCACCACTTCGCCTGCCAGGCGGCGGGCAGCCTCGAAGTAGGCCTTGGCCGGCGCCGTGTTCTGATCGGCGAGCGTCACCGGTGCACCGATATTGGACGCGCGCAGGACGTCCATGCTCTCCGGAATGATGCCGAGCAGCGGAATCGAGAGGATTTCCAGCACGTCATCGACCTTCAGCATGTCGCCACGCTCGGCGCGCGTCACGTCGTAGCGGGTGAGCAGCAAGTGCTTTTCGATCCGCTCGCCGTTTTCGGCCTTGGCCGTTTTGGAGTCGAGCAGGCCGATGATGCGGTCGGAGTCGCGAACCGAGGAGACCTCGGGGTTGGTGACGACGACGGCGATATCGGCATGGCGCATGGCGAGCGTCGCGCCGCGTTCGATGCCGGCCGGGCTGTCGCAGATGATCCAGTCGAAATTGCGCTTCAGATCGTTGATGACCTGCTCGACGCCCTCGGCGGTCAGGCAATCCTTGTCGCGCGTCTGCGAGGCCGGCAGCAGGAACAGCGTTTCCAGCCGCTTGTCGCGGATCAGCGCCTGCGAGAGCTTGGCATCGCCCTGGATGACGTTGACCAGATCGTAGACGACCCGGCGTTCGGCACCCATGACGAGATCGAGATTGCGCAGGCCGACGTCGAAATCGACGACGACGACCTTTTCGTTGCGCTGCGCCAGAGCGGCGCCGAGTGCGGCCGTAGAGGTCGTCTTGCCAACGCCACCCTTGCCCGAGGTAACAACTATGACTTTACCCATATCCCCTCTCCTGTCCTAAACCATTCGTCCGTTAAATCAGCCGCGATGCGAGGATCGCGTCGTTTTCGAGCCAGAGCTGCGCAGGCTGGCCGCGCAGTTCGGCAGGCAGATCGTCTGCCGTCTTGTAGATGCCGTCGATCGCCAGCAATTCTGCTTCCAGCTTGCGGCAGAAAATCCGGGCCGACGAGTTGCCGACCGAACCTGCCAGCGCCCGGCCGCGAAGCGCGCCGTAGATGTGGATGGAGCCGCCGGCGATAATCTCGGCGCCCGAAGCGACCGATCCGATGATCGTCACGTCGCCTTCCGGGAAGATGATCGACTGGCCCGAGCGCACCGGCTCGTGCAGAACCATCGACGACAATGTGGCGCGCGTTACCTGAACGGGCGCAGTGGCCTGCACCTGCGTCTCAGCCTTCGGCGCCGGCTCCTTCGCCTGCGGCACGTCGGCGACATCGACATCCGGTGCCGGGCGGCCGCCGCTCATGCCCGGCGGCATGGTAGCGTCGAGCTGCGATGGCCGCGCGCCTTCGATGCCCATGATCCGGACGCCGCGTTCGCCAAGCGAAGCGATCATCGACTTCAGCTGAGCCCGGTCCGCCTGGAGGTCGGCGACATCGAGGACAACCGGCCTTCCCAGGAAAAAGCCTGCCGAACGCTTGGCCAGATCGTCGAGCCGGACCAGCCATTCATCGAAGGGCAGATCGGGCGTCAAAACGACCGCCAGGAACGAACGGCCTTTGATACGGATGGAGCGCGCGTCGGTTAACACATTAGCAATCTTGGTTAATTTTTGATTGCTTCGGTGTACCTGCTTCGTGGTTAACAAATAGTTAACGCGTGGCCCCGGCCACAACGTTCAGTTAACGGCCGGGGACATTTGCACGGCGCCGTGGCAGGGCCGCCACAGGGCTATTTTACCTCGACGGCAAGGTCCGCAACATCGGGCGCGGTCTTCACCAGACCCATCTCCTGCATGAAGGTCCCGAACCGCTGGTAGCGGCCGGTATCGAGCGCCGCAGGACGCTTGGCGAAGCGCGGCAGCGTGTCGAAGAATGCTGTGCGGTTCAGCTCGTCGTCGAGATTGGGGTAGGCCTTGACGAACAGCTGCCAGGCTTCCTTGGGGTGGTTGGTGATGAAGATCGAGGCCTGTTCGACGGCCGCGAGGAAACGTGGCAGCCGCGGATCGGCGATCGAATCGCGATGGGTGACGAAGATCAGCTCGTCATAGGGCGGCACGCCGTTTTCTTCTGGAAAGAACGCCTTGCCCTCATGTCCTTCGAGCTTCATCTGCGTCAGCTCGAAATTGCGGAAGCCGCCGACATTGGCATCGACCTTGCCTGCGATCAGCGATGGCGACAGGGCGAAATTGACGTTGACCAGCTCTACGTCTTCTTTCGTGAGACCGGCGTTTTCCAGCATCCGCTTCAGCATCGCGTCTTCAAAGCCGGTGACGGAAAAGCCGACCTTCTTGCCCTTCAGATCGGCAAGACTCTTGATCGGTCCATCGGCAAGCACGGTGACGGTGTTGAGCGGCGTCTCGACCAGCGTGCCGACCCGCACCAGCGGCAGTCCGGCTTCGTGGTCGAGGTAGAGGTTGGGCTGGTAATGGATGCCGATATCAGCCTGCTTGGCGGAAATCAGCCGCGGCACCGCCGAGGGATCGGCAGGCGGGATGAGCTCGACATCCAGCCCTTGCGCGGCAAACAGGCCCTTCTGCCCGGCGATGACCAGCGGTGCGTGGTCGGGGTTGACGAACCATTCCAGCATCACTGTCAGCTTGTGGTTGGCAAGCGACGGCGAAGCGAGCGCCACAAGGGCAAGGAAGGTGGCGGATATCAGACGCAGCATGTTTGCTCCATGAATGTGCAGTTTGAAAATCGTTCAGCGCGTGGTTGCCCACGGCGTCCAGCCGGAGGTGAGCCTGTCGACCACCACCCGGCAGATCAGCGTCATCGCCGCCAGCACCGCCATGGCGGCAAAGACCATGTCGGTCTGCATGCGCGCATTGGCCTGGACCATGACGAAGCCGAGGCCTGCCGACGCGCCGACCCATTCGCCGATCACGGCGCCGAGCGGCGCCAGCGGCGCAGCGATCCTCAGACCTGAAACGAGTGCCGGAACGGCAAGCGGCATCCGGATGCGGACCAGCGTCTGCCAGTGGCTGGCATTTGTCAGCGATACGGCATCGAGGATATCGCGCTCGGTCCTGCGCAGCCCGTCGGCAAAAGCCGAAGCGACGGGAAAAAAGATGATGATCGTTGCCATGGCGACCTTGGAAGCCATGCCGAAGCCGAGCCAAATGACCAGGATCGGCGCCAGCACAAAGACCGGGAAGGCCTGCAGGATCAGCACCAGCGGCCAGACCAGCGCCCCGGCGGCCGGAAAGGCCGACAGCACGAAGGCCGCCGCCGCACCTGAGATTGCTCCGCAGACGTATCCCAGCACGATCTCAAGCGCCGTCGTCAGGCTCTGCTCCAGCAGGAACAGCGGCTGCCGCACAAAGACCGAAGCGACCGACAGCGGTGAAGGCAGGATGAAATGCGCCGGCGCAAACAGCCAGATGACCACCTGCCAGATCGCAAGCAGCAAAACTGCACCATAGAGAGCGTTGAGAGGGCGCATCGTTCAGGTGTCAGTGGAAACTGAGGGGCGTGAGCGCAGCAGAACAGACATTGCGAAGCGATCTCCAGACGGCAATGGAGATCCAGGCAAAGCGAAGACGAAGGGAGATACCGGCGGCATCTTGTTCCGTTCCTACGCCGGCATGACCCGGATCAGGTTCAAGGGTCCGGCTCAGCGCCATCTCAGCATCGTCAGATGCTCCCCTCGGAATGGGCGGGAAACTGTCGCGTTTTCAAAGGACTGTCAATGGTGGATCCGCCGCCTGCGCAGCGCCCAGGCATTTGTGATCGAAAGGGCTAGAGACTTTTGGCCCAGGGCTACCTATCTAAGTGTCATGCAATTTAGGGAGACCGAATATGAAATTCGCTATTCTCACCGTTCTTGCTGCTTCGCTGGCGGGAATATCAGCCCAGGCCGCGGACCTGACACCACCGCCTGCGCCGGTTGAACCGGAGGCAATAACGCCGGTTTTCACCTGGTCGGGCCCTTATATCGGTGCCGAGGGTGGCTATAGCTGGACGACGTTCGATCCTGACGGTGCATCCAATGTCGACGCCAACGGCGGGATCCTGGGCGGCTTTGCCGGCTACAACTACCAGTTCGACAATAACTGGGTGATCGGCGTCGAAGGCGATGTCCTCCATAACTGGAACGAAGAGGACACGGCCTTTGGCTCCGTCGAGACGACATGGCAGGGCTCGGTCCGCGCCCGCGTCGGCTATGCCTTCGACAACGCCCTGCTCTACGGAACCGCCGGCTGGGCGATCGCACGGGCAGAAGGTCATCCGACCGGGGCTTCAGATGTTTCCGACACGCTGAACGGCTGGACGATCGGCGCAGGTATCGACTACGCCTTCACCCAGAACATCTTTGCCCGCGGCGAGTATCGCTATACCGACTACGGCAGCGGCAACTTCGGCGGTGCGGCGGGCGGTGATTTCGATCTGAACCAGAACACGATCATGATCGGCGTCGGCGTCAAGTTCTGAGGAGACGGAATGAAATGCGCGATCGCGGACGGCACGCCTTCACACGGCGTGACGCGAAGCTAGCCGTTTTCCAAAAGTCCGCTCTAGGTGTTCCAACATCCCCGTGGAAAACCGGAACACCGTGTTGCACTAAATTAGGACTTCGACAAAAGTCATTCCTCATGATGAGGAATGCTCACAATGCTGTCGGGTCTCGGGACAATCACCATTACGGACGAGAATTACAGCGAGCACGTGGCCTTCGAACTCGGTGAGCGTGACGGCCTGCTGTTTGGCGGCGAAGAGATCCTGCGGCGGGCACAGCGCGCCAAGAAGGTGTTTCTCTTCCTGCTGACATCGCGGCGCGAGTTGCGCATCCGCATTGCCAATGTCGAGCATTCCTGCGCCAATTTCGTCGTCATCAGCGAACCGCTTCCTGCCACCTGAGAGCGCGTGAAAAGGCCACGAGCGGGTCAGCGCTGCGTGGCCTTCATGACGCGGCCCGTGAGGCGAGCCGCGCCTCAGTTCAGATGTTCGAAGTCCGCCATGTTCTTCTCCGTCACCAGTTGGAACGGGATCCAGACCTCGCGGTCGATCTTTTCGCCCTTGATCGCCTTCAAAGCCGCATCGATCGAACCCTTGCCCTGACCCTTGGCATCCTGGAAGACCGTGACCTTCAGGTCGCCCGCCTTCATCGCCTGCAGGGCTTCCGGCGTGGCGTCGATACCGGCGACGATGATCTTCTCCGTGGATGCGCCGCCATTCTTCAATGCGGCGATGGCGCCGAGCGCCATCTCGTCGTTGTTGGCAAGAACGGCATCGAACTCCAAGCCCGATGTCAGCCAGTTGGAGACCAGATCGGCGCCGTTGACGCGGCTCCAGTTACCGACCTGCTCCTGAGCGACCTTCAGGCCGCTGCATTCAGGCGTCGCGATGACGTCATGGACGTCCTGAGTGCGCTGACGCGCGGCCTGGCTCGTCAGGTCGCCGATCATGATGACGACATTGCCTTTGCCGCCCAGAATGCGACAGACTTCCTTGGTCTGCAGCGTGCCGGATTCGGCCTCGTTTGAACCGACGAAAGCCTGTTGCTTGCCGAGTGTCGAAAGATCGGTCGGCTGAACGTTGACGTAGATCAGCGGGATGCCGGCATCCTCGGCAACCTTGCTGAGAGCCGGCGTGCCATCTGAATCGACGGGATCGACGATGATGGCCGAGACGCCGCCGGCAGCGAAATTCTTGACCTGGTCGAGCTGCTTGTTGACGTCCGTCGTCGCATCCTCGATCTGCAGCTCGACACCGACGGACTTGGCATAATCCTGCATGCCGTTGACGATCAGCGTCTGAAAATTGTTGGTGAGCGTCCCCATCGAAACACCGATACGATCGGCCGCGTGCGCCTGCCCAGCAAGCACCAGGGCAACCGCGCTGGTGGTCAGCAATTTCAGCATTTTCTCTCCTCCCAGAGATAAGGCGGCGCCAGCCGGCCGCAGGAAAACGTTAGCCGGGGAAGATCGCGCGGTCCGCGGAAAATTGATGAAAATCCCTCATTTGCAGGGATCCGGACAGCAAAAGGCCCGGCGGAGAAGCCGGGCCTGCGGGTCGTTCACCTGGGAGGATCAGCCAGCCTGCTGTTCGCGGCGCGCCTTCTTTTCTGCGCGGCGCCTGGCCTGCTCCATGAACCGCTTGTCCATGCGCTCCTGCGCTTCGGATGAACCATCGTGGAATGTGCCGAACCACTTGTCGAGCGGGATCACGCCATCGGCGTAGTTGCACTCGAAATACTTGTGGTGAAGGTAGTGGTCGTAGCTGTGCGTATCGATGGCGCTTTCCTCGCCGACGACGATCTTGTCGAAACCGGCATGGCCGGGCGCCGGTGCAAGGCCGGCATGCGCCAGATGAAAGATCGCATGAACCGGGTTCGACGGAACGATCCAATGGATCAGCACGCCGGAGAAATACAGCAGGTGCTCGATCGGGTGCATGGCAAGACCTGACCAGGGGCCGGGATTGACGTTGTTATGATGCAGCTTGTGGACGGCATGATAGAGCGGCGGCCAGTGGATCAGCCGGTGGACCAGATAGAAATGCAGGTCGCGGAATGTCGGGATCAAGAGCATGACCACGGCGCAATAGACCGGTTGCTCGGCGAATGAGACATAGGGAATGATGCCATTGGCAAAGGCCCACAATGTGAGCACTTCGAAAGCCGTCCAGAGCGGCACGGCGCTGGCGAAAGTCCAGATGACATTATCGACCGTCTGATTGCCGAACAGAAAGGCATCATTGCCGACGGAGGGCCATTTGGCATTGAACTTGAAGCTCGTTCCCTGCTTCTTCTGCATGTAGAGGCGCAGGTGGAACGCGCCGAAGAAGACGAAGACGATTGCGGCGTTGCGCACCAGCAGATAGGCAATCCAGCCGATCGAGAAGGTCTTTGCCGTCTCGAGCGACGGCGTTGCATAGAGCCAGAGCAGCGTGCCGATCGCCGCATAAAGCACGTTCCACGGCATCAGATAGCCCGGATAGCCGAACACCCATTTCAGGAAACGGAGCGGCTGCACTGGCCAGATGAACACAGGCGGATACTGAATAAGCTTGGAAGGCGCCCAGTCGCCGCGTTTGTTGCGCTTCCCGTAAAGTGTGTCGTCCATCTGATATCCTCCAACTCGTGCCGGAAAATTACCGCAGCAATAGTGCCGTTTCCCATCGCTGTCTTGATGTGTTTTGATCAACTGAGCGATTTCGCCAGAGGCGCTGCAATGCTTGACTGTCGAGCGGAGTTTTGGGGAGGTTTTGATGAAAAAGACGACACTGCAGGATGTCGCCACAGAGGCCCGGCTTGGCATCGCCACCGTCGAGCGCGTCATCAACGGCCGCGGCGGCGTCACCGAGAAGACGGCAGAAAAGGTGATCCGTGCGGCCAAGAAACTTGGCTACGGCGAGCGCTCGACGGAAACGCATCGCGGCGCCATCCGCATCGAGGTCATTCTGGTGCGCCCTGAAACCAGCTTCTTCGCCCGCTTGAACCAGGCCTTCGAGCGCATTGCCGCATCGCTCGACCGCGCCGTCATCCTGCATCGCACCTTCATCAAGGAAAGCGATCCGATCGGCATGGCCCATCACATCGCCAATCCGAGCTTTCGCCGCTCCGGGCTGATCATCTGCGCGCAGGATCACCCGAAGGTCATCGAGAGCCTGCGGCGTGTGCGCGCCGCTGGCGTCGAGGTCGCCCAGGTCGTCACCCGCTGCGACGACCCCGAGGTTCCCTATCTCGGCATCGACAATTATGCCGCCGGGCGCAGCGCCGCCTATTACATGTCCGGCATGCTGGCTGCCCGGCGCGGAAACTTCGCCGCGATCTGTCATAGCGGGGCCTATTCGAACCATCGCCAGCGCATCCAGGGCTTTTCCGATTACCTCACCGAGAAGGGTGCCAATGGCCACGCGGTATCGCTGGTGATGATGGGACGCGACGATGATCTGCAATGCGCCGAACTGCTCGGCGAGGCGCTCCGCCGCGATCCTGAAATCATCGGCGTCTATTCGGCCGGCGGCGGCGACGAAGGTGTCGCCATCGTCCTGCAGCAATGGGCCAGGCAGCGTGATATCTTCTGGGTCGGACACGAGCTGACCGAGAAGAAGAAGCGCTATCTGGAAACCGGCCTGCTGGACATCTGTCTCGACCAGGCGCCCGAAGTGCAGGCGCGGCGCTCCGTCGATCTCATCCTGCGCAAGCTCGACATCATCCGCACCGAGGTCATCACCGATCCGGTGCGCTTCATGACCGTCAGCGCCCAGAACCTCTAACTAACGACGAGGCCAGCAATGCAATCCCTCACCGTCTTCCAATCCCTTTGGGCCATGGAGCTTCGAAGCGCACTCACCCCGGAGCGCGCGCTCGAGGAGAATATCGGCCTGATATCCGAGGCCGGTTTCGACGGCGTGAGCGCGCATTGGTATGACCGCGCCTATGTCCGGCCACTTGCCGCTTTGCTGAAGGACCACGGCTTGAAGGCGGAGGGGCAATGCTTTCCGAAGACGATCGACGAGCTGAAACCGGCGCTGGAAAATGCCGCAGAATTTGGCGTCGCCCATCTTTGCCTGCAGCCGGACGTCCGGCTGCGCCGGATCGAGGATTGCCTGCCGCTGCTGGAGGGTTGGCATCGGCTTTCAGAAGAGGCCGGCATTCCGGTCTTTATCGAGACACATCGCGACCGGATGACCACCGACCTGTTCTTCACCCTCGACCTGATGGACCGGCTTCCGGATCTGAAACTGCTCGGCGATCTCTCGCATTTTCTTGTTGGCCGCGAGTTCGCCTGGCCGGTCTCCGATGAGAACCACGAAATGATGCAGCGCGTTCTCGACAGCTCCTGGGCCTTTCATGGCCGCGTTGCCTCGCGCGAGCAGGTGCAGATCGAGATCTCCTTCCCGCATCACCGGCCGTGGGTCGATCTGTTCATGGGCTGGTGGGACTACGGTTTCCGCAGCTGGCGGCAGCGGGCAGGCGCCAGCGACACCCTCGCCTTCACCTGCGAGCTCGGCCCGAAACCCTATGCCATAACCGGCCGCGACGGCGAAGACAGCACCGACCGCTGGCAGGAGGCGCTGTTTCTGAAGGACGAGATCCGGGCGCTCTGGGCCCGGACTGCCGCGTGATCAGTAGAAATCGGGCTTTTCGTGTTGCGGGACCGCCACCCGCTCGCCCGACTTCCAGGCCTGAAGGCAGGCCTTGGTGACCTGCATCGCCATGAAGCCATCCCAGGCGCTGGCGCCGGTTGGCTGCCCGGTGAGTATCCCGGACGTCCAGGCTTCCAGCTGTGCCCGGTAGGCCTGCCGGAACCGCGGCCGCCAATCGGGCGGGGTGCGGAAACCGTCATGGCCCTTTGCGCGAAGCATCGTATGCGGGGACGGATCCAGCGATACGGTTCCGTCCTCGCAGACGAGCTCGGCGCGCACGTCATATCCGTATTGGGCGTCAGTGAAGACCTCGATGTCGATGACGACGCCCGATGCGGTCTGCAGCAGGATGAATTGCGGCTGGCGGTTCGGCGCATTCCGCGTCGGCGGCGGGCTGGTGACGAAGGCCGAGGCAATCTCTTCGTCCAGCAGGAAGCGGGCAATATCGAATTCGTGGCCTGCCGAATTGGCAATCACCAGATCCGAGGTCAGATAATCGGGCGCCACTGCGTTGCGGTGAATGCAGTGGAGAAACAGCGCACGGCCGAGTTCGCCCGATTGCAGCGTATGCTTCATCTCGCGATAGCCGGGATCGAAGCGGCGCATGAAACCGACCTGCACCAGACGGCGCCTGGCATTGGTTTCGGCACTGATGATCGCCTCGGCATCCTCGATGCCAGCCGCAAGCGGCTTTTCCACCAGGACCGGCTTACCGGTGGCAATCGCCTTCAGCGCCAGCGCAGCATGCGTTTCATCGGGCGAGCAAACCATGACGGCGTCGACATCCGGGTCGGCGATCAGCTCATCCGCACCGGCAAAGACACGGGCACCTGAGGCCTCGCCAACTGCGATCGCGCGCTCCCGGCTGAAATCCTGAACAGCGGTGAGCCGCGCATTGGCTACACCTTCAGCAAGGATCGCCGCATGGTCACTCCCCATCACGCCGGTGCCGATGATGCCTATCCTGACCTCTGTCATCGATGTTCCTTTCGGGATTCCGCTTTAGGGAATTCAAGCTAAGCGCGCGGCAACAGCGATTTCAAGTTCACCGACACCTGCGAAAGGTCTGTGGCATCGGGTTTTGCCCGCTTGGCGATCAGCATTTCGGCGAGGCGGATATCCTTGGCGATGCGATTGCCGGGTCCAAAGCCGCTGGCGGCAAGCAGGCGCCCGTCTTCGCCGAGGTGGAAGAGAATGAATGTCCCGGGCTCGATTTCCCGGCGCACGCTCGTAACCGCGCCGTCGGCGAGACCGGCGATCTGCAGCGTGCAATCATATTGATCCGACCAGAACCACGGGACGGCCTCGTAGGGGCTGACAGCACCCAGCATGCCGGCGGCCGCATGCGCGCCCTGATCCTGCGCATTCCGCCAGGCCTCCAGCCGGATTCGCCTCGCGTCATAGGGAAATGAACAGCAGTCTCCAGCCGCAAAAATTGCCGGATCCGAGGTTTGCAGGCTGGTATCGACGGCAATGCCGTTCTCGACGGTGAGACCGGCCTTCACAGCCAGTTCGGAGCGAGGTTGAGCGCCGATGCCCACCACCAGCGTACCGGCTTTCAGGATTTCACCGGTGATGAGGGCCAGGACGACACCATCGCTGTCACCGGATAGCCGCTCGATACCGGCGCCGCACACGATCCGCACGCCATTGCCTTCGTGAAGCGCCTGGACCTTTGCGGCGATCTCCACAGGCACGCCCCGCATCAGAATGCGCGGCAATGCCTCGATGACAGTGACCTCAAGCCCGCGCTGGCGGGCAGCCGCCGCTAGTTCGAGGCCGATAAAGCCCGCGCCGATGATCGCGACGTGGCCGCCCGCCGACAGCCGCGCAGCAAGGCCCGCCGCATCGTCGTGGGTTCGCAGATAGAAAACATGCTCGAGCCCCTCGGCCGCGGGCAGGCGCCGCGGGGCCGCACCGGTTGCGATCAGCAGCCTGTCGTAGGGGATTCGCCGGCCGCTTGCCAATTCGACGGCGCGGCGCTCGCGATCGATCGCAGTGGCGGCATCGCCGGCGATGACCACGATTCCGTGTTCGTCATATTGCGACCGCCCTGCGATAAACGGCGGCTCAGCGCCATCGGGCGCCAGCATATGCTGCTTGGAAAGCGGTGGCCGTTCGTAGGGCAGATGCCGCTCGTCGCCAATAAGCGTGATCGATCCATCGAAGCCCTGATCGCGTAGCGCGAAGGCAGCGCGCGCGCCGCACTGGCCGCCGCCGATGATGACGAAATGCTGCATCGGCGTCATTCCAGTCCGAGAAACACAGCGCCGTCTTCGACCTTGACGGGATAGATCCGGAGGTTGACGCAGACGGGCGCGCCCCTTGCCTCGCCGGTGCGATAGTCGAAGCGTCCGTTGTGTTTCGGACATTCGACGATGTGGTCCATGACCAGACCATCGGCGAGATGAACCTTCTCGTGGGTGCACATCCCATCCGTCGCATAAAAGCTGTCATCGGGGCTGCGGTAGACGGCGAAGGTCTTTCCGCCGTGATCAAAACGGATCACGTCCTCGTTCTCGACATCATCGATCTCGCAGGCCTTCACCCAGTTGCTCATCCGATCCTCCCGAATTCATCGCGTTTGATCAGAACCTAGGCGATCGGCCGGAAAATCGCGGTCAGATTCTTGATCAAAACCCATCAATTCGAACGGCGGGAATAGCATCTCGACAGGACCAAAACAGCATGCGGGAGCTATTTATGAAAACCATTTGACTAAATAAAAACTCGGTGCCAAGCTGATGACATTCTGAGGGCTGTGGCATGACATTGCGTGGTACCAATCAGGAATCAGGGCGTCCGTATAACCGGCGTATCGTTCTCGAAGCGATCCGGTTGAACGGTCCGGTGACGCGCGCAGACATCGCCAAGCGCGTCAGCCTGACGGTGCAGACAGTCTCGACCATCGTTCGCGAACTCGAAGAGCAGGGCTACATCCTCTCGGTCCGAGAAGAGCCGAGGGGGCGCGGTATTCCGCCATCGGTGCTGACGATCAATCCGCAGGGCGGCTATGTCGCGGGCATCCACCTAACCCCGCTCGGTATCGACGCGGCACTGGTCGATCTCAACGGCAATATCGTCGAGAGCGCCTATCGCACCGCGCCGAATGTAGCGCCCGATCTTGCGTTCCAGCTGATCGGCGAACTGGTCTCAGAACTTCGCGCCGGTGGCAGCAAGCGCATCCTGGGAGCCGGCATGGCGCTGCCGGGTCCCTTCGGCATCGATTCCATGAGCTTCATCGGTGCGACGACAATGGCAGGCTGGAAGGACGTGCCGCTCAAGGAGCGGCTGGCGGAAGCCGCCGATCTGCCTGCTTTCATCGACACGGACATGGCCTGCGCGGCACTCGGCGAACAGCTCTACGGAATTGGCTCGCAATTCTCCAACTACTACTATCTCTATTTCGGCGTCGGCCTCGGCGGCGCCATGGTTCACGACGGCGCAGTGATGCGCGGCGGCTGGGGCAATGCCGGCGAAATCGGCCATATCCCGGCGGTACCGGATGGCGAGCCCTGCCCCTGCGGCAACAGCGGCTGCCTGGAACGCTATCTTTCTCTCGACGCCTTCAATCGCCGCGGCGTGTCGCAGCAAATGTGGGCCGAGGAAATCCGGCCGATCTTCCACAACGCCGTCCGCACCATCGAGAACCTGCTCGACCCGCAGACGATCGTGCTCGGCGGGCTGGCGCCACCCGACCTCATCGAAAAGCTGGTGGCCTCGGCCGGCCTGCCGAATTCCGTCGCCGCCCGCAAGGATCGAAAGCATCCGCGGCTGGTCATGGCGAGCGATTGCCAGAACTCGGTGCTCCGCGGCGCGGCAGCGCTTGCCGTCTCCAGCCTGCTGTCGCCGCGCTTCGGCCAGATGTTTTCCACCCCCGACGAGAAAGGGATCGCCGCATGAGCGAACCGCTGCTGGTGCTCGACAATATCCGCAAGAATTTCGGCGCTATCGAAGCGCTGAAGGGGGTCAGCTTCTCGATCGGCAAGGGCGAGGTCGTGGCACTGCTGGGCGATAATGGCGCCGGCAAGTCGACGTTGGTGAAGATCATTTCCGGCGGGCTGGAACCATCGTCCGGCCGGATGCTCTTCGAAGGTCGCGACTATGTGGCCAAGACCCCGGCCGAGGCGAAGGCCGCCGGTGTCGAGACGGTCTATCAGGACCTGTCTCTCGCCACCAATGTCGATGTCGTCGCCAATTTCTTCATGGGCCGCGAAATCACCCGCAAGGTGCTCGGCATTCCCTTCCTCGACGAGCGGGCGATGGAAAAGGTCGTCGGAGATGCGCTTGCCAATGCCGGCACCCGCATCCCGTCGCTCCGCACCAAGGTCGAGCATCTCTCCGGCGGCCAGCGCCAGGCGATCGAGCTCAACCGCTTCGTCCATTGGGGCGGCAAGCTGGTGCTGCTCGACGAACCCTTTGCAGCGCTCGGTGTCGAGCAGACGCGCCGCGGCCTCGAGATGATCCGCCATGTGGCCAACCAGGGCATCGGCGTCGTCATCATTACCCACATCATGCAGCAGGCCTTCCAGGTCGCCGACCGGATCGTGGTGATCCGCCAGGGCGTCGTCGCGGGCGACGTCGAGACATCAAAGACAAATGCAGACGCGGTGATTGAAATGATCACCGGACAAAGCCTCGCCGGTGCCGGACCGGTGAGACCATAAAAATTGAGGGTCCGGCACAAAAGGAGAGAACGACATGAAGCGAATAGCCTTAGCCGCGCTGACCGTTCTGGCGCTCGGCATCTCATTGATGACGACCGCCTTCGCGCAATCGAAGGGAACGGTCTATTACCTCGTCCCGACCTTGCTCGATGAATTCCAGACCGGCTCGGTCAGCGCGCTTGAGATGTTTCTCAAGCAGACCGGCTACGAAATGAAGACGCTGAACGCCGACAACAAGACGGATGCGCAGCAGTCGCAGATGAACGATGTCATTGCCTTGAAGCCCTCGGCGATCATTCTGGCCGCCGTCGATTTCAACGCGCTGAAACCATCGATCGAGGCCGCACGCGCCGCCGGTATCCCGGTCGTCGAGTTCGACCGGCAGATCACCTCGACGCAGTCGGACTTCACATCGGTCGCCGGAACGATCGAGATCGGCTATGTGGCGGCCGAACAGGCAGAAAAGCTGCTGAAGGCAAAGAATGGCGACGTGAAGGGCAAGGTTCTCCAGGTTCTGGGCGATCCCGGCGATCCCTACACGCTCGACATCCAGAAGGGCTTCGAAGAGAAGATGAAGGCCTTCCCGGGCGTGAAGATCATCTCGGTGCCTGCCATGCAGTGGGAAGCCAGCAACGCCGGAACGATCGTGTCCGACCAGATGCTTGCCAACCCTGATATCGACCTGATCTTCAGTCATGCCGCGCATCTCTCGGTCGCCGCCGTCGCTTCGCTCGAAGCCGCAGGCAAGAAGCCGGGTGATGTCATGCTGATGAGCTCCAACGGCGCTCCTGTCGGTCTCGACCTGATCCGCAAGGGCTGGCTGAACGTCGAAGTCGAGCAGCCGCTTTATGCGCAGGCCGCGGCCGTCGCCATCTTCATGGACAAGATCGCCAAGAAGGAAGAGATCAAGCCCGGCGAATATGACGTGCTCGGCCTGAAGGGCGTCGTCACCAAGGAAGCATGGGGTCCGAACATCAAGATCCCCGGCGCTGCCATCACCAAGGAGAATGTCGACGATCCGGCCTTCTGGGGCAACCAGAAAGCACCGACCGCACAGGTCAAATCGGTCGAATGAGCGACATCCAAGCGCCCGGGCTTCACAGCCCGGGCTCCCTCCCCAGCAACCGGAACGGCCTGATGACACCTCGCACGCGTCAATTCTTTGAGCTCGTCCTCGATAATCTCGTCTGGTTCATGCTCATCTTCGTGCTCGCCGTCTTTTCGGCGTTCGTCCCGAACTATTTCCAGCTTGGCATCTTCGCCAATATCATCGAAGCCTCCAGCGTCCTCGGCGTCATGTCGATCGGCCTGTCGCTGGTAATCATCGCCGGGCATATGGACCTTTCGGTGGAGTCAGTCGCGGCGCTGTCGGCCATGGCAGTCGGCATCCTGTTCTGCTCGGCCGGCATCGGCATCGGCTTCACGCTCAGCCCGGAATGGCTGATGGTGCCGGTCTCGCTGCTGATCGCCCTTGCCGTCGGCGGCCTGATCGGGCTGCTCAACGGCTTCCTGATCGTCAAGGTGAAGATGAATGCCTTCATCATCACGCTGGCCTCCTATATCTGGGTGCGCGGCATCGTGCTTGCCGTCTCGGGCGGCCGCTCCGCGCAGGATCTGGCACCCGCCATCCGCTGGTTCGGTATTCAGAGACTGATCGGCCTGCCACTGACGGCCTGGATCGCCATCTTCTGCTTCGTGCTGTTTTCGGTGATCATGGCCAAGACCCCGTTCGGCCGTCATCTGACGATGATCGGCGGCAATGAGACGGCAACGTTCCGCGCCGGCATTCCCGTCCAGCGCAACCTGATCATCGCCTTCGTCATGGCAGGCGCGATCGCCGGTCTCGCCGGCTGGCTACTCGCCATCCGCACCTCGGGCGCGACAGCCAATCTTGGCGTCGGCCTGCTGTTCAACGCCTTTGCGGCCGTCGTCATCGGCGGCGTCAGCCTGAAGGGCGGCGTCGGCGCCCTGCCCGGCGTCTATGCTGGCGTGCTGCTGCTGTCGTCGATCAACACCGCCATCAATCTCATGGGCCTGCCCGCCAATTTCACCCAGGTTATCCACGGCTTCCTGGTGCTGGCGGCGGTCCTTCTCGATACATTCAAGCAAAAACTGCGTCAGAGGCTCGCATGACTGGAAGACTGGACGGAAAAATAGCGGTTGTCATCGGCGCCGCCCGCGGCATCGGCAAGGCGACGGCCAAGCGCTTTCAGGAAGAAGGCGCCACGATCGTCCTCGCCGACTACGAAGAGGAAGGCGGCCGCGCCGCCGCCGCGGATCTCGGCGTCACCTTCTTCAAGACCGATATCTCGAAGATGGAGGACGCCAAGGCTGTCATCGCCTTCGCAGTCGAGACCTATGGCAGGATCGATATCATCGTCCAGAATGCCGGCGTCTATCCCTGGCAGCTGATCGAGGATACCAGCCCCGAGGACTGGGACAACGTCATCGCCGTCAATCTGCGCGGCTCCTTCAACGCGGCGCGCGCAGCACTCGACCCGATGCGGAAGCAAGGCTATGGACGCATCCTCTTCACCTCGTCTATCACGGGGCCGCGTGTCACCAGCCCGGGCCACGGCCATTATTCGGCGACCAAGGCCGGGATCAACGGCTTCATCCGCGCCGCAGCGCTCGAATTCTCCTCCTATGGCATCACCGTCAACGGCGTCGAGCCGGGCAACATCATGACCGAGGCGATGCAGCTTCACCGTGGCCCGGCCTTCATCAAAAACATGGAGGATGCCATTCCGCTCGGCAGGCTCGGCAGCCCGCGCGATGTCGCCAATGCCTTCCTGTTTCTCGCCTCCGACGATGCAAGCTACATCACCGGCACGACGATCGTCGTCGATGGCGGGCAGCTTCTGCCTGAGGGAAGCGATTTCAGGCTCTTGCCTCCGTGAGCTGGCGGCGGTCCTCACGGTCTCGTGAGCGAAGTCGGCCGCCCGTCTCTTGACCTTCGTGACTGCTTCCCTACTTCGCAACTCGGGCGAAGAAGTTGGGAATGACATGAAGGTATTGATCGTTGAGGACGAGGGCATCATTGCCTGGGACCTCGAAAGCATGGTGCTCGACAACGGGTTCGAGGTTGCGGGACTCGCAAGGACGGAAATTGAGGCGCTCTCGCTGGCACGGCGAGCCGATATCGCGCTCGTCGACGTACAGCTGGCGGACGGCCCGACCGGTCCGCAGATCGCCCGCACGCTGATCGATCTCTATGGCATCGAGGTCGTCTTCATGACTGGCAATCCCGAAATTGTCGCGGGCTTCGAGGGCGCCGTCGGCGTCGTCACCAAGCCGCATCACCTCGACAAGGTCAAGTCGGCGCTGATGGATGCGCTGGCTGCCAGAACCCGCAAACGGGATGCCAGGTCCAGCGGCGCGACGGCTGCCTGATGTAGTTCGCTGCAGCGGAAGGCCGTCAGTTTTCCGCCCGCCAGAACCGTTCCCTGAATCCGGTTCCGGACGCGTCCCTCATGTAATTCCTTAGCTCTCTCTCGGCATCGAGGCCGGGGAAGATTTCGGCGATCTGCGATTCATATTTCAAGATCGCCGCGAACTTGCGCTCGAAGTCGACGTCGATATCAACATGATCCCTGACCGTCCAATTGGTCCGCTCCAGTGCAGCCGGCACGCTGTCCGGATGGCCGGGCGGGAAGAAGCCGGCGGCATAGGGAATGTCCTCATAGAGATAAATATCGGCGTTCCAGGCAGCACTGCATTTGCGGAAAGTCTCGGTGGTCACGACATGATCCAGATGGCGGCCGACCGCCATTGGGCAGAGGACGATCGTCGGGCGCACCGCGGCGAACCATTCCGCCAGCAAATCCTCCAGCGGCGCCCAGGCCGGATCCCGATCCGATGGCGGCGAGAAGACCGCCTCCCGGGTCGCGTAAAGGGGGATGCCATCGCGGTCTTTGCGATAGATTGAATCCGTCATGCCGCCATGAATGTAATCGGCGCCGAGGCGCGCGATCGAGGCGATATCCTCCTCGCGCCTGACGGCATACGGATTTGCGCCGAGCCCCCACCATTCATGCAGCTCGCGAACCAGCGGTGACGGCTCACCCTGCAGATCGGCATCGCCGGTAAAAATCGTCGCCGCGACGACATGGGCACCATCTTTCACCGCCCTGTCCATTAGCCCGCCGGCACTGAGAACCGCGTCGTCGAGGTGCGGCGAGAGGATCAGGACGCGGTCGTCCCCGGTGAGCTTGTCGAGCATTACGGCATCCGTTCGTGTGGCGATTTTCCTTGCAGACAAAAGACGCCGGATTATTCACCCCAGCCGACAACACCCTTGATTTCAAGGAAATCATGGATCGCCCAATCGGCGTACTCGCGGCCGTTGCCGGACTGCTTGTAGCCGCCGAAGGGTGCGAATGTGTCCCAGTCCGGATAGTTGAGATAGACCGAACCGGCGCGCATGCGCTTGGCCACGGCGCGGGCATGCTCGATATCGGTCGACTGGATATAGGCGGCGAGACCGTAGACCGTATCGTTGGCGATGCGAACGGCATCCTCGTCGTTCTCGTAGGAGATGATCGAGAGAACCGGCCCGAAGATCTCCTCGCGCGCAATCGTCATGCCGGGCGTGACATGGCCGAAGACTGTCGGACGGATATAATAGCCGCGGTTCAGCCCCTCCGGCCTGCCGGGACCGCCGGTGACCAGCGTCGCACCTTCGCTGATGCCGCTCTCGATCAGGCGCTGGATCTTGTCATATTGGATCTGGCTGACGACGGGGCCGAGATCGACGCCTTCGGCGCGCGGATCGCCGGTCTTGAAGGCTTCGGCCGCCTTTTTGGCGATGGCAAGCACCTCGTCGTGGCGGCCTGCCGGTACCAGCATCCGGGTCGGCGCATCGCAGGACTGGCCAGAGTTGCCGAAGCAGCCCTCGACACCCTTGGCGACGGCCGTTTCGAAATCAGCGTCGTCGAGAATGATGTTTGCCGACTTGCCGCCGAGCTCCTGCGCCACGCGCTTGACCGTATCGGCGGCGGTCTTCGCAACGATGATCCCGGCCCGCGTCGAACCGGTGAACGAGACCATATCGACATCAGCATGTCCGGCCATGACCTGGCCGACATCGGGACCGGTGCCATTCACCAGATTGAACACGCCCTTCGGCGTTCCCGCGGCCGCCATCACCTCGGCGAAGATGATGCCGCTGATCGGCGCGATTTCCGATGGCTTGAGAACGACCGTGCAGCCTGCGGCGATCGCCGGAGCCACCTTGCAGACGATCTGGTTCAGCGGCCAGTTCCAGGGGGTGATCAGCGCGCAGACGCCGATCGGCTCCTTGACGACGGTGGTCGTGCCGCGCTTTTCGCTGAATGTGTATTCCTCGAACGCGGCGATCGTCGCTTCCATGTGAGCGCGCCCCACCCCGGCCTGCGAATCGCGGGCGAATGGCAGCGGCGCACCCATTTCCTGGCTGACGGCCTGGGCGATATCTTCGAAGCGCTCATTATAGCATTCGAGAATCCGCTTCAGCAGCGCCAGACGCTCCTCTTTCGAGGTCAGCGAGAACGTTTCGAACGCCTGCTTCGCAGCTGCAACAGCCTTGTCAACATCGGCTGCAGAGCCACCGGAGATCGAGGTATAGGTTTCTTCGGTCGATGGATCGATCACCTCGATCGTCTTCGGCATCACAGGATCGACCCAGGCGCCGTCGATGAAGAATTTCAGGTGGTTATTCATGTGTTCTCCAATGCCGTTGGTAGCTCAGGCGCGGGCAGCGCGATGGCGCTCGACCGGTGTCATTGACGGACACTAGCCGAACTTTGCAAATGTGAAATAGCAATTGCGAGGCAATCTCTGCCGCCGCCACGCGGCGGTGTTTCTCACCGGGCAAACCGTGTCGAGAGAATGATCGAGGACAGCGTGCGGTCGACGCCATCGATCGCCCCGATCCTGTCGATCACCTGGTCGAGCTCCGATATCGACGGCGCAGCGATCAGCGCGATCAGGTCAAACGATCCGCTGACGGAATGCAGCGCCGTCACCGTCTGCATCTTGTCGAGGGCCGATGTCACCTGCGCCAGCGCCTTGGGCGCGATGGTGATCAGGATATGCGCCCGGATCAGCCCCGAGGCATAGGCATCCGACAGCCTGACGCCATATCCGGCGATCACGCCCTCGCGCTCGAGCCGTTCCAGCCTCGCCTGCACCGTCGTTCGCGATAGCGACAGTTTCTTGGCCAAGGTGGCAACCGGCAGACGGGCATTTTCGCCGAGCAGCGCCAACAGCTCCCGGTCTTTCACGCTCAGATCCATCGCTCTACACTCCGCAAAGATTGATCAGCAAACTGATTTAATATGTCCGTCGTTTTGCGCATTCTGCCGCTATTTTATGTGAAGTCCACTGCTAGGCTTATAAAAATCCTATAAACGTCATCGAGGGCTGATATGAAAGAAGTTGTTGTTGCAGGCGCAGGCAAGATCGGTGGCGCCATCGCCTTGATGCTGGCCGATACGGGCGCGTACAAGGTGCTGGTCTTGGACCGCAGCGCTGAACAGACCGAACGGGTCGAGCGGCATCCGGCGATTTCGACCGCCGTGCTTGATATTTCCAGCCATGCGGATCTGGTGGCCACGCTCAAGGGCAAGTTCGCCGTCCTGTCGGCAGCGCCGTTCAATCTGACCGGCCTGATCGCCGAGGCGGCCCTTGCCGCCGGCGTGCACTATCTCGACCTCACGGAAGACGTTGCGACGACCAAGAAGGTCGAAGCGCTGGCAGAGAATGCCGAAAGCGCCTTCATTCCCCAGTGCGGCCTGGCGCCGGGCTTCATCTCGATCGTCGCCAACGATCTGGCCAAGCGCTTCGACAAGCTCGACAGCGTGCGGATGCGTGTCGGCGCGCTGCCGCAATATCCGTCCAACGCTCTGAACTATAACCTCACCTGGAGCACCGACGGCCTGATCAACGAATATATCGAGCCCTGCGAGGCGATCGTCGAAGGCAAGTTCATCACCGTTCCGGCGATGGAAGAACGCGAAGAGTTCTCGCTCGACGGCGTAACCTATGAGGCGTTCAACACCTCTGGCGGACTGGGCACGCTTGCCAAGTCGCTGGAAGGCCGCGTGCGGACGATGAACTACCGCACGATCCGCTATCCCGGCCATCAGGCGATCATCAAGGCACTCCTGAACGATCTCAACCTGAAAAACCGCCGCGACGTGCTGAAGGACCTGTTCGAGCATGCGTTGCCCGCCACCATGCAGGACGTGGTCATCGTCTTCGTGACCGTCTGCGGCTGGAAGGACGATCACTACCTGCAGGAAACCTACGCCAACAAGGTGTATTCCGGCGTCGTTGCCGGCCGCAAGATGAGCGCGATCCAGATCACCACCGCGGCAGGCATCACCGGCGTGCTCGATCTTCTTGCCAACGGCAAGCTTCCGACCAAGGGCTTCGTACGACAGGAAGAAATCGCTCTTGCCGACTTCCTCGACAACCGCTTCGGCCAGTTCTACAGCCCCGAAGCCGCGCGCCTCAAGGCAGCCAGCTGAACCAGCCCTCAGAAATCGAACTGCGGCCGATCGGGCCGCAGTTTCAAAGGCTGGGATTGAACTTGTCCCAGCCTTCCTTGACCGTTTCCATCGCCGGATTGGTCGATGTGCTCGAGACATGCGGCAGCGTCGAAATCTTCTCGCCGAGAACACGGCGGTATTTGGCGATGTCGCGGGTGCGAACCTTCAGCAAATAGTCGAAGCGCCCGGCGATCATGTGGCACTGTTCGACCTCCTTGATCTTCTTGACCGCATCGTTGAAGCTCTTCAGCGCGCCCTCGGTCGTGTTCGAGAGCTTGACCTCGACGAAGGCGATATGATCGAGTTCCATCTTCGCCGGATTGAGCACCGCCCGGA
This sequence comes from Rhizobium sp. 05N430, assembly GCF_056396985.1. Classification (NCBI taxonomy): domain Bacteria; kingdom Pseudomonadati; phylum Pseudomonadota; class Alphaproteobacteria; order Hyphomicrobiales; family Rhizobiaceae; genus Rhizobium; species Rhizobium sp. 05N430. The sequence goes on along the minus strand of NZ_JBFTMO010000002.1, from coordinate 401,742 downwards.
AACCCTCGATATAGCCTTCGGCGATCAGCCGCTTGAAGCGGATCTGGCATGGAGTATTCGACAGGCCGACGCGCGCTGCCAGGTCTGTAATGGAGATCCGCCCATCTTCCGACAGGGCCTCCAGTATCTTCCTGTCCAGTTGGTCGAGTTCACTAAACAAGGCGGTCTCTTTAGGCATATTAGCATCCCAATCGCGATATCTATAGATAATTGCCATTGAAATCGCCCTCTATCAAGTTGGATCGACCAGGCACATTTATGCTAGATTGCCGCTGCCGGTGGTTTGGGGCATGGGCGCATGCGCCTTGCGTATCGAACAGACGCCGGCAGTTGCCGTTCAAACAAGTCCCGCTGCTAGGATCCCGCAATGCTCAACGCCGCCGATAACGCACCAGGTCCGGATTCCAATTCGCCATTTGCCGAGTTTGCGCCGCCGATCCGCGAGCAATCGGACCTGCGCAAGGCCATCACCGCCGCCTACCGGCGCCCGGAAACGGAATGCCTGCCGCCCCTCGTGGAAGCAGCCCGCGTGCCTGCGGATATGAAGGCCGCCGCCCGCGATACCGCGCGCAAGCTGATCGAGGCGCTGCGTGCCAAGCACAAGGGAACCGGCGTCGAGGGCCTGGTGCAGGAATATTCACTGTCGAGCCAGGAAGGCGTTGCGCTCATGTGCCTCGCCGAAGCGCTGCTGCGTATCCCCGATACGGCCACGCGCGATGCGCTGATCCGCGACAAGATTTCCGAGGGTGACTGGAAGTCGCACGTCGGTGGCGGACGCTCGCTGTTCGTCAACGCGGCGACCTGGGGACTTGTGGTCACCGGCAAGCTGACATCGACCGTCAACGACCGCAGCCTTGCCGCCGCGCTGACCCGGCTGATTGCCCGCTGCGGCGAACCGGTGATCCGTCGCGGCGTCGATATGGCGATGCGCATGATGGGCGAGCAGTTCGTCACCGGTGAGACGATCGACGAGGCGCTGAAGCGCGCCCGTCCGCTCGAAGCACGCGGCTTTGGTTACTCCTACGACATGCTGGGCGAGGCAGCGACGACGGCAAAGGATGCCGACCGCTACTACCGCGACTACGAGAAGGCGATCCACGCGATCGGCAAGGCATCGGATGGCCGCGGCGTCTATGCCGGGCCGGGCATCTCGATCAAGCTGTCGGCTCTTCACCCCCGCTATGTCCGCGCCCAGTCGAAACGGGTGATGACCGAGCTTCTGCCCCGCGTTCGCGAACTGGCACTGCTTGCCCGCACATATGACATCGGCCTCAATATCGACGCCGAGGAAGCCGATCGCCTCGAACTGTCGCTCGACCTCCTCGAAGAACTCAGCCTCGACGCCGGGCTGAAAGGCTGGAACGGTCTCGGCTTCGTCGTTCAGGCCTATGGCAAGCGCTGCCCCTTCGTGCTCGACTACATCATCGATCTCGCCCGCCGCTCCGGCCGCCGGATGATGGTGCGCCTCGTCAAGGGCGCCTATTGGGACGCCGAGATCAAGCGCGCCCAGCTCGACGGCCTGCCTGACTTCCCCGTCTATACGCGCAAGATCCACACCGACGTTGCCTATGTCGCCTGCGCCCGCAAGCTGCTGGCCGCCACTGACGCCGTGTTCCCGCAATTCGCAACGCATAATGCCCAGACGCTGGCGACCATCTATCAGCTCGCAGGCCCGGACTTCCAGATCGGCAAGTACGAGTTCCAGTGCTTGCATGGTATGGGCGAGCCTCTTTATGACGAGGTCGTCGGCAAGCAGAATCTCGACCGGCCCTGCCGCATCTACGCGCCCGTCGGCACGCATGAAACGCTGCTCGCCTATCTCGTCCGCCGCCTGCTCGAGAATGGCGCGAACTCCTCCTTCGTCAACCGCATCTCGGACCCCAAGGTTTCGGTGGATGACCTGACCACCGATCCGGTCGATCTCGTCGAAGCCGCCACGCCCATCGGCAAGCCGCACGATCTCATCTCCCTGCCGCAGAACCTCTATGGCGCCGAACGCAACAATTCCTCGGGCATCGACCTTTCGAACGAAATGGAACTGGCCCGCCTTGCCGGCAACCTGCTTCAGACAACCACGAAATGCTGGCATGCCACGCCGCTTATGGCAGACGGCTCGGTGGATGGCACGACAAGCCCGGTTCTCAATCCGGCCGATCATGGAGACGTTGTCGGTCAGGTGACCGAAGTGGAGATCGACGCCGCCGCCAGGATCGCCAGGTTCGCGGCTGACGGCGCCAAGCAATGGGCGGCAGTCCCGCCGGCAGACAGGGCAGCCTGCCTCGATCGCGCCGCCGATATCATGCAGTCGCGGATCGAGCCGCTGATGGGCATCATCATCCGCGAGGCCGGCAAATCCGCCGCCAACGCCATTGGCGAGGTACGCGAGGCAATCGACTTCCTGCGCTACTATGCGGAACAGGCTCGCCGCACACTCGGCCCGTCGCATGTGCCTCTCGGCCCGATCGTCTGCATCAGCCCCTGGAACTTCCCGCTGGCGATCTTCACCGGACAGGTCGCCGCAGCGCTGGTGGCGGGCAACCCAGTTATTGCCAAGCCTGCGGGCGTCACCCCGATCATCGCCTTCGAAAGCGTCAGGATCCTGCATGAGGCCGGCGTTCCGCGCGCAGCGCTTCAGTTCACCCCGGGCAGCGGCCGCCTCGGCGCCGCGCTGATCGACGCGGAAGAGACGGCCGGCGTGATGTTTACGGGTTCCACCGGCGTCGCCCGGATGATTCAGGCACAGCTTGCCAACCGTCTCTCGGCGTTGGGCAAACCGATCCCGCTGATCGCCGAGACAGGCGGCCAGAACGGCATGATCGTCGATTCCTCCGCACTTGCCGAACAGGTCGTCGGCGATGTCATCGCTTCGGCTTTCGACAGCGCCGGTCAGCGCTGCTCGGCATTGCGCGTGCTCTGCCTGCAGCAGGACGTCGCTGACCGCACCCTGACGATGCTGAAGGGCGCCCTCCAGGAGCTGACGATCGGCCGTACCGATCGCCTCAGCATCGATGTCGGCCCGGTCATCACGGCGACCGCAAAAGGCGATATCGACGCCCATATCGAGAAGATGAAGGCGCTCGGCTGCAAGGTCGAGCAGCTGCCTCTGCCTGAGACTGCGGGCCTCGGCACCTTCGTGCCGCCGACCATCATCGAACTCAAGAAGCTGTCCGATCTGGAAAAGGAAATCTTCGGGCCGGTTCTTCACGTTATCCGCTACCGCCGCGAAGATCTCGATCGCCTGATCGATGATATCAACGGCTCCGGCTACGGCCTGACATTCGGGCTTCACACGCGTCTCGACGAGACGATCGCTCACGTCACCAGCCGCATCCAGGCGGGTAATCTCTATGTCAACCGCAACATCATCGGCGCGGTCGTCGGCGTCCAGCCGTTCGGCGGCCGTGGCCTGTCGGGCACCGGCCCGAAGGCGGGCGGTCCGCTCTATATCGGCCGCCTGGTCCAGAAGGCACCGGTGCCGCCGCAGCACAGCTCCGTTCACACCGACCCGGCTCTTGCCGACTTCGCAGTCTGGCTATCGGGCAAGGGACGGGCTGACGACGCCGAGGCCGCACGCGAGCTCGGAAGCCTCTCCGCCGTTGGCCTTGAGAAGGAACTTGCCGGTCCTGTCGGCGAGCGCAACATCTATGCGCTTCATCCGCGCGGACGGGTTCTGCTCGCTCCCGAGAGCGAACGTGGCCTCTATCGCCAGCTGGCCGCTGCGCTCGCCACCGGAAACCAGGCCGTTATCGACGAAGCCACCGGCCTTCGCGCCGCACTGAAGGACATTCCCGCAAGCGTCGCGGCGCGCGTCTCCTGGACTTCGGACTGGAACAAGGACGGTCCCTTTGCCGCAGCCCTTTTGGAGGGCCGCGCAGAGCGCATCCGGACGCTCAACAAGGCGATCGCCGCACTCGATGGACCGCTTGTCCTGGTGCAATCGGCGACGGCCGCCGAAATCGAGAGCGATATCGAAGCTTATTGCCTGAACTGGCTAATCGAAGAGGTCTCGACCTCGATCAACACGGCCGCCGCCGGCGGTAACGCCAGCCTGATGACCATCGGCTGAATGGGATAGAATACTTGCCCGGACACCTGCCCGGGCAAGTTGATCTATTCCAACGGTTTCGCGCGCAGCATCGCTCCGGGCCGTCCGCCTCGACATGATCGTTTTCCACGGCTGCAACGCGCGAGACGACGCCCACACACGTCACCGATGTCCTACAGCCGACAGCAATACGTTCAATATTTCCTAAAATTCTACAAATACAACCTTATTTACTTGAATAATAAATCGGATGATTAATCCAAATTAGCTACGACTATGGAAATAGTCAGAATGACTTAGATGGACATAGAATTATTTTACGAATACTAATTGCACAGATACTATGAACAGGACGCGTATCATGAGTCCGATCTCGGTAGTAGTTATTGACGACCACCCGTTAATGGTGGCCGGACTGACGGAAATTCTTGGAAAGAATCCGGAATTTACTATCGCAGCGACTGGCACATGCGCCGACGATGCATTGGATATCGGCCTAAGACTGGCGCCGGATGTGTTTGTCGTCGATCTGATGATGCCCGGCAACATCTTCGACGTGATCACGAAACTGGTCGAAAAAATCCGCACCAAAATACTGGTTTTTACAGCGAACACGGGCAGCGATTACGCGGTGCGTGCGCTCAATGCCGGCGCGAGCGGCTATGTTCTCAAAGGCAGCAGCATTCAGGAGCTCGTCCAGGCAATCAGCGCCGTGCATCGCGGCGACATGTTCATCACGCCGGCCTTTGCCTGCAAGGTCATCGAAGAACTCAAGATCGCTTCGCTGCGCAAAAAGGCCGGAGCGGATTTGAAGCTCAGCATCCGCGAGGGGCAAATCATCGGCATGCTTCTGCGGGGCTTCACCAACCGGCAGATCGCAATCGGCCTCAAGATCGGCGAGAAGACCGTCAAGAATTACATGACGATCCTGATGCAGAAGCTGAATGCCCGAAACCGGCTGGAAGTGCTGATCGCCGCACAAAAGCTGGAGGGTGCCGGCGATTCCATTCCGCGGCACTAGAGACTGTTGCCCTCCATCGGCACCGTCACCCGAAGCTCCGTGCCGGAAACCGGCCCCGGCCGGATATCGACGTGCCCCCTGAATGCAGCGACACGGTTGCGAATGCCCTGGAGGCCGAGCGGACGGTGCCGATCTATGCTGCTCTCTGGCGCAATCCCTGGACCTTCATCGGCAATGGTCACGACGATCTCGGACATATCGGATGATGCAGACACGCGCTGACCTCGGCCGCCGCCGTGTCGGAATGCGTTGTTGAGCCCTTCCTGCACCACGCGATAAAGACAGATTTTCAGCGGATGCGCGACGCGCTCGGGAAGTTTCCCGTAGGCCGATAAGACCTTTGATCCCGTCGCATACTCATGCTGCTCGACCGCCATCTGCAAGGCGGCCTCCAGCGGCATGTGCTCGATCTCGGGCACGACAAGATCGGTCGATAGCTCCCGCAATTCGGTCAACACCAGACGCGCAATATGAACGGGTGCGAGCTCGCCCCCCTTGATCTCCGGCACGCGTTCAAGCGCCACCTTCGGCAAATTGGCGCTTGCCGCAGATCCGCTCAGCTTGAGGATCAGCAGACTGAGCAGCTGAACCGGACCATCGTGCAGATCGGCGCCAATCCGGTTGAGAAGCTGCTCGTTCGATTGGGTGGCATCCATGCGGGACCGGTCCGCCGCCTTTCGAAGCTCCGTATTCTGCTCCGCCAGTGCCCGCGCCTGAGCGAGCTGCGTCTTCAATACCGCCCGCTGACCGGCAATCGTCCTGCTGGCCCGCCGGACGATCAGAAACAAGAGCGCCATGATCGCCAGCGAGGTGGCTCCGACAATCACCCATGTATGGCGCTGCACCCTGTTGCGCTGAACGACAAATTCGCCCGCCTCCTCATAAAGCTCTCCGACGGCGATGATATCCCGCGTGCCCGGCCGGTAGATCGGGGCATAGATTTCGATGAGCGGCCGGTGGGTTGCCGCGGGACCATCGTCCTCTCCGTCGTCGTGGCTATCCTCAAGCTGGGCGACGACCCGCCCCTTGAAAGCGTGCTCGATATCCTGCGAGGGAAAAGTCTTTCCAATCAGCGATTTGTTGGTGCTGTAGATGACGAGACCATCGTGGCGCCATATCCGGAAGCCTTCGACGCGCCGTGCGAGATCCGTGCCGATCAGCAACTCATCCAATTCCTCCTGGCGGGCCGGAGACACCTGAGGATCATCGGCATTTCCCTCGATATGGCGAGCCAGAAAACCCTCCATGTAGAGGGCGCCGGATTCGGCCCGGCTCCTCAGCTGGTTGGCGGCGATCTGTCCACTCAGCCATTCCCCCAGCAGCGCCATCGAACCACAGACGACGATACCCGCAACAATGAGAAATTGCCGGGTGACATCAAGGCCTTGCCAGATGCCGGACATGCCCGGCCCTCCGCCTTCGGCATTCTTACTGCCAGGGACGTAAGTCACATTTATTTGCGGGTCAAAAGTCCCGCCCCCCTCAAAGACCAAAGTCTCTAGATGTCCCCGGACCTATGGAACTATTCCGTGGCCTCCCCCCGAGACATCATCCGATCATCGCAGATAATGCCGATCGGTTTCTACTGGATTCTTTCGGGGCGCAACTTTGCGCTCCGAGTAAAAAATCCCGCCGCCCGGCTCGATCCTGCGAATTCTTTGTGGGGAGCAAGCATTGCCGAAACGATAATCGTTTCCCGTGCAATCAGAGGGGAGAGTACCATGGTCACCTATATCCGTTCGGATCTCGATTTCATCCTGGCGCAGATCAAGATTGCAGAGGCGCATGCTGCTGGAACGCCGCTTTATGGACCAGGTGGCCTGATCCCCGCTTACAACGTGGCCTGGGGGTTGCGGACGGTCGATGGATCCTACAACCACCTCCTGCCCGGCCAGGAAATGTGGGGCGCCGCCGGCGCAGAGTTTCCCGAGCTGATGTCTCCGATCTACCGGCCCGCCGATGGCACGCTCTTCGATCCAGATGGTCCGGGCGGAGCGCCTGCAATGCCGACGGCTCCCAACTACAACCCGTCGAACAATCCCGGTTCCCTCGTTTTCGATTCAAGCCTCCGCACCATCTCGAATCTGCTCGTCGATCAGACGCTCGGCAATCCGGCCGCTATCCTGACCGCACTTGAGCGAGCCGGCGCGGCAAGCCCGATGACCGATCTTCCCGCAGTCACGGCGATCTACCAGACATTCAAGCCGGCTTCAGACGCCGAGTACCAGGCACGCGTCGTCATGCAGAACGCCAAGACCGCAGCCGATGCGCTTGGTGATGGCGATCCCAACACGCCGCCGACGCCTGCGGAACAGACCGCGCTCGATACATTGGCGAATGCCACGGCAGCGCATGCCGCGACAGTGACCGATCTGGAAGCTGCGCGCGAGGTGCGCGATGCGGCGCTTGAGCCCTTCGGCATCACCATGCAGGGCGACAACGTCTATCTTCCTGCCGTCGCACCGGATGAAGGTCTTTCGGCGCCGTTCAATTCCTGGTTCACCCTGTTCGGCCAGTTCTTCGATCACGGCCTCGATCTGATCAACAAGGGTGGCAGCGGAACGGTGTTCATCCCCCTGGCGGAGGACGATCCGCTCTATGTCCCAGGCAGCCATACGAACTTCATGGTGCTGACCCGTGCGACGGTTTCGGCTGGCGCAGATGGTATCATGGGCACCACTGACGACGTCCGCCCCGTTAACACGACAACCTCCTATGTCGACCAGAATCAGACCTACGCCTCGCATGCGTCGCACCAGGTCTTCCTGCGCCAGTATCAGCTCAATACGGCAGGCGATCCGGTTGCAACGGGCAAGCTGATCGAAGGCGGCAACGGCGGCATGGCGACCTGGGGCGAGGTCAAGGCTCAGGCGAAGACACTGCTCGGCATCAACCTGACGGATGCCGACGTCGGCGCCGTCCCGCTGCTGCGTACTGACCCCTACGGCAACTTCATACCCGGCGCGAACGGCTTCCCGCAGATCATCCTCGGGATCGGCGCGGACGGTATCCCCAACACGGCCGACGACATTGTGCGGGAAGGCGACCCGACCGCCAATGGGGGGCTGGGCGCCTCGACGACCGGCGCTATCCGCACCGCCAGCGCGTTCCTCGCCGACATCGCCCATGAGGCCGTGCCGATCGGCAAGATCGCCGATGGTGACATCACCATCGGTCTCGGCAACCCGGGCAACGGCGATACGGAATATGACAACGAACTGCTGGACGCGCACTTCATTGCCGGCGACGGCCGCGTCAACGAGAATATCGGCCTGACCGCCGTCCACCACGTCTTCCATGCCGAGCATAACCGGCTTGTGCAGCATACGAAGGACACGGTGCTCGCAAGCAACGACCTCACCTTCATCAACGAGTGGCTGGAAGTCGATCTGGTTGCTCTGCCGACGGCCGGGCAGATCGCATCGCTGGTCTGGGATGGCGAGCGCCTCTTCCAGGCGGCCAAATTCGGCACCGAGATGCAGTACCAGCATCTCGTCTTCGAAGAATTCGCCCGGAAGATCCAGCCGAATATCAACGTGTTCCTGGTGCCTGATGGCTTCGACACGACCATCGACCCGTCGATCGTCGCCGAATTCGCCCATGTGGTCTATCGCTTCGGCCACTCGATGCTGACCGAGTCGATCGACCGCTTCGACCCGTCATTCAACGAAGACCATATCGGCCTGATCGAGGGCTTCCTCAATCCGCTCGCCTTCGATGGCGGCGATACCGGCGTTGCCCATTCGATCGGCGACGACGTTGCGGCGGGTGCGATCATCCGCGGCATGACCCGGCAGGTCGGCAACGAGATCGACGAGTTCGTGACGACGGCGCTGCGCAACAATCTGCTCGGCCTGCCGCTCGACCTCGCGACGATTAACCTCGCCCGCGGCCGCGACACCGGCGTGCCATCACTGAACGAGGCGCGGCGGACCTTCTACGAGGCCACCAACGAGGACGCGCTGCTCAAGCCCTACGAGAGCTGGGTCGATTTCGCCGGTCACCTCAAGCATGAAGCGTCGATCATCAACTTCATCGCGGCTTACGGCACACATGCTGCGATCACCACCGCGACCACACTTGTAGGCAAGCGCGACGCGGCCCTGGCCCTCATCATTGGCGACGGCAACGATGTCGATGGAGTAACCATTGGCGGCGTGAACTATACTGATCGTTTCGACTTCCTGAACGGCACCGGCACCTATGCAGCGTTGCTCGGTGGCCTCGAAAACGTCGATCTCTGGATCGGCGGCCTTGCCGAACAGATCATGCCCTTCGGCGGTATGCTGGGCTCGACCTTCAACTTCGTCTTCGAAGTGCAGATGGAAAAGCTGCAGAACGGCGACCGCTTCTACTATCTGCAGCGCCTCGACGGTCTTCACCTCTTCGGCGAGATGGAGAACAACTCCTTCGCCGCGATGATCATGCGCAACACCGACGCCACGCATCTGCCGTCCGACGTCTTCTCGACGCCCGGCCTCATCCTGGAGATCGACCGCACCAAGCAATACAATCCCGGCCTGGGCGAGGATGCCGGCGCCGACGGCATCCTGGAGGACGATCCGAATACGGTGATCAATGAAAGCGCCGACAACCGCGGCATCGATCCTCTCGGTACCAGCCTGCTGACACCGCTCGTCATTCGCGACAACCCGGCCACAGCGGGCCCTGATACCAACTATCTCCGCTACACCGGTGGCGACCACGTCGTCCTCGGCGGCACCGGGGGCAACGACACCCTGATCGCCGGCATCGGCGACGACACGCTCTTCGGCGACGGCGGCAACGACCGGCTGGAAGGCGGCTTCGGCAACGACATCATCAATGGCGGCGACGGCAACGATATCATCGTCGACAGCGGCGGCGACGACAACATCAAGGCCGGCAAGGGCCATGACGTCGTACATGCAGGCCCCGGCCTCGACCTCGTCATGGGCAATGACGGCCAGGACTTCATCTTCCTCGGCACAGACATGGGCTCGGAAGTCTTCGCCGGCACCGGCAACGACTTCATCTACGGCAACAAGAATGCCGAACGCATTCTCGGCAACGAGGGTGACGACTGGATCGAGACCGGTACCTTTGACGGCGCGCCCGGCGACAACTTCGACGAAATCTTCGCCCATGACGGCATCGACGGAAACGACGTGTTCCTCGGCGATGGCGGCTTCGACGAGTTCATCGGCGAAGGCGGCGACGACATCATGGTCGGCAGCGCCGGCCGCGGCAAGATGGCCGGCATGTCCGGCTTTGACTGGGCGACCTACAAAGACAATACGCTTGGCGTGAATGCCGACCTCTCCCGCCCGATTGTCTTCGACGAGGCCCCGACCCTACCGCAGAACGCGGCACTCGACGAGTATGAGTCGATGGAAGGCCTCTCCGGCACCCGCTTCGCTGACGTGCTTGGCGGCACCGAAGACGTGGCGGCCGACCGCGCCAGCCTCGCCAATGGCGGCACGAGCGGCTATCTCGGCAGCACGCTCGACGCGCAGGGCATCGCCCTGATCGCCGGCCTGCAGGCTGTACTCGGCGCGGGTGTCACCTCCTTTGCCGGCGGCGACATCATCCTCGGCGGCGATGGTGACGACCGCATCCAGGGTAACGGCGGCGACGACATCATCGATGGCGACAAGTGGCTGAACGTCCGCATTGGCATCATGAGCGGGTTCGATGATAACGGTCCCACCGGCACGGAAATTGCCGGCAATCCGAATATCAAGAGCATGACGAGCCTCGTCACGCTTGTCGTCAACGGCGCCTCTGTTACCAAGACGCTCGCGGCCTGGATGTTCGAAGGCCGGATCAACCCCGGCCAGCTACAGATCATTCGTGAAATCACCACGGCTGGTGCGGACAACATCGCCGATACCGACACCGCCGTCTTCCGCGGCGACCGCGGCGAATACGCCTTCTCGGCCACCACGGACGGGCAGGTCATCGTCACCCATGCTGTCGAAGACGCAATCGATGGCAGCGACCGCCTGCGCAACATCGAGAAGGTGGAGTTTGCCGGAGGTGGTGCGCTCAACATCATCGTCGGCACGCCTTACAGCGACAATGGCCTTGCCCCACAGGGGGCGGCTCCGCTCAACCAGCCGGTACTGAACGGCACGGCAACGGACGACCTGATCCTCGGCCTTGCCGGCTCCGATGTGCTCAACGGCAATGGCGGCAACGACATCCTGGTTGGCGGCGCCGATGGGGCCGTCGCGGCTCTGACGACTGTGACCTTCCAGGATAACTTCAACACCAGCAGTTTTACCAACTCCAACGGACCCAACGGCAATCCCGCGTGGACGACGCCCTGGACAGAAACTGGCGACAGCACACCCGGCGACCCAGCGACAGGCAGTCCAACGACGGGCCAGATTCGCCTCGATAATGGTCAGGACAATCTACGGTTCAATGCCGGGGATGGCGGCCAGATCCAGCGCACTGTGAACCTCGCCGATGCAACTGCTGCCACTCTGGCTTACACCGTTGGCCGCAGCACCGGCAACAACAGCCTTGACGCCGCACCAGACGACGACGCCGTCAGGGTTTATTTCTCGCGGAGCGGTTCTGAGGCCGACTTCGTCTTGGTCGACACCATCAACAGCACATCGTCAACAGCGGCGCGCAATATCAACCTTGCGGGTCCCTTCACGGCGAATGCTGCGATCCGCTTTGTCACCAGCGCGCTGGAAGGGGGCGAGTTTGTCTCGATAGACACCCTTGCTATTACCCGCACCACGGTCGGCACTGGTGCGGTTGCCGGCGACACGCTCAATGGTGGCCTCGGCAACGACACCTACTCCTTCAGCCTTGGCGACGGCAACGACGTCATCATCGAAGCCGGTGGCGCGGGCGCGGGAACGGCAGACAAGATCTCGATCCTAGCCCCGAGCACGGGCGTCGATGTAGATGGCCTGCCGATCCTGACCATCAACGCCCTCAATGCCTTCGACAGTAATACGGGCACTGAGAACGGCAACCTGGTGATCAACTATACGCTGCCGACAGGCGTGCAGCAGTCCATCACCGTGAACGGTCACTACACCGGCAACGTTGCAGAAACCGGCGTCGAGCTAATCAACTTCAACGGCGCCTTCTTCAACGGCTACCAGCTGGTCGGCGACTATGCCATCAGCCGGGCAGACCCGGCGGGCGGTACGCGTACCGTCAATCTGGCGGCCTCGGCTATCAACAACCTGATCGCCGGCGAAGATGGCGACAATGACGCAATCACCGGCGGCAGCGGCAACGACTTGATCTTCGGCGGCGGTGACAACGACGATCTCGTCGGCGGCCTCGGCGACGACCTCCTGGTCGGCGGCGCGGGCAATGACGACCTCGACAACCGTCTCAACGCAGCTCTCGACGACTTCGAAGGCGCGATCGGCGCCGACACCATGGTCGGCGGCGCAGGCAACGACACCTACGGCGTCGACGATCTGCTTGACGTCGTGGTGGAAGTTGCGGGCGAAGGCACGGATACGGTCGAGACCTTCCTCGCCGACCTGTCGATCGTGGCCATGGCCAATGTCGAAAACCTCGCCTTCCTCGGCGCCGATGCCAGCCAGTTCGTCGGCACCGGCAATGCGGGCAACAACGTTATCTCCGGTGGCGATCTCGCCGATACCCTGAGCGGCCTTGGCGGCAACGATACGCTGCAAGGCGGGCTCGGTGCTGACACCATGATCGGCGGTGACGGCAATGACGTCTACGAGGTCGATGAGGCTGGTGACCTTGTGACCGAAACCTCGGCAGATGCCCTCATCGGCGGTACCGATCGCGTCGAATCCGACATCGACTACACGCTCGGCGCAAATCTCGAGAATCTGGACCTCAACGGCGCCGCTGTCAGGGGCACCGGCAACACCCTCAACAATGTCATCAACGGCAATGGTGGGACCAACCAGCTGTTCGGCGCGGGGGGCAACGATACGCTCAATGGTGACGACGGCAACGACCTGCTCGATGGCGGCGATGGTAACGACACGATCAGCGGAGGCGACGACAACGATACGATCATTGGCGGGGCCGGCAACGACACCATCGATGTCGGCGGTGGCTTCAATACCATTGTCTACAACGCGCCCGGCTTCGGCGAGGACACCATCAACAGCTTCGACAGCGCCGGAGGAACAGCAGCCAACCAGGACAAGATCGACCTCAGCGGGCTCGGGATCACGGCGGCAAACTTCGCCAACCGCGTCTTCGAATCCGGCTCAGGCGCCAACACGCTCATTACTATCCGGGAAAACGGAGCGTCTTCGACTATCCAAGGTACGATCCTGATCAATGGCAGCAACACGGGGGCCATCGACGCCACCGACTTCACACTGGCGGCAGCAGCCCCGACCAGCACGATCACAGGGACCGAAGCCGCTAACACCCTCAACGGAGTGGGGACCACATCCGAGACGATCAACGCGCTTGGCGGCAATGACACCGTCAACGCAAACGGCGGCAACGACGTAGTCAACGGTGGTTCGGGTGCGGATACCCTCAATGGTGGCGACGGCAACGACACACTTAGCGGCGGCCTAGGGATCACCAATCTGAACTATGTCGACAGTTTCGACACGCAGAACCAGGGCAACTCCAACGGCACGACCACTTGGGATCCCGATTGGATCGAGAGTGGGGACAGCGGTGCTGTCGCTACGGGTCAAATCCGCATCGACGCTGGCAACAACAACGTCCTCCAATTTCTCGGTGGCAATGGCAACGATTTCAACGGAGCGCAAATCCAGCGCAGTGTCGATCTCGCGGGGGCCACCACTGCCACCCTCAGCTACTCGTTCGTCGCCACTGGACTGGACGCGGGAACGGATAACGACGCGGTAACGGTGCTCTTTTCTCGGGACGGCACGAACTTCGTGCAGGTCGACGTGATCAACACCGCCGCGAACACCCTTCCCCGCAACATCGATCTCAGCCTGTTTGGCACCGGACCGTTTACCGCGAACGCCGCCATTCGCTTCGTGACGACCAGCCTCGAACTCAACGAAAGCGTCAACATCGAAAGCCTTACGATCAATGCGACGGGTAACTTCGGTGTCGACACCATCAATGGCGATGCCGGTGACGATACTGTTATCTGGAATGCCAATGCCTCCGGCGCCACCGATGGCCGCGACATCGTCAATGGCGGCACGGAAGGGGCCGCTGGCGACACCTTCGTGATCAATGGCAACGCCGCGGCCGAAGCCTACACGATCTACACCAGGGCAGCCTGGCTGGCGATCACCGGTAACGTCGCGGCGAACCTCAATGCCGCGACCGAAATCGTCGTCACCCGCAACGGCAGCAACAATGCGTCCGTCATCGCGGAGCTCAACGAGATCGAGGAAATCCGCCTCAACGGTGTCGATCCTTCGGGGGCGGGAATGGCCGGGAATGACAACTTCAGCATCGTCGGCGACTTCTCGACCACCAGCCTGCGCCTCAACACGATCACCATCGACGGCGATGCCGGAAATGACACGATCGATATCTCGGCGCTCGGCTCTGCGCACCGTATCGTCTTCCGCTCCAATGGCGGCAACGACACGATCATCGGCACGTTGCGGCCGCAGGACGTCATCGAACTGGCCGAAGGCACCACAGTCGACGACTATGAGATCACGACCGGTGCCAACGGCGTGACGACGATGACCAACGGCGAGCACAGCATCCAGTTCACCAGCGAAGGCGGGCTGCCGCAGTTCAATGGCGATGGCACCACGGCCGAGGAAGAAGATACGCCGGCACCGAACCCGCCTGCCCCGACGCCACCAGCCGCAACGGCAGGGGCGACGATAGCAGGCACTGCAGCCGCCGACGTGCTTCTTGGTACGGCCAGTGGTGAAACGATCGTCGGCTTTGCCGGCAATGACGTGGCAACCGGCGGCGCCGGGGCCGACATCATCCGCGGCGATGACGGCGACGACTTCCTCAATGGGGAAGGCGGAAACGACATGGTCTTCGGCGGCGCCGGAAATGACGACCTGCTGGGTGGCGAAGGCAACGACATGCTCTATGGCGATGCCGGATCCGACCGCGTCTTCGGCGATGCCGGCGACGACATGATCCGCACCGGTGCCGGCAACGACACCGCCCATGGCGGCAGCGGCAACGACATGTTCGTCGCCGAAGCAAGCGATGGCGACGACACCTACTATGGGGATGACGGTAGCGACACGCTGGATATGGCGGCGATCACTGCAAACCTGACCGTCGATCTCGGCAGCGGCTTCATGGGCCGAGGAAGTGCATCGAGCAGCCTCTCGGGCAACGATACGCTGTGGGGTATCGAGAATGTCGTCACCGGTTCCGGGGCCGACACGATCACCGCCAATGCTGCCGTCAATATCATCGATGGCGGGGCCGGAAACGACAAGTTCGTCTTCCTCTCCGAAAAGGATGCCGACGGCGACACGATCATCGGCTTCCAGCCGGGCGACAAGATCGATCTCAGCGGCACCGACGCCAATGGCGGCGTTGCCGGCAACCAGGCCTTCACGCTGGTCAACGGTTCGGCGCTGACAGGTGCCGCCCAGCTGATCGTCACGCATGAGGTCCGGGCCGATGGCGACTACACGGTCGTCCAAGGCAGCGTCGATGCCGACAGCACGGCCGAACTCCGGCTCAACATCAAGGGGAACCACAACCTCACCGCTTCCGACTTCAACCTGTAACCCGCGACATCAGGCGTGCCGACTTTCCCGGCACGCCTGACAGCCCAACAACAGAACGAAGTGGTGAAAGACATGCGCCCCAAGACTCCATTGACCGGTAACAAGCGCAAGCAGGTCGAGAAACTGACTCACGGACTGCGCGGAATATTCGTCTTCCTGTTCTTTACATCAGGGGTCATCAATATTCTGGCACTGACCGGCTCCTTCTACATGCTGCAGATCTATGATCGCGCCCTGACCAGCGGCAGCGTTCCGACACTGCTCGGGCTTTCGGCCCTGGCGATCGGCCTCTACCTGTTCCAGGGTTTCTTCGACATCATCCGCTCGCAAATCCTGGTGCGGATGGGCGCCCGGCTCGACAGCCGGATCGCGCCCATGGCCCATCAGGTGGCAATCGACATGCCGCGGTTCGGGTTCTCAACCGCAGAGGCGCTCGAGCGCGGGCGCGATGTCGATACCGTTCGCAGCTTTCTCGGCAGTCAGGGTCCTGTTGCCCTGTTCGACCTGCCGTGGGTGCCGCTCTACCTCGTCTTCGTCTATATGCTGCATCCCTATCTCGGCGCGCTGACTTTCGCCGGCGCCTTCGTGCTGTCGATGCTGACCATCGCGACCGAGCTGATGACGCGGCGGCTCGCCAGTGCCACGCACAAATCGGGCATCGAGCGCAATGCGATCGCGGATTCCAACGCGCGCAATGCCGATATCCTGAAGGCCATGGGTTTTGCCGGGCGCGCGGTGGACCGCTTCAACCGCGCCAACCAGGATCACCTGGAACTGCAGACCCGCACCAACGACATCAGCGGCACGTTTGGGGCGATCTCGCGCGTGCTGCGCATGATCCTGCAGTCGGCCGTCCTCGGTCTTGGGGCATGGCTGACGATCCAGGGAGAATTGTCGGCAGGCGCCATCATTGCCGCCTCGGTCGCCTCGGCCCGGGCACTTGCGCCCGTCGATCTGGCGATCGGCAACTGGAAGGGCTTTGTCGCCGCCCGAACCGCCTTCATTCGGCTGAAGGAGACGGTCATCGCACTTGCCGGCGCCGTGCCGCCGATGGCGCTGCCGGCACCGGCCCGCACGCTGAAGGTCGAGAAGATAACGGTCGCTGCTCCGGGTTCCGGACGGGTGCTTCTCAGCGAAGTGAGCTTTGAGATCGCCGCCGGCCAGGCGCTCGGCATCATCGGCCCGAGCGGCGGCGGCAAGACCACGCTGGCGCGCGCCCTGACCGGGGTCTGGCCGACCCTTCGCGGCAGTGTTCGTCTCGACGACGCCGAACTGACGCAATGGTCGGATGACGACCTCGGCCAGCATGTCGGCTATCTGCCACAGGATGTGGCGCTGCTCGATGCGACGATCGAGGAGAACATCGCGCGGCTGGAGCCGCAGGTCGACGCCCGGGCGATCGTCGATGCAGCGCAGACGACAGGCATCCACGAAATGATCGTGCGGATGCCGGATGGCTACCGCACGGCACTCGGCCCGCAGGGCGTCTCGCTTTCGGCCGGACAGCGGCAGCGCATTGGCCTTGCACGGGCGCTTTACCGTAACCCCTTCATCGTCATCATGGATGAGCCGAATTCCAACCTCGATGGCGAGGGTGAAATGGCGCTGACGCAGACGATCAAAGCGGTACGCGCCCGCGGCGGCATCGCCGTCGTCATCGCGCACCGGCCAAGTGCGCTTGCAGCCGTCGATATGGTTGCCGTCATTCAGAACGGAAAGATGGTCGCCTTCGGACCCAAGGACGAGATCCTGAAGCCAACGGCAGCCGAACCGGTCAGCCGGCCGGCAGCAGCGGCACAGATCGGATCACGCATCACAGCGAGGATGTCAGAATGATCGAGGTCAAAGGAACCAAAACCGCAAAGACGGAAGAAGACCCGCACGATCGCTATGTCCTGAAGAACGAGGACAAGCAGTCGAAAGTGCCGATGTTCATGACGTTGTTTCTCACAGGTTTCGCTCTCTATCTGAAGACAGCGCTATCTCATCAGCAGCCAAACCCGCCCGCTGAAGAAGCAGACGCCCGGCCGGCGCTGGACGGCGAAGAACCATTGCCGGCGGCCGACGCTGTCACGGCTCTTGCGGCGGCAGGGATCGAGGACGAGGAGGACGAAGCCGCGCTGGCCGGAAAGAAGGCCTCGGGCGTGACGCTCTCGAACCACAAGAACAGCGTGAGCTACGCGCTGACCGATTCTCCGGCGATCGAATTCAACAGGCTCAATCTGCCCAGCCTCGCGCTGTTGAAAAGCTCAGGCGGGATTTCGGTTTCCTTCCACGCCTCGAACGACAATGCATGGAAGGCTTCGAAAGCATCCGTGGCGGGGCCGCAAACGAGCACCGGCACCGGCAGCAGCAACGAGAGAGTCTCCTCACCCGCCCCTCAAACAGGAAACGAAAAACCGCAAAACCGCGCCCCGCGTATCACCAGCCCGGTCACCCTCGCTGACGTCTCCGGTTGCGCCATTGCCTTGATCGGCCTTGCCGACCTGTTGCGCGGCGCGCTCGATCCCGATGGCGATGCCTTGTCCGTGCGGGATCTGACGGTCTCATCGGGCAAGCTGGTGCAGACGGCGGGCGGGTGGAGCTACGATGCAGCGGGTCTCGGTCCGGTGACCATCACCTACCAGATTAGCGACGGCACCGCCTCCGTGTTGCAGACCGCACATTTCTCGGTGGTCAAGGCAGCACCCGTCATCGGCACGGCTGGAGACGATCTGCTTTCGGGGACGCAATGCGCCGACGAGATCGGCGGGCTGGCCGGAAACGATAATATCGACGCCAGAGACGGCAACGACACCGTGGACGGCGGTGATGGAGACGACAATATCGTTGGCGGCAGCGGCAACGATACGATCCGCGCAGGCGACGGCAATGATATCGTTCTCGGCGGTCTTGGCGACGATCACATATGGGGTGGCCGTGGCAATGACCGCCTCTATGGCGAGGAAGGCCGCGACACGATCTACGGTGAGGAAGGCGACGATCTCATCAGCGGCGGCGCGGATGCCGATATCCTTCGTGGCGGCGACGGTCACGACAGAATGAGCGGCGATGCCGGCAACGACGTCCTGGACGGTGAAGATGGTGATGACGACCTTGATGGAGGCGACGGCGACGATGTTCTCTTCGGACAGGCGGGCACCGACACACTGAAGGGCGGCACTGGCAACGATTTCCTGAGCGGCGGCAGCGGCCRGGACACGGCGAAGGGCGAAGATGGCGGCGATACGGTCGCAGGAGACGCCGACGGGGCCGACGACATCTACGATGGCGGCGCCGGGATCGATACCCTCGACTATTCGGCGCTGGCCGAGGCGGTCGAGATCGACCTCGCCGATGGCACCGCCACCGGAGTGGAGATCGGCAATGACGCCGTCTCGAATTTCGAGATCGTCCGCGCCGGGGCGAATGACGACGAGGTGACCGGCAGCCTTGCCGACGAAGCGATACACGGCAATGCCGGCGACGACTATCTGAGCGGCGGCGGCGGAACCGACTTGGTCGAAGGCGGTGACGGCGATGATGTTGTCGAAGGCGACATCGATGCCGTGGCCGACCGCTACGATGGCGGAAGCGGCATCGACACGCTCGACTATTCCGCAGCGGTCATGTCGATCGTCGTCGATCTCGCGGCCGCTGATGCGACGGGTGAAGAGATCGGCAACGACAGCATCAGCAATTTCGAGATCATCAAGACCGGGGACGGCGATGACACCCTGAATGATAATGAGGGCGCCGATCTTCTCTGCACCGGAGACGGCGACGATATCGTGGTCGCGGCAGCCGGTGCATCCGATGACGAGTATCGCGGTGAAGGCGGGTTCGACACGATCGATTATTCGCAGGCAGCGCACGGCGTGCTGATTGACCTGAACACCGGCACCGCTACCGGCTTTGATGTCGGCCACGACGTAATCGAGGGTTTCGAAAAGGTCATCGGCGGCGCGGGAGACGACACGGTCCGCGCCGGACCGCTGGCTGTCGTCATCGAGGGTGGTGCGGGCGAAGACACGTTCGAATTCACTGTGCCCGCTGGTGAAAGCAGTGCCGATGTCGTCCACCAGATCCTTGATTTCATGGTCGGGGACCGCATCGACATCTCCAAATACAAGATCTTCGAGGAGGTTCTGGACGGCCTCGAGGATCGTTTCGAGGAGATCTATGGCGACAAGGCGGATGACGAGCCGCTGCCGATCCGCGTCCGCCACGAGGGGACCGACGAGATGAGCCGGACCTTCATCGAGGTCGATATGGACAAGGACGAGCACTACGAAATGACGATCAACCTGACGGGGCATCATCTGCTTGTCATCGTTGAAAATCCCGCGGCCTAGGAAGGTAAGACATGTCTAGAAACCAGCAAAGATCCCAGGCCGCACTTTCACCTGAGGACAACAATACATTTCCTGTGACTGCCCGCGTTCTCGCCGGCATGGCGCTTGGCGTGCTGCTGTTTGCCGGGGCTGGAGGATGGGCGGCGACGACGCAGCTCAGGGGCGCGATCATCGCCCCGGGCGTCATCATGGTGGACCGGAACCTGAAGTCGATCCAGCATCGCGATGGCGGCATCGTCAGCGAAATTGCCATCAAGGAGGGCGATGTCGTTACCAAGGGACAGATCATGCTGCGCCTCGATGACGCCCAGACTCGCGCGGAGCTCTCGATCGTCAAGGCGCAGCTGATCGAACTGACGGCGCGCCAGGCGCGGCTGATCGGCGAGCGCGACAATGAGGAGGCCATCACCTTCCCGGCCGATTTCGGGACGGAGTTTCCTGCCATTGCGGCGGGCGAACGCCGTCTCTTCGATGGTAACCGCAAGAACCGGCAGAACCAGAAGCAGCAGCTTCAGTATGGCATTTCGCAACTCGAGGAGGAGTTGAAAGGCCTGGTCGCCCAGCATGACGCCAAGACCGGCGAGCTCGAACTGGTGAAAACCGAACACACCAAGATCAAGGGCCTCGCCGACAAGAAGCTGATCGATACATCCCGCAAATATTTCATCGACCGTGAACTCGCGAAACTGACTGGCGAGAGCGGGGAGATTCAGGCCAATATCGCCCGGTCGCGGGCACGCATGAGCGAGATCCAGGTGCAGATCATCGCCATCGACGAGGCGGCCCGGACAGAGGCGCAGCGCGAACTGAGCGTCGTCGAGCCGAAGCTGTCGGAATTGAGGGAGCGTCGGGTCGCCGTCGAGGATCGGCTGTCGAGGACCGATATCCGCGCACCGCTCTCGGGAACCGTCAACGAGCTTTTCGTCCACACGATCGGCGGCGTCATCACCCCGGCAGAAAAGCTTCTGACCCTGGTGCCCGCCGACGCGGCGCTTAAGATACAGGCGAGACTTGCGCCCACCGATATCGATCAGATTTCGGTCGGCCAGGACGCGAGAATGCGTTTCTCCGCCTTCAATCAGCGCGCAACGCCGGAGTTGAAGGGTAACATCGCCTATGTCTCGGCGGCAACCAGCACCGATCCTGCCACGGGTCAGATCTTCTATCTCGCCGATGTTGCCGTGCCTCCGGCAGAAATGGCAAAGCTCGGTGCCAACAGGCTTTTGCCGGGCATGCCTGTCGAAGTCTTCGTCTCGACTGAAGAGCGCACGGCAATGTCTTTCCTCGCCAAGCCACTGACGGATCAGTTCAACCGGGCGTTCCGCGAGGAGTAGTTTGGAAAATTGCGGGGCGCGCCATTATAGCGCGCCTCGCCAACTCAGATCAGCCTTCCAGCCACTTCACCTGCTCTGGCGTCAACTTGATATCGAGCGCGGAGAGGCTGTCCTCCAGCTCGGCGATCGTCCGCGGCCCGATCAGCGGAATGACCGGGAATGGCTGGGCGATGACATAGGCGAGCGCGATGTGGATCGGGCTGCGGCCAAGCTTGTTTGCAAGCTCGATTGCCCGGTCGCGGCGCTCGAAATTGCGGTCCGAATACCAGCAACGGACGATTTCCTCGTCGTCATGCTTGTCGCGTCCCGCACGGTCGGTGAAGAAGCCGCGGCCCTGGCTCGACCAGGCGAAGTTCGGGATCTGCTTCTTGTTCAGCCACGCCTTCCACTCGTCGTCGGAAGACGTAACACAACCGGCCCAGATCGGATCCAGCATCTCGGCCAGCGAGAAGTTGTTGGAAAGAGCAGCCGGTGCCGTCTTGCGGTTCTTGTCGGCATAGGCGATCGCCTCTTCCATGCGGGCGCGCGTCCAGTTCGATCCGCCGAAAATGCCGCGGATGCGGCCACGCTTCACCTCGGCATCCATCGCATCGACGAACTCGCCGACCGGAACGGCGGTGTTGTCGCGATGCATGAAGTAGATGTCGACATAGTCTGTCTTGAGACGATCGAGCGACTGGTCGAGCTGCTTGGCGATCATATCTGGATAGCAAAGCGGCGAGTGCGCGCCCTTGCCGATCAGCACGATCTCGTCGCGCGATACATCGCGGCTGGTGTGCCAGTCGCCGAAAATGCTTTCGGTCTTGCCGCCGCCATAAACGTAAGCCGTATCGAACGCATTGCCGCCTGCCTCGTAGAAGGCGTCCAGCGTCAGCGATGCCGAAGCGAAGTTCGGGAAGAACTCGAAGCCGAGCGTCACCACCGAAGCCGGTTTCAGGATGCCCGGGATTTCGCGCTTCGGAATGCTGTTGCCGAGCTTGACCGGAGCGCCTGCGAGATTGAGCGTCCGCTTCGTTGCCTTCTCGACCCCGTATTCCAGGCCGACCGACGCGCGCCACTGATCAAGAACCCGGAGATTGCCGACGGAATCCGCCCAGCTCATGCCCGGCGAGGTGAACTCATGCTGTCCAGCGCGGATCGCATCGCCGGCGGCATCCACCTCGAACGAATAGAGCCAGCGGTCTTCCTTGACCTCGATCGTCTCCTGCTCGTTGCCCTTGAAGATCTCGATCTTGCCGGTGCCGCCCTTGTGGCCAGACGCGAACCAGAAATCCTTGACCTCGATACGGCCGTCCGAGCCGATAATGCGCAGCGTGTTGTCCTGGTTCGCCATGATCGAGCAGGACACTTCGGCGATGATCGAGTTCGGGAATTTCAGCACCGCCGAGGCCCACTCATCGACACCGGACTGGCCGAGATGGGCGACGCCCGAGACCTTCTCGGGCTCAAGGAACGGCTTGCCTTCGGCAGCACCGGCAATCAGCCGCGCCATGGAGACCGGATATCCGCCGACATCGAGAATGCCGCCGCCTGCGGTATCGTTGGAAAACAGCCGGTGCTCGGGCTTGAAGCTTCCCATGTTGAAACCGAAGCTGGAGCGGATGATGCGGACCGTGCCGATGACGCCGCTCTTCACCAGCTCGACGATCTTCGCCGTCTGCGGATGGACGCGGTACATGAAGGCTTCACCGGCAAAGACGCCGGCCTTCTTCGCCTCGTGATAGATCGCGTCCGCATCGTAAGCGGAGAGCGCGATCGGCTTTTCAACGAGCACGTGCTTGCCCGCGCGGATCGCCTTGATCGCCCACTCGGCATGGCCGGTATGCGGCGTGGCGATATAGATCGCATCAATCTCGGGATCGGTGAGCAGCGCGTCATAGCCCTTGACGATACGCGCGCCCGGGAAGCCGTCGCCGAGGCCCGGCTTGTCGGGATTGCGCGTCGCGATCGCCACAAGCTTGCCGGTCCGCGAATGCGCGATGCCATCCGCAAAGGTACGGGCGATGGTGCCGGGGCCGATGATGCCCCAGCGGATCGTTTGCTCTGAACTCATGACTATTCCTCTTTCGATGTGGTCGTCTTGGGATTGCAATGTCAGCGCAGACGTTGGCCCGCGCTGTCGAACAGAAATGTGCGTTTGGCCGACAACGAGACGGCCAGGCTGTCGCGATTGCCGGTGGTGCGGGATTCCGGCCGCTCGATGATCAGCTGCTCGCCGCCGAGCGTCGCGTAAATGTAGCTGGTATTGCCGAGATGCTCGGCGACATCGACGCTGACGGTCATATCGGCGTCACCCTTGCCGGAATCACCGAAATGCTCGGGGCGGACGCCGAGCGTCACGTCGGTTCCGTCAGATAGCGCCGCAGTCAGCGGCAAGGTCAAACGGACGGTCCGGTCTGCGGCAAGCGCGATGGTCAGTCCCGCGGCGTCCCTGCCCGTCACGATGGCCTTCAAAAAGTTCATCTTCGGGGAGCCGACGAAACCGGCGACGAACTGGTTTGCCGGATCGTCGTAGAGATCGAGCGGCGCGCCGACCTGCTCGATATTGCCAGCCCTGAGCACGACGATCTTGTCGGCCAGTGTCATCGCTTCGGTCTGGTCGTGTGTGACGTAGATCATCGTCGTGCCGAGCTGCTTGTGCAGCCTCGAAATCTCGACGCGCATCTGCACACGCAGCTCGGCATCGAGGTTGGACAGTGGCTCGTCGAACAGGAAGACCTTGGGCTCTCGCACGATCGCCCGGCCGATCGCCACGCGCTGGCGCTGGCCGCCGGAAAGCTGCTTGGGGCGGCGCTGCATCAGCTCGTTGATCTGCAGGATCCCGGCTGCGTGGCGGACGCGTTTCTCGGTATCTTCCTTCGGATTGCCATTCATCCGCAGGCCGAAGGAGAGGTTTTCGGCCACCGTCATATGCGGATAGAGCGCGTAGGACTGGAAGACCATGGCGATGCCGCGGTCGGCGGGCTCGACGTCATTGACCACCTTGCCGCCGATATCGATCTCGCCACCGGAGATGTCCTCCAGCCCGGCGATCATGCGCAACAGCGTGGACTTGCCGCAGCCCGATGGTCCGACGAAGACGACAAACTCGCCGTCCTTGACCTCCAGATTGGCGCCATGGATGATCTCCAGCGCACCATAGCGTTTGACGACGTTTCTGAGTGAAAGCTCTGCCATGCGGCTCCCCGATTATTTGATTGCGCCGGCAGCAATGCCAGCGATGAAGTGGCGCTGCAGGAGCACGAAGATGACGAGGATCGGCGCGGTGAGCATCGTTGCCCCCGCCATGATGCCGCCCCAGGAGACCTTGGTCAGGCCGATCAGCGTGCCGAGCGCCACGGGTGCGGTCATCATCGCCGGCCTGGAGTTGATCAGCAGCGGCCAGAGATAATTGTTCCACGAGACCAGGAAGAGGATGATCGACAGCGCCGCCATGGTCGGCCGCGCCAGCGGCAGGGCAATGCGCAGGAAGATCTGCCATTCCTTGACGCCTTCGACGCGTGCCGCATCGAAAAGCTCGTTCGGCATCATCGAGAAAGACTGGCGCATGAAGAGCACGCCGAGCGAGTTAAAGAGCGGCGGAACGATCAGCGCCACCCAGGTATTCGCCAGCTTGAACTCTCGCGCCACCATGATGAACTGCGGAATGACCACGACCGCGAAGGGCAGCGTGATGGTGCCGAGAATGATGGCGACGACGACGGAACGCCCGGCGAAGCGGTAGCGCGCCAGCGCCCAGCCCGCCATCGAGGTCAGCAGCACCGACAGAATGGTGTAGATGATAGCCACCGAGATCGAGGTGAACATCGCCCGGGTGAAGCCGGTCTGCGCTTCCAGATCCTGGAAGTTGGCAATGAAGTTCGTCGACGGAAGCAGCACGATCTCGGGGCTGAAGATGCCGTAGTCGGGCATGGTCGAGAAGATGAACATCATCCACAGCGGGAACAGCCAGATGATCGCCAGCGGTGTCAGCACCGCATGCAGCGCGATCCGCCTCAACAGCAGCGATTGCGACTTGGATTTCATTTCGCTTCCCTCCCGACCCACAGGTTGAGCAACGAGATCGCAACCGCCAGTGCCGCTATTGTGTAAGCCACGGCTGACGCATAACCGAAATTCAGCGACAGGAATCCCTGGCGGTAGAGCAGCAGGCCGAGTGTCTCGGTGCCGCCACCCGGACCGCCGCGATTGGTGATCAAGAACGGTTCGGTGAAGAGCTGCATCGTGCCGATGACCGAGAGAACGACGCAGAACAGAATGATCGGCTTCAAGAGCGGCAGTGTGATGTGGAAGAACTGCTGCGTCTTGCTGACCCGGTCGAGCGTCGCAGCCTCGTAGACATCCTCAGGGATCGATTGTAGCCCGGCGAGAATGATGATGGCGTTATAGCCTGCCCAGCGCCAGGTCACGGCGATGATGACGAGCGCCATCGCGGCATTGGCATTGTCGAACCAGGAGACCGCCGGCAGGCCGACCGAGGTGATCAGCTTGTTGACGATGCCGAAATCGATGCTGAACATCAGCCGGAAGACCGCCGCATAGGCGACTTCGCCGACGACGACGGGCGCAAAGAAAGCAAAACGGAAGAGCGGCCGCAGCTTCAGGAGCGGCGAATTCAGGAGCACCGCCATGACGGTGGCGATCGCGATCATCACCGGCACCTGGATGACCAGGATGATCAGCGTGTTGTAGAGCGCGTTGTAGAAAGCCGGGTCGCCGAACAGGCGCCCCCAATTGGCCGAGAGGCTGAATTTCCACGGATTGACGCGCGTGTTCTGAAACGAGATCAGAAACGAACTGATGATCGGCCACACCCAGAAGGTGGCGAAGACGATGAGATAGGGCGCGAGGAACGCATAAGCGCTCCGGTTGCGGATCGGCATGTTTTCCTCCTCACAGACGCAACGAGCCATCCCGGGGGATGGAGAACCGGGCGCCGCAAAGCGCCCGGCTTCGTCACTTATTCTGCGATCGGAAGACCCGTCGCGGTGGCGATCTGCTTGGCAGCGTCGTCAAGCGCCGCCTTGGCATCCGGGAAACCACCGGCGAAGTATTTGGTCTGCGCTGCCTTGTAGATGGCATCCGCATCCGTCTGGTACTGCGTGCCGCGGCTCGGCACGATCTTCGGCAGGGTCGAGAGAATATCGGCCCAGACCTTCTGACCGCCCCAATAGGGCTGCGGTTCGTTGACGAACGGATCCTGCACGGCCGAGAGAAGCGACGGTACGAGGCCGAAGGACTTCAGCATCGTCACCTGGCCCTCATTGGTGCCAAGCGAGTAGTTGATGTAGTTCCAGGCCGCTTCCTTGTTTTCGGAATTGGCGGCGATCGCGAGCGACGAACCGCCGAGATTGGCCGCATGCGGGCCGTCCGCCGTCAGGCTCGGCATCATGTAGACGCCCCACTTGCCGGACAGATCGGGCGAGCCGGAGCGGATCGTGCCTTCATACCAGCCGCCATACATCTGGCTGGCCACCTTGCCAGCGGTATTCGCCTGGATCTTTTCGTCCCAGATGGCGGCCGTCAGCGTGCCGGCATCCTTCATCTGCTTGACCTTGTCCAAAGTCGCGACGCAGGCAGGCTTGTTGATGGTGATCGATTGACCATCCTCGGAGAAGTAGCCGCAGCCCTGCTCGTTGGAAATCATCCGGAACCATTCGCTGTCGCCGTTGAAGTCGGCCTGCGCCATGACGACGCCAGGATTGGCGGCCGAGATCTTCTTGCCGGCGGCGATGAAATCGTCCCATGTCTTGATCGTCGTCGGATCGACGCCAGCCTTTTCATAGAAGTCGCGGCGGTAGAACACCGCAACCGGGCCGGAGTCCCACGGCATGGCATAGGCCACATCGCCCACTTCGAGTTCGGTACGCTTGAAGTCGGGGAATTTGGCTTGGATGTCGGCGTTGTAGCCGAGGTCCTTCAGGTTGGTGAAGCAGTCGGGGAAGCGGTTCCAGAAGATTTCCGCTTCGAAATTCTCGACCGTGACGATGTCAGGCAGGCCGTCTCCTCCGGCGGCGCAGGCTGCCAGCATCTTGTCGAAGACCTGCTGGTTGCCGAGATCCTGCACATCGACTTTGACGTCAGGGTATTTCTTGTTGAAGCCTTCCACAGTGGATTTCAGCGCCGATGCGGCGACGTTCCAGCTCCAGATGGTGAGCGTGCCCTGCTCTGCATATGCGGAGCCGGAAGCAAGCAGCGCGACAGCAGCCGTCGCACCGATAAGATTGAAGCGCATTGAAAATCCTCCCTTTTCAATTGCCGTCCCTTAGCGAACGTGCCTACACTAACCGGAAGGCACCGGCTGTCTCCTAAAAAGGGAATATGGATTTGGCGGAAAGTAAGGTTGCGCAAAGAGCCATCTATCAGCCCGGTGCGAGCAGCATCGAGGGGCTGCCCACCGCGCTTCAAATGTTCCACGCCCATCCGCCCGTCATGGCCATGCCGCACTGGCACGCGCAGGTCGAGGTCAATTTCGTGATGCATGGCAGCGTGCATTATCGCATGAACGACCACGAATTTTCGCTCAACGCCGGCGAGATGTGCCTGTTCTGGGGCGGCCAGCCGCATCAGATGGACGAATCGTCCGATGATTCGATTTATGCGGGCGCCCACCTGCCGCTCGTCTATTTCTTCCGCATGCGCCTGCCGGTCACCATTTCCAGCCAGCTGATGCGCGGCGCCACCATGCTGACCTCGGCGACAGACGCCGCCGACAGCGAGAATTTCGCGCGCTGGCACCGCTATGCGACATCAGGCGATGCGGCAAAGTCGCAGCATGCGGTGGACGAACTGCTGCTGCGCATCGAGCGCATCCTGCTGGAACCCTATTCGATGATCGGGCTCAGCACGCAGCTGGCCGAAAACGATCCGCCCTACGCCCAGTCGTCGCGCAACGTGGCGCGCATGTGCGATTTCATCGCCGCCAATTTCATGGAAGACATCGACACGATCGACATCGCCCGCGCCGCCGATCTCCATCCGAAATATGCGATGAACCTCTTCAAGAAGTCGACCGGCATGACGCTCAGCAAATACGTCAACCTGCTGCGGCTCTCGCGCGCCCAGGCGATGCTGATGAGCGAGGAGGCGAACGTGCTGCAGGTGGCCATGGATAGCGGCTTTGGCTCGATCAGCGCCTTTAACAAATCCTTCCGTCACATCGCCGGCATGTCGCCATCCGATTTCCGCCGTGACCTGCGCTCATCGGGAATTTCCACGGCAAACTGATCCCCAACCGTTATTCACACCCCATCGAGGAGACCTCACCATGGCTGGAAGACTGGCAGGCAAGATTGCGATCATTTCCGGCGGGGCGACAGGCATGGGCGGAGCAGCCTCGAAACTCTTTGCCGCCGAGGGCGCCAAGGTGGCGATCATCGACCGGAACGAGGAGGCAGCCGCAGAAACCGCAAAGGCGATCCGCGACGCCGGCGGTGTCGCCGACTACTGGGTGGCCGACGTCTCCAATGAGACGGCCGTCAACGATGCCGTCAGAGGTGTGGAAGACAAGTTCGGCGCCGTCACCGTCCTCTTCAATCATGCCGGAACGATCGTCATCAAGCCGTTCCTCGAAACCACGCTCGAGGAATGGGAGTGGCTGCACGGCGTCAACGTGCGCTCGATGTTCCTGATGACCAAGGCGGTCCTGCCGAAGATGATCGCAGCAGGCGGCGGCTCGATCGTCTGCACCTCGTCGATCTCCGCCGTCGCGGCAACGCCGATGGAAGTACTCTACGACACGACCAAGGGCGCCGTGCACATGTTTGCCCGGGCCATTGCCGTCGAGTTCCGCGACCGCAACATCCGCTGCAATGCCGTCTGCCCGGGCTTCATCCGCACGCCGCATGGGTTGCGCGAGGTCAAGGAACTGCAGGCGCTCGGCGTCGATGTGTCGGACGAGGCAATCGCCGCCCAGCAGGGGCGCATCGGTGAGCCCGAAGACGTGGCGCGTGCTGCACTCTATCTGGCCAGCGACGACTCCAATTTCGTCAACGGCGTCCACCTCTTCGTCGACAACGGCTTCACCGCGATCTGAAGAGACAAGACGGGCAGGCCCACCGGGAGGACAGATGGCGCGCGAATTCGATTTCATCATCGCCGGCGGCGGATCGGCGGCATCGGTGGCGGCCGTGCGGCTGGTGCGCGATTTCGGCTTTTCGGTCCTGATCGTCGAGCGTGGCCCAAGCCAGACGGCGAAGCTGATGTCCTTTCCGGCGGGCTACATGAAATACCTCGCCCGCGACGATTTTCTTGAAATGCATCATACCGTTCCCCAGCCGCAGCTTGGCGGCCGCGGGCCGATCGTGCCTGTCGCCAAGGCACTCGGTGGCGGCAGCGCGGTCAATGCGATGGTCTACATGCGGGGCCAGAAGGAAGACTATGACGGCTGGGCGCGCTATCTCGGCAATGGCAGCGAGTGGTCCTACGCAGACATGCTGCCACACTTTACCGGCATCGAGGCCAATAGCCGCTTCAACAACGCCTATCACGGCATATCGGGTGAGCTTCGCGTTTCCGAGCCGAAGCATATTTCGGATACGACCGAGGATTTCATCCGGGCCGCCCAGGGGCTCGGCCATTCCTACAATCCGGATTTCAATGGCGAGCGCCAGAACGGCGTCGGCATCATGCAGCACACATTCGCCAAATGGGGCCGGCGTACCGAGCGCTCCGACGCCAAGAAGGCATTCCTCGATCCCCTGGCAAAGGACGAGCGGCTGCAGATCATCACCGGCGCGCGGGTCGACCGCATCCTCATCGAAAACGGCCGCGCCCGCGGCATCGTCTACACCAGGGGTGGCGAGACGCAGACGGCGATGGCAGGCCGGGAGGTGCTGGTTGCGGCCGGTACCTATAACAGTGCCAAGCTGATGATGCTGTCGGGCCTCGGTCCGGCCGATCACCTTCGCCAGCACGGGATTGCCGTTGCAGCCGACATTCCAGGCGTCGGCGCCAATCTTCAGGATCATCACGAAGTCCCGGTGATCGCGACGACCAGGGGCAAATCCGGATATTTCGGCGAGGACAAGGGCTGGCCGATGATCCGCAACGGCCTGCAATATCTGTTCTTCGATTCCGGGCCGGTGACGACAACGGGGATCGAATCCTGCCTGTTCTATGATCCGGATGGTGGCGAGCGGCCGACGATCCAGCTCTATTGTGCTCCGATCGTCTATCTCGACCGCGACGTCTCCTCGGCCAAACCCACCTGGGGCGTGACCTTCACCTCATGCCTTCTCAGGCCGAAGGCGCGTGGCAGCGTCCGGCTGCGCTCCGCCAATCCTGCCGACCAGCCGCTGATCGATTGCAACTTCTTCGGCGATCCCGATGATCTGAGGCTGACACTGGCATCGCTGAAGACAGCGCGCCGGTTGCTGGAAACCGAGCCTTTCCTGTCCAAGATCGACATGGAGATCCTTCCCGGCCGCGCCATCCAGGATGAAGAGGCCCTGACGAAATTTGCCGGGCAGACGGTCAAGACCAACTACCATCCCTCCGGTAGCCTGCGCATGGGGCCGGACAGCGACCCCATGGCGGTCGTCGGCAGCGACCTTCGTGTGCGGGGCATCGAAGGCCTTCGGGTCATCGATTGCTCGATCATTCCCTTCATTCCTTCGGGCAACACCAACGCTCCGGCGATGGCGATCGGCTCGAAGGCTGCCGAGATGATCGCCGTTAGCCACGCCTGAGCTGAAGGCCGACCAGCATGGCCAGATTGCCGCAGCCAATAAAATAGATAGCGAATAATTTGAATCCTATCTAATTCGATGCCATATCCGGCGCATGGATACCTACAACAGCCTTCAGCGGGTCTTTACCGCCAACCTGCTTTCGACCGGCCGCCAGTGGCGCCGCGCCGTCGATTTGGCGCTCAGCAGCCACGGAATCTCCGAGGCCTGCGCCGCCCCGCTTCTCTGGATCGGCCGCCTCGGCGGCGGTGTCCGCCAGGTGGTGCTGGCCGGCCATGTCGGCATCGAGGGGCCGTCGCTGGTGCGGCTGCTCGATCAGCTCGAAACACTTGGCCTTGTCGTCCGCAAGGACGATCCTGCCGATCGCCGCGCCAAGGGTCTTTATCTGACCGATGAGGGCAGTGCCCTTGCGGCGCGCATGGAAGCGGTGCTCGACGAGCTTCGCGAGCGCATTCTCCAGGATGTCAGCAAGGCCGACCTTGAAGCTGCCGTGCGCGTGCTGCAGGCCTTCGACAATATCGACGTGACGCAGACCGGCGCCCTCGAAAAGGAAATCGAGGCGGCGTCGTGACATTGGGATGGCGTGACTGGTTATTCTCGGGCAAGGCCTTCCTTGCATCGATGCTGGCGCTGTTCGTGGCGCTGTCGCTCGACCTGCCCCGTCCCTACTGGGCGATGGCGGCTGTCTATGTGGTCGCCAATCCGCTGGCCGGTGCCACGAGCTCCAAGGGCCTCTACCGCGCGCTCGGCACACTGCTCGGCGCTTCGGCAGCCGTGTTTTTCGTTCCCCTGTTCGTCAACGCTCCGGAATTTCTGTCGCTGGTCGTCGCCCTCTGGACCGGCACGCTGCTCTTCATCTCGATGCTCGATCGCAGTGCCCGAAGCTATGTCTTCATGCTCGCCGGCTATTCGCTGCCGATGATCGCCCTGCCCTCTGTCGGCTCGCCCGAGACAGTCTTCGATACCGCACTTGCCCGTTCGGAAGAAATCATCATCGGCATCGTCTGCGCCAGCATCGTCAGCGCCGTCATCTTCCCCGCCAGCGTCAGTTCGCTGCTCGGCCAGCGCATCACCACCTGGCTCGATGATGCCGGAAGCTGGGCCGACGAGATCCTGCGCGGCGAAGGCGCCTCGCCCGCCACGCCGCTGAAGCGCCAGAAGCTCGCCTCCGATGTCACAGGCCTCGACCTCGTCATCAGCCAGCTCGGCCATGATGCGAATGGCCGCGATATCGTCCGTCATTCACGCGAATTGCGCGGCCGCCTGCTGATGCTGCTGCCGCTGTTTTCTTCGCTTGCCGACCGTCTTCACGCGCTGAAATCGTCCGGACAGGAGCTGCCGCCGGCGCTTTCCACGCTGCTCAACGATGCCGCCGCTTGGTTGCAGCAGGGGGGCAAAGGCAAGCCGGACGGCACGGGCGCAAACCTGCGCCGCCGCATCGATGACGTCCAGACCTCGGAGAGCCACGAAACCGGCTGGAACGCCCTGCTTTATCGCAGCGCGCTTGCCCGCCTCGGCGAGATCGTCGACCTCTGGCACGATTGCCTGACCCTGCGCGATGAGATCGCCAGCGGCCGCCATGCCGGTCCGTGGCATCCGGTTTTCCGCCACCGCCAAGTGGTCGGCCGCGTCAGGCATTATGACTATGCGCTGATTGCCTTCGCTGCCGGTTCCGTCGTTGCCGGGATCGCTGTCGCTTGCTTCTTCTGGATCTTCACCGGCTGGCAGAATGGTGCAGGCTTCGTGACGATGGCCGCCGTCGCCTGCTCGTTCTTCGCCGCGATGGACCGGCCCGCGCCCTTCATCCGGTCGATGTTCATCTGGTCGGCTCTGAGCCTCGTCATTTCGTTCATCTACATCTTCGCGATCCTGCCGGCGGTCAATTCCTATGAGCTGCTGGTGGTTGTCTTCGCACCGCCATTCCTGCTGCTCGGACTGCTGATCACCCGCCCGCAGTTCAACATGCTGGCGATGCTGCTATCGGTGAACAGCGCGAGCTTCATCGCTCTCCAGGATCGCTACACATCCGACTTCACCACCTTCACCAATGAGGCGGTCGCGGCCCTTGCCGGAATCGGCTTTGCCCTCGTGTGGACGCTGATCGCCCGCCCTTTCGGCGCCGAACTCGCTGCCTGGCGGCTGGTGCGTGCCGGCTGGAGGGATCTGGCCGAGACCGCAGCCGGTGAACGCCGCACTGACCACGAGCGGCTCTCCGGCCGCATCCTCGATCGCCTCGGCCAGCTGGTGCCGCGCCTCGCCGCCGTCGAGGATCGCGAACTAAAAAAGGTCGATGGCTTTGCCGACGTCCGCCTCGGCTTCAACGTGCTGATGCTGCAGACCCGGCGCAAGGAGCTCAGTGGCGCAAGCGCCCTTTCCGTCGGCCGCGTGCTGTCGGGCGTCTCCGATTTCTACCGTGCCCGGCTCGATGCCGGCCAGGCAATCGATCCGCCCGACGAACTGCGTGCCGCGATCGATGACAGCCTCGGAACCATTGCCCATGAACGGACGGAAACCCGGGACAATATCGATGCGCTGGTCGGCCTGCGCAGGGCGCTCTTCCCTGAGGCGTCGCCGCCGGACTGGCCCACGCCCGAAACCCTCTCAACCCCGCTTCAGATTGCAGCCGAGTAAACCGTCATGCCTGCCGAATTCGATCTCTATGGCGTCTATGTGCCGCGCCTTCTCGTTCTCATGGTGCTTTCCCTTCTTCTCGTGATGATCGTCCGCCGCGGGCTGAGCTGGCTGGGCGCCTATTCGCTCGTCTGGCACCGCGGCCTCTTCGATCTCTCCCTCTATGTGCTGCTTCTCGGAGCAGTCTCCTCCCTGACACGCTGGTACTTCGCATGAACACGCTGAAATCAATCTCCCGCCTGATCGTCACCCTCGCCTTCGTTGCCGCCGCTGCCTATGCCGGCCACGGCCTCTGGGTGCATTACATGGACGAACCCTGGACGCGCGACGCGCGTCTGCGCGCCGACGTCGTCGGCATCGCACCGGACGTTTCCGGCCTCGTCAGCGACGTCGCCGTCAAGGACAACCAATCGGTCAAGAAGGGTGATGTGCTGTTCCGCGTCGATGGCGAGCGCTTCAAGATTGCTCTGGCGCAGACCGAAGCCGCGCTGGAAGGTGCA
This sequence comes from Rhizobium sp. 05N430, assembly GCF_056396985.1. Taxonomy (NCBI): domain Bacteria; kingdom Pseudomonadati; phylum Pseudomonadota; class Alphaproteobacteria; order Hyphomicrobiales; family Rhizobiaceae; genus Rhizobium; species Rhizobium sp. 05N430. Next base: position 367,521 of record NZ_JBFTMO010000002.1, on the reverse strand, counting down.
AAGGCGATGCTGGAACAGGCCCGCCGCGAAACCGACCGCCAGCAGCGCCTCGGCGACGCCGCCTCCGTGCAGCAGAAGGAACAGGCGCGCACCGCCGCCGACCAGGCCGAAGCCACCTATCTGCAGGCCGTCGCCAACCGCGATCTGGCGCAGCTCAATCTTGACCGCTCAGCCGTCAAGGCAACGGTCAACGGCACGGTTTCGAACCTCAGCCTGCGCCCAGGCGACTATGTCACCGCCGGCACCGCCAAGGTCGCGCTCGTCGATACCGACTCCCTGCGCGTCGAAGGCTATTTCGAAGAAACCAAGCTGCCGCGCATCCATGTCGGCGACAGCGTCACGATCCATCTAATGGGCCATCGCCAGACACTGGAAGGCCATGTCGACAGCATCGCCACCGGCATCGAGGACCGCGAACGCACGTCGGGAACCGGGCTGCTGGCCAATATCAACCCAACCTTCAGCTGGGTACGGCTGGCGCAGCGCGTTCCCGTCCGCATCAATCTCGACAAAGTGCCTGACGGAGTACAACTGATTGCCGGTCTAACGGCGACGGTCGAAGTCGGAGGCCAAAGCTCCGCCCTCGCCTCGCTCGACTGACGTTGCCTAGAAGTTCCAGTCCTCGTCTTCCGTCGCCACGGCCTTACCGATGACGTAAGACGAGCCGGAGCCAGAGAAGAAGTCGTGGTTCTCGTCGGCATTCGGCGAGAGCGCCGAGAGGATTGCCGGATTGACCTTGCAGGCCTCCGGCGGGAACAGTGCCTCGTAACCGAGGTTCATCAGCGCCTTGTTGGCGTTGTAGTGCAGGAACTTCTTGACGTCTTCGGTGAGCCCGACACCGTCATAAAGCGCCTCGGTGTACTTGGCTTCGTTGTCGTAGAGCTCCAGCAGCAGATCGAAGGCGAAATCCTTGATCTCCTGACGGCGGGCCTCCGGCAGGCGCTCTACGGCGCGCTGGAACTTGTAGCCGATGTAATAGCCATGCACCGCCTCGTCGCGAATGATCAGGCGGATCATGTCGGCGGTGTTGGTGAGCTTTGCGCGGCTCGACCAGTACATCGGCAGATAGAAGCCGGAATAGAACAGGAAGCTCTCGAGGAAGACGCTGGCAACCTTCTTCTTCAGGGGATCGCCGGAAGCATATTGCTCCATGATCAGCGCCGACTTCCTTTGCAGAAACTCGTTCTCGTCGGACCAGCGATAGGCGTCGTCAACGTCAGGTGTCGAGCACAGCGTCGAGAAGATCGACGAGTAGGAGCGCGCGTGCACAGCTTCCATGAAGGAGATGTTGGAAAGCACCGCCTCTTCATGCTGGGTCGAAGCATCGGCCATCAGCGTCACCGAGCCGACGCCGTTCTGGATCGTGTCGAGCAGCGTCAGCCCGGTAAAGACCCGGATCGTCAGTTGCTGCTCTTCCGGTTTCAGCGTCGCCCAGGAGGGAATGTCGTTCGACAGCGGCACCTTTTCCGGCAGCCAGAAATTGCCGGTCAGGCGGTTCCAGACTTCGAGGTCCTTGTCGTCCTCGATGCGGTTCCAGTTGATGGCGCGGACGCGGGATACGGGCTTGGCGTGCATGTTCATGGGTGTGTCCTTTGGACCGAATTCATCTGGTAGCCCCCTCATCCCCGGTGCAACGAGTTGCGCCTGACCTGCCGGCACCTTCTCCCCGAGGGGAGAAGGGAAACCGCGGCGGCGTATCGCTCTACATCCCCTCTCCCCTCGGGGAGAGGGCTAGGGTGAGGGGGCCGCTTACTCAAACGTCAGCAGCTAAAACTCACAGCGTACACGACACACATCCCTCCACCTGCGTACCCTCCAGCGCCATCTGGCGTAGGCGGATGTAGTAGATGGTCTTGATGCCCTTCTTCCAGGCATAGATCTGCGCCTTGTTGATATCGCGCGTCGTCGCCGTGTCGCGGAAGAACAGTGTCAGCGACAGGCCCTGATCGACATGCTGGGTAGCAGCCGCATAGGTGTCGATGATCTTCTCCGGCCCGATCTCATAGGCGTCCTGGTAATAGTCGAGATTGTCGTTGGTCATGAAGGCGGCGGGATAGTAGACGCGGCCGATCTTGCCTTCCTTGCGGATCTCGATCTTGGAGACGATCGGATGGATCGATGACGTCGAGTGATTGATGTAGGAGATCGACCCCGTCGGCGGCACCGCCTGCAGGTTCTGGTTATAGAGCCCGCCCTCCATGACGGCCTTCTTCAGTGCCAGCCAATCTTCCTGGGTGGGAATTTCGATACCGGCATTGCTGAACAGGTCGGCAACCGTCTGCGTAGCCGGTTTCCACTCGGTTTCGGTATACTTGTCGAAATATTCGCCCGAGGCGTATTTCGAATTCTCGAAGCCCTTGAAGCTCTGACCGCGCTCGACGGCGAGACGGTTCGAGGCGCGGATGGCGTGATAGGTCACCGTGTAGAAGTAGATGTTGGTGAAATCGACGCCCTCTTCGGAGCCGTACTGGATCCGCTCGCGGGCCAGATAGCCGTGCAGGTTCATCTGACCGAGGCCGATCGCGTGGCTCTCGTCGTTGCCCTTCTCGATCGAAGGGACCGAAGAGATGTGGCTCATGTCGGAAACTGCCGTCAGCGCCCGGATCGATGTTTCGATCGTTTTGCCGAAATCGGATGAGTCCATGGCGGCAGCGATATTCAGCGAGCCGAGATTGCAGGAAATGTCCTTGCCCATCACCTTGTAGGACAGGTCGTCGTTATACTCGCTGGCTTCGCTGACCTGCAGGATCTCGGAGCACAGATTGCTCATGGTGATGCGTCCGGCGATCGGGTTCGCCTTATTCACCGTGTCCTCGAACATGATGTAGGGATAGCCGCTTTCGAACTGGATCTCGGCGACGATCTGGAAGAAATCGCGGGCCTTGATCTTCTTCTTCTTGATGCGGCTGTCGGCCACCATCTCGCGGTATTTTTCGGTCACCGAGATCTCGGTGAACGGCACGCCGTAGACGCGTTCCACGTCATAGGGCGAGAACAGGTACATGTCCTCGTTGTTCTTGGCGAGCTCGAAGGTGATGTCAGGAATGACGACACCCAGCGACAGCGTCTTGATGCGGATCTTCTCATCGGCATTTTCGCGTTTGGTATCGAGGAAGCGCATGATGTCGGGGTGGTGAGCGTTGAGATAGACGGCACCGGCCCCCTGGCGCGCGCCGAGCTGGTTGGCATAGGAGAAGGCATCCTCGAGCAGCTTCATCACCGGGATGATGCCCGACGACTGGTTCTCGATATGCTTGATCGGCGCGCCCATTTCGCGAATGTTGGTCAGCGACAGTGCCACGCCACCGCCCCGCTTTGACAACTGCAGCGCCGAATTGATCGAGCGGCCGATCGATTCCATATTGTCTTCAACGCGCATCAGGAAGCAGGAGACCAGCTCGCCGCGCTGCTTCTTGCCGGCATTGAGGAGGGTCGGCGTCGCCGGCTGGAAGCGGCCGGAGATGATCTCATCGACCATGTCGCGCGCTAAGGCCTCGTTGCCCTGCGCCAAGGCAAGTGCCACCATGCAGATGCGGTCTTCGTAGCGCTCCAGATAGCGCTTTCCGTCAAAGGTCTTCAGCGTGTAGCTGGTGTAGTATTTGAAGGCGCCGAGGAAGGTCGGGAACCGGAATTTCTTGTCATAGGCGTGATCGAAGAGATCGCGCACGAAATTGAACGAATACTGATCCAGCACCTCCTGCTCGTAATAGCCCTCAGTCACGAGGTAATCGAGCTTCTCCCGGAGATTATGGAAGAACACGGTGTTCTGGTTGACGTGCTGCAGGAAATACTGCTTCGCCGCCTGCCGGTCCTTGTCCAGCTGGATCTTGCCGTCCTCGTCATAGAGGTTCAGCATCGCGTTCAGCGCGTGGTAATCCAGCCCTGTTTCCGCGGCCTGCGCCTTTACAGGGCGCTCGAGAACTGCCGTGTCCAAAATCGTTCCAATCCGTGTTTGACGTTGGCAACATCATCAGCCGTACCCAAGAGTTCGAACCTGTAGAGGTACGGCACCTGGCATTTCTTCGCGATGATGTCGCCGGCGAGCCCGAAGGTCTCGCCGAAGTTGCTGTTGCCCGCGGCAATCACGCCGCGGAGGTTCGAACGGTTTGCCGCATCGTTCAGGAAACGGATCACCTGCTTGGGCACGGCTCCCTTGCCGCCCTCGCCGCTATAAGTCGGGAGGATCAACACGTAGGGCGAGACAGCTTCGAGCGTCGCGCCAGTGATGGGGATGCGCCGGGCGGGAAGGCCAAGCTTTTCGACGAAGCGATGGGTGTTTTCCGACCGGCTGGAAAAATAGACGATCTCGCCCATCGCAGCCGCCGCTCAGGCGAGCGCGCTGATCATGTCGGGGCGGAAGCCAGCCCAATGCTGCTCGCCGGCGATGACGACGGGAACCTGGCGGTAGCCGAGACCCTGCACCAGATCATAAGCGGCGCTATCGGTGGAAACGTCGATGATCGTGTAGTCGATGCCCTGGCGATCGAGCGCGCGGGTGGTTGCGGTGCATTGAACGCAGGCGGGCTTGCTGTAGACGGTGATGCTCATGGGAAAACCTCGTGACTAGAAGGCATGGGATATCGTTCGGACATCCGCCGATGTCCGCGCTTGGGAAGATCGAAAAGGAAGACAGCCGTTGCCGGTTGCCGGGCGTCAGCAGCCCGTCATTCGCGCCGGTATGATCTGAAACTCAAAGACATAAGACTTCACCCCGAAGTGGCTCATGCGGGACACACCGGAGGAAGCGAAGAGCGGCATCATGCCCACATCTCATCGCTCGCCAGCCGGACACCCCGCCCGTGGACGTTTTCGCTCAAGGCAGGTCTCCTGGCTTGCGGATCATCACATTCATCCCGGTCTTCCCAGGTCTTCATGACCCAGTGACCCGAAATGGGACAGATGCTCGCCGCTTACAGTTGCGGGGGCAGCTCCGGCATTGCTCCACCTTGCGGCAGATCTCACCGAATTCCCGTCTTAGCCCGCGATTCTTGCGAATCGAGGGAACCTCGAACACTAGATATAGTACGCGAGTCTATTTGTACGTCAATGGATGGTTCATGTTTCGGGTGCCGCAAGCCGAAAAAATGAATGTGATGTGGATAACGGAAGATTAATGCGGATTGGCTGTGGAAAAGAGAAGCCGGCAAAAGCCGGCTCCTCGAATACGATGACGATCAGGCCGTTGCCGTGGCAACGCGTTCGCGCAAAGACCGCGCCGCCGCCACCATATTGACTAGCGCCGGCTTCACTTCCTCCCATTTGCGGGTCTTCAAGCCGCAATCCGGATTGATCCAGAGCTGCGAATCGCCAAGCCGCTCGCGCGCCAAAAGAAGCAGACCGGTCATATCGGCAATATCGGGAACGCGCGGCGAGTGGATGTCGTAGACACCCGGGCCGATCTCGTTCGGATAGTCGAAGCTGCGGAATGCCTCCAGCAGCTCCATCTTCGAACGCGATGTCTCGATCGAGATCACGTCCGCATCCATGGCGGCGATCGCATCGATGATGTCGTTAAACTCCGAATAGCACATATGCGTGTGGATCTGTGTCGCGTTGCCGACACCGGTCGAGCACAGGCGGAAGCTTTCGACGGCCCAGTCGAGATAGGTCTTCCACTGCGAGCGCCGCAGCGGCAAGCCTTCCCGAAGTGCTGCCTCGTCGATCTGGATCATCCTGGCACCCGCCTTTTCGAGATCACCGACCTCGTCGCGAATCGCCAGCGCGATCTGCCGGCATGATTCGCTTCGGGCGATATCGTCGCGCACGAAGGACCAATTGAGGATCGTCACCGGTCCAGTCAGCATACCCTTGACCGGCCGGTCCGTCAGAGACTGGGCATATTGCCACCAGCCAGTCGTCATCGGCTTCGGCCGCGCGATATCGCCGAAGATGATCGGCGGACGGACATAGCGCGAGCCATAGCTCTGTACCCACGCATGCTGCGTGAAGGCAAAGCCCGACAGCTGCTCGCCAAAATACTGCACCATGTCGTTGCGCTCGAACTCGCCATGGACGAGCACATCAAGGCCGATTTCCTCCTGCCAGCGGATGGCTGCTTCGGTCTCTTTGCGCAGGAAAGCCTCATAGTCCGCATTGCTGAGCGTTCCCTTCGCATGTGCCGAACGCGCCTTGCGGACTTCAGACGTCTGCGGGAAGGACCCGATCGTCGTCGTTGGGAACAGCGGCAAGCGGATATCCGTCTGCTGGATCGCCTTGCGCTCGGCGAAGCCGGCCTTGCGGCGCTTCATGGTCTCGTCGATCGCTGCAATCCGCTGCCTGACCGCGGGATCATTGACCTTCGGCGATGCCGCGCGGGCGGCCGCGGCCCTCGAAGAGCTGCCGATGGCATCCGTCACGCAATCGCGCCCCTGCGAAAGTGCCTGGCCGAGGACCGCCAGCTCATCCAGCTTCTGCGTGGCAAAAGCCAGCCATCCCCTGACCTCGGCATCAACAGCGGTTTCGAGAGCAAGATCGATCGGCACATGCAGAAGCGAGCAAGATGGCGCGATTTCGATTGGACGCGTTTTGGAAAGCGCCTCGACCCGATCCAGCAGTTTCTCAAGATCAGCGCGCCAGATGTTGCGGCCATCGATGACGCCGAGAGATAATACCCGGTCATCAGGCACCGCCGATACGACCGCATCAAGCTGCTCGGGCGCGCGCACCAGATCGACGTGCAGACCGGCAACCGGCAGCGCCGCTGCTGTCTTGAGATTGTCGCCCAATGCCCCGAAATAGCTGGCGATCATGATCTTCAGGTTCGGAACCAGCTGGTGAAGCGCGCTGTAGGCCGTGGTCAGCGCGTACCGCTCAGCGTCTGCGAGATCGAGCACCAGGGCTGGCTCGTCGATCTGCACCCAATCGGCGCCCGCAGTGCTGAGCTCCGCGAGGATGCCCGCATAGACAGGCAGCAACCGGTCGAGCAGTTCGATCGGATCGAAGCCTGGCTGCGTCGCCTTGCCGAGCTTCAGGAACGTCACCGGGCCGAGAATGACCGGGCGCGTGTGGATGCCGAGCGCCTTTGCCTCCCGGAACATCTGCAGCGGTTTGTTTTCGGTCAGCGCGAAGCGCTGGTCGCGGGTGAATTCCGGCACCATGTAGTGGTAGTTGGTATCGAACCACTTGGTCATTTCGAGCGCCGGAACGCCCTCATGATGATGCGCATGGCCGCAATCGCCGTGCTCAGCGCCCACTGAGCCGCGCGCCATGGCGAAATAGATGTCGAGATCGACGGGACCGCCCTTCCAGCCATATTCGGCCGGTACGGCGCCGACCATCACCGCCGTGTCGAGCACATGGTCGTAGAGGGAGAAGTCGTTGGACGGAATGATATCGATTCCCTTGGCCTTCTGCAGGGCCCAATGTTCGGCCCGCAATGCCTTGGCGACGTCGAGAAGTGCTGCCCTATCAAACTTTCCGGCCCAATAGCTTTCCAGCGCGAACTTCAGTTCGCGGTGCTTTCCGATACGCGGGAATCCGAGATTTGCAGTCTTGATGCTCATGTTTCCTTACCCCGAGGGTTGTGGGCAAGGCTTGGGATGACGCATCGGCGCGCGGACACAGGCGTGCCGGTCGCAAAAGCGGCACACCGGACACCCCGCCCGTGGACGTTATCGATCGCGGCAGGTCTCCTGGCTTGCGGGTCAACGCTGCCGTCCGTCTTCCCGGGGCGTCTTCCCCAGTGACATGAGTGGACGGCCGCTCGCCGCTTACAGTTGCGGGGGCAGCTCCGGCATTTTCACCGGATTCCCTCTTAGCTCCGGACCAAAGGTCCGCAGAACCACGATGACACGAGCATGTCGCATCGCGGATCTCACGTCAATAGACATAAAGATATGTTTATGTCTTTGTTTCTTGGCTAGCTGTACTCGCCGACTACGACAACAGCATCGAGGACGGCGCGCCGGTCTCCACGGGAGCCTGCAGCTTCTGGGCAGCAAGCACCACTTCGACGCGATTGCGGGCATCGAGCTTCTGCATCAGGATCGTCATGTAGTGCTTGACGGTCTTCTCGCTGATATCGAGCATGCTGGCGATTTCGCGGTTGGTCTTGCCCTGCAACAGGTAGTTGACGATCTGCTGCTCGCGGGCGCTCAGGCGCTTCTGCATCTGCGCCTTGCGGCGCACCTCGGCCGTCTTCATCGACAGGATCACCTTGGTGGCGAAACCCGGCGTGATGAAGGTGCTGCCGTCATGCACGGTCTTGATCGCCTCATACAGATCGCGCGCCGTGCTACCCTTCAGCACATAGCCGCAGACGCCGAGATTGAGGACCTGAATCGCCGTGTCGATATTGGCGGTGGCGGTGAAGACCACGACCTTGGTGCCTTCGTAATTCTTCTGGATCAGCTCGAGTGCTGCCAGCGTATCGCCCGGCATGCTGAGATCGGTGACAAGAACGTCGGGCCGGTGCTCCTCGACGATCTTCAGCGCGTCGATGGCGTTCTGCCCGCGGGCAGTCACCCGAAGACCTTCCTTCGCCGAGTAAAGATTAACGAGTCCATCCAACAATATTGGATGATCATCAACGAATGCGACCGAGATAGACATAATGACGAATAAACCCCCTCGTCTTCTTTCCGATAGCTCTAAAGTAAACAGAGCCAAACATAAAGACGGATTTTAATGCTTGGTTAACTTCATCGGATTTCTGTCTATTCGATCTCTATGCTTTCAGCCAGTTATCAATTCGGATAGTCCGTCACCTTATAGGCCAGTTGCGTCGGCCTGCTGCAGCTCCAGCACCATCTCCAGGATCATGCCGCCCCCCGGCCGCTTGGTGACAGCAAGCTTGCCGCCGAAGCTCTCGATCCTCTGCCGGAGGCCATAGAGCCCCATTCCGCCCTCGCGCGCCGCAAACGGCACGGTCCCGGAAGGCAAACCGTCATCCTCGACCGAAATCGCGATGACGGGCATGTCGATCCGACATCGGACACGCTGGCCGTTGCCACCAGCGTGGCGGTAGGCATTGTTGAGCCCTTCCTGAACGAAGCGGTAGATGCAGGTCTTCAGCGCCGGCGGCAGGTCGGCATTGGTGCCGCTGGAGACAAACGCGACCTTGGTCTTGGTCCGCGCCTCATGCTGCCTGATCGCTTCGGCCACCACGTCCTTTGCCCAGAGATGCAGTATCTCCGGCAAGAGCAGCGATTTGGTGACCGTCCGAGCCTCGATCAGCGCTTCACCCAGTGTCTTGCTGGTCTCGTCGAGGAGCCTTGCGCGCTCATCCTTCTTGGTCAGGTCGCGCAGCTCGTCGAGCTGCAGGATCGCCAGTGTCATCAGCTGTACCGGGCCGTCATGCAGGTCGGCGCCGATGCGGCGGATGAAGGTCTCGTTGAGGTTGGCGAATTCCATGGAGGCCCGGCGCGCCGTGTCCCTCAGCTCCATCAATTCCTTCGAGGCGGACTCTGCCTCCTCGGCGCGGTGGCTCAGAACCTGCCGCTGATGCTCGATCGTCCGGCTGCCGCGCCTGACGATCAGGAACAGCCCGAGCATGACGACGAAGGAGAACAGCGCCACCGTCGTCCAGGTGACCACCCTCAGCCGCGCGAGCTCATCGACAAAACCGCTCGGATCCTCATGGATCTCGGCCACACCGATGATCCGCCCCGAAGCCTGGTCATGCAGCGGGCTGTAGATTTCGAGATATTCGGTATTGATGTTGCGGAACGTATGCTCGTCGGCATGAAGATCCGCATAGACGGCAACAATTTCGCCTTTCAAGGCGCGCTGTAGGCCCTCGGGGAAACTGAAGCGGTGGCCGATCATCTGCTTGGTCCGGGAATAGGCAACAGTCCCGTCGGGCGCCCATATCTCGATATGCGGGAAACGCGCCTGGAGATCCGCATCGCCGAAAAGCGCGTCGAGATGAGCGATGCTGGCGGCCTTAAGGCGCGTCGAGGCGCCCAGTTCCTGCACCTCAGCCTCAGTCAGGCTCTGAACCAGCAAGGCCGTCGTGCCGGCCTTTCCGCTGAGCGCTTTGTCGGCAACCAGCCGCGTCGTAAGATAGCCCGCAGAAACCGTGGCGATCAGAATAACCAAGCTGCTGGCGATCAGGAACTGCGTGGAAAGGGTCCGCTCGGCGCCCCATCGAAGGATACGGTTAAACAGTCGCGGCGCTTCCACGCTTTCATCTACGCCAGCATTTCTGGCGCCTAAGTATTCGTCCGGCAAAACGTCCCCCCAAGGCCGATAGCGCTATCATCCTTGCAATATTACCCAAGGAAATAAAAGACCATTTTTGTACTATAGGCCCGTATGAATTCTATCAGACCAAAGGCCAATTCATCATAGGACCTTACTCCCGGAAGGATAAGGACCGAAGACCTGCTTTTGCCGTGGACGAACATCGAAAACATCGTCCGACCATGCGCCGTTCAAAACCCCGGCAACTTTCCGCAAGATCGCATCATCCCAAGCCAGCCCTGCAAGGCGGGCTTTGAAGACATCAGGGGCAATTCAAACCGCCGGGCTCGCAGCGCGATCCGGCGGACAGGACAAGTTTGCGAAAAACCAGGCGCCAGGACAGCGCGCCGACGGAGGGGAAAATGGTTACGCTTGTAAGACACGATCTCGAGTTCATCCTGAAGCAGATCGCCATCGCCGAACAGCATGCGGCCGGTGGTGACCTTGCCGCGCTCGTCGCCGAAGCCGGCGAAGCAGCCGGCGCGACCGGCACCGGTGCACCGCAGGCGCATCTCCTGCCCTACGGCCTCCGAACCGTCGACGGCAGCTACAACAACCTGCTCGATGGCAATGAAACCTGGGGCGCAGCCGACCAGCCGTTCACGCCGCTGGTGCAGCCGAACTACGTCAACGAAAATGACGACTCGCTGGCATTCGGCCCGGGAACGGTTCTCACGAACGGTAACTATGCGCCGGGTACCCCCAGCGCCGTCGGCCCGGGCACCGTCGTCGACGCCGATCCACGCATCATCTCCAATCTGATTGTCGATCAGACCAGCAACAACCCGGCAGCCATCATGGTCTACCAGGCCATGATCGACGAGGGCAAGACAGCGACGCGCGTACCGATGCAGGACGCCAATGGCGCGCCCATCGTCCATGCAACCAATGTCGTCGGCCCCGATGGCACCGTTCTCGCCGCCGCGGGCAGTCCCGTCTACGTCTACACTTTCGAGAACGTCTCGCCCGATATCGGCGACTCCGCGCCTTACAACTCGATGTTCACGCTGTTCGGCCAGTTCTTCGACCATGGCCTCGACCTCGTGGCCAAGGGCGGTGCCGGAACGGTCTATATTCCGCTGTCACCGGATGACCCACTCTACAATCCGGCAACGCCGCACACCAATTTCATGGTCCTGACCCGCGCCAGCCGCGATGCCGATGGCGAAGTGGCTGCCAACACCACGACGCCGTGGGTCGACCAGAACCAGACATATACCTCGCATGCATCGCATCAGGTCTTCCTGCGCGAATATGTCATGCATGAGGGCAAGCCTGTCGCGACCGGCCATCTGCTTGACGGCGCGCGCGGCCTGCCGACCTGGGCCGACATCAAGGAACAGGCTCGCGAGATGCTCGGCATCGACCTGACCGACGCCGATGTCACCAACATTCCGCTGCTGCGCACCGATCCCTATGGCCGCTTCATCCCCGATGCCAACGGCTTCGCGCAGGTCATCACCGGCATCGGCGCCGACGGCATTCCGAACACCGCCGACGACATCGTTGTCTCAGGCACGCCGGGCGCTCCTGTCAGCACCGCTGGAGCCGTCCGAATCGGCCACGCCTTCCTCGATGACATCGCCCATGCCGCAGTACCGGTCATCGCCGGTGGCGTACTGCAGGCCGACAGTGACGACGCCGTAGGCTATTCCGGCGGCTTCAACACCCGCGGTCAGCAGACTGCCTACGATGATGAGTTGCTCGACGCGCACTACATCACCGGCGACGGCCGCGGTAACGAGAATATCGGCCTGACGTCGATCCACCACATCTTCCACTCGGAGCACAACAGCGTCGTCGAGCAGACCAAGCAGGTCGTCCTCGACAGCGCCGACCTGGTCTTTATCAACCAGTGGCTGCTTGAGCCGATTACCACGCTGCCGACAACCGAGGCAGAACTTGAGGGACTCGTCTGGAACGGCGAGCGTCTGTTCCAGGCCGGCCGCTTCACCACCGAAATGCAGTATCAGCACCTCGTCTTCGAGGAATTCGGCCGCAAGATGCAGCCGGATATCGATGCCTTCGTCTTCGAGCCATCGACCGACATCAATCCGGCGATCTTCGCCGAGTTCGCCCACGCGGTCTACCGCTTCGGCCACTCGATGCTGAACCAGGATATCGACCGTCTCGTGGAAAATGCCGACGGTACTTTCAGCTTCGATAACATCACATTGTTCGACGGCTTCCTGAACCCGCTGGAACTCGGCGCGGTCGATGCCAACGGTAATGTGCTCGTCAATCACGACCAGGCAGCCGGTGCCATCATCCGCGGCATGTCCCGACAGGGCGGCAACGAAATCGACGAATTCGTCACCGACGTTTTGCGCAACCAGCTTGTCGGCATCCCGCTCGATCTTGCAGCGCTCAATATCGCCCGTGGCCGCGACGTCGGCCTGCCGACGCTGAACGAGGCACGTGCCCAGTTCTACCAGGCAGCCGGTCAGGACACGCAGCTGAAGCCCTATGTCAGCTGGACCGATTTCGCGCTGAACCTGCAGAACACCGCGTCGATCGTCAACTTCATCGCTGCCTACGGCACGCACTCCTCGATCACCAGCGCGGCGACCCTCGACGCCAAGCGCGCTGCGGCCGCCTCGATCGTGCTCGGCACGGCCGGTGCACCTGCCGACCGCCTGGAATTCCTGAATTCGACCGGCGCCTGGGCGACGGCTGAGACGGGTCTCAACGACATCGATCTGTGGATCGGCGGCCTTGCCGAGAAGAAGATGGATTTCGGCGGCATGCTCGGCTCCACCTTCTCCTTCGTCTTCGAATTGCAGATGGAGAACCTGCAGGAATCGGACCGCTTCTATTATCTCTCCCGCGTCCAGGGTCTGAACCTTCTCAACGAGCTGGAAAACAACTCGCTGAGCAAGATCATCATGCGCAATACCGATCTGGGCGAAGGTTCGACGGCGCTGCCGGGCGACATCTTCTCGACGCCTGACCATACGCTTGAGATGGACATCTCGAAGCAGGTCGGCGCCGATCCGATCTTCACCGATGCGATCCTGCAGGCGCTGACGCCGCTGGTCGTGCGCCGCGACACCGATGGTGACGGCGACCTCGACTACATGGCCTATCACGGCGGCGACCACGTCGTCATGGGCGGCACCGAGGACGACGATACGATCATCGCCGGCGAAGGCGATGACACGATCTGGGGCTATGGCGGCAACGACACGCTTGAAGCCGGCTACGGCGTCGACCACGTCCACGGTGGCGAGGGTGACGACATCATCACCAATGCCGGCACGGATATCGGCGCGGCCGACTTCCTGCATGGCGAAGGCGGCAACGACGTCATCCATGGCGGCAGCGGCCTGGCGCTGATCTTCGGCAATGACGGCAAGGACTTCATCATCGCAGGCCCTGACGGCAAGCACGTGCTCGGCGGCCTCGGCGACGACTTCATCCGCGGCGGCGACGGCGGCGACTTCCTGATGGGCAACGAGGGCAACGACTGGATCGAAGGCGGCGGACGTTTCGACACACTGTCGGGCGAAAACTCCGAGCTGTTCTTCAATTCCTCGATCATCGGCCATGACGTTCTGAACGGCGATGGCAGCGACACCGATTACGACGCCGAATCCGGCGACGACATCATGTTCCAGGGCGATGGCATCCAGCGCAGCAACGGCATGGCTGGTTTCGACTGGGCAATCCACAAGGGCGACAATACCGCAGCCAATTCCGATCTCGGCATCCCGCTCTTCGCCACCCAGGAAGCCTTCATCCTGCGCGACCGCTTCGATCTTGTCGAAGGTCTCTCCGGCTGGGTCCATGACGATATCCTGACCGGACGCGTCGCCCCGACCAATGCCCGGGCCGAGCTGCAAAATACCGCAGCCATTCCGGGTACCGGCAGCCCGCTCGAAAGCTATTCGAACGCGCTGCTCGAAAAGAACCTCAGCCTGATCGCCGGTCTCTCGCAGCTCGTCGCCCACCGTGCCCGTACCTCTGTCACGGTCAACGGCGTCACCGAAACAATCGTCATGGATACCGCTGACGCTTCCGACATCCTGCTCGGCGGCGGCGGTGATGACATCATCACCGGCCTCGCCGGGGACGACATCATCGACGGCGACCGCTGGCTGAACGTCCGGATCCGCATCAACGACCTCAACGGCAATGAGATCGGCTCGTCCGACGGCCTGTCGAAGGGCGTCTTTGCGCCCAGCGGCGCCGCAATGTTCAACGGCCGCACACTCAGCGACCTGATGTTCGACCGCACGCTGAACCCGAGCCAGCTCGAAATCGTCCGCGAGATCATCGACGGCGAGGTAGAGGGCGATATCGATACGGCCGTCTATACCGACGTCCGCGCCAACTATACGATCACGCAGAATGCGGATGGCAGCATCACCGTCGCTCATACCGGCTTCGACGAAGACGGGGGGCCCGACGGAGATGAGGAAACGGTTGCCAATCCGGTTTCCGACGGCACCGACCGCCTGTTCAACATCGAGCGGCTGCGTTTTGCGGACGGCGAATATGCGCTGAGCCCGCCGCAGCTCCAGCTCTACACGCTCGATCGTGGCCAATACCGCGACGACTTCAGCCCGTCCAACTACACGGGTACCGATGGCACCACGCCCTGGACGACACCTTGGACGGAGTCTAGCGACAACAACAGCGCCACCAGCGGCGATGTTCTCGTCACCGGCGGCACGTTGCGCTTCGACGATAACGGCAATGGCGCCAGCGTGCAGCGCGCCGCCAACCTTGCAGGCGCGACGACGGCCCGTCTCACCTACGATGTGAACGAAAGCGGACTCGATCAGGGCGATACCGTGACCGTCTGGTTTGCGGCCAATGGCGTCAATTTCATCCAGATCGACACTATCAACTTTGCAACAAACGTTGCAGAACGGAGCATCGATCTGACCGGTCCTTTTACCGCCGGGGCCATTGTTCGCTTCACATCCACCGCACTCGGCAATAATGACATCGTCGATATCGACAATGTCACGATCGACTTCACCCGCCCTGCGGCGGCGCCATCGATCAACTATGCGACGACCTTCGTCGAGAATGGCGATCCGGTTGCGATCGCCTCCGGTCCTGCGATTACCGATGAGGATGGCCAGATCGTCTCCGCACGGATCGTTCTGACCAATGCCCAGAACGGTGACCAGCTAAATGTAGGCGCTCTTCCTGCAGGCATCACCGCCCAGACCGACACTTTGGTTGCCGGCCAGATCGCCATCACACTGACGGGGACTGCCACGCTTGCCGCCTACCAGGCCGCAATCCAGGCGATCACCTTCGGCAACAGCTCGGACCAGCCGGGAACGGTGGCACGCGTCATCACCGTCACCGTCAACGACGGCCTGATGAACAGCAATCCGTCGACCGCAACGATCGCGGTTACGGCCGTCAACGATGCACCTGTCGCCGGTGACGATAGCGTCATCACCAATGTAGAGACTGGCAGCTTCGTCATTCCCGAATGGGCACTGCTCGCCAATGACACGGATGTCGACAGCCTTCTCAATATCACCGGCGCAACCGAGAACCAGACCAACTTCGCGGTCGCAGTGAACCCCGCAGGCGACGTCACGGTCACGCACTCGACCACACAGCAGCGCAACTTCACCTACACGGTGAGCGACGGTGCTGCGACCGATACGGCGACCGTTACCGTCACCCGCGACACCAACGACGTCAGCGGCACGGCAGGCAACAACATCCTGATCGGCGACAACTCCGGTGATACGTTCGACGGCGGCACCGGCAACGACATCATCCTCGCCGGTGGCGGCAACGACACCATCGTCTGGAACGCCAATAACACAGGCGCAACGGATGGACGCGACATCGTCGATGGCGGGGCCGGCACCGACACATTCGACCTCAATGGCCGCACCGGCCAGGGCGGCAACGAAACCTTCCGCATCTATACGCGGCAGGCAGCCGAGCTTGCCGGCATCACCGGCCTGATGGCGACGACGGAAATCGTCATCACCCGCAACGGTACCGACAATGCCTCGGTGATCGCTGAACTCGACAATATCGAGGAGATAACCGTCGGCAACATCACGCTGGATGACGGCACGCCGACTGGCGGGACAACGGGTGGCGACACCATCACCGTCATCGGCGACTTCTCGCAGACCAGCCTGGCGCTGAACACGATCACCATCGACGGCACTAATGGCGACGACGTCATCGACATCTCGGCGCTGCAATCGGCACACCGCATCGTCTTCCGCTCGAATGGCGGTCACGACACGATCGTCGGCACGCTGCGCCCGCAGGATGTCATCGAACTTCCTGAGGGACTGACTGCGGCCGATTTCGAAACGACTGTCGATGACGAGGGACGCACGGTCATGACCCGTGACGGCAGCTCGATCACCTTCGTCGGCCCCAATGGTTCCGAGCCGCCGGTTGGTCCCGGCGACGACGACCACGAGGAGGAGGAAGAAGAGCAGGAAGGCAGCGGCAGCTGCGACGATGATGACGACGACGGCGAACAGCCGTCCGGCGGCGAAGGCCCGGCTCCGGCCACGCCCCGCACGCTTGTTGGCACCGGTGCCGGCGAGGCCCTTTTGGGTGCAGCCGCAGCCGACATCATCCTGGCAGGCGATGGCAACGACATCCTCGTCGGTGAAGCCGGCAGCGATATCCTGCGCGGTGAAGGCGGCCACGACCTGATCACCGGCGGCGCAGGCGCCGATGTGATGTCGGGCGGTGATGGCGATGACGAAGTGCACGGCGGCGCCGATGCCGACCATATCTTCGGCGACGCAGGGGCAGACCGGCTCTATGGCGACGATGGCAACGACGTCATCGAAGGCGGGGCGGGCGACGACCAGGTCTGGGCGGGCGCCGGCAACGACCTCATCCTCGCCAAGCTCAACGACGGCTCCGACACCTACTGGGGTGGAGATGGCAACGACACGCTGGACTATGCAGCGGCCACCACCAACCTCACCGTCGATCTCGGCAACGGCTTCATGGGCAGAGGCAGTGTCGCCGGGTCGAGCACAGGAACCGATACCGTCTACGGCTTCGAAAACTTCATCGGTGGGTCCGGCCACGACACGATCACCGCGTCGCTCGCCGTCAACATCATCGATGGCGGGGCTGGCGAAGACGTCTTCCGCTTCACCTCGGCGGCAGCGGCCAACGGCGACAAGATCTATGGCTTCCAGCCGGGAGACAAGATCGACTTCTCGGCCATCGACGCCAACACGTCTGTCGCCGGTGTCCAGGGCTTCGCGCTGAAAGCGGGCTCGATTACCGCCGCCGGCCAGATCGCCGTCAGCCACGAAACCATCGATGGCGAGGCCTTCACGGTGCTGCGCGGCAACGTCAACGCCGATCCGGAAGAAGACTTCGAACTGATGATCGCGGGCACCCACAATTTGAAGGCATCGGACTTCAACGGTGTCTCCTGATCGATGGCTCTGCCCCATGGCCGCTGACGGCCATGGGGCATGCCGAATGAATTGCCGGAGGGGAAAATCATGGCAACGAAGAAGAAAGAGCCGCAGTACAAGATCGACAAGGCGCGCGGCGTCCTGACCTATCTGTTCGGCCTGTCCGGGCTCATCAACATCCTGGCGCTCACCGGCGCCTTCTACATGCTGCAGATCTACGACCGGGCGCTCGCCAGCGGCAGCATCTCGACGCTGATCGCGCTCTCGGTTCTGGCAATCGGCCTTTACCTCTTCCAAGGCGTCTTCGACATCCTGCGCTCGCAGATCCTCGTGCGTCTCGGCGCCAAGATGGACACAACGCTGGCGCCGCTAACCCACCAGGTTGTCGTCGAAATGCCACGCTACGGCTACTCGACGGCAGAGGCGGCCGAGCGTGGCCGCGACGTCGATACGCTGCGCAGCTTCCTCGGTGGCCAGGGCCCGATCGCGCTTTTCGACCTGCCCTGGATCCCGATCTATCTCGTCTTCGTCTGGCTGCTGCATCCGGTGCTTGGCATGCTGACGCTGGGCGGCGCAGCAGTCCTCGCCTGTCTGACGATCCTCGCCGAAGTGCTGACGCGGCGTCACGCCCATACGATGATCAAGGCCGCCGTCACCCGCAACGCCGTGCTCGATTCCAACACCCGCAACAGCGAAGTCCTGCATGCCATGGGCATGACTCAGCGCGCCGTTGATCGCTTCGAGCGGGCCAATCGCTATCACCTCGAGCACCAGACAAAGACCTCCGATATCGGCGGCACGCTGTCGGGTCTCTCCAAGGTGCTGCGCATGATGCTGCAGTCGGCTATCCTCGGTCTCGGCGCCTATCTGGCGATCGGCGGCGAACTCTCGGCCGGCGCCATCGTCGCTGCCTCGATCGTCACCAGCCGCGCGCTCGCCCCCGTCGATCTGGCGATCGCGCAGTGGAAGAGCGTCGTCTCGGCACGCCGCAGTTACAACCGCATCCAGGAAACGCTGGCTGTCCTGAACGGGAAGGAAGAGTTCATCCCGCTTCCCGAACCAAAGGAAAGCCTGAGGATCGAGGGGCTGACAACCGTTGCGCCCAGCACCGGCGCTGTGCTGCTCAGCGAGGTCGGTTTCGAACTGAAGGCCGGCCAGGCACTCGGCCTCATCGGCCCGAGCGGCGGCGGCAAGACGACATTGGTCAGGAGCCTGCTCGGCATCTGGCCGGCGCTGCGCGGTTCGGTGCGCATCGATGGCGCCGATCTCGGCCAGTGGAATGCCGATTTCTTCCGCGATCACGTCGGCTACCTGCCGCAGGACGTTGCACTGATGGACGGCACGATCTCCGATAACATCTGCCGCTTTGCCGAGGAGCCGGATCCACGCAAGATCATTCTCGCGGCCAAGGCGGCCGGCATCCACGACATGATCGTCCACCTGCGCGAAGGCTACCAGACCGAACTCGGCCCGAACGGGACTGCACTTTCGGCCGGTCAGCGGCAGCGTGTGGCGCTGGCCCGCGCGCTCTATGGCGACCCCTTCCTGGTGGTACTCGACGAGCCGAATTCCAATCTCGACGCCGAGGGTGAAGAAGCCCTGACGACGGCCATTCTCTCGGTCCGGCGCCGCGGCGGCATCGTCGTCATCATCGCCCACCGCCCCAGCGCTCTGCAGGCCGTCGACATGGTCGGGCTGATGCAGGGCGGAAAGCTCACCTCCTTCGGCCCCAAGGAAACGCTGCTGCAGACCAAGGCCAAGCCGCTCGCCGTCGAGAAGTCGTTCGGCGACAGCCGATCGCCGCGCTCGACGGCCGCGGAATAAGGGAGCGCGCTGTCATGGAGGAGAAGCTCACCCTTGGCCTGCCGGATGCGCAGGCAGCGATCGCGCCGATCAACAAGTACCGCGAGAAGGAAGAGAGCAAGAGCGGACCGCGCAAGTTCTTCATGCCGCTGACGGCCTTCTCGGCGCTGGCGATGATGTTTGCAAAGACCGAGCCCGGCGCACGCAACCAGCAGCCCGAGGCCAAGGAGCAGGAGCCGGAACAACCCTCCAACGACGATTACGGGATCATCGAGGACGTCACCGCCTTTCTCCAGACGCTCGCGAGCGAGGCCGCCGCTCCGGAAGCAGGTGAACAGCAGCCTGCCGTCCGGCTGAGTTTCCGCACCAGCACGTTCTACGTCACGGACATGCCGCCGCGTCTTGAGCGCACCGTCCTGAGCGGCACGGCCAACGACAATCTGCGCAGCATCATCGACGCCGGCGAAGGCTTCGAGTTTCCAGCGCTGCGCCCGCCCGTTCACCTCGACCTGCCGTCCCGCGCAACGCGCAGCACTTCCGCCAGCGGCGCGCCCTCCAGTGGCAATCGCAATCCCGATGACCAGGACGACCCGGACCCGAACCGGGCGCCGGTCAGCCTCGGACGCTACACATTCTCCAGCGGCTTCGTGAACCTTTCGGCGCTGGTCATGCTCGACGACCTGCTCGCCCATATGTACGACCCGGATGGCGACAAGCTCAGCATCAACGACATCTCGGTATCGAGTGGCCAGATCCGCGCCTACGGGCAGGACATGTGGCTCTATACGCCGCAGCGCGGCTATATCGGTGACGTCACCTTCACCTATGACGTGTCCGATGGTCAGGCCGAAATCCGCACCGGCGCGCTGTTCAACCTGCGCAAGGCGCCGCCCCATGAAATCCAGGGAACGGAAGGCGCCGACACGCTGACCGGGACGCCCGGCGAAGACCTGATATCCGGCCTCGGCGGCAGCGACGTGATCTATGGGCGCGAAGGCGACGACATTATCTCCGGCGACGGCGGCGACGACCTGATCCTCGGCGGCGACGGCGCCGATACGCTCTACGGCGGCGCAGGGAACGACACGCTCTTCGGTGGTGCCGGCAACGACGTTCTCTTCGGCGGCGACGGCGATGATCGTTTGTTCGGCGAGGCAGGCAACGACACGCTGATCGCCGGACACGGCAACGACGCGCTGAGCGGCGGCACCGGCGCGGACCGGCTGTTCGGCGAAGATGGCGATGACAGCCTGCTCGGAGAGGCCGGCGACGACTATCTCGACGGCGGCGATGGCGACGACGCCATGACCGGCGGCAGCGGCAACGACGTCGTTATCGCCGGCAAGGGTAACGACACGATCAAGGCCGGGCTCGCGGGCGAGGAAGCGCGAATGGCAGTGGCCACGGCGCATGATGGAAATGACAGCTATTCCGGTGGCGAGGGCATCGACACCTATGACATGAGCAGCGCCCGCAAGTCCGTCGCCGCCGACCTTTCTCTTGGGACCGCCAGCGGCGAAGAGATCGGCAGCGACAGGCTCGTCGATATCGAAAATCTCACCGGCGGCGCGGGCGACGATACGCTCACCGGCAGCGATGCCGCCAATATCCTGGCCGGTGCCGACGGCGACGACACCCTTTGCGGCAAGGATGGCGACGACACGATTTCCGGCGGAAACGGCGACGACACCTTCGTCGTGCTTGCCCGGAGCGGCGATCGCGATGATGACGACGACGGGGATGATCACTATTCCGGAGACGATGGCTTCGATACGCTCGATCTCGCTGCGCTGGTCCAGGAGGTCATCGCCGATCTCGAAGCGCAGCTGGCCGAGGGTCAGGAGATCGGCCGCGATACGATCGAAGGCTTCGAGGCCGTGATCGGCGGCGCCGGTGACGATCGCCTTTCCGGCAATTCGGCGGCCAATATTCTGGTCGGCGGCAACGGCAACGACCGCCTCTCCGGCCGCGCCGGCGATGATGTGCTGACCGGTGGAGATGGCAATGACATCGTCTCCGGCGATAGTGGCGATGATATCGTTCTCGTTGCCGTCCACGCCGCCGATGACGGCCGCAACGGACGGAGCGACGGCGACGACAGCTATCAGGGCGGTGACGGCTTCGACACCTACAGTGCTGCCGGGGCCGTGCATGCCGTCAT
The DNA here is from genome assembly GCF_056396985.1 of Rhizobium sp. 05N430. Classification (NCBI taxonomy): domain Bacteria; kingdom Pseudomonadati; phylum Pseudomonadota; class Alphaproteobacteria; order Hyphomicrobiales; family Rhizobiaceae; genus Rhizobium; species Rhizobium sp. 05N430. The sequence goes on along the minus strand of NZ_JBFTMO010000002.1, from coordinate 345,984 downwards.
CATTGACCTAGATCAGGGCACTGCCACCGGCATCGATATCGGCAACGACACATTGGCAGGCTTCGAGGCCGCGATCGGCGGCAGCGGCGCGGACTTCATCATCGCCGGAGATGGCCTCAACTTCCTGGCCGGTGGCGCCGGAGACGACGTCTTCGTCTTCCGTTCGCTGGCATCGATCGCCAACGATGGCGACGGCCGTGACCAGATCCGCGACTTCGCCGTCGGCGACCGGATCGATTTTTCCGGGATTGCCGCCAGCATCGGCGGACTGGTGTTCGGAGCGCCCGATACAGACGGCCCGCAGCAGCCGATGAACCGGATCATGCTCTATCACGAGAGCTTCGAGGACGGCGACCGGACCATCGTCAAGGCGATCATCGACTTCGAGCGCGACGAGGATTTCGAGATCCTTCTCTACGGCCGCCACGAACTGACCGAACAGGACTTCATCCTGGCGGCACGCGATACCGGCGCGGATGGCACCGCTCCGCATCAAGCCTGATCACAATCAAAGAAAAGCTAGGGGAAAGCACATGCAGCCGGCAAAGAAAGAAACACAAAAGCAGTTCGGCATTTCGGGCCGCATCTATCTCTCGGCGTTTCTCGCCGGGGCGCTGGTCTTCGGCATTGGCGGCTGGGCCGCACAGGCGAAGCTCTCGGGTGCCGTCATCGCGCAGGGGCAGGTTGCCGTTTCGCAACAGGTCAAGGTCATCCAGCACCGCGATGGCGGCATCGTTTCGGAAATCCTGGTGCGCAACGGCGACGCCGTCCGCAAGGGTTCCGTACTTTTCCGCCTCGACGAAACTCAAACCCGTGTCGAACTGACGATCGTCCGCAGCCAGCTGCAGCAACTGCAGGCGATGATGGCGCGACTTTCCGCCGAACGCGACGGGGCCGAAACCGTCAGCTTCGCAGGGCTCGACGTCCCTGTCGCGCTCGCCAGGAGCGAGACCAAGCTGTTTACCGAAAACCTCGGCATGCTCGCCAATCAGAAGGAACAGCTGCGCCTGCAGGCCGCGCAGCTGCAGCAGCAGGTGGAGGGCTATCGCGCCCAGCAGCAGTCGAACGACGAAGAAAAGGCAATCATCGATCTGGAACTGCAAAAGACCAACCAACTGCTGGCAAGAGGCCTGATTCAGATCACCCAGCAGCGCGACGCCGCCCGGCAGAAGGCGCGAATCGAAGGCGCCCGCGGCGAGCTGATCGCCCGCATGGCCGAAACTGAAAACGAGATCAGCGAAGTCAGGATGAAGCTCCTGTCGCTCGATCAGAACCGCCGTAAGGAGGCGCAGACGGAGATCGTCGGGCTGGAGGCCAAGATTGCCGAACTCACGGAACGGGAAGTCGCCGCCGGTGACCGCCTGTCACGGATGGAAGTGCGCGCGCCGGTCGACGGCCTGATCTACGACATGCAGATCCACACGATCGGCGGCATCGTCGGCGCCGGTGCGACGGTGATGTCCGTCGTTCCCGATAGCGAAGAGATGACCGTCGAAATCCAGGTGCCGCCTGCCGACATCGACCGCATCGCCCCCGGCCAGCCGACACGCATGCGCTTTACGGCCTTCAATCAGCGCACGACGCCCGAATTTCACGGCGCCGTTGACGTGGTGGCCGCGGCCACGGCAACCGACCGCACCACCGGGCGGCCGTACTATCTCGCCACCATCAAGCCTTCCGATCTGCTGCAGCTCGGCAACCGCAAGCTCGTTCCCGGCATGCCTGTGGAAGTCTATGTCCAGACCGACGAGCGCAGCGCGCTGTCCTATCTGGCAAAGCCATTCACCGACCAGATGATGCGGGCATTCCGCGAGGACTAGAGCCCGGAAATCCACTGGAAGCCGATGGGACGCGACCTGTTCGCGCACCCGTCGGCTCCAACGCGTTAACCAATCGTTAACCATATTGGACCAGCCTTGGCGGCAGTCGCGGCCTCTTCTTGAGGCGGCATTTGCAAACAGATCGAGGTGGTAAGATGCGGCTCGTCACTCTTCCCGGCAAGATTCTCGCCAAGGCAAATCATACGCTGATCATCATGGGCGACGGCGCGGCGCGCCAGGCCGTCTGCGTGCTCGATGAAGCGCTGAAGGCGGCAAATCCGCAGCGTATTGACGCCGTGCGTCAGCATCTCGGGCTGATCGAGCGGATCGCCAGCGGCAAAACCGACAGAGGCGAAGTCGCCTTCGACGGCCGTGTCTGGATCACGTCGGCCGATCTCACGGTCAATAGCGGCGGACGCCTGCATTGATCCTCAGCGATCGAAGAAATCCTGCCACTGCTTTTCGCCGGCCATGCAATCGCTCTTCGGCGGTGCAGCGGCCTTCTGGATGTCCGGAACCGGGCTGAGGCCGCTGACCTCAAGCACCAGCTTGCGGCGGACAGCGATGCCGAAATCTTCGATCTTGTAGACCGGCAGCACGAAAGCGCCCGGGCCGCCGATGACGCAGTCGGCATAATAATTGTCGAGGCCGCCCGGCGCCCCTGATGGCCTTAGCATCAGCGCCAACCCGTTGATGATGAGCCCCGCCTCCACCGCCTTGTCGCGGGTTGGCGCAACAGGGTTGCCGGCATTGTTTGTGCCGTCGCCCGAAACATCGATCACCTGCCGCATCGCTGTATAGGGGCTCGAAACGATCATCGACGCTCCCTGAGTGATCGCCGTCGATATCGATGTCCGCCTCTGGGTGTTCAGCGGCCGCTGTTCCAGTTTATCGGCAAATGCGATCGCATCGCTTTCGGTCTCGATCAAATGCCAGTCGAGCACGGAGCCCGGCACCACGAAGCCGGCCCATTCGAAATAGCTGATGGCGATGCGCCCCGTCAGTCCGCCTTTGACGGCGTCGATGAATTCCTTGTGCTTGAGCGCCTCGACATAGCCCTCTCGCTGGATGCGCACCTCTTCGAAGTCCATCGACCGGGACGTATCGACGGCCAGCACGAGCTTGACGTCGACCTCGCCGGCGCCTGCCTGTACCGGCATGGCCGCACTTCCGGAGAGCGTCATGAGTATCGCAAGCGTCTCGAACATCGGCAATCCAATCACCGGCTATGGACCCTGCCGAAGGATATAGTCCGAACCGTGCATCCGCCAATGCGGCTTCGAAAGATTGTCGTGTCTCAAAGACGGTCGCTTCTTTGAACACGTTTTGCTTGTGTTAAGCACCCGGATAGATCGCACGGCACAATCCTGGATATAAGCCGTTACAACCGGATGTCTGGCTTTCTGCAAAACATGCGGCAGCTACGCACCAGCCGCAATGGCAACTTCGCGATGATGACCGCGATCGTCCTGCCTGTGCTCATCGGCGCCGCAGGGCTGGCGATCGATCTCGGCAACATCATGCTCTCTCAACGCCAGTTGCAGGAAGCAACCGATTCCGCCGCGCTCGCGGTCTCGACAGCACTTGCCGATGGCAAGGCCGACGAGACTTCCGGAAAGGCTCTGGCGAAAGACTTCGTCGGCGGCCAGATGGCCAATTATGTCAGTTCCACGTCAGCAACCGCGATCAAGAACGCCACCAATGCGACGATCACGACGACAACGAGCGCGACCGGAAAGTCCTTCACCGTTGCAGTGAATTCTTCCGCGACAGTGACGTTGACGCCGCTGATCGCGTTCCTTGCCGGTAGCAGCAAGACGATCGCGGCAGCGAGCAACACAACCAGCGGATCCGGCAGCACCAAAAGCGGTCTGTCGATGGAAGTGCTCGTCGACGAATCCACCTCGATGTCGCAGAACACCACGACGCTGAAAAGCGCAACATGCATCATCCCGATCTTCAATGGCTGCCTGCTTTACGGCCCGCCGGTCTATGTCACAAAGATCGAGGCCCTCAAGCAGGCCGCAACCGCGCTCTTCGATGCCTTCGACAAATCCGATCCTTCTGCAAAATACGTTCGTACAGGCGTGATCTCCTATACTGCAGGCATCAAGGGGAAATCGGCGATGGCCTGGGGAACAACGGATTCGCGGCGCTACGTTTCGAATATCGTGGTCGCTCCGCTCAGCGGAACCGACGCGACCGCGGCCGTGAATACAGCGACCACAACCATCAAGAAGAACATTTATGGCACGGACACTGAAAGTGTCGAACAGAAGAAGAAGGACAATGCCAACTCCGACAGGGTGATCGTTCTGATGACCGACGGTGAAATGACCGGCATGACTGACCAGTGGAGCAAGGCGCTCGACCAGTCGGTGCGCGATGAATGCGCTGCCGCCAAGAGCGCCGGCATCACGATCTACACCGTCGCCTTCATGGCCCCTGCCAACGGCAAAAACCTTCTCAAATATTGCGCATCAACGACGGCGAATTACTATGAGCCGGAAACCATGGATGGACTGGTCGCCGCCTTTTCGTCTATTGCCCAGACCGCCACCAAATCCGTAAGCCGCCTGACCAATTAGCGGTGCAGCTAAAGCCGTCAGACCGCCCGGCGCCTGTCGGATGCGGCGCGCTCCACCCAGTCGGCGATCGTCCTGTTTCGCCCTTTCGATTTGGCGTTGAGCAGGGCCGCATCGGCACGCAGCAGCAAGTCCGCGGATGGCGCATCGCGCGCAGTCGATGCAGCGCCGACCGAGATCGTGACGGCGCCAAGCAGGCGGCCATGATAGGTCACCGGCGTTGCCGCAATCAGCGTCCGCAGTTTTTCCGCCAGATCGAGTGCGCTGTCTTCGGAAGCCCCCGTCAGCAGGATTGCGAACTCCTCGCCGCCGAAGCGATAGACGATACCGGCATCACCGACCGCTTCCGAGAGGATGGCGGAAACCCGGCGCATGACTTCGTCTCCGGCGTCATGGCCGAATTCGTCGTTGAAGCGCTTGAAATGATCGATATCCGCCATGATGGCGATCGCATCACCTGCCCCGTCCCGGGCGATGCGGTTCAGCGCCTCGTCCAGCGAGCGGCGATTCAGAAGCCCGGTCAGGCCATCCCTTATCGCCAGCCCCATCAGCCGGTCGCGCAGCTGGAGATTGGCAACGCCGAGACCGATATTCTCGGCGATCAGTTCGAAATAGAGACGCGCCGCAGCGATAGCCTGGCCGTCGGATGCGCCCTCGAAATAAAGCAGGCCGACGGTATCGCCCTGAGCCGAGAGCGGAACACAGATCCCCATCTCTTCTGCATGGGAAAGATGCTGGCATGGGATATCGCCCGCAGCGGCATCGCTGACATGCGGCCGGCCGCGGCGCAGCGCCCAGCATTCCGCCGAGGTCAGCGCCGGCCCGGCGCGGCGCGGCTCGCGCCAGCTGCCGATCGAGCTCAAGGCGGTGCGGCTATCGTTCATGACATAGAGGTGCCCGGCGAAATTCGGGAAGATCTGCGGCGCAAACAGCGATACGACCTCTGCGAGCTCTTCCTGGCGCTGGCAGGCCTGCAGCCGGTGCATCATCTGCAGGATGAGATCCTTGGTGCGCTGGTCCTCGCGCCGCTCGGCGTCCAGCCGCTCGCGCTCAAGGCCATTGTCGCGGAAGATCTGGATCGCATCATTCATCTCGCCGATCTCGTCCCGCCTGCTATCTGGCAGCACCTCGACGGCATAATCCTGCTTTGCGAGGCGGTTGACGATGCCAGTCATCCGCATCAGCGGCATGGCAACACGGCGTCTGAGGACGAAATAGAGCACACCGAGGAAAACCGCCGCGGTCAGCCCGAGCAGGCTCTTGGCCACCGCGCCCCAGAAATCGCTCCACTCCTTGGCCTCCGCGAGCGCATCGCTGGTGCGGGTCGCAACGAGATCGGTGAACTGGCGAACGCTGGTGAGAAGATCGCCCTGGATGCGCTCGTGCTCCGGCCCGAACAGCGTTTGCCGCGCGCCTTCCTGGTCGCCGCCAGTATAGGCGGCAACGGCACGCTCCTCGAGCGCGTCCAGAGCCTCGCCATCCTGTTCCACTTCCTGGATCAAGGCTGCTTCCCGCGAAGACAGCGCCGCCGACTTGAGAGACTTTATCGCCTGCTCGCGATCCCGCTCGCCCTTTTCATCGCCCCTGAAAGCCTGAAGATGGCGGTCTTCGCCCCGCATGACGAACAGGCGTGCATCCTCGCTCGTCTGCTCGGCTGCCATCGCCAGTTGCTCGGACAACTCGTTGAAAACCTGGCTTTCGACTACGGCCCGGCGCTCGAAATCTGCGCTGCGTGCGGACAGGATGAAGGCGCCGCCGGCTAGCAGCGTCAGGCCGACGGTGACGCCATAGGCCCAATTCGTGATGGTGCTAATCCGCATGTCGAAATCTCGTCTGCACGATGGAAGTCAGCGTTCTGGATCGTACGTTGATGTGCCGATCTTATCGATCGAGCATTAAATGAGTATTTAATAATAAGCGTGAAAGTTGAGCGGCTAGACCGGAACACAGCAGGGCGATACCACAACTGCTTCAGGCGCAACAATACCAAAATCCTCCGGCTGGAGAGACAGAACCGCCTAGCCCCGGGCGGTGCTTGCAAATTTTGGATTGCGGATCGCCCAGCTAACGAGATCGACCTCGATGTCATCATACCAGGCTTCGAGAACCTGCCAGCGGTAGCTCATTTCTTCGATCAGCGGCCGCTGCAGCTCATGATGCGCGGCGGTCAACTCGGCAATCGCGGCGGTATCGATCGGTTCTTCCCTGGATTTCTCCTGAAGGATCGCGAGATATTCGGCCTGGTTCCGGTCATGCGCGCGCTTGACCTGCATGTAGGTGCGCAGCGTGACGAGAACTTGATCTTTGTTGGCCATGAATCGAATCCCGTTTGGAATCCGAATAACCCGAACCGAATATTCGCGCCAACGAAAAAGCGGCTTCGCTAATATTTGTGATCATATGAAAAGGGGCAGCCTGCCGGCCGCCCCTCCTCTCAAACATCGATCGCCGCTGCGATCAGGCAGCGTTGCGCTTCGGCAGCTTCCAGCCCGGACGGACGAAATGGCAGGTATAGCCATTCGGAATCCGCTCCAGATAGTCCTGGTGCTCGGGCTCTGCTTCCCAGAAATCGCTGTCGGCTGTCACTTCGGTGACGACCTTGTCCGGCCACAGACCTGAGGCATCGACATCGGCGATCGTATCCTCGGCGACGCGCTTCTGCTCGTCGCTCGTGTAGAAGATCGCCGAGCGGTAGCTGGCGCCCCGGTCATTGCCCTGGCGGTTCAGGGTCGATGGATCATGGATCTGGAAGAAAAATTCCAGAAGCTCGCGATAGCTGATCTTGGCGGGATCGAAGATGATCTCGATCGCCTCGGCGTGGTTGCCGTGATTGCGATAGGTGGCATTCGCCACTTCGCCGCCGGTATAGCCGACACGGGTCGAGATCACGCCGTTGTAGCGGCGGATCAGATCCTGCATGCCCCAGAAGCAGCCACCTGCGAGAACTGCGCGTTCGGTCGTCATTGAACTTCCTCCACCTGGTCGAGATAGGCGCCATATCCTTCCGCTTCCATCCGGTCGCGGTGGACGAAACGGAGCGACGCCGAGTTGATGCAATAGCGCAAGCCGCCGCGGTCACGCGGGCCGTCGGGGAAGACATGCCCGAGATGACTGTCGCCATGGCTGGAGCGCACCTCGGTGCGCACCATGCCATGCGAGATATCGGTGAGCTCGCTGACATTGGCGGGCTCGATCGGCTTGGTAAAGCTCGGCCAGCCGCAGCCGGATTCGAACTTGTCGGCAGAAGCAAAAAGCGGTTCGCCCGAAACGATATCGACGTAGACGCCAGGCTGCTTGTTATCGAGATATTCGCCGGTGCCGGGCCGCTCGGTTCCCGATTGCTGCGTCACGCGGTATTGCTCGGGCGTGAGCTTGGCAATGGCTTCGGCACTTTTCTTATAGTGCTGCATGATTTTCTCCTAGCAATGACCTGCCGCCTCAATTGCCTCCGGCTGACGCGACGAGAACGGGCTTGTCGCGATAGTCCGAAGGGAACATCTGCTTGAGGCTTGCGATCTTCGGCAGATCGTTGATCACTATATAGGGATAGGTCGGGTTATTTGTCAGGAAGTCCTGGTGATAATTCTCGGCCGGATAGAAATTCTTTCCCGGCTCGATGGTGGTGACGATCGCCGCATCGAAGACCCGGGCGTGGTTGAGCTGGCTGATATAGGCCTTGGCGACCTTGGCCTGCTCGTTGCCGGCGGGGAAGATTGCCGAGCGGTACTGCGTGCCGGTATCCGGCCCCTGGCGGTTCAGCTGCGTCGGATCGTGGGCGACGGAGAAATAGATCTGCAGCAGATGCCCATAGCTGACCTTCTTCGGATCGAAGACGACCTGCACGGACTCCGCATGGCCGGTATCGCCGCCGCTCACCGTTTCATACTGCGCCGTGCTCTTGCTGCCGCCGGCATAACCCGACGTGGCGCTGACGACGCCGTTCACATGCTGGAACACGCCCTGCACGCCCCAGAAACAGCCGCCGGCAAATGTCGCCGTTTCCGTGCCTAATGTCGCCTGCTCATCGACGGCAGGCGCCGGGATGACGCGCGCCTCTTCAGCCGATGACGGCGTGAAATAGAAGGCGGCGCCGGTCATCAGCAGCGCTGCGGCGCCGAGCGCGATGGTGCGGATCGCACCGCTGGATCTGTTCTTGTCCTGTTGGCTGGTCATGGTTTGCTCCTTTCAGCCGAAGGTGAATGCGAATGCCTGGACGCCGGGATCGAGGAAGCGGATCTCGAACGTATGATCGCCGACCGCGCCGGTCTCGCGAACCAGCTGGTAGAGACGCTGGCCGGTGACCGTGCCATTGCCATCGGCATCGGTATCGAAGCCATGCCCATCGCCGGGCGGCTTGCCATCGACCGTCACCTGGAAACGCACCGGCTTGCCGTCTTCGCCCGGCCCGAGCACGAGATGCAGGTCGCGGGCATGGAACCGGTAATAGATGCTACCGTCCTTGTCGTTGAGCTTCGCCTGTTCGGCGCCGACAGTCCAGTTGCCCGTCAGGCCCCATTCGTTGAGACGCGGCGTGGCGGCAACATAGCTATGCGCGGCATCGTTGACGGTACCCTTGTCATCGACGAAATTCTGCGAGCGCTGCCAGCCGACATAGGTCTCCGGCGATTGCACGTCCGCCTGGTTCGATGCGGCTTCGGCGCCCGTTGCCTTCACATCGACGATATCGGACGAGACGTTCGCCTTGCCGGCCTCGGCAAGCAGCTGCTGGACGATACGTTCCGAGCCGTCGTAATCGCCCTCGCCGAAATGATGGTGACGCACCCGGCCCTCCGCGTCGATGAAATAATGCGCCGGCCAGTACTGATTGTCGAAGGCCCGCCAGATCGCATAATCGTTGTCGATGGCGACTGGGTAGGTGATTCCGAGATCGCCGATCGCCTTCTTGACGTTGTCGACATTCTTCTCGAAAGCGAATTCGGGGGCGTGGACGCCGATGACGACGAGGCCCTGATCCTTGTACTTTTCGGCCCAGGCTTTGACATAGGGAATGGCGCGGATGCAGTTGATGCACGAATAGGTCCAGAAATCGACGAGCACCACCTTGCCCTTCAGCGCCTGCATGGAAAGCGGCGGCGAGTTCAGCCACTGCACGGCGCCATCGAGCGAAGGCATGGTCGCTTCGACCGGAAGCGCCTCGGCGCCACCTGCTTTCGGGGCGCCTTTCATCATCATGGCGTTCGAGCCGCTCATGGCCGGATTGCCGCTCATCATCATCTGATTGTTGCCGCTCATCATCGCGTCACCGCCCTGCATCAGGACAGAGGAACCGGAGTTGTCAGCCTGCTGTTGCTGGGGGTGCAGCTTGTCGATCAGACCCTGCTCCAGAGTGCCGGTGCTGGCAAGCGATGCCTGCGTCAGGAAGCCGGTATCGGCCCCGAGCCCGATCGCCACCACCGCGACGAGAACGGCAAAGCCAACGCCGCGGCGAACCCACTCGCCGGCGCCGAGCGACCGCTTCATCACCTGGTAAACGCGACCACCGACGAGCAGCGCCAACGCCAGCGACGTCGCAGCGCCGAGCGCATAGGCGAGCAGCAGCAAGGTCGTGCCGACACTTGCGCCCTGCAAGGCAGCCCCGGTCAGGATCAGACCCAGGACCGGACCAGCGCAGGGCGCCCAGAGCAATCCGGTGGCAACGCCGAGAAGCAGAGAAGCGACAACCGTCGAGCCGCCGCTGCGGCTCTCCTTGTCGGCAGACTGCGACAGGCGGGCGCCGAGCGAAACAAGCGGCCGTGTCAGGCGATCCGAGAGCGCCGGAAACAGCAGAACGATACCGAAAACGGCAAGCAGGACGAGCGCGGCGTAACGGCCATACTCGTTCGCCTGCACCGCCCAGCCGCCGCCGATCGCGGCGAGACTGGCGACGGCTGCGAAGGTTGCGGCCATGCCCGCCAGCATCGGCAGCGTCGAGCGCATGAAAGGCTGGCCCGCCCGCGCGAAGACGAAAGGCAGGACCGGCAGGATACAGGGGCTGACGATCGTCAGCACGCCGCCCAGATAGGCGAGGACAAAGAGGATCATGATATTTTCCGCTTATCAGGCCGAGGCCGGATGAAATTTCAATGCGATGCCGTTCAGGCAGTAGCGCAGGCCTGTCGGCTTCGGACCGTCGTCGAAGACATGCCCGAGGTGACCGCCGCAGCGCCCGCAATGGACAGCCTCGCGGACCATGCCGAAGGATGAGTCACGCGTCGTGCCCACGACCTTGTTGTCGATCGGCGCCCAGAAGCTCGGCCAGCCGGTACCGCTGTCGAACTTCGTCGTCGATGCAAAGGATTCCAGGTCGCACCCGGCGCAGGCAAAATTGCCCTTGCGGTGTTCGTTGAGAAGCGGGCTGGTGAATGGCCGTTCGGTCGCCTCTTTGCGAAGAACCGCATATTGGTCGGATGACAGCAGCGACTGCCATTCGGCATCCGAATGCGTGACAGCAAATGTCTCGTCGGCGTTCGCGCTTGTCGCCGATAGCGCCAGCCGCAAGCCGATGGCGGCCAGTCCCGTATTCAGGAGCAGCATGCGTCTATTCAACATCTTCAGACCTCCTTGTCCGAAATTGGTCCTGTCTGCAGATAAGTACGGGCGCGGCGCGCATTTTGTTACACGGCGAGACAGGAAAAGTGCTGGACACTCTGGGCAATTGATTTCGCGGATATCACTGGGACGTTATATCTTTTGAAATACGACGCTATCCCGCCCTTTCGTGGACGGCAAGCAGACCGCCGGTCATATTATCGCGAGCGGCCGTGAAGCCCTTCGTTCAGTTCCTGAAGACGAGGCAGGTGCCGTTGCTTTTCCGGATCTGGGCGCAGAGCTGATTGGCCTCGTCCCGGGTCTGACGGGCAATACGCGTCACATAACGCGGCCGGAAGCCGAAGCTGCGGTCACGCTGACGCATGACCAGCGGCTGCTCGGCATTGAGCGGCGCCGGCAGCCTGCCGACGGCGGCAAAGAACAGGCGGCGGGCAGCGTCCGGATTGGCATGGGCGGCGATCTGCACGCCCCAGGGCATCCACGTGCCCTCGCTCTGCCAGGCGGGCTCACGCAGCTTGCGGCGTTCGGCAAGGGCAACACAGCTGTCGAGGAAGGTCTTGGTCTTGTCGAGCGCGGGTGCCGCGATTTCGGGCGCGCTGCTCTTCCAGTCGTCGACGCTGTAGGAGGTGATGCCGATCACATAGGCGCGGGTCTCGGATGGCAGGCTGCCGCCGGAGAGATAGTTCGACAGCCCGTTTTCACCGGCATTGTAGGCAGCGGCGGCGAAGCCGAGATTGCCGAACCGGTCGCGCAGCTCGCCGAGATATTCCGCCGATTTGTGCAGGGCCTCCAGAACGTCGTAACTGTTTCTGAGACCCCGCAGCTTTGCCGTTCCCGGCATGAACTGGGCTATGCCCTCGGCACCCTTGTAACTCAGGGCGTCTGCCCGGAAGCGGCTTTCGCGCCAGATTAGCCGCGCGAAGAAATCCGGCGGCAATTGGAAATCCGCCGCCGATCGCTCGATGGCGCTGCAGAGATCGCGATTGAAGCTGTCCTTGCGAATGCAGAGCGTCTCGCCCGCGCCCTCAGCCGAGCGCGTATAGAGGCAGCCGGCGGGCGCCGGTCCCTGCACGTCTTCCACCGCCATTGCGGGATGTGCGAATGGCGTGGCGAGCAGGATACCCGCCGCCCATGCTGTCAAAGTCCTTCGCACCGAATGCTTTGCGGCCGTCATGTGGTTCCGGTGCGGAAGAGCCCGCGCCGCCATAGGTGGCTAATGTAGCCATACCAAATGCTTTGACGGCCGCAGTCAAGCGATAACCGGCGCCAGCGTCTCCGCCGGCGCCGATAACGGCATCACTCTTAAGCAGCGCGGACCTTGCGGCTGCCGCGTGCCCATTCCGGGAGCCAGTCGCCGTGGGCGACCAGGAGATCGTCGACCAGCGACCAGATCTGATCAAGATCGAGTTCGGCGGCCGTATGCGGGTCCATCATCGCGGCATGATAGATATGCTCGCGATTTTCGGTCATCAGCGCCTGAACGGTCAGTTCCTGGACGTTGATGTTGGTCCGCATCAGCGCCGTCAGCTGCGGCGGCAGGGCGCCGATATAGGTCGGCTGGATGCCGGAGGCATCGACGAGGCAGGGAACTTCAGCGGCGCAATTTTCCGGCAGCGAGGTGATGCAGCCGTTGTTGCGGACGTTGCCGTAGATGACCGAGGGCTCGCCGGTCCAGACCGAGTTGATGATCGAGGAGGCATATTCCTTCGACTGCTTGACCTCGATCGTGTTGGCCGTCCGGTAGGTTTCGGCCTGGCCCTTCCAGCGCTCGATCTGCTCGATGCAGCGCTTCGGATATTCGTCGAGCGGGATGCCGAATTTCTCGATCAGGTCCTCGCGGCCTTCCTTGATGAAATAGGGCGTGTATTCGGCGAAATGCTCCGAACTTTCGGTGACGAAATAGCCGAGGCGGGTCAGCATCTCGTAGCGCACCTTGTTCGGGCAGCGCGGGTTCCAGCCGGGCTTCGGCGCCCGGCCTTCGCGGTAGCCACGCACGAGATCCGGATAGAGATCGCGATAGGAGCCGTCCGGCTGCCGGTGCTCGAATTTCAGATAGAAGGCCATGTGGTTGATGCCGGCCGAGCGGTAGCGGATCTCCTCGTAGGGAATGTCGAGGTCGTGGGCCAGCTCCATCGCGGTGCCCTGAACCGAGTGGCAGAGGCCGACCTGCTTGATCGTCGGATATTTTTCCGAGATCGCCCAGGTGTTGATCGCCATCGGGTTGACATATTGCAGCATGATCGCCTCGGGGCAGACGGCGAGCATGTCTTCGCAGATCTTCCAGAGATGCGGGACAGTCCGCAGGCCGCGCATGATGCCGCCGACGCCAAGTGTATCGGCGATCGTCTGGCGCAGGCCGTATTTCTTCGGCACTTCGAAATCGGTCACCGTGCAGGGCTCGTAGCCACCGATCTGGAAGGCGACGACGACGAAGTTGGCGCCGGCCAGGGCCTTGCGCTGGTCCGAATAGGTCTCCGCCTTGGCGTTGACGCCGAGCGTCGAGATCAGCTTGTTGACGACGATGGCGCTTTCTTCAAGCCGCTGCGGATTGATGTCCATCAGCGCGATCGTGGCGCCAGACAGCGCCGGGCGCTGCAGGATATCGCCGACGATATTCTTCATGAAAACGGTGGAGCCAGCTCCGATGAACGTAATTCTGGGATTTGCCATATGAACCTCCGGCGTCAGGCAGTCAGGCTACCTCGAAAGCGGCTTTCACGAGCCGTTCGGTGTAGGCGGTCTTGGGATTGGTGAGAACTTCGTTGACGGGACCCTCTTCCATGATCCGGCCATGCTGCATGACGATCACACGATGGCAGAGGGCACGCACGACCTTGAGATCGTGCGAAATGAACAGGTAACTCAGGCCGCGCTCGTCCTGCAGCTTGCGTAGGAGCTCGATGATCTGCGCCTGGACGGAGAGATCGAGCGCCGAGGTCGGCTCGTCGAGCAGGATGAACTCAGGCTCGAGCGCGATGGCACGGGCAATGGCGATGCGCTGGCGTTGGCCGCCCGAGAATTCATGCGGGAAACGCGAGAGAATATTGCCCGGCATGCCGGCGGCAAGGAGCGCTTCGCGCACGCGGTCGAGACGTTCGGCCCTGGTGGCGCCGAGCTTGTTGACGACAAGGCCTTCCTCGATGATCTGGCCGATCGTCATGCGCGGATTGAGCGACGAGAACGGATCCTGGAAGACGATCTGCATGCGCGAGCGCAGTGGACGCATTTCGGATCGCGATTTGCCGTGGATCGGCTGCCGGTCGAAATAGATCTCGCCGGTATCCGGGTCGTTGAGGCGCACCAGGGCCTGGCCGAAGGTCGTCTTGCCCGAACCGGATTCGCCGACGAGACCAAGCGTCTCGTGCCGGCGAAGCGTCAGGTTGAGGCTGTCGACCGCAACCAGCTCCTTCAGCTCCGGCTTGAAGAAGCCGCCATGGCGCATCATGAACGAGACGCGCACGCCGCGGGCGTCGAGAATGATATCCGATCCCTCAGGCAGCGGATTGGCCTGGCCGCGCGGCTCCGATGCCAGGAGATGCTTGGTGTAGGGATGCTGCGGATTGGCGAAGAGCTGCTCGGTCGTGTTGTGCTCGCGCATTTCGCCATGCTGCATCACATAGACATAGTCGGAGAACTGGCGGACGACCGTCAGGTCGTGGGTGATCAGGATCACCGCCATCCGCAATTCCTTCTGCAGGTTGCGGATGAGATTGAGGATCTGCGCCTGTACGGTGACGTCGAGCGCCGTCGTCGGCTCATCGGCGATCAGCACATCGGGATTGTTGGAGAGCGCCATGGCGATCATCACGCGCTGGCGCTGCCCCCCGGAAAGCTGGTGCGGATATTGCTGCAGGCGGATTTCCGGATCGGGGATCTGAACCTGCTTCAGAAGCTCCAGCGCCCGCGCCTCGGCCTGCTTGCGGCTGACCCTGTTGTGGACGCGAATGGCTTCGACGATCTGGCTGCCGATCGTATAGATCGGGTTCAGCGAGCTCATCGGCTCCTGGAAGATCATGGAGATCCGGTTGCCGCGCAGCTTGCGCCGGGCAGGCTCCGAGAATTTCAAAATGTTCTTGCCGTCGTAATCGACCGAGGACTGCGGGGCGACGACGGCGCGCTTGGACAACAGCCCCATGACGGTGCGCGCCGTCACCGATTTGCCGGAACCGGATTCGCCGACGATGGCGATCGTTTCGCCGCGATAGAGCTGGAAGGAAATGTCCTTCACCGCTTCCACGGTGCCGTGTTCGACCTTGAAATTCACGCCGATATTGCGCGCATCGATGATCGGTGTTTCGTCGCGGCCATCATGGTCGTGGCGGACGGGTGGAGCGAAGGAACTGACGAGAGCGAGAGCCATCTGCATCACCTCAATAAGGATCGACCGCGTCGCGCAGACCATCACCCAGCGCGTTGAACGCGAAGACGGTGACGAGCACGAAGCCGACGGGGGCAAGGATCCAGGGATAGGTCCCGATGACGGAGTAGTTTGCCGTGTCCTGCAGCATCAGGCCCCAGGATATCAGCGGCGGCTTCACGGCAAAGCCCAGGAAGCCGAGGAAGGATTCGAGCAGCACGACGCTTGGAATATGCAACGTCACGGCAACGATGACGTGGCTCATCACATTCGGGAAAATGTGCTGGAAGATGATGCGCCGGTCGGTGGCGCCGACGGCCATCGCCGCACGCACATAGTCGATACGGGCCAGCGCCAGCGTCTTGCCGCGCACCTCGCGCGACATCTGCGCCCAGCCGAGCGCCGACATGACGAAGATCACGAAGGCGAGGAAGACGTTCGTCGGCGCGGTGATCGGGATCAGCGAGGTCAGCGCCAGATAGAGCGGCAATTGCGGGAAGGCGAGGACCAGCTCGACGAAGCGCTGGACCCAGACATCGAAGCTGCCGCCGAAGTAACCGGAGACCATGCCGACGGTCGTCCCGACGATGGTGACGATGAACACCACCGTCAGCGCGATCATCAGCGAGATGCGCGAGCCGATAATGGCGCGCGACAGCACATCACGGCCGAACTTGTCGGTGCCGAGGAAATGCACCGGCTCGCCGCCGACAGTGCCGAAGAAATGCCGGTTGGCCGGGATCAGCCCGAGCAGGCGGTATTCCGCACCCTTGACGAAGAAGCCGAGAACACGGGGATTGTCGTAGTCGGGGCCGACGATCGGCTGGAAGGTGACGGGATCAAGCTCCTCGGAATCGCCGAGCGCATAGACCCGCGGCCAGACGAGATTTCCGTCCTTGTCGTGGGCGCTCATCATCTGCGGCGGCGCAAAGCCGACATCCGTCGCCTTCGGGTCCATCGGCGCGAAGAAATCCGCGAAGATCGCCATGATGATCAGCAGGCCGACCAGGATCAGGCCCATCATTCCGGTCCAGGACCGGCGCAGGCGGCGCCAGACGAGCGCTAGGTAGCTCTCGTTGCCATGCGGCGCGTGCTTGACGGTTTCCTCGTGCGGAGGCGGCGGGGAAGAGTCGAATGCCAGCATCTCAGGCTCCTCCATATTGACGGACGCGGGGATCAAGCAGCGCCAGCAGCATGTCGGCGATGATGTTGCCGACGATCAGCGTTGCCGAGAGAACCAGCATGAAGGTGGCGGTGACATAGACGTCGCCGATCGCCATGGAACCGACAATCGCGGGGCCGACAGTCGGCAGCGAGAAGATGATCGCCGTCTCGATTTCGCCGGTCAGCATGTAGGGGAGAACGACACCCTGATACATGACAAGCGGATGCAGCGCATTCGGAACGGCGTGGCGCAACACGACGGCGCTGCCGGACAATCCCTTGGCGCGCGCGGTTTCGACATATTGGGCGTTCAGCGTATCCAGCAGATTGCCGCGCATGACGCGCATGTTGTAGGCGAGGCCGCCGAAGGTGGCGATGGCAACGACAGGCCAGACATGGCTGACGAGATCCATGAATTTCGCCCAGGACCACGGCGCCCCGCCATATTGCGGCGAGAAGAAGCTGCCGATCTCGCTGACGTTGAACTGGAAGACCAGGAGATAGACGATGATCAGCGCCATCAGAAAGCGCGGCACGGTCATGCCGAGGAACGAGATGCCGGACAGGAGGCTGTCGATCCAGGTGTACTGGCGCGTTGCCGCCCATATGCCGAAGCTGATGCCGAGGATCGATGCGAAGATGTGGCAGACCAGGGCCAGCGCCAGGGTGCGCGGCAGGCGCTCGGCGACGACATCGGCGACCGGCTTGTTGTAGAACATGCTGTAGCCGAAATCGCCTTCGGTGATGATGCCCTTCATCCAGTTCACATACTGGATGACCATCGGCTTATCGAGGCCGTGTTCGACGCGGTAGGCCTGGGCCTGTGCATCGGCTTGTGCGAAGGAAGCGCCGCTCTGATTGATCAGCTGCGAGCGGATGTAATCTGCGTAGTCGCCGGGCGGCGCCTGAATGATCGCAAATGTCACCACACTCAGAATGAAGAGGACGGGGATCGCCGAGGCGATGCGCATGAGCAGGAATCGTAGCATCGGACGGTTCGCTTCTCCTTGCCGCCAGTCGCTCGTCTCTAGCGCGGCCGGCTTGTTGATTATGCCCGGCCGCGCGCAGCACGCGCGGCCGGAAGCTCATTCGGTTGGGAGGGAGCTCTTAGTTGATCGGACCCTTGTCTCCGGGCTTGCCGGGCAACTGCTGCGGGAACAGCTCGTATTTGCCCTGCTTGTCGGCGGCCACCCACAGACGCTCGCGGATGACGGAGTCTTCAGCCCAGTTGAACATGAAGATCGGCGTACCCTGCGGGACGTTGGAGAAGCGCTTGTTGACGATCAAGGCGCCCGGATATTCCGTCAGACCAACGGTATCGACATTCTCGGTCGCGACCTTCTGATACTGCTTCATCAGATCGACGCGCTCGTCGTTGTTCTGGCTCGCCTGGAACTTGGTGACGAGATCGACCAGCTTTTCTTCGTAAGGCATCAGATCGACCTTGCCATCCTTGCCGGCGCGATGCTGCCAGCTGGTGCGTGGACCGATCGGAGCCAGCTGCTCGGTGTTCTGCACCACGGAAGCCAGTTCCGGCGTGTTGCGCTGGATCAGCCAGTCGAAGCGGCCGCCGTAATGGGCATCGTCACGCTTCGGACCGTCGAGGGCATTGATGATGACCTTGATACCGAGCTTTTCCATCTGCCCGACGACGCCTTCTGCAAGGCTCTTGTCGGTGGCGTAGCCGTTGTTGACCAGCAGCACGACCTCGACATCCTTGCCGTCGGCCGTTCCGGCCGGGAAGTTCACGAAGCCGTCGCCATCCGTATCCTTCAGGCCGGCCTTGGCGAGCAGCGCCTTGGCACCGGCCAGATCGTAGGGATAGTAGACCGTGGAATTGCGATCGTAGAAGCTCGTGCCCGAGGACAGGCCACCCGGATAGATCGCCGTGAACGGACCCTTGACCAGCGAGTCGCCGATGGCCTTGCGATCGACCGCCATGGTGACTGCCTTGCGGAAGTCCTCGTTGCGGTTCAGCTCGCGGATCGCTTCGCCACGCGCATCGGGATCGCCCCAGCCGTTGGCGGAGAGGTTCATGCGCAGGTTATAGCCGATCAGGCGCGGACCGAAAGCGAGACGCGCCGGAGCGGTCTTTTCAGCAGCACGCTTCAGCGATGCCACGAAATTCTCAGGCTGTTCGAGGTTCGAGAAGTCGCCGGAACCGGCAACCGCCTGAACGTCACGGTCTGCCCAGGTCGAGAGCTTGTAGTGCAGCTCGTTGAGGTAAGGCAGCTGATTGCCCTTCTCATCGACCTTCCAGTAGTAAGGATTGCGGCGCATGACGATGATATCGTCAGGGCGATACTCGACCGGCACCCAGGCCCCCATCACCGGCATGTTCATATATTCCGGCGGGAAGGCGTTCTTGAACTGGTCGTAGGTGTTCTTCGAATATTTCGGATGCTGCGGCTTCAGGATGTGCGACGGGCCCGGGCAGAAGTTCGGGTAGGCCATCGTGTAAAGATACTGCTTCGGGAAGGCCTCCTTGAAGGTCCATTCCACCGTGTAGTCATCTACCTTGGTGAGCGTCGTTCCCTCGCCGAAGGCTTCCGGCGATGCGCCGCCGCCCAGCGGCGAGACGTTCGGGTCGACGACTTCGTCTTCCCAGTAGAACATGATGTCATCGGCATTGAACGGCGCGCCGTCGGACCACTTGGCGCCTTCGACCAGATGCATGGTCAGCTTGTGACCATCGGCCGACCATTCCCAGCCCTTGGCCAGATTCGGCAACGGCTCGGTATCCTTGGCTTCCACCTGGAAGAGCGGCGCGGTGCGCGTCAGGCACTCGGAGAGGCCGATATCGATGCCGCCCCAGCCCTGCGTCTGGCCGGCGCCATAGTTCCAGCCTTCCGGACGGCCACCGATGACATGACGCATCGTATCGCCATAGACGCCGATGCCGTCAGGCATGTTCGCGGTCTTGAAGACCAACGGCTCCTTCGGGAGGCGATCCTTGACGGCCGGGAGCTTACCGGTATCGACAAAGTTCTTTTTGACCCAATCCGGCTCGTTATAGGAAGGAAGCGCCTTGAACTCCTCGATGGAGTCTCGCGACACGTATTTTATCTTGCCTTCCGCCGGAAACGGCGGCGGCGCTGGCGGAGTGGTCGGCTCGGAAGCGTAGGCATTCAAGGCCGCGACTGAAACGCCAAGCGCCAGTCCGGCCAGGATGCCGATCTTACGGAAATTCGTCATCGTCTCTCCCTCTTGTTCCGGAGCGCTTGCAGGCGTCTCCGCTTCTCCTCTAGGAATGATGAAGCAAGCCTTGGCGCGGCGGCCTTCCTCCCGAAGGACCGCCGCGGCTTGCTTCACCGGAAAATCAGACCGCCTGCTTCAGCGCCGCCTTTTCGGCCCGAAGCTCTTCGATCGAGCGGACGTTGCGGCGCGCAGCCCCTGCCCATTCCTTGGTCTTGACCTTGCTGTTGGCCAGACGTTCCTTGGCGGCAGGCACGGCATGCGCATATTGCGGCAGCCAGCGGGCCTGGGCGACCACCATCTCGTCAACCATCTGCCACACCTCTTCCGGCGTCGAGACGGCGCCGACCAGCGGATCGTGCAGCACGGCAAGCTTCAAGAGATCGATATCGCCGGTCACGGCTGCATGAACCGACATGCGCTGGACATTGATCGATGCCATGCAGGTCGCAGCGCAGGCTTCCGGAATGGTGATGCCCGAGACCATGTTGATGCCAAAGCGGTCGACGAAGCCGGGCGACTCGATGATCGCGTCGGATGGCAGGTTGGTGATGACGCCATTGTTCTTGACGTTGAAGTGGCCACGATAGACCCGGCCGGTCTCCAGCGCTTCAAGAATATGGCTGGCATGCTCGTTGGAGCGCCTGGCCGGATCGATCGGCTTTTCGGCCGAGGCGAGGAACTGCGGAAACTCGGTCTCGAACCAGTTGCGGGTCTCGGTCGAGTGGCGCAGGTAACCCCCGGTCTCGCCGTGGATCCAGTCGGACATGTCGATCCACTTGGTGATTTCTTCCGGCCGCTTGCGGTACCAGGGCAGGTATTCCGACAGGTGGCCGTTGCTTTCGGTCGAATAGACGCCGAAACGCTTGAGCACGTCAATGCGCAGCTTTTCCTGCTGCGAGAACACCGGATGCGCCTCGAAGGCGGCAACCAGCTCGTCCTTGCCAATCTTGCGGCCGTTGAGCTTCAGATCGACGAACCAGGTCTGGTGATTGATGCCGGAGCAGATGTAATCGAGCTCGGAGAGCGACTTGGCGCCGAGTACTTCGGCGATCTGTTCGGCACCGTGCTGTACGCCGTGGCAAAGACCGACCGTGTCGACCTTGCCATACTCGATCGCCGCCCAGGTGTTCATCGCCATCGGGTTGGCATAATTCAGGAACTTTGCGCCCGGCTCGGCCAGCTCGCGGATATCCTTGCAGAAGTCGAGAATGACGGGGATGTTGCGCTGGCCATAGAGAATGCCGCCAGCGCAGATCGTATCGCCGACGCACTGGTCGATGCCGTATTTCAGCGGGATGCGGATATCGTCGGCATAGGCTTCCAGGCCGCCGACGCGCACGCAGCTAATGACATAGCGCGCACCGGAGATCGCCTCGCGGCGGTCGGTCGTCGCCGTCACCTTGGTCGGCAGCTTGTTGGATTCGACGATCTTGTCGAGGATCGCCTTGATCATCTGCAGGTTATGTTCGCTGAGATCGGTCAGCGCGAATTCGATGTCCTTGAATTCAGGCACGCACAGGATATCGGTAAACAGCTTCTTGGTGAAGCCGACGCTGCCTGCTCCGATGATAGCGATTTTGAAACTCATGTCCTTCACCTCGGTCCGATCGAATGTTACGTAGAGAGAAGACAAGGGAGAACCAGGCCGCATGTTTGCACATGCAGGTGAAAACCACTGGAATTAAAACCTGTATTCCTCCCGGCCGTTCGTCCGGCCGCGATCTCTTCCTCTTATGCGAAGGGATTATGCGCATATTCGGCAGGGCGGCCAGAGAAGGATTATGCTTTCGAGGGTAATTTTGTGCTGCACGATTTGATCGCCAACGGACAGGCCATGCGGACCGTTTCGCTGCCTCGCGGACGCCAGAGGCTGCACGCCATGCCGACCAGTGCGGGCTACGAAGTTCGCGAGAACGAGACCTATGACTGGGACGGCCGCAAGCGCGGCCAGACGCCGTTTACGGTGCTGCAGCACACGATCAGCGGCAGCGGCCACCTGCGTTATCTGAACCGCAACTACAAGCTCCAGGGCGGCGACACGATGATGGTGCTGGTCCCGCACAATCACCGCTACTGGCTCGAAAAGGGCGAGCGCTGGGAGTATTTCTGGATCTCGATGAATGGCGACGAGACGCTACGCATCCACAAGATGGTGCTGGCGCTTGCCGGCCCGGTGCTCAAACTGCAGCAATCCACCATCGATCATCTTGCCGATTGCAGCCTGCGCCTGGTCAAGGGTGCAACGACCCCCGGCTCGGCTTCGGCCATCGCCTACGAGGCGGCAATGGCGCTCTATGACGACGTCTTCGGTTCGCCCGCCTTCATGGCCGAGCAGAGCCTGATGCAGCCGGTGATCGACCATATCAACCTGTATCTGGAAAAACCGCTCCCGGTCAGCGAGCTCGCCGCCATCGTCGGCCTCAGCCGCGCCCATTTCTCCCGCAGCTTTTCCGAAAGCGAGGGCATACCACCCGCGGAGTATGTCCTGCAGCAACGGCTGCAGCGCGCCGCCAAGCTGCTGACCAAGGCTGACTTCCTGCCGGTCAAGGAAGTGTCGATCATGTGCGGCTTCGAGGATGCCAACTACTTCGCCAAGGTCTTCCGCCGCGTCTACGGCATCACGCCCACGGAGTTCCGCACCACCGGCATGTATGCCAGCATCGGCCGCAGCCGGTAGGGCGCTATCTCGGATGTGATCGCCAAACCGCTGTCGATCCGCACCCGGTTTGTGATATGCCCTGCCCATGGACACACAAACAGACTTCGACTGCCAGACTTGCGGCGCTTGCTGCTCGTTCTCGGCCGACTGGCCGCGCTTCTCGACCGAGTCGGATGCCGAGCTCGATCTGATACCGCTGAAATATGTCGCAGCCGATGAAGCGGGAATGCGCTGCGAAGGCAACCGGTGCTCCGCCCTGGTCGGCGAGATACGGTCGAAGACATCCTGCGCGATCTACGCCGTGCGGCCGCATGTCTGCCGCACCTGCAGCCCCGGAGACTTCGAATGTCTCTCCGCCCGCGAATTTTTCGGCATCGGCAACTGAGCTTGAAAGCCGCCGGCGCTGGCGCAAGCTGCTAGAAATAGATCGACATGATCAGGTCCTGATCGAAATCGCCAAAACCCTTGCCGAAAATGTTCATGCCGCCCGGATTGTCGGCCTTTTCGTCGATGCCGATGCGGAAGCGGATCGAGTGATGATCGGCGATACCAAGCGAGGCAATGGTCTGGGTCGAGACCATGGCGCCGTCGATCCAGGTGCCGGTCTCGTCGATCGTCCAGGTTTTCAGCTTGCCATATTGAGACCCCGACAGCTTCCACCAGGCCGGTGAATACATGCCGCGGCGGTCGCCGAAATCGCCGGGCGAGGTCCAGTGTCCGGCCTTGATGCCGTTGACCCAGATCGAGATGTCGGACGGCCAGTTGGCGTTGGTGGCCGGCGTCTCGGAGCTGAGTTCGGCTGAGAACTCCACCTTGCGGATCTTCTTGCCGGAGACCTTGGCGTTGTTCGGAAACTTGTATTCGACATAGCCGCGGGTGAACCAGAGAAGTGCTGCCTGCATGCGCTGCGGGTCGAGGAAAACTTCCTGCACATCGAGCATGCCGATGACATTGTTGACCGAACAGAGGCCGCAGGGCGCACCCACCTCGAACTCGGTGAAGAGGCCGATCGGCATGCTGACGGTGACGACGTCCTCGCTCGCCTTTGTGCCATTGGCGCCAAAGCGGATCAGGATCTCGTCATAGATGCTGGAGCAGACCTTCTGGTTGCCCTTGCTCGCCTTCATCGTCTGCGTCTGGATCAGGCCCGCCTGCTCCAGCGCCTTCAGGTTGGTTGCCGTCGTCGATTGCGGCAAGCCCATCTGCGCCGCGATGTCGTTGACATTCAGCGGCCCCTTCTGGCGCAACAGGTTGAGGATCTCGATCCGCGTCGGAGACCCGAGTGCCTGGACGACATCGGCGTCCCGCATCGGATCGACGGTTAGAAGCTTAGTCTCCATATGATAATACTGGTTCTCCAGTCTTTCTTGTTGGTTTCAGCTGATATCATGGGCGCAGGCACTGTGTCGCTGCTCAAATTTTACTAGGGGCCGGTCCGCGCCTCGGGAGAACTCTCGCGGACCGGCAGGGGCCTTCTCACCTCGGCCCTGAAGCAATCTCATGCACGTCATCCCTTGATGCCGGACGAAAGCATCAGCGCCTGCGTCACGCGTTTCTGGAACAGAAGGTAGGCAAGTGCGACGGGCATCGCGGCGAGAATGGCGACCGCCATGTCGCGCGCATATTTGACGCCGAAGGCATCGCGGGTCTGGGTAATGCCGACGGTGATCGTCATCATGTCGTCAGAGTTGGTGACCAAGAACGGCCAGAGGAAGGCGTTCCAGGCCATGATGTAGGTGATGATCGCCAGCGCCGTGGTGATCCCCCAGTTCAGGGGCAGATAGAGCTTGAAGAGGATCTGGAATTCGCCGCAGCCATCGAGCTTGGCAGCCTCGCGCAGCTCCTTCGGCACGGAATCGAAGAACTGCTTGTAGACGATGACGACGACGGGAACGATCAGCTGCGGCAGGATGATGCCGCCCCAGGTGTTGATCAGGTTCAGCTTGTGCATCAGCACGAATTGCGAAATCACCAGCGCCTGCGACGGCACCATGAAGCTCGCGAGGATGATGCCGTAAAGCAGCTTGCGGCCGGGGAAAACGATCTGCGACAGCGCATACGCGCACATGACGCTGATCAGGATGACGACGATGGTCACCGTTACCGAGGTGACGATCGAATTCAGATACCAGGTCGGCAGCTTGGTTTCGAACAGCGCGTAATAATAGCCCGAAAAGTTGAGCACATCGGGGATGAAGGTCGTCTTCGCCACGACCTCCTGCTCCGGCTTGATCGAGGTGACGACCGCCCAATAGATCGGGAAGGCCCACATGCAGGCGATCAGGAGCGTGAGGACAAGGAGCAGCACGTTGCCGATTGTTTTTCCGGGCATCCTAGCGCTCCCTCACACGTAGCAGCTGGTACTGCAGCACCGAGACGACGACGATGATCGCGAAGAGAATGACGGCGACGGCAGAACCCGTGCCGCCGTGGTTAGAACGGAAGGCCTCGCGGTAGACGAGCTGCAACAGCACATAGGTGGAATTGAAAGGGCCGCCCTCGGTCAGCAGGTAGACCTGGTCGAAGATCTTCAGCTGCAGGATGAGCTGCAGGGTCAGCACCAGCGCCGTGACCGGCCAGATCAGCGGCCAGGTGATGCGCTTGAAGCACTGCCAGCGCGTCGCGCCATCCAGCATCGCCGCCTCGTAATAATCGTGCGGAATGTTGCGCAACCCGGCGATGAACAGCAGCAGGTTGAAGCCGTTGGTCCACCAGACCGTCACCAACGCCACCATCGGCATCGCCCAGATGGGATCGCGGAAGACGCTGACGCGCTTGCCGGTCACGGCTTCGATGACGAACTGCGCGATACCGAACTGCTGGTCGAGAACCCATTTCCAGATCTGGGTGACGACGGAAACGGGCAGGATATAGGGAATGAAGAAGAGTATCAGGATCAGGCTCTGCACCCAGCCCTTGAGACGCACGACCATCAGCGCCAGACCAAGCCCGATCAGCGTGTTCGGAATGACGGTCAGCACAACGAAATAGCCGGTGTTCCAGACCGAGGTGAAGAACAGCTTCTGATGGAACAGCTTGACGTAATTGTCGAAGCCCACCCACTGGCCCTCGCCGATCAACGGAGCGTCCGTGAAGCTGAGCGCAAACATCTTATAGACAGGATAGGCAAAGACCGTCGCATAGGCGATCAGGAACGGCGCGATCATTGCCACCGCCGTCAGCGTCTTGCGCCGCTTCTCATTGTTGATCACAGGCATCTCCTTCGAAGCGAAGGCTGGCCGGAGAAAAATCTCCGGCCAGCAACGGCTTATTCCTGGCTCTTCAGCTCTTCGCGCATCTGATCGATGGCATCGGCCGGATCGAGCTGGCCGTTGAGCGCGGGAACCACGAAGTTCTGCGTTGCCTCGTAGATCGGACCGGCGACACCGGCGAGCTTCGAGACCGGGTCGAACACGGCGGTATCGGCAAGCTTCGCATAGGTGGCGTTCGGTTGCATTTCCTTGAATTCCTTGCTGTCGGTCACCGGCTTGAAGGCGGGGATATGACCGGCGCTGGCCCAGGAGATGCTGTGCTCGTTCATCCAGGCGATGATCTGCAGCACGGCCTTGAGTTTCTCAGGCGTGATCGGCTTGCTGTCGCTGTTCGGTACCGCGAAGGAGTGCGAGTCCGCCCAGGTCGCCTGCGTGCCCATCAGGTTCGGGATCTCGATCGCACCCCATTCGAAGCCGAGTTCGCCCTTCTTGGCGAGGTCGGTCATGGTCGGCACTTCCCAGACGCCGTTGACATGCATCGCAGCCTTGCCGGAGGTGAACAGCGCGATCGAGGCTTCGTAGGAGATCAGCTTCGGCGAATAGCCGGTCGAAACCCAGTTCGCCATGGTCTGCAGTGCCTTGACGCCGGCGTCACCGGGCAGAATCTCGTTGCCATCCATGAACTTGGCGCCCTGCTGGGCAATCAGCGTATAGAAGACGCGCCACATCGAGCCGCCTTCGTCCGTATGCAGCGACAGCGGATATTCGACCTTGCCGGTTGCCTTGATCTTCTCGAGCGCGGCATTGAAATTGTCGAGGCCATCGAGCCCCTTCGGCAACCCATCGTCGCCCAGCAGCCCGGCTTCCTTCAGGATGTTCTTGTTGTAGTAGAGAACGATCGAGTGGACGTCGAAGGGGATGCCGTAGACCTTGTTGTCGAAAGTGCCCTGCTTCCAGGCCGCATCGACGTAATTTTCCTTCTTGATGCCGGCAGAGGCCAGTTCCTCGTCGGTGAACGGCCGCAGGATGCCGGTCGGCACCGCCAGCGGATAGCGCGACATGTGATAGGTCATGATATCGGGCTGCTGGCCGACGGCGGCCGCCGTCTGCACCTTCGTATAGAAGGGCACGCCCCATTCCAGCGTCGTCGCGTTGATCTTGATATCGGGGTGGGTGTCGTTGAATTCCTTGATCAGCGCCTTCATGCGAACGCCGTCGCCGCCGCTCAGGAAGTCCCACCAGGTCACGTCTGTTTGCGCGAATGCGGCTGCCGAGGGCAGCAAGGCTATGGCCGCCGAAACGGCAAGTTTCACCAGTTTTCTCACGTCGGTTCCTCCTCAATAAAAGTGTTATTCATGGGCATCTCACGGCACGGGACATCCGTGGCCGCAGACCTCCTCCAAGGCCTACGTCCCCCCTCCCGCATGTCTTCGCCGAGTTCCGGATTCCGTCCGGATTTCGGTATCAGCTGAGCCTTCCGCCTTCGGCATCGAAGGCCAGCATTTCAGGCACCCTCAGCGAGAGGGTGATCTTTTCCTTGGGCTGCGGCCGGCTTTCCCGGCACTCCACCGTCATTTCGGCACCCGTTGCCGTCAGCACATGCAGATAGCCGGTGCCGCCCAGTTCCTCGGTAAACTCGGCCGTTACAGGTAGCGGCAATCCGCCTTCCGTCGCGCCGAGCCCGATATGCTCTGGCCGCACGCCGACATGGACGACGGCGCCGTTCGCGACAGGCGCCCGTGTCGGCAGATCGAAGGTCTTGCCCGGTGCGTCGTCGAGTTCGATCGTCGCCGAATTTTGGCCTGAAACGATGACCTTGCCCTTCAGGAAGTTCATGCCCGGCGAGCCGATGAAGCCGGCAACGAACATATTGGCGGGATCGCGGTAGAGATCGAGCGGCGCGCCGACCTGCTGCACGACACCGGCCTTGAGCACGACAATCTTGTCGGCCAGCGTCATCGCCTCGACCTGGTCATGGGTGACATAGACCATCGTCGCGCCGATCTGCCGGTGCAGTCGGGCGATCTCCATGCGCATCTTCACGCGCAGTTCCGCATCCAGATTGGAGAGCGGCTCGTCGAACAGGAAGACGCGCGGCTCACGCACGATCGCCCGGCCGATGGCGACGCGCTGGCGCTGGCCGCCGGAAAGCTGGCTTGGCTTGTGATTGAGATAGTCCTCGAGCCGCAGGATATCGGCCGCAGCCTTCACCTTCTGCTGGATCTCCGCCTTCGGTCGCTTGGCGATCGACAGGCTGAACCCCATGTTTTCGAAGACGGAGAGATGTGGATAAAGCGCATAGGACTGGAAGACCATGGCGACGCCGCGCTTCGACGCTTCGGTATGCGTGACGTCCTCGTCTTCGATGCTGATCTTGCCGCCGCTGGTTTCCTCCAGACCGGCGATCATCCTGAGCAGCGTCGACTTTCCGCAGCCCGACGGGCCGACGAAGACCGCGAACTCGCCCTGTTCGATCTCGATATCAACGCCATGGATGACCTTGAACGAGCCGAACGACTTGCTGACGTCAGTCAGTTTGATTCCAGACATGCATCCTCCCGATTGGCATTCCCATCTGGGCGGCCTCCTCCGCCGCCCGGATGACAATCAGCTCACGCCGCGGCGACGGAGAGCAGGATGAAGTGATAGGACTTGGCCGGCAGCGAACCGCTGAGCTTGCCTTCATCCGTGACCTGCAGCCCGGAACCGGCCTTGGGAACGATGCGGTTCTGATCTTCGACCGAGTTGCGCGCCTTCAGGTCGTCGCCGACCATGGTGTGATGCTGGAGGATTTTCGCGCCCTTGAAACCCTGCAGATCGACATCGAGATCCATCGCCTCGTCGAGGCTGCGGTTGATGGCGAAGACGGCGATCGTCTTGCCGTCTTCCTGCAGCACGGCCGAGAGGTCGAGATAGGGAACATCCTGCGCCACTTCGCAATCGTAAGTCGGGCCTGACGCAGAAACGTTCAGCGCCGTGCCGCGGCCGTATTTCGAGGCGAACTGCAGCGGGTAGTAGATCGACTGGCGCCAGGCCGGGCCGCCTGCCTTGGTCAGGATCGGGGCGATGACATTCACCAGCTGCGCCATGCAGGCGATCTTGACGCGGTCGGAGCGGCGGATGAAGACGTTGATCAGCGAGGCGACGAAGATCGCGTCCTCGAGATTGTAGAGCTCTTCGAGCAGCGGCGGTGCTTCCGGCCAGTCCCAGTTCTTGTAGCGCTGGTCATCTTCCTTGCGGTCGTGATACCAGACGTTCCACTCGTCGAAGCAGATTTTCACATCGCGCTTCGAGCGCTTCTTCGCCTTGATGTAATCGATGACGCCGCCGATCGTGACAATGTAGCGGTCGAGCTCTATCGCCTTGGCGTAATAGTTCAGCGTGTCGTTCTCTTCGTTGCCGAAATATTTGTGCAGCGAGATATAATCAACGCTGTCGTAGCTGGCTTCGAGAACCGTCGCCTCCCATTCGGGATAGGACTTCATCTTGTCGTTGGACGAGCCGCAGACCACCGTTTCGAGCGTCTTGTCGAAATATTTGAAGGCCTTGGAAACTTCGTTGGCGAGATGGCCATATTCAGCCGCCGTCTTGTGGCCGACCTGCCAGGGGCCATCGATCTCGTTGCCGAGGCACCAGATGCGGACGTTGTGCGGATCCTTGTAGCCGTGCTTGGCGCGCAGGTCGCTCCAATAGGTGCCGCCCGGATGATTGCAATATTCGAGGAAGTTGCGGGCGTCGTTCAGGCCGCGCGAGCCGAGGTTCATCGCCAGCATCATCTCGGTCTTGGCGAGCTTCGACCAGTCGGCGAATTCATTGACGCCCATCTGGTTGGTTTCGCGGGTGCGCCAGGCGAGATCGAGGCGCGTCGGGCGCTGGTCGCGCGGGCCGATGCCGTCTTCCCAATGATAGGCCGAGACGAAGTTGCCACCCGGATATCGCACGATCGGCATATCGAGCTCACGCACCATATCAAGAACATCGGTACGGAAGCCATCTTTATCCGCTTTTTCATGACCCGGCTCATAAATGCCGGTGTAAACCGCCCGGCCCATATGCTCCAGGAATGAGCCATAGACGCGCTTGTCGACGGTCGAGATCGTGAATTCCCTGTTTAGGGTGGCTTTAGCCCGCATCGGTGTTCCTCAAAGTTTATTGAATCTGATTTTTTGCCACGCTATTCTGAGAGATTTTTTAAATCAAGCATTTTGTTTTATATCAAAAAATCAGATTTGAAGAGCGGCGAACGCGACCTCTGTTGCGACAAAACGCCTGCATCGCTCAACTGCGGCAGAAGAGATTGCTGGAAGCCGCAACCTATGAAAGACTCCTGATAGAAACACCCTGTCGCCTCTCATTTGCAGGATTCGAACCATATGCGTTATCTCACCTGCCTGCGGTTCATCGCAGCAGTCGCCGTCGGCTGCATCGCCGCATCAGGGAATACCCTCCACGCACAGGAGCCGCAGAGTTGGCCGCAGATCCGCAGCGACATTCCGGCAGATCCCGATATACGCTTCGGCATCCTCCCCAATGGCATGCGCTTTGCCATCATGCACAACGCCACTCCGCCGGGGCAGGCGGCGATCCGCTTCCGGATCGGCGCCGGTTCGCTTGACGAGAACGACGAGCAGCAGGGGCTGGCGCATTTTCTTGAGCACATGGCATTCAAGGGTTCGGCCCATGTCCCCGAAGGTGAGATGATCCGCATCCTGCAGCGCAAGGGTCTGGCTTTCGGCCCGGATACCAACGCCAATACCGCCTATGACGAAACCGTCTATTCGCTCGATCTTCCCGAGGTCGATGCCGACACGCTCTCGACCGGTCTGATGCTGATGCGCGAAACGGCGAGCGAGCTGACGCTCGACGCCGGCGCCTTCGATCGCGAGCGCGGCGTCATCCTTTCGGAAGAGCGGT
The DNA here is from genome assembly GCF_056396985.1 of Rhizobium sp. 05N430. NCBI lineage: Bacteria > Pseudomonadati > Pseudomonadota > Alphaproteobacteria > Hyphomicrobiales > Rhizobiaceae > Rhizobium > Rhizobium sp. 05N430. The sequence continues at coordinate 315,526 of NZ_JBFTMO010000002.1, read as the reverse complement.
TGCGCGACACGCCACAATACCGGGCGTCGATCGGCGTCACCAACCTGCTGCTCGAGGGCCAGCGCGCCACCCTCCGCTCACCAATCGGCAAGATCGACATCATCAAGAATGCGCCTGTCGACCGTGTCCGCGACTTCTACAATGCCAATTATCGTCCTGACCGTGCGACATTGATGGTGGTTGGTGACGTCGATCCGGCTGCACTGGAGGCCGACATCCGCAAGCGCTTCAGTGACTGGCAGCGCGGCGCTGCGGTTGCCGAACCGGATCTCGGTGCGTTGAAGGCAAAGACCGAAAGCGCCGATGTGATCACGGTGCCGGGCAGCGCGACCAATGTTCAGATCATCTGGACACGCCCCTTCGATACGTCTCTTGACACCTATGCCAAGCGGCGCCAGCAACTGGTCGAGGACCTCGGTCTTCTGGTGCTGCGGCGGCGCCTTTCGACCATTGCCAGCAAGCCGAACGCGCCCTTCACCAGCGCCGACGCCGGCTCGCAGGATCTGCTCGAATCCGCCCATGCAGTGATGATCGCCGCAAACGGCGATCCGGAAAAATGGCAGGCGGCGTTGAGCAGTATCGACCAGGAACAGCGCCGGCTGCTGCAGTTCGGCGTCTCCCAGCCGGAGCTAGACCGCGAGATCACCGAATATCGCGCCCTGCTTCAATCAGCAGCATCGGGCGCAGCGACCCGGACGAGCACCGGGATCGCCTCGACCCTCGCCTACACCGTCGATACCGATCAGGTCTATACCTCGCCATCCGAAGACCTGGCTCTCTTCGAACGCATGACGAAGGACATCCAGGCCGGGAAGATCAACAAGGCCCTGCCGGTCACCTTCTCAGGCAATGGCCCGCAGGTGATGCTGCTGACGCCTGCCGCTCCGAAGGGCGGCACAGATGAGCTGCGCAAGACCTATGACGCATCGCGCGACATCGCCGTGACGGCTCCGGTGGCGGCGGCCGATATCGCCTGGCCCTATACGGATTTCGGCGCGCCGGGCACAGTCGTCGAACGCCGCGTCGTTGACGATCTCGGCCTGACGATGGTGAAATTCGCCAACGGCGTGCGGCTCACCGTCAAACCGACGAAGCTGCGGGCCGACGAGGTTCTGGTGCGCGAAGATATCGGCCACGGCCGTATCGGCCTACCCAAGGATCAGGCCTCGGTGCTCTGGGCCTCGCCCGCCGTCATCCTCTCCGGCGTCAGGGCCATGGATTATCCCGATATTCAAAGAGTGCTGGCGGCGAATGTCGTCGGCATCGATTTCTCCGTCGGCGACAGCTCGTTCCGCTTCAACGGGCAGACGCGGAGCAGCGATCTGCAGACGCAGTTGCAGCTGATGGCCGCCTATACCTCAGATCCGGCATACCGGCCGGAGGTTTTCGACCGGGTGAAGCAGGCCTACCTGAACAATCTCAATCAGTATGCCGCGACCCCTGGCGGCGTCATCAGCCGCGATTTTGCAGGATTTGCGCATGGCGGCGACCCCCGCTGGACTTTCCCCGGCAAGGCCGAACTCGGCTCCGCCCAGTCAGCCGAGTTCGAAAAGCTTTTCAGACCGGCGGTTGCCAGCGGCCCGGTCAACATCACCATAGTCGGCGATGTCACGGCAGATGAAGCCATCGCTCTGACCGCACGGACATTCGGCGCCCTGCCGCCACGCCCGGATACGGCTCCAAGCACTGCGCCGCTCAAGGTCAGCTTCCCCGCTCCGACCGCGTCGCCTATCACCGAGACGCATAGCGGCAGGCCCGACAATGCTGCAGCCATCGTCGGAGTGCCGGTCGGCGACATGCTCTCGGGCCTGAAACGGTCGTTCACCGCCAACCTCACCGGCCAGGTCATCCAGAACCGGCTGATTGCCCAGTTCCGCATCGCCGAGGGCGCAAGCTACGGCGTGCAGGCCGATGTCGATCTATCGAAAGACATTCCGGGTTTCGGCTATGCCTATATCTATGTCGACACGACGCCAGGGAAGCTCGCGCGGTTCTATGAACTCGTCGACCAGGTCACGGCCGATCTGCGGAAGAACACTATCTCTGCCGACGAGCTCAGCCGCGCCCGCGCCCCCGTCATCGAAACAATGAAGCACCAGCAGCAAAGCAACGAATACTGGATCGAGCACCTGCAGGACGCCCAGACGGATCCCCGCGGACTGCAGCGCGTGCGCGAAAACCTCAGCGGCTATGACAATGTCACCACCGAAGACATCCGCCAGTTCGCGATCGCCTACCTGAAGCCGGAAACATTCTGGAAATTCGAGGTGCTGCCGGCGGCGGGACAGTAAACGCGTCCGGTCGAACGGCTTGGCTGGGCGCTGTGGCAAACCACAGCGCCCAGCCTTGCGCGTTCGGAATTCCCGAACTTAAGAATTGGAATCTGCCGTCAAATCCGGACACTGCTTTTCGGCTACATCATTGTCATCAACCCCGGCGATACGCCGGGCAATCGATCAACCGAAAGGATTTCGTCATGTCCAGACTTGCAAACAAGACCGCTCTCATCACCGGCGGCACCAGCGGCATCGGCCTGGAGACGGCCCGCCAGTTCATCGCCGAGGGCGCGCGCGTTGCCGTGACCGGCAGCAGCGCGGCCGGCGTCGAAAATGCCCGCAAGGAACTGGGCGACAAGGCGCTCGTGATCCAGTCCGACGCCGGAGACGTCGAGGGCCAGAAAAAGGTCGTGCAGCAGATCGAGGAAACATTCGGCCATCTCGACATTCTCTTCGTCAATGCCGGCGTTGCCCAGTTCGGTCCTATCGAAGGCTGGTCGGAAGCCGCCTTCGACAAGTCGATCGCGACGAATGTCAAAGGCCCCTACTTCCTGATACAGGCGCTGCTGCCGATCTTCGCCAAGGGCGCAGCCATTGTTTTGAACACCTCGATCAACGCCCATATCGGCATGCCGAACTCGAGCGTCTACTCGCTGACCAAGGGCGCGCTTCTGACGCTTGCCAAGACCATATCGGGCGAGCTTGTCGGCCGCGGCATCCGCGTCAACGCCGTCAGCCCCGGCCCCATCGCCACGCCGCTCTACGGCAAGCTCGGCATGTCGGAAGCGGACTCGAAGGCGATGGCGTCGCAGGTTCAGAGCCAGATCCCGGTCGGCCGCTTCGGCGACGCCAGCGAAGTTGCCAAGACCGTCATTTTCCTCGCTTCCGACGAAGCGTCCTATATCGTCGGCAGCGAGCTGATCATCGACGGCGGCATGAGCAATCTCTGAAGACCGAACTCGTTCGAAGCGCCCGCGGTGAATGAAGCGGGCGCTTTCGAGTAGCGCGGCGGCAATGATCACGCTTCGGTTGCGGTTATTCTATGCAAGGCAGGAAACAATCAGCGATTAGCCGGGAATGCCGCGCTTTATATTAGCGATTAGGCATGAAATGCTTGCATCACGGCCGTAAATCGGTTGTCCTTGGCGATGCCGTGAATGTGGGCAAGCTCGCCATGAAGAAGATTCAAGCGCGATTTCGATTTGCGGGCGAGCGCCGTCAGGTGACGGCACTTTTCTACGATATTGTCGGCTCTACCGAGCTGTTGCTGCGAACCGAGCCCGAACAGTTCTTCCGCTCCGTTTCAGCACTCCACCAAAGCGCGGATGCGATCATCGCCAAGCATGGCGGCTTCGTTCATCAGCGGCTTGGTGATGGCGGCTGTTGCTATTTCGGCTTTCCCAATCAATCCGAAGACGCCGCCGAAAGCGCGGTTCGGGCATCACTGGAACTGGTCGGATCCCTGACCAAGCCGAAGGGCCGGACAGGGCGGCCGCTGAAACTCAGAATCGGGATCGCCACCAGTTTCGTCGTCTTCTCCGCGGAGGGCGACGAAATCGTTGGCGCTGCGCCGATACTGGCGGCCCGCCTCCAGGGCGAGGCAGACCCGAATTCGGTGCTTGTGGCCGACTCGACTGTCCGCTTGACGCAAGGGGCTTTCGACTATTCCTTCATCCGGGAGGCCAATCTCAAGGGTTTCGACGAACCGGTCGCGCTCTGGCGTCCCAAGGACCGGCATCCGGCGGCGGCCAACGAACAGTCCATCGCAAGCGAGCGGCCGCCGCTCCGCGGCAGGACCAGCGAGCTTGCCATTCTTTCCGATGCGTGGCGTTCGGCCCTTGATGGGAGGGGCAGCTCGATCGCGCTGACCGGTGAGGCCGGCATCGGCAAATCACGCGTCGTCGATGAGTTCATCAGCAGGACAAAGACACGGCCGCAGGACCTTGCCATCCTGCAATGCGGCCGCCGTCTGGAGGGGCAGCCGCTCTTTCCATTCACGGCCTTCATCGACCGGCTTGGCGCTTCGCCCGCTCTCAGGGATGGCGGGATAGCGGCATTCAACGACGCCCTGGTTCTGTCGGGGCGGCCTGTCGATAGGAAGCTGATCGAGCCGCTCGCCAATTTCACGGCCAGCGCGACGACCGCGATGTCTGGCAGTCTCCGCACATCCGATCTATCCGGGCGCGCGTTCAGGCAGTCCGTCATCGAAGCCGCCGCGCATGTTCTCACCTGCAATGCACCGGCCTCTCCGGCGCTGATCGTCTTTGAGGATGTTCATTGGGCCGATGGCATGACGCTGGGGCTTCTGGAGCGTCTCCGGGCGCTGGCCGCCGAGCAGCCGATCCTCGTGATCCAAACGTCGAGGCTGGCAGGCGCACCGGCGGGCGCCACCGAAATCACCCTGTCCGGTCTGGCATCCGATGCGGTGCGGGACCTCGTAACCTCGATCTGGGGCAAGCCGGCGCCGCCTGGACTATCGGATTTCATTCTGGATCAGAGCGATGGCATGCCGCTTTACGGCGAGGAGCTGGCCAGCTTTTTCCGCTCGCGCAATGCGCTGGCCGGATCGCCCGCAGAGTGGAAAAGACAGCTGACGGAAGGCGGTGTGACGTCGCTCAACGATCTGCTGGCCGCCCGGCTTGCCGGAAGCGGGTCTGCCAGGCTGACAGCCCAGATCGCCAGCGTCATCGGCCGTGAGTTCAGCCTCCCGCTGCTGATGCATCTTCTCGACAGTATTGCCCGGCAGCCGCCCGACCATCCGGTCGCGCGGCTTATCGCTGAGGGGATTATCGAGCTCGTGCCCGAGGCCCGCGACACTTTCCGGTTCCGGCATGTGCTGATGCAGGAGGCCGCTTATGGCAGCCTCCTGAAAACCGACAGGCGCCGCATCCACCGGCTGATCGCAGAACGGTTGATCGGCGAGGAGGTGCCAAGCCTGCCTGCCGCAATCGCCGCCTGGCAATGCGCCGAGGCGGGATTGCACGAAGATGCGGCCAGGTTCGCCCTGGAAGCAGCCGAGGCCAGCGTCTCGCGCTCCGCCATGAATGAAGCTGGCATTTCGATCGCACTCTGCGCAGAGGAGCTCAGGCGCGTGACCGCGGCACGCAACGGCCGGGCCGACCTGCGGCTCAGACTGCTGGAAGTTCAAGGTGTTGTCGCGACCGCGCTCGAAGGAGAGGGCTCGAAAGCCGCCCAGCGGGTCTATTCGCGCGCCATGCAGCTGTTGCGGACGCAGCCGCCGCCGGTCCGCGCGAGGCATTTCCCGGTTTATTGGGGATGGTGGTTCACCGCGCCTACCGTGCTGGAGCAGCAGACCCGCGCCCGGATTCTCGTTGCCGACATGCAGAGCGTCGAGGATGACGAGACAAGACTTCAGTCTTTTCACTGCGGGTGGGCGACGAGCTTCCATGCCGGTGAGCACGAATTCTGTCTCGACTGTGTCTCCAGGGGACTTCATCTCTACGACCCCGAGCGGGCGGTCAGGAATCGTGCCTTCTTCGGCGGACACGATGCGAAGGTGTGCGGACTGGGCGAGAGCGCGCTTTCCTATCTGCTTCTCGGCCGTCCTGACGATAGCGAGAATGCGATCGCCACCTGCCTCGACTGGGCTGAAGCAACCAATCATGCCGGCACCATGGTGCACGCGCTCTATTATGCGATCGTCCTCAGGCGATGCCAGGACCGCTTTGACGACGTTCATGCCCTTGGCGAGCAGATGTATGCGCTGGCCGGCCGACACGGTCTCTCGGCCAGCCAGGCCCGTGCCAACATGTATTGTGGCTGGGCCGAGCTGATGCGCTCTGCAGGGCGCCGCGGGGCAGACCGCTTCCAAGACGGGCTGACGCTTCAGCAACAGCTGGGCACCGACGACAATCTCTCCATGCATAGCGACATGCATGCGCAGGTGCTGCAACTCACCGGCAGACCTGCCGAGGCCATGGAAGCGCTGCAAACTGCAATCGCGGCAGGAAGCGCAAGCGGCCAGCTGTTCTGGCTCGCGGAGCTCTACCGGCGGCGCGCCAATCTCAAGCGCCAGCTGCAGCACAAGGCGCCCGAAGTCATCAGGGATTTCGCAAAGGCAGTCCGCATCGCGGAAACGCAAAAAGCTGTCTGGCTCGCCGGGCGGGCAAAACGCGATCTCGATGAATTGGCAGGGCTTTGAGCCATGGACGAGATCGCGGGCGAAGCGTTTTCGGCCATGCTTGAGAACGGGCGGATACCCTCCCCGCCCGATCCTGCCGGGACCGTCCGGCGCATCCTTGAACGAAAACGTGACTACGGGATCACCAGGCTGGGTTCGGTGACCGAACTCGACTGGATCGGCATCCCGGTGGTCCAGGTGGTGCGGCCGCGCTCGCTCTCCGTCGCGGTCAGCCAAGGCAAGGGGTTGACCGTTCCACTGGCGGCGATTTCGGGGCTGATGGAATCTCTCGAAGGCTGGGCGTCGGAAAGGATCGACCCCGCGCGCGTCTTCGAGGGAACGCTTGGAGGGCTGGACCCTCAAGGATTTTGGACCCATCTTCAAGGAACAAAGGACACCGCACTATCCTGGATCAATGGCGTCGATCTGTTTTCGGGACAGGCAATGCCGGTTCCGCTTGGCCTCGCCGATTCCGCCTATACCTTTCCATCGCCGCATCCGGCCTGGATGCCTCGGGACACGACGGGCCTTGCAGCCGGGACAAGCCTCGAAGGTGCCGTTGCGCATGCGTGCCTCGAATGTCTCGAGCGTCACGCGCGATGCGAGGCGATGGCCACGCCGCATTTCTTCGATCGCTATCAGGTCGACGCGCGCTCCGTTCAAGCCGGCAAGGCTTCGGAAGTTCTGCGCCGCCTGTCCGGGACCGGCTTCATCATCGGCATCTGGAAAATTCCGGCGCCGCACGATCTGCCTGTCTATTGGTGTCATGTGATGGAGGACGCCGGTAGAGCTCCATTCGCGCCGTTACCCGCAGAGGGCTTCGGATGCGCGCTTACCGACGACGCGGCCCTGACATCCGCCCTGCTCGAGGCCTGCCAGTCGCGGCTTGGCGTCATCTCCGCCGCACGGGACGATATCAGCGCTGAACTCTACCGCTATCCTGATGAATCAGAGCTCTGGGAGTGGCGCGCGCAGCTTTCCCGTGGCGGGAGCGCTTTTGCCGAAACCGGCAGGCCTGAACAAGATCGCCCGCTCCGGCGGATCGGGCGCGCCCTTCGGCACGCCGGTGCAAGAGCAGCCATCCTGGTCAGCCTTCATGTGGATGAGACGATCCCTCTTCATGTGGTCCGGGTCATCACGCCACCGCTACAGACGAACCCGGAGGCCGATGTTGGGCGCTGATATCGTTGTATTCCTCGGCCCATCATTGGATGCGATCGAGGCGCAAACACATCTCGATGCAGTCTACGAACCTCCGGCAGGCGGCGGCGACATCATCAGAGCCGTGATCACGCACGCTCCGGCAACGATCGCGATCATCGACGGCGTCTTTGCGCAGGCGCCCGGCGTACGCCATCAGGAGATCCTGTGGGCGATGTCGAAAGGCGTGCACGTCTACGGCGCGGCCAGTATTGGCGCGCTGCGCGCGGCCGAACTCGCAGGCGAAGGCATGATCGGGCATGGCATGATCTATCGCTGGTACCGGCGGTTTCCGCTTGCCGACGATGCCGATGTCGCCGTGCCGATGGCACCAGTGGAATTTGGATCGCGAAGGCTGGGCGAGGCCATGATCGATATCAGACTGACGCTGAAGCAGGCGCAACGGGAGGGTGTGATCGGCGCATCCCTCCGGCGCCGGCTTGAAGCGGTCGCGCGCACGCTTCATTTCCGCAACCGGTCCTTCTCGAGCTTCATCTCGGCTGCAGAAAGCCATTTGGCGCTGACGAACGAAATAATGTCCTTGAAGAATTGGCTAAAGACTGGAGCGATCAGCCGGAAGAAAACGGACGCGATCTCTCTCCTGAACTATTTGAAATACCGGAGAAGAATAGGTTTCGAAACACCCATTCATTGCCATTTTGAGCTTACGGAAGCCTTCGCTTACGATATGGAGTCATGCAACTTACTCGACAATCTCTTGCCGAAAGTACAGTTTCTCTGATATAAGGCCGCCTGTTGCTTGCTTTGAACAGAAGCGACGGAGGCAGCCTTGGATGCCGTTACTCACCCGAAGAGCGCAGATCATCTGGCAGCTGTAGCGCAGCCATTGGGGACACGCTTCCTCATTTTTCCGCAGCCTCCCTACATCCTTGGGTATGAGAAGCCCGAAGTCGTGTGGATCGGACCGTCCGCCGGTCCCGTTCTCGCGGGGCCTTCCGACAAGCGCATGTATGTAGTCAGCCCGGCCGAGGAGAAGATCCCGTATCTCGCGCCGGATATTCCTCCCTATCCCGGGCTTTTGCTGCCGCCGGTTGAGCCTGGACCCGACGGACATTTTGATCATATCGGTCCGGATTCACCGCAATTCCTCTCGACGCACAGCTATGCCTGTGCCCGCCGCGTTCTCGATATCTGCGAGAGTTATGCCGGGCATGCCATCGGCTGGTTCTTCGAGCCGACGCTTGAGCGGCTAGAGATCGTCCCGCGCATCGCCCATTGGGAAAACGCACAATCCGGCTTCGGCTTCCTGGAATTGGGAGAAGAACAACCGGAGACCCCGGCATCCTGCTTCGCGCTGAATTTCGACGCCGTTGCCCATGAAATGGGGCATCTCGTGCTGCTCAGTGAACTCGGCATTCTCCAGAGCGACGGGCGTGGCAGCGATTTCTTCTCCTATCATGAAGCGGTCGCCGACCTGATATCACTGCTCGGCCTGCTGCAATTCGATACGGCGGTCGATCGCCTGCTGCGCCGGACCGGCGGAAACCTGCTCGTGCACAACGAGCTCGCCGTTTCGCCGAGCTCAGCGCCGAAAAGCAGCTGCGATCCTTCAACAACGCGCTTCGCCTCAGCGATGTCAGCAGCGAGGTGCACGACAGGTCGAAGCCGTTTGCCGCCGGCATTTTCGACTGTCTGATCGAGGTCTATCAATCGCTGCTCTTTGAGCGCGGATTGTCGAAGATCGATCCGCGCCGCTACAGCGACCTTCGCCAGCAGATGGCGCCGGCTCTGATCGAAGAAGCGCTGCGCAACTCAAGGCGATCCGCCGATCTGAACCATTTTGCCACCAAAGCCGCCCTGCAGGAGGCTCGCGACATCGTCGGCGAGGCTCTTGTCGGCTCGTGGCACGATCTCGAACCCGACAGCGTGACATTCCCAAATGCTGCCGGGGCATTTCTCGAGACCGCATGGCAGGGCCGCGGCTCCGCCTATATCGACCAACTGGAAGATTGCATGAGGTGGCGTGAAATCCTTTGACAACCTGAGGGGGACGCATCGATGACATATGAGAGCATTCCAGCACCTTCTGGACCCCGCTACGTGGCGGATGAGATCATCCTCTACGGGATCGATCTGAATGACACGAATGATACAGCCCATATTGACGTTGGATTTGCGAAAGGCACGGATCTTCAGCTTAAGCTCGCCAGCAATGTCGGCATCACAGCTTACACAGTGCTTGCTTATGGATACGCCTTCGAAGGGCACTGCTACAGGCTTGATACCACTCGCATCTTCATAATCACTGGGCCGATAGCACGACCTGCTGTCGGTTGCGGCTTTGATAAGCAAGAGAAATACCAGATGTGGCGGATCACGGCGTCCACGCAAATCCTGGAAATCTCGACGGCCTTTGCCGACGCGCGGGCGCTCATTCTGGAGGCCCAGTTGCCCGGCAAGAGATCACCGAGCTCATACGCGATAACGCTCAGAATGGCGCATCGCGGCGGCCGTTTGAGCAACGACTAATTCACCTTGCGAGAATAGGAGTTCGGTTATGCCGTGCAAAGTAATCGTCAGGTTTACAGAAGATCTCAGAGCAATCACAGTTTGGGACGGTTCCGTGCCCTACAAAGGTGTGAAAGTGGATGAGTGCGGTAAGCCAATTGATTCTGAGGTCACGCTTCAGAATCTCAATCCGGACGCGGGTGATGGCTATCAGATCGTTGTGGAGCTCAGCGGCACCTCCGGTGTGGTTGTGATCTGTGAAGAAAATACCCCTAGTAGCTATAATGTGCCTGCCGAAAGTGGTGCGGCGGGTGTTCTTTACTATCCGAAGAACGGCGCGGCCCTTGGAGACAAGCTTAGCCAACTTGAGAAGGACGTTGGCCAGTTGAAACTGACGATCAAGGCGGACGGCGCTCCACGTTAGCGGCAAAAGGCGACCGCCATCCGATGACGCTGCTGCAGCTAGTGAGGCACATGAACTTATACAATGCCTGACCCCAAGTTCACGCTAGACTGCTGCGGAGCCTCAAGGCCGGATCCTGCCATATCCGGAAGCCGCCTTTGAAAGCGTTTTCGTTGTCGCCGAGGCGGCAATTGTCCGGCAGGTCCTTGATCTTGTCGACATTGCCGCCACCGATGACGATATAGTCGGGCTGCAGGGCAGCGCGCAGGCGCTCGGCGACATCCGCCACGGACTTCCGCCATTTGGCCTTTCCATCCGCCTCCAGCCCGCGGAGGCCGACATAGTCCTCGAAGGTCTTTTTCTTTTTGTAGGGAAGATGCGCCAGTTCCATCGGCAGACAGACGCTGTCGGCGACCATCGCCGCGCCCAGCCCGGTGCCCAACCCGAGAAACAGCATGCGCCCGCCCTCGTAGCTGCCGATCGCCTGCATCAAGGCGTCGTTGACCAGCTTCAGCGGCTTGCCGAAGGCCTTTTCGAAATCGTAGTCCTTCCATCCGGCCGCAAGATTGTGCGGATCAAGCGAAGGCTTGTTGTCCGAGACAGGACCCGGATAGCCCATGCCGATGACATCGTAATTCCAGCCCTCCGCCATCTCGCGCACCGCCTTCACCATCTTGTCGGGCGACATGTCTGGCCCCGAAACGACGGCGCGCTTTTCGCCGCCGGTGCTCAGGTGGACTTTCACATGTGAGCCGCCGAGATCGATGGCGAGCACCGTTTGCGTTGTCTGATGCGTTTCGGCGGCGTTGTTGGGCGTGTCCATGAGGAAATCCTGCTTCTTCCGACGGAGTTGATTTGAAAAGGCGCGGGCACTTCCGCGTTCGGGCTAGTGCGTGGTGACCTCGATCCTGAAATCACGGCCCTCCCAGCTGTTGCGGTCCTTCCAGAAAATCGTGAAGGAGATCGCCGATCCCGCTGGGAAAGCGGCGGTCGGCACGTCGGCGAGGTGGGTGCCCATCGAACTATCGGCCGTATCGATATCCTGCGTCGTTTTCCAGCCATCGGCAGACCAATGGATCAAAGCGGGCTCGAACAGTTCGAAGCGTAGCAACCGGCCAGATGGCACATAGTCCGTCGTCGAATTCGTGCGCCAGACCCAAGGCGCCGGTACCGGCTTACCCTGCACATAGCGCTTCAGCGTCTGCGGCGGCATGTCGAACACCGCCCCATCCTTCAGCGATCGCAACAGCTTGATATGTTCGGCATGCGCCCAGACGAGCGGCATGGCGCTTCCCGAGGGACGGCCGAGGAATAGCTCCTTGTCGGCAATGTCCGCCTCGTCCCAGATCTGCTCCGGCAGCAATCCGCCATCGCTTGCCGATGCTTCCAGCGTTGCGAGCAACCGCGCCGCCTCATCTTTTCTTCCGGCCGCAATTTCGAAATGCGCCCGCTCGCCTGTCAGAAGCGGCCAGAGGCGGCCGATACCCGCGCCATCAAACGGCGAGCCGTCTTCCTTCTCACCGTAGCCATCCTCGTTATAGCGATACCAGTAGGGCCCGGCGGGAAGATCCCGCTTTAGCAGCGAGTCGATCGCCTTGACCGTGTTGACGATCCGCGGATCGTCCGCCGCCCGCAAACCGAAACGCACCAGCGCCAGCGCATCGGGGCTGACGAGCAGGCCGGATTCCAGCGTCATACCGGCATTGTCGCGGTTCTTGATCGGCACCAGTGCGGGTGACCGCGCATGGCCTTCGCCGGTGAAACTGCCGATCCGCATGTAATAGCCGTCGATGCCGAGGCTTTGCGACAGCGCCGTATTCCTCGCATAGGTCCAGCTTTCGATCTGCTCGTTCCAGCTGTCTGCGACTTCCCTCAGATAGCGCGCCAGATCGCGGTCCGATACAGCGTCCATAGCGTCCGCAGCGGCCAGCAGCCCGGCGATCTCGACCGCGAGCGTGAAAGGCGAGAAGCCGCCATCTTCCTCCCACCGGTCCTGCTGGGTTGCCGGGCCGTTACGGACGACGTATCGGGCCGCGGCCCTGACCATGCCCTGATAGCGCCCGGCATCGGATGGACCAATGACCTTGGCTCTGAGCAGCATGTCATAGAGCAGCATCGGAAAAGCGGTCTCGTCCATCTGGATGCCCTTCCAGTAGGGCCGCCCGTCGAGCCAGGAATTCTGCACCCAATGGCCGTCGGCCTCCTGGGTCGCGACCAGATAGTCGAGAACCTCGAGCGCATCGGCATGTGCTCCGGCCGCGAGCAGCCCGCCTGCCGTTTCGACGAGATCGCGCGTCCAGACAAGATGATAGCCGCCAAGATCATCATCGCCCTTCGACGAGCCCCAGGGAATGGAGAGGCTGGCAATGATTGCGCCCGAGGCATCGTCACGATGGGTGGCGAGGACGGCGGTGCTGACGCGATAGCGGTTGAGTTCGCGCGGATCATGCGGCTCATCGAGGGGAAGCAGCCCGCTCTGCCATGTACGCCATCCGGACTTGTAGGCTTTGAGTGCGGGCTCGATGCCCTGCTGCAGGCTGAGCAACACACGGAAGGCCGCCTCTTCCGGCTGCGTTCCGAAGCCGAGCGCGATCAGCGCCCGGCCCCCGGTCTGCGACAGATCGAGCGTGCCGCCGAGCGCCACATTGCCGTCTTCGGCGCGTTGATACTCCTGCCGCAGCCCCTCGCCGCGCGACAATGTCTGCCAGGCATCGGAAAAGCCGACGAAACCGGCCGAACGGGCAAGCCACGGCACCGACGAGGCAACGGCCAGCGACCGGCCTGTCCCATAGGCGAAGAGCATCGGATGCCCCTTGAAATCGTCGTACCAGCCGGTGTTGTTGGCGCCGCCATTGACGAGATGCGGCGATATGATTGCGTGAAGCTGGTAGTCGGAGAGCGCCCCAATCAGCGCCTCGAACTGGATCTCCTGCAGCACGACTTCGCGGTCGGGATCCGAAAGGATCGTTTTGGTGATCCGGTAGCGCCCGTCCTTCGCCGTGTTGATCAGCCGGAATGCCGGAACGCCGTCCTCCAGCGTCTCGACGACATGATCGGCGTCACGCTTTTCCTCGGAGAAATAGTCCTTCGCGGTGACGGCGAAGCCGAAATCGCGGATGCTCGCCTGATCGAGCCGCGGCGCGTAGACCTCGTTGAGGATACCGTGGCTGGCGGTGAACCAGACCTGACCGGCTTCCCCGGGCGCGCGCCCAACGGCGGACTTGTCGCTCGATGTCCAGCGCGGCAGAATTCCGGGTGCCCCCGGCGGCGTGGTCGGCTGCGTCAATGGTCTGATCCTTCGTTCGCGCCTTATGCGAGAACCGCTCCGCATTCTGGGAAAGGACGCGCGAGTGCAGGCTCAGCAAAGCACCTGAAACGGAACCTGTCGAGGACAGAGTGAACGGCGAAGCCGTGATGGCGGCAAGGTGACGCGGCGAATGTCAGCCGGCAGGAGCGAATTGGCTCATGGCGCCGAGATAGGGTTTGGGAAGCGGTGAGGCATAGGAGCCGCGCTTGCTGGTCGACAAACCAAGCGATACCAGCGCCTCCGCCTGCTTGACCGCAGCCGCGACGCCATCGACGACGGGCACGCCGTAATGCGCCTGCAGCTCGCGGGCGAGATCGGTCATGCCGGCGCAGCCAAGCACGATCGCCTCGGCGCCGTCCTCTACAAGGGCGCGTTCAATCTCGGCCCGCAGCTTGCCGATCGCCCCGGATGCCTCGTTCTCCAGTTCGAGAACCGGAATGTCGGAGGCCCGCACCTTGGCACGGTCGCCCATGCCATAGCGGCGAACCAGATTGTCGATCAGCACCCGCGAACGCTCCAGCGTGGTGACCACAGTGAAGCGCTGGGCCAGAAAGCCGGCGGTGGCAACAGCGGATTCGCAAAGGCCGAGCACCGGGACGTCGCAGAAGCTGCGAGCCGCCTCCAGCCCGGTATCGTCGAAGCACGCGATGATGGCCGCATCATAGCCTTCCGCCTGCCTGTCCTTCAGCTCCGCGAGCAGCCCCGGCAGCGCCATGGCGCCGTCATAGTGGCCCTCGATCGAAACGGGCCCCATGCGCGACGTCGCGGTGATGATCTCCGTGCCTGCAGCAGCGACCGCGCGGGCTGCAACCGCGGCCTTCTCTGTCATCGAGGCCGTGGTATTCGGGTTTACCAATAGTATGCGCATGTTACCTGATCTTTGCCTGCCGGCGGCCAAGCATCATCATGATGCCGAGCGTGCCGAGGATGATGGTGAAGGAGAAGACCGTGGTGACCGTGCCCAGCGCATAGAGCACCGGCGTCGTGACATTGGTGGTCATCCCGTAGATTTCGAGCGGCAGCGTGTTGTAGCTGCCCGACGTCATCAGCGTGCGGGCGAATTCGTCATAGGAGAGCGTGAAACCGAACAGGCCGACGCCGATCAGGCTCGGCAGGATCATCGGCAGAACCACATGGCGGAAGGTCTGCCAGGAGGTGGCGCCAAGATCGCGAGCCGCCTCTTCATAGGCCGGCGAGAAGCGGTTGAAGACGGCAAACATGATCAGCACGCCGAAGGGCAGGGTCCAGGTCAGATGGGCGCCGAAGGCCGAGGAATACCAGGCGGGCTTCAGGCCGCTCTGCTGGAAGACCACGCCGATGCCGAGCGAGATGATGATCGAGGGCACAACGAGGCTGGCGACCGTTGCGTAGAACAGCGCCGTCGCGCCGCGGAATTTTCTGCGGAAGGCAAGGCCCGCCAGCAGCGAGACGACCACCGTGACGATCATCACCATCAGGCCGAGCGTGAAGGAGCGCTTGAACGACGCCCCGAAATCGCCGACCGCCTGCCTCTCGAACAGATTGGCGAACCAGTGCAGCGAAACGCCGTTCAGCGGGAAGGTCAGGCCGCCGTCCGGCCCCTGGAAGGACAGGATCAGGATCGCCGAAAGCGGCCCGTAGAGGAAAAGCACGAAGACGATGAAGAATGCCGTCAGCGCGTAGAATTCGAGGCCGCGTCTTTCACCGTTCATCTCAAAGCTCCTTGCGGATATCGACGACACGCAGGATCGCGGCGACCATGAGCAGCACGACGACCAGCAGCACGACGGCGTTGGCGGCGGCGGCCGGATATTGCAGCAGCGACATCTGGTTCTTCATCATCAGCGCCACCGAGGCGCTCTGGCCGCCGGACATGACCTGAACCGTCGAGAAATCGGCCATGACCAGCGTCACCACGAAGATCGAGCCGATGGCGATGCCGGGCTTTGCCAGCGGAATGACGACGTTCCAGAGGACCTGCCAGCCGGATGCGCCGGCATCGCGCGCCGCTTCGAACAGCGAGCGGTCGATGCGCATCAGCGTGTTGAAGATCGGGGTCACCATGAACAGCGTGTAGAGATGGACCATTGCAAGCACCACGGCGAAATCGGAATAGAGCAGCCATTCGATCGGCTGCGGCACGATGCCTGATGAGACGAGGGCGGAATTAACGAGACCGTTGCGGCCGAGCACCGGGATCCACGAGATCATGCGGATGATGTTGGACGTCATGAACGGCACGGTGCAGACGAGGAAGAGGATCATCTGCGTCGAGGTCTTGCGGATGTGAAAGGCCAGGAAATAGGCGACCCAGAAGCCGATGAACAGCGTCAGCGCCCAGACGATAACGGTGAATTTGAGGGTGTTGAGATAGGTCTTCCAGGTGACCCACGAGCCGAGCGTATCGGTGTAGTTCATGGTCAGGAAGGCCGGATAGAGCCCGGCGAAGTCGTAGTCCCAGAAGCTGACGACACCGATCATGGCGATCGGCAGGATGAAGAAGATGCCGAGGATGACGAAGAGTGGCACCGCCTGGAGATAGGAGATGGCGGCAAGCGGCATGCGGAAGCCGGTGCTGCGGACGCGGCCGATTTTCTCGTTTGTCTCTGCAGAAGCGATCGTCGCCATGTCTTCGGTCTCCATCTGATCTGGCCGGTGGGCTGCATCCCCACGGCCCTCATCCCTGTGCTTGTCACAGGGATCCAGCCGACGCGCGTCTGCGCGGCGAGAAGAATCTTTCAGCCCAAGGACTTGGGCTGGCTGGATTCCTGTGACGAGCACAGGAATGAGGGACATCGGTAGCCCCTCTCCCCGTCAAAGGGAGAAGGGCATTTGCAATCGCCTTAGGCAGCGATGAACTCGTTCCAGCGGCGGACCATGTAGCGGTCTTCGTCCATGACCGAGTTCCAGCAGGCGACGTGGCCCATGCGCTCCTCGAAGGAGCCGCCATCGCGCACCGCACCGGCCTTTTCCATGACCTTGCCGTCCGGGCCCTTGATGTCGCCCTTTGCAGCCTTGCCCTCGATCCAGTAGCCCCATTCGTCTTCCGACATGAACTTCTTGGCGGTGTCCATGCAGGCGGAATAGTAGCCCTGGCGGTTGAGGTAGCCGCCGACCCAACCGGACGTGTACCAGTTGATGTATTCGTAGGCGGCGTCGAGTTCCTTGCCCTTGAGGTGCGAGGCAAGGCCGAGACCGCCGCCCCACGAGCGGTAGCCTTCCTTGAGCGGCTGGAACTTGCAGGCGATGCCCTTGGAGCGGACGGCGGCGACGGCCGGCGACCACATCGACTGGATGACGACTTCGCCCGATGCCATCAGGTTGACGGACTCGTCGAAGCTCTTCCAGAAGGCGCGGAACTGGCCGTCGCCCTTGGTCTTGATCAGGAAGTCGATCGTCTTGTCGATCTCTTCCTTGGTCATGTTGCCCTTGTCGGCATATTTGATGTTGCCGGCCGCTTCCATGATCATCGCCGCATCCATGATGCCGATCGACGGAATGTTGAGGATCGAGGTCTTGCCCTTGAAAGCAGGATCGAGAATGTCGGCCCAGCTGGTGATATCGCGGCCGACGAGATCGGGACGGATGCCGAGCGTATCGGCATTGTAGATCGTCGGCATCATCGTGAAGAATTCGGTCTCGCTCTTGGCAAAGGTCTTGGCGTCCTTGGCCTCGACATAGCCGACGGTGTGCGGCGCCGTGCCCTGCGCGATGACGCTGTCAGCCTTCAGCTTGCCGGTCTTGAAGAGCGGTACGACCTGATCGTAATATTTCAGCTTCTTGGTTTCCATCGGCTGGATGACGCCGGTCGGATAGACCTTCTTCAGGATCCAGTATTCGATGTCGGCGATGTCGTAGCTGTCAGGCTGGGTAACGGCGCGCTGCGCTGCGGCATCGGAATCGGTCGCCGTCATCTCGAGCGTGATGCCGAGGTCGGCCTTGCACTTCTCGGCGATGTCGTTGAGGTTCGAAACGCCTGTGCCGAACTGGCGTAGCGTGATGTTGGACTGCGCCCAGATCGTCGGGAAGCCGGTGATCAGGCCCGAGCCTGCGGCAGCACCGATCGCCGCAGCGCCGGTCTTCAGAAGCGAACGGCGGGAAATCCCGGCCTCCGTGTTGGTTGTCGTCTTTTCAGTCGTCATGTCAGTTCCCCTTTTTTTGATGGCAAGGTTCATGCACGGCCAAGGAGGACGGCGTCCTCGAGGGCCCAACTCAGAGACACCGCATCGCCGACCGATACGGGTTTGGCGAAATAATCGCCGTCGCTCGCGATGACCGTGAAGTCGTCACTGCCCGCACCGATGACGGTGAGTTTCACCGTCGCGCCGCGATATTCGATGTTGGAAACGACGCCGCCGAAGCCGAGCGTCTTGTCGCTGGCCGCCTCAAGACGGACGCGATCGGTACGGATGCCGATATCGACGGCTTCGCCCACAAGCCTGCCGTCGCCGCGCACCGAGAAGGTCTGCCCCTCCGGCGCCTCGAGCACCAGCATGTCGTCCTTGACGGAGGTCACGCGGCCCGAGAGAACATTGTGGTCGCCCATGAAGCGGGCGACGAAAGCCGTCGCCGGACGCTCGAAGACCTCGCGCGGAGGCGCCGCCTGCTCGATCTTGCCGTCGTTCATGATGACGATCACATCGGCGAGCGCCATCGCCTCTTCCTGGCTGTGCGTCACATGCACGAAGGTGATGCCGAGCGTCTTCTGCAGCTTCTTGAGTTCAGCGCGCATGCGGATCTTCAGAAACGGGTCGAGCGCCGATAGCGGCTCGTCGAGCAGCAATGCTTCCGGATCGGTAATCAGGGCGCGGGCAAGCGCCACACGCTGCTGCTGGCCACCGGAGAGCTGCGCCGGCCGGCGCGTCGCATAGGCCTCCATCTGCATCAGCTTCAGCATCTCGAGCGCCTTGGCCCGGCGCTCGTCCTTCTCGACGCCCTTCATCTTCAGGCTGAAGGCGACGTTGTCGATCAGGTCGAGATGCGGAAACAGCGCGTAGGACTGGAACATCATCGCCGTGCCGCGCTTGGCGGGCGGAAAGTCGGTGACGACGGTATTGCCGAGGCGGACATCGCCGGAGGATATGCTCTCGTGACCGGCGATCATCCGCAATGTCGAGGTCTTGCCGCAACCGGATGGACCAAGGAAGCAGCAGTAGGATCCCGCCGGGATCTTGAGGCTGATGGCATGCACGGCCGTCGTGCTGCCATAGACCTTGGAAACGGATGCAATATCGATCTCTGCCGCTTTCGACATCATGTCTTCCCCTGTTCGAGTAAGACAATGCATCTGCCGTGCCAGTTTCTGCTGCACTGCGTCAAAGCCATGGGATTCAACGGAAAACAGGATTAGACTGGCTTAAGCGCAAATTAGAGGCAGTGAAAATTCTGCACAGGAAATAGGCTTTCGTCTGCAATTTACGCAGTATATCGTATACAATTTGATCGCCATTTTGCGCGCAAAATTCGTTTAACTTCTGATGCAAAGCTGGCTATCATTGCGGCTGTAATCAGGTACCCGTTTTCATGACTCCTTCAGCCAACGCGCTTTTGCAGGCAGACGATTCAGCCGACACCGGCACCCAGCAGATCCGCGATGCAATCCGCGACGCGATCGTCGAACGCCGGCTCGCGCCTGGAACGAAACTGTCGGAAGCCGATGTCGGCAATCTCTTCAATGTCAGCCGCACGCTGGCCCGCGCTGCGCTTCAGGCGCTCTCTTACGAGGGGCTCGTCAGCGTCGAGAAAAACCGCGGCGCCTTCGTTGCCTATCCCTCGCCAGATGAAGCGAAGCAGATCTTCGCGGCCCGCCGTCTCGTCGAACCGGGCATCCTGCGCGAGGCAGCCGCCCGCATCACGCCATCGCAGATCCAGCACCTCCGCCAGCTGCTGCAGGAAGAAGGACGCCTGATCAGCGAGCGCGGACAGACAGCGCGCCGGGCCGAAATCAAGGCTTCCGGCGACTTCCACCTGACGCTGGCATCGATATCGGGCAACGCCATCATGCAGCGCTTCATGGAAGAGCTGGTGGCCCGCTCATCCCTGGTCATCGCCCTCTACGGCCAGTCCGCCGTTTCCAGCTGCGGCCATTCCGAGCATGGCGACATCGTCACCGCCATCGAGGCCGGCGATCTCGACCGTGCCTGCCATCTGATGGTGCATCACATCTCCCATATCGAGGCCGACCTCGATCTTCGCGAGCGCAAGAGCTTCGGCCTGAAGGAAGCTTTTTCGATCTAGCCAAACGCCCTTCGGCGCCGTCGGTCGCTCTACCCGGCCGGGCGGATGCAGCACGCTCCCCGAGCAAATCCCTGCTTTTCTTCCGGAATTCCCGCTCTAGTTCCAAAAAGAGGAGCCGCTTGCGGCGGGGATGACGAGGAGCAACTGATGAGCGGAGCGCCGTTGAAAAGCTTGCCGGAGCAGCCGGAACTGCAACGGGTGATGGGACCGGGCCTGCTGCTGCTCTTCATCGTCGGCGATATTCTCGGCACCGGCATCTACGCGCTGACCGGCCAGGTCGCAGCCGAAGTCGGCGGGGTCGTCTGGCTGCCTTTCCTGATTGCTTTTGTGGTGGCGCTGCTGACGGCGCTCAGCTATCTCGAGCTGGTGACGAAATATCCGCGGGCGGCCGGCGCGGCGCTCTACACGCACAAGGCCTTCGGCGTCCACTTCCTGACATTCCTGATCGCCTTTGCCGTCATGTCCTCCGGCATCACCTCGGCATCGACAGCATCGCGCGCCTTTGCCGCCAATTTTTCCGAGGCCTTCGGCTTTGAATTCGGCGACTATGGCGTCACCTTTATTGCCGTCGCCTTCATCGCGCTAATCGCCGCCATCAACTTCCGCGGCGTCGGCGAAAGCGTGAAGCTCAACGTTGTCCTGACGATGGTCGAACTGACCGGCCTGCTGATCATTATCGGCATCGGATTCCGGGCGATTGCCGGTGGTGAGGGCGACGTATCACGCGCCTGGACCTTTCAGCCGAGCAGCGAGCACGGCGTGTTCTGGTCGGTCATCGCCGCCACGACGCTCGCCTTCTTCGCCATGGTCGGCTTCGAGGATTCCGTCAACATGGCCGAGGAATGCAAGGAGCCGAGCCGGATCTTCCCGAAGGTGCTGCTCGGCGGCCTGTTGATCACAGGCGTTATCTACGTGCTGGTTGCCATCTCGGCGATCACGCTGGTGCCTGCGGCCGAGCTCGGTGAAGGCGAGACGCCACTGCTGAAGGTGGTGCAGGCGGGCGCGCCGAACTTCCCGATCGGTATTTTCGGCATCATCACCATGTTCGCCGTCGCCAATTCGGCGCTGATCAACATGATGATGGCGAGCCGGCTGATCTACGGTATGAGCCGCGAAGAGGTCCTTCCGGCCGCTCTCGGCAAGGTTCATGCCGCGCGCCAGACGCCCTATATCGCCATTGGCTTTACGTCACTGCTGGCCGTCGGCCTGATCCTGTTTGCCGGCGGCGTGCCGGCGCTCGGCGGAACCACGGCTCTGCTGCTGCTCGGCGTCTTTGCCGTCGTCAATATCGCCGTGCTGGTGCTACGCCGCGACAAGGTCGATCACCCGCATTTCCGCACGCCGACCATCGTGCCGGTCCTCGGCGCGGCGACCTGCCTGTTCCTCGTCGGCCCCTGGACCGGCCGTGATCCGGTCCAGTACGTGATCGCCGCCTGCCTGATCGGCATCGGTGCGGTCCTCTGGTTCGCGACGATCGGCTTCATGCGAAGCGCGAACCAGAATGCCTAATGCGACGACTGTTGCTTGGCGCGGGCGACGATCTGCGTCGGATTGACGAACTGCAGGGCGATGATGAGCCAGAAGAGCGTCGTGATCATGTAGATCACCGCCATCGCATCGATCGACTGCGCGGCACGAACGCCGGAGGCAAACACTGCGTAATAGAGCGAGACGACCAGCGTCTGCGTCGTCGGCCCCGAGATCAGGAAGGTCAGCTCGAACATCGCGATGGTGCGAACCAGAACCAGAAGCAGCGCCGCCAGCATGCCGGGCAGAAGCAGCGGCAGCAGGATGCGGATGAAGAGGCTCGTGGTCCCCGCCCCGAACACCCGGGCCGCTGCTTCGATGCGCGGATCGATCTGTTCGATGAACGGGATCATCACCAGCACGACGAAGGGGAAAGACGGCACGAGGTTGATCAGCACGAGGCCCCAGAACGTACCGCCGAGGCCGAGCTGATAGAGCACGGTCGCAAGCGGAATGCCGTAGGTCAAAGGCGGGATCAGCAGCGGCAGCAGGAAGAGCAGAACGATCAGCTTCTTGCCGGGGAAGTCGCGACGGGCCAGCGCATAGGCCGTCAGCACCCCGAGAATGCCCGAGATCACCGTGACCGTGAAGACGATCTGGAAGGTGACGAGCACGACGCTCGATAGCTGGAATTCCTTCCAGGCGCTGAAATACCAGCGCGTCGTCCAGCCCGCCGGCAGCCATGTGCCGAGCCAGCGCGTCGAGAAGGAATTGATGATGACGACGGCGATGACGGCCAAGAGGTTGAGGATGAACAGTCCTGCAACGGCCCAGACGGCGAAGCGCCAGATTTTCGATGTGAGGCCCTGGTCACGGATCATGGCTCAGCCTTTCGTGCCGCCGGCAGGGCCGCGATAGAAGAACGAGCGGCAGGCGAGAACCGCCACCACGACGACAAGCTCGACAGCCCCCATGATGAGCGCGATCGCCGAGCCCAGTGAATGGTCATATTGCTCGAAGGCAGCCTGATAGGCCGCGATCGAGATGACGCGCGTCGGCCCGGCCGGCGCACCGAGCAGAACCGCCGAGGGGAAGACGGCAAAGGCCTGCACAAATGCCAGGCAAAAGGTGACGGCGAGGCCCGGCACCAGAAGCGGCAGGAAGACGCGGAAGAAGCGCTTGCGCGGACCGGCCCCCAGCGTTGCCGCCGCCTGCTCGATCGCCGGATCGATGCCGGTGATGTAGGAGAGCGTCAGCAGGAAGGCGAAGGGAAAGCCGGTGATCAGCAGCGAGGCGAAGACGCCCCAGTAGTTGTTGGTCAGCTTGACCGGCGCATCAAGGATGCCGATCAGCAGCAGCGTCTGATTGAACCAGCCGCGCGGGCCGAGGAACGTCAGCAGGCCATCGGCGACGAAGACCGTTCCAAGCGTGATCGGCAGCACCAGGATCGTCGTCAGCAGGCGCTGGCGCCGCATCAGCCGGACGCGGAACGCGATTGGCACGGCGAGCGCCAGATTGAGGATGGTGACAGGCAACGCCAGCCACATCGTAGCGCCGATGGTGTTGTACTGGAAGGGATCGCTGAAGAACTTGGCGTAATTCGCATACCACGCGCCGCCATCCTTCGGCGTCAGCGAATCCACCACGCCATAGAAGAAGGGATAGACGAACAACGCGAGCATGAAGATCAGGCCCGGCAGCACCAGCATCGTCGTGCCGTCGAGCCCGCGGACCGCAAGCCGGGTGCGAAGCGATGGCCCGCTCATGCAGCCGTTTCCTTGAAGAGTAGCGCCCGCCCTGCAGCCGGCTGCAGGAAGGTCGCAGCACCGCGCGGCAGCACATCGTCGGAGCGGAAATAAAGATCGGAGCCGTCAGCGGATTTAGCCAGGCCGAAGAAGGCGCGGCCGCGATATTCCATGCTGCTGACGGTGGCGGGAATGCCATCGCCGGCGACCGCGACCAGATCTTCGGGGCGCACGGAAAGCACCGCGGCATCGCCCACCTGAAGCGGCGTGCGCATCGTGCCGGTCAGCCGCGCCGGGCCAACCTCGATCTGCGCCTCGTCACCCGACACCGAGGTGACGCGGCCGCGGATACGGGTGCGGAAGCCCATGAAATCGGCGACGTTCAGATTGACCGGGCGCTGGTAGAGATCCTGCGGCGTGCCGATCTGCTCGATATGGCCCTGGCTCATGACGACGATGCGATCGGCCAGCGATAGCGCCTCGTCCTGGTCGTGCGTCACGTAAATTGTCGTCGAGCCGATCTGGTCGTGAATGCCGCGGATTTCGGCGCGCATTTCAAGACGGAGCTTGGCGTCGAGATTGGATAGCGGCTCGTCCATCAAGACGATCGGCGGACGGATGACGACGGCACGCGCAATCGCAACACGCTGCTGCTGGCCGCCGGAGAGCTGGCCGGGCAGCTTGTCTGCCTGGCTTTCGAGCCGGACGAGCGCCAGCGCATCGTTGATCCGCTTGTCCGCTTCCGGCCCCTTGATGCCCTGCATCGCCAGACCGAAGCCGACATTCTTGCGCACGCTCATATGCGGGAAGAGCGCGTAGCTCTGGAACACCATGCCGAAGCCGCGCTTTTCGGGCTCCAGCTGGTCGATACGGCCGCCGCCGAGACGGATTTCACCGCCCGAGAGTGCCAGCAGCCCGGCGATACAGTTGAGCGCCGTCGACTTGCCGCAGCCCGACGGGCCGAGCAGTGCGATGAACTCGCCGGGTTCGATCGCAAGATCGATACCGTCGAGCGCGTTATAGGCGCCGAACGAGCGGCGGAGACCATCAAGCTCGAGACGGGCTTTGTTGCGCGACGACGGCGCTGCGTTCTGGGCGGGCGCGTTCAATCGAAACTCCATATATATCGAGGCAATGAGGGCGCCGGCCCTATGACCGGCGCCATGGATTGCGATCAGCCCTTCTTGGCGCCGATCTTTTCGTCCCAGATGCGGAAGGCTTCGACGAGCTGCTTGGGCTCGAGCGGCACTTCCAGCGGGTTGCTGGCGATCCAGTCGGCATATTCAGGACGGCCGAATTCCTTGATCACGTCCTGGCTTTCCTGCGGCGCCATGTCGATGGTGACATCCTTGACGGCCGGACCCGGATAGAAATAGCCGGCGTCATAGGCGATCGCCTGCTGCTTCGGCTGCAGGATGTAGTTCAGCACATCCATCAGCACCGCGATCTTCTCGTCCGATACGCCCTTCGGGATGACCGCATAATGCGCGTCGGTGACCCAATGGAAGCCGTCGAGCTTCTGCACCTTGGCTTCGGCGGGAACGATGCCGAGGGCGCGCGGGTTGATGTCCCAGCCCGTCGTCGTGGCCACGATGTCACGGGTACCTTCGCCGAGTTCCTTGAACACCACGGCGGTGCCGGTCGGGTAGTATTCGATGTTCTCGCCGAGAGCGGCCAGATATTCCCAGGTCTTCGTCCAGCCCTTGGCGGGATCACGCGGATCGCTGTCGCCGAGAAGGTACGGAAGACCCATCAGCAGCGTGCGGCCGGGGCCGGAATTGGCAGGGCGGGCGTAGAGGAACTTGTTCTTGTTCTGCTTCGTCCAGTCGAGCAGCTCCTGCGCCGTCTTTGGCGGCGTCGCCACCTTGTCCGGCATGTATTCGATCAGCGGGCCGGACGGGTAGTAGGTGATGACGACACCCTGATCCTTGGCAAGGCCCTGCATCTTGAAGGCCTGCGGCTGCAGGGTGCTTTCAAGATTGGGAAGCTCGGATTTATGCGCGCCGAGATCGATCCAGAGACCCTGGTCGACACCAGCCGAAAGCGCGTCGGTGCCGGTCAGCACAAGATCGATATCGACCTTGCCTGCCGCCTGCTGCGCCTTGATCTTGCCGGGCAGTTCCGGGGCCGGCGCCTTGGTGAAGGCGAAGCTCGACACCCAGTCGGCCTTTTCGGCGGCATAGGCTTCGAACATGCCCTGCGTCAGCGCAAGATTGCCGGCAACGTCGGCGATGGTGATCGTCACCGGGCTCGCCGGCTTCTTCGCCTGGGCAAACAGATGGCTGGGCAGCATGCCGGCAACGGCAACGCCCGCGGCGGTACTCACGAATGTTCTGCGCGTAATGTTCATGGGTGTCTCCTCCTCTTGTGCGGCGTCTGCGGACGAGCCCAGACAGCCTGCTCTCCCGTGATCTGCCAGGCGAGATCAAAACGCCGGCCAACCGCCGAAAAGCGGTTGAAAGCCTTGCAAAGCGACCGCTCCTCATCGGCAAGCCTTGGCAATGGATGAGGATTGATATACTAGTATGCACAACAGAGTCAACGTGCAGGAAATAGCATGCGGCAGGCATCCGGCTCCGAAGCGATCGACTTTCCGCCCGCAGTGGAAAGACCGGCGAAGCTACGCCGTGTGACAACGGCCGATGCCATTTTCAACCAGCTCTACGCCGACATCGTCTCACTGCGCATGCCGCCCGGCATGGCCCTCCAGGAAAAGAAGATCGCCGAAGAATTCGGTGTCAGCCGTACCCCGGTGCGCGAGGCACTGCTGCGGCTTGCCGAAGGCGGGCTCGTCGATATCTACCCGCAGTCGGGCACTGTCGTTTCCCGGGTTCCCGTTTCGGCCATTCCCGAAGCCGTTGTCGTGCGCAAGGCGCTGGAAACGACGACCATCGAAGCCGCGACGCGCAACGCAACACCCGCCGATATCGAGCGGCTCGATATGATCATCAGCAGGCAGAAATCGCTGGCTTCGCTGGGCGACACATCAGGCTTTCACGAGGAAGACGAAGCCTTCCATGAGGCGATCACCCGGATTGCCGGCTATCCCGGTATCTGGACGATCCTGAAGACCGTGAAAGTGCAGATCGACCGCGCCCGCCGCCTGACGCTGCCGGCGCTGGGGCGCATGGACAATGTGGTGCGCGAGCATATCGTCATCCGCGATGCGATCGCCAGTCATGACGTCGATGCTGCCCGCGAGGCGATCCTGCATCACCTCAGCGCCGTCATCCCAGATGTGGTGGAGCTGCGCACCCGCTATCCCGATTATTTCTGCTAGAAGCCAAAAATATAGAAGCGACTGACGAGGAGGAAATCGATGCGGCAAGGATGGAGATGGTTTGGGCCCGAAGCCCCGGTGACACTGGACGAGGTGCGCCAGACCGGCGCCACCAACATTGTCTCTTCGCTGCACCAGGTCCCAATCGGCCGCGCCTGGACGGAAAAGGAAGTCTCCGAGCGCAAGTCGATGATCGAGACGACACCCGCCGGGCGTTCGCCGCTCGTCTGGTCCGTCGTCGAAAGCATCCCGATCCCCGATGCCGTCAAGCGCAAGGGCGGCAAGGCGAAGGCCGAGATCGAGGCCTGGATCGCCAGCCTCGAAGCGGTCGCAGCCAACGATATCCCGATCGTCTGCTACAATTTTATGCCGGTCGTCGACTGGACCCGTACCGAACTCGACTACATCACGCCGACAGGCGCCACCGCCATGCGCTTCGACCACGAGCGCTTTGCAGCTTTCGATCTCTTCGTGCTGCAGCGCCAGAGCGCCGGAAACGATTACTCGGCTGAAGACCAGCAGCGGGCACGCGAGGTCTATGACGAGATGAGCGAGGAAGAGATCTCCGAGATCACCCGCATCATCACCTCCGCCCTGCCGGGCTCCACGACCGAGCCGCTGACCATCCCCGGCTTTCGCGACAAGCTATCGAGCTATGCCGGCATCGATGCCGCGAAGCTTCGCCAGCATCTGATCGAATTCCTGCAGGCCGTGACGCCGGCTGCCGAAGCGCGTGGCGTCAAGCTGACGCTGCATCCGGACGATCCGCCACGCTCGCTCTTCGGCCTGCCGCGTATCGCCTCGAATGCCGAGGATTATGCGGCGCTCTTCGACGCCGTGCCCTCGCCTGCAAACGGTATGTGCTATTGCACCGGCAGCCTTGGCGTCCGCGCCGAAAACGATATGCCCGCGATCGCAAGGCGTTTCGCCTCGCGCATCTATTTCGCCCACCTGCGCGCCACCAAGCGCGAAGGAGACGGCCGCACTTTCCACGAAAGCGCCCATCTGGAGGGCGATGTCGACATGGTCGCAGTGCTGAAGGAACTCGTTGCCGAAGACAGCAAGCGTAGCGCCAAGGACGAGATCGTCTTCCGCTCCGACCACGGCCACCGCATGCTCGACGACCTCAACAAGACCGTCACGCCCGGCTATCCGGCGATCGGCCGCATGCGCGGCCTGGCAGAGCTGCGCGGGATCCTCTACGCGCTGGGGTCTATCCCGTCGTAGGACTTGCGAGGGCCGCATCTTGCGATCTTGCCCTCGCCAATACCCTCATCTTTTTGCCCTCAGGGCTGCGCCCACGGGATGTCACAGAGATGGGGGTGGATCGAACTACCCTTCCGGCAGCCAGGAACGATAAAGCGGATGCTCCGCCGTGATCGGCAGCGGAGTCGGCTTACCGGTTCGTTGCGAGTCATAGGCTGCTGTCACCAGTTCCAGAGAATTGCGCGCGTCCTGCAGCGTCACCGGCGGCTCCGTGCCATCAGTGATTGCCTGATGGAACAGCTCGAACTGGCGGGTATAGCCGTCTTCCTTGACCTCGTAACCTGCAAGGGCGTCATCGACACGCTTCTGATGTTCCTCGGTCCCGGCGATGAAAGTCCAGGGATCGCGGCCCATCGTATAGGGCTCCAGAATGCTTTCGGCGACGACATCGTGGAAGCAGAAGCGCAGCCGCGAGATTTCCTTGCGCGACCCCAGCGTCATCGACAGCGCCGCCAGCGAGCCGTTCTGCATCTTCACCGAAATGGCCGACGTGTCCTCGACCTCGATCGGATTGACCAGCGTCGCGCCATAGGAAAACACCTCGGCGCAAGCGCCGTGCACATAGTTCAGCATATCGTGCGCGTGGATGGCGTGGCCGAGAAGCCCGCCGCCGAGCTCGCTCTTCCATTTGCCGCGCCATGGAACGGCATAATAATCCGGGCCGCGCCACCAATGCGTTTCAATCGTCGTCAGGAACGGGCGTCCGGTAAGGCCGAGTTCGATCAGCCGCTTCAGCTTCTGCAGGCCGGAACCGTAGCGATACTGGAAGATCGGCATCAGCATCTTGCCGCCGGCGCGCGCGACGATCCCGGTCATCTCGTCGACCTCGGCGATCGAACCGAACAGCGGCTTCTCGCAGATCACATGCTTGCCTGACTCTATTGCCTTCTTGCAGAGCGCGAAATGCGTGTCCGGCGGCGTGCAGATGTCGATGACATCGAGGTCATCGCGGGCAAAAAGCGTATCGGCATCCTGCGTATATTCGCCGATGCCGTGGGTCGCGCAGAGTTCGCGCCCGCGCTCCTCGTCCAGCGAGCAGAGGACAGGCACTTCGAACAAATCCTTGTTCCAGTCGAAGCCCGCAAGATGCCGGGCAGCGATACCGGCTCCGATCACGCCGACGCGCAATTTCTGTGTCATGGCAGGCTCTCCTATCGTCCGCCGAGCCTGACGGCATTGGTCTGCGCCTCCAGCGACAGCCGGCAGACTTCATAGACATGGGTCTGCAGCATCGCGGTCTCGCTGCGATCGCGCACATCGGCGCTGAAGGCGTCGAAATAGTCGAGTTTCTCATCGCTGCAGTCGATGTGGATGTTTTCCTTGCCGTTGACCAGGAAGAGATGGTCCTTGCCGGGACGCCCGGAAATATCGATGTACTTGCGCAGCTCCATATAGCCTTCGGTGCCGAGGATGGTCAGACGGCCATCGCCCCAGGTGCCAAGCCCTTCGGGTGTGAACCAATCGACGCGGACATAGCCTGACCCCCGGTCGGAGCGCAGCAGCACTTCGCCGAAATCCTCGAATTTCGGCTTATCGGGCATGCCGAAATTACCGATCGAGCTGGCCACGACCTCGCCCGTGGTCGAGCCTGTGTAAAACAGGAACTGGTCGACCTGATGCGAAGCGATATCGACAATGATGCCGCCAAAGGCTTCCGGATCGAAGAACCAGTCCGGCCGTGTCGGCAGCTGCAGCTTGTGCGGTCCCATGCCAATCGTCTGAATGACCTTGCCGATCCGGCCTTCCTTGACCAGCTTTCCCGCCTTGACGGCGGAGCGAACGCAATGGCGCTCGGAAAAGCAGATCGAGAAGATGCGGCCGGTCTCGGCAACCGTCTTCTTCACCTCTTCAAGCTGGGCGAAGGTGGTGACGCCCGGCTTGTCGGTCATCACGTCCTTCCCCGCCTTCATGGCGCGGATCGCAAGGCCTGCACGGTCACGCGGGATGGCGGCGATGCAGATGACATCGATCGACGGATCGGCAAACAGCTGCTCGCGATCGATCTGCGGGGTATCCGGGTAGGTTTTCTCGAAGTTTTCGCGCAGCGCCGGAACCGAGGTTTTCGGGCAGTAGCCAACGAATTCTCCGCCGGCCGCAAGCAATCCTTTGACGTGATCGAACGTGTGCCCATGATCGATCCCGATGACCGCAAATCTCAACATCTCGAAATAATCCTCCTGCTTGCACGGCGCGCCGCGACCCGCCCGCTCCTCTTGTAACCATTCAGATACTTGCGCCAATTCTGTGTCAAGCGATGTTTAGCCGCAGAATGCGACAAATTCTCCGGCGCAATTGCAGTGCCCAAAAAGCCGCAGGGACGGCAGTCGGCGGCCAGGAACTGAAAGCCCGGTTGATGCGTTCTGGCGCTATTCCTCCATCAACGACCGAGATCCGCCGTGGACCAGAAACAGCGCACCGCACCGCAACTGGACGAAGATCAACGCGAGGAACCGAAGGACAGCGCAGACGCTGAGCCCACCGGCAAAGAGGAAAAGAAACCGTCGATTATCCGGCGCCATCCGCTGGCGGCGCTCTTCATCGCCGTTGCGATCGCGGCCGTCGCGGTCATCGGGTATGTGGTCTGGCTGGTTTATTTCCATCCCTATGAGAGCACCGATGACGCCTTCATCGATGCGCGCAGTTTCTCGGTCGCTGCCAAGATTTCCGGCTATGTTGCCGATGTTCCCGTCTCCGACAACCAGCATGTCGATGCCGGCGCCGTCATCGTCAAGATCGATCCACGCGACTACCAGATTGCCCTCGATCAATCGAACGGCCAGATCGGCGTCGCGAAAGCGGCAATATCGAGTGCCGAAGCGCAGATCGCCGCCGCCGGTGCGGCGATCGACGAAGCGAAGGCGCAGCAGACCTCGGCCGCCGCAGCCCTCCAATATGCCAATGATGAAAACAGCCGGCAGCAGCAATTGGTCAAGAGCGGCGCCGGTTCCGAACAGTCCGCCCAGCAGGCCGCATCGACGTTACGGCAGAACCAGGCGAATTTCGTCCAGTCGCAGGCAAGCGTCACCTCCGCGGTGAAGAACCAGGCCGCCGCCGAAGCGCAGAAGGCGAGCGCGATCGCCACCCTTCACCAAGCTGAGGCGGAGGTGGAAGCGGCGCAGCAGAACCTCGACTACACGACCATCACTGCGGCTCAGCCGGGCCGGGTCGTCAAGCTCAGCGGCTCGAAGGGCCAGTATGTGCAGGCGGGTCAGGCAATAGCCATGTTCGTTCCCGACGAGATCTGGATCACCGCCAATTTCAAGGAAACGCAGCTCACCGACATGCGTCCCGGCCAGCCCGTCGATGTGACGATCGACGCCTATCCGGATCATCTGCTGAGGGGCAAGGTGGATTCCGTGCAGCCCGGCTCAGGCACCGCCTTCTCGCTGCTGCCGGCTGAAAATGCCACCGGCAACTATGTAAAGGTCACCCAGCGTGTGCCGGTGAAGATCGTCGCCGACGACTGGCCGAAGGATATCGCCATCGGCCCCGGCATGTCGGTCGTGCCGACGGTGACGGTCCGGCCGAGGCATTGAGATGAGCAGCGCCGCAACGACGGCCGGAAGCGCGCCCACAGCCGCGTTCGGGGCATCGAACCCATGGCTGATCGCGATGGTCGTATCGCTCGCGACCTTCATGGAAGTGCTTGACACGACGATCGCCAACGTGGCGCTGCGCTACATCTCCGGCGGCCTCGCGGTCAGCGCGGATGAAGCGTCCTGGGTGGTCACCACCTATCTGGTTTCCAATGCCATCATTCTGGTCGCCTCCAGCTTCATCGCCAAGCGCTATGGCCGCAGGCGCTTCTATCTGCTCTGCCTTGCCACCTTCACCGTCGCCTCGATCTGCTGCGGCCTTGCTTGGAATCTCGAGTCGCTGCTGGTTTTCCGGATGATCCAGGGCTTTGCCGGTGGTGGCATGGTGCCGATATCGCAGTCGATCCTCGCCGACTCCTTCCCGCCCTCCAAGCGCGGCCAAGCCTTCGCGATGTTCGGCGTCGCCGTCGTCGTCGCCCCGGTGATCGGCCCGACGCTCGGCGGCTATCTCTCCGACAATTTCTCCTGGCACTGGTGCTTCCTGATCAACGGACCGGTCGGCGTCTTCGCCTTCATCCTCGTGTACATGCTGGTGCAGGAGCCGGAATCGCTTCGCAGGGAGCGCGCGGAGATGCGCAGCAAAGGCACGCGTTTTGACATTACCGGCTTCCTACTGGTCGCAACATTCCTCGGCGCGCTGGAACTGGCGCTCGACCGCGGGCAGACGGAGGATTGGTTCGGCTCGAACTTCATCATCGCCACGGCCGCAGTCTGCCTGCTGGCCCTTGCCTTTGCCATCCCGTGGCTGATGACCCATCGAAATCCTGTGATCGATGTCCGGCTGCTTGCCAGCCGCCAGTTCGGCGCCTGCGTCATCGTCATGCTGGCAACCGGCGCGATCCTGATTGCCACGACGCAATTCGTGCCGCAGGTGCTGCAGACCAATTTCGGTTACACCGCGACCTGGGCCGGCTTTGCCCTGTCGCCCGGCGGCCTTGTGACGATGATGATGATGTTTGCCGCCGGACGCCTGACATCGATGGTCCAGCCGAAATATCTGATCGCCATCGGCATGGCGATCATCGCGCTGGCGATGTGGGACATGTCGCGGCTGAATGCCGATCTGAACTTCGGCTTCTTCGTATGGTCGCGGCTTTATCTCGGCCTCGGCCTGCCGCTGATCTTCATTCCGATCACCGCCGCATCCTATGACGGTCTGCGGCCCGATCAGACTGACCAGGCCTCCGCGCTGATCAACGCGGCGCGCAATACCGGCGGCTCGATCGGCGTCTCGATCGCCTCCAATGTGCTGGCCCACCGCGAGCAATGGCACCAGAGCCGGCTGGTCGAGCATGTCATTCCGTCGGAACCCGGCTATACGAACGCGTTCAATCAAGCGACGCAATTCTTCGCCGGTCGCGGCTCAAGCCTGCTCGATGCGCAGTCGCAGGCGATGGGCTGGATCGGCCATCAAGTGCAGACCCAAGCGAGCTATCTTGCCTATATCGACGTCTTCCACGTCCTGATGGTGATCTCAGCGCTGATGGTGCCGCTAGCGCTGATCCTTCGGCGCATCGATCTCAAGCAGGATGCGGCACCTGGAGGGCACTGAGAGCTAGTGGCCATCCGGCGGCACGGCTTCGGCAGGCACGGTGCCCTTGATATTCTTGCGGTGGAAGATGAACAGCCCGGCGAAGACGATGATGGCGGCGCCGACAATAATCTGCGTATCCGGCACATCGTTGAAAAAGACGTAGCCGAGCACGATCGCCCAGAGTAGCAGCGTGTATTGCAGCGGCGCCAGCAGCGAGGCGGGCGCCAGCTTCAACGCGCGGGTGATCAGCAGATGCGCGCAGGTGGCGACAACGCCGAGAAGCAGCATGCCGCCGAGATCGATAAGCGTCACGTTTCGCCAGTCACCGGTTAGCACGACCAGCACGATGCCGGTTGCAAGGGCGGCGATCGTCTGCCACGTCACCAGGGTCGTATCGCTGGTGGAGCGCAGATAGCGGTTCATAACAAGGGTCAGCGCGAAGGCGAAGCTGCCGACGAGGCCGAAGATTGATGGCAGTGAGAGCATCGCCGTCGATGGCCGTAGCGCGATTACGACACCAACGAAACCGATGAAAACGGCAAGCCAGCGCCGCCAGCCGATCTTCTCGCCGAGGAAGAAATGCGAAAGTGCGGCAACATAGATCGGCCCGGCCATATAGAAGGTCATGACGTCGGCCAGCGGCAGATAGGCAACGGCCGCATAGAACAGCCCGACGTCAAATGTGGCCATGCAGACGCGCATCAGCTGCAGGCGTTTCTGCTCCACATTGAAAAGCGCCCGCGGACCCTGGCGGACGATCATCGGGCCGAGCACGAAGAAAGCGCCGAGCGAGCGGATGACCAAGACCTGCCCGACGGCAAAGCTCGCCACCAGCCATTTGCCCATCGCGTCATTGAGCGCGAAAAGCAGATCGCCGATCAGCATGAAGACGATGCCGGTCATGACGATATTGCCGGCGGCCGCCGTGGCTGAATTCGGTTTCATTATCGGGTATTTCCTCGCGCCTGCGGCATGATCGATGCCGCAGGCGGCTTCGGCCTTAACGGCCGCGATGTCAAGCGTTCGGTGGCGCTAATTTATGCAGGCGAGCGCAGACAGGACTAATGAATGATGCGAACCGGCACATCCTGCGCGGGTGATAGCGCAGCGCCATCCCTGGAGGCGCCATGCAGATCCGCGGCAGCGGCCGCCAGACCAAGGAGTGCTGCGCGCAGCTGGGCGTTTGTGCTCTTGCCGGCACCAAGATCGACCACAGCATCCCACAACTCATCCGCGATCACGCGGAGATTGTCTTTGTCATCATCAAGCAATTCGCAGATGGTCTCAACCCGGGAGACGGTATCCTTCACCAGATCTCTCTTTCCCACATCTGAAAGATCCGTCACTTTATTAGCAACCGAGACGAGCTTTATGACAAGTCCAGGAATTGTTTCTTCGCGATACATCGATTGTCCCATCCGCCGATCAGAATAGAATTGATTATTCATAACGATTCTGCCGCCCCCAATTGGGTGAGATGGCGAAAAAGTCCAGCTTTAATTGACTGCGTTCTGGAAAACGGCCTGATGCCGGGCTATGCCCTTGCTGACAGTCAAGCGAATGCGTTTCCTGGAGGCTCCATGACATCCGATCCGTCCCTCGCCGCCCTTGCCGAAGAGGCAAAGGGCTGGCGCCGTACCATTCATCAGCATCCGGAACTGCTTTTCGATCTGCCCGTGACATCAGCGCTCGTCATCGGCAAGCTGACATCCTTCGGCTGCGACGAGGTGGTCAGCGGCCTGGCGAAATCCGGCGTTGTCGCGGTCATCAACGGCAAGCTCGGCGCCGGCAAGACGATTGCGTTGCGCTGCGACATGGATGCGCTGCCGATGTCGGAACAGACCAACCTGCCGCATGCCTCCAAGGTCGAGAACATGATGCATGCCTGCGGCCACGACGGCCACACCGCCATGCTGCTCGCCACTGCCAAACATCTCGCCGCCAACCGCAACTTCGCCGGCAAGGCCGTGCTCATCTTCCAGCCGGCAGAAGAGGGCGGCGGCGGCGGCCGGGTAATGATCGAGGAAGGCGTGCTCGAACGCTTCGGCATCGAGGAAGTCTATGGCATGCATAACGAGCCCGGCCTTGCTGTCGGCTCCTTTGCCATCCGCAGCGGCCCGATCATGGCAGGCGGCGACCGTTTCATCATCACCATCAACGGCAAAGGTGGCCACGCAGCCTCGCCACATCTCAGCCACGACCCGGTCATCGTCATGGCGCATATGATCACCGCGCTGCAGTCGATCACGTCGCGCTTCATCGATCCCTTCGATCCGGTGGTTCTTTCGATCACCTATGTCAACGGCGGCAATGACCGGGCGCTCAACGTCATCCCGGCGGCCGTCCAGATCGGCGGCACCATCCGCACGATGCAGCCGGAGACGCGCAAGGCCGTCGAAGCGCGCTTCCGCGAGGTGGTGACGATGACCGCCAAGGTGTTTTCCGCCGAGGCCCAGATCGACTGGCGCCCCGGCTACCCGGTCACCGTCAACGATGTGGCAAAGACCAGGGTCGCGGTCGCCGCAGCCGAACGCGTGGCCGGCAAGGGGCGCGTGAACGACGACTACCCGCAGACCATGGGCTCGGAAGATTTCTCCTACATGCTGGAGAAGCGCCCCGGCGCCTTCATCTGGCTCGGCAACGGCGATAGTGCGGACCTGCACAACCCCGCCTATGATTTCAACGACGAGGCGATCATCCACGGGGTCAACTATTGGCTGGCGCTGGTCGATCAGCAACTCGGGGCCAAGGGCTGAGGAGCCGCATTGATGACTGACACTTCGATTTTCACGGCCGGCGAACTGCAGGCACGCGTCGTCGCCATTTTCAGGAAGGCCGGCATGAACGGCGTCCAGGCCGAGGCGGTCACCCGCGTCATCACCGCCGGCGAACGTGATGCCTGCAAGTCGCACGGAATCTACCGTATCGAGGGCGTGCTGCGCACCATCAAGGCCGGCAAGGTGACACCCGATGCCGTGCCTGAGGTACTCGCCCAGCGTGATGGCTCGGCAATCGTCAAGGTGGACGCCAAGGGCGGCTTTGCCAATCCGGCCTTCGAGCTTGGTCTGCCGCTGCTGGCAGAACGTGCCCGCGCCTCCGGCCTCGCGGCGCTCGTTATCAACGACTGCACGCATTTCTCGGCTCTCTGGCCGGAGGTCGAGGCTGTCGCAGCCGAAGGCCTCGCAGCAATCGTCATGTGCCCAAGCTACGCAACGGTGGCGCCGGCTGGCGGCAACAAGCCGCTGCTCGGCACCAATCCGCTCGCCTTCGGCTGGCCGCGCCCGGACAAGACGCCCTACGTCTATGATTTCGCCACCTCGGTCGCCGCCCGTGGCGAGATCGAGCTTCACCGCCGCGCCGGCAAGAAACTGCCGGAGGGATGGGCGATCGACGCCGATGGCGAACCGACGATCGAGCCTGAAGCCGCACTCGCCGGCGCCATGCTGCCCTTCGGCGGCCATAAGGGTTCGGCGATCAGCACAATGGTCGAACTGCTGGCCGGTATCATGATCGGCGACCTCACCAGCCCCGAAGTGCTCGACTATCTTGGCACCACGACCCTGGCGCCGCGCCACGGCGAACTGGTGCTTGCCTTCTCGCCACAGGCCTTTGCATCAGGTCGCGCCGGAGACCCGTTCGCCCGCGCCGAAGTTCTCTTCGAGGCCATCGCTGGCCAGGGCGCTCGCCTTCCCTCGCAACGCCGCTATACGGCGCGGGTTAAGTCGCTTGCTGAGGGGATTGTGTTGACGAAGGCGGAGATAGAGCAGCTCGACCGGCAGCTTGCGCTTGGGTTGGATTCGGTTGGTTAAGTAGGCGACGCCTGCACTTCAGCGCCAACGCCGACTTGGCATATTGAAGCGGGCAGCGCTCCGCAAACTCCCCTCATCCCTGTGCTTGTCACAGGGATCCAGCCCGCCCAAGCCCTTGGGCCGAAAAGACTCTTCCCACCGCGCAGACGCGCGGTGACTGGATTCCTGTGACGAGCAGAGGAATGAGGGAGACGTAAAGACAACCGCTCAAAACAAAAGCGGCCGGAGTTGCCTCCAGCCGCCTCAAAACTCAGACCTAGAAAAGTCTCAAGCCTTATACTTTGCAACCGCGCCCGGAAGCTTGCTCCACTCGCCGTACCAGCTGTTGAACAGCTTGAACTGGCTCTCGACATAGCCGCGCTGGCTGTCGTTGAGGGTGTCGCTCTCGTTGAAATGCAGCGTGTATTCCTCGTCGCCCTTCAGCACCATCATGTGCTTGAAGAACAAGACGAGATCCGGACCTTCATCGAAGGAGGAGAGGACGGCGAGAGCCTGTTCCAGCTCCAGAGCCCGCTGACGCGCATCGACGTCGCCCTTCGCCGCGGCCTGCGACAGGTTGCAGAGCGTGATGACTTCCTTTGGCAGGACGTTGCCGATGCCGGTGATGGCGCCGGTGGCGCCGCAATTGACGAAGCCGTGGAAGACGGCAGTGTCGACACCGATCATCAGCGAAACGCCGTCGTCACGGCTGGTGATGTTCTCGGCCGCGTAGCGCATGTCTGCCGGGCCGCCGAATTCCTTGAAGCCGACGAGGTTGGAATGTTCGGCGCGCAGCGCGAAGAACAGGTCGGCGCGGGTGGCGAAGCCATAATAGGGGCTGTTGTAGATGACAGCCGGAAGATCCGGGGCTGCCGACAGGATCGCCTTGAAGTGCGCCTTCTGGGCGGCGATGACCGAGCCGCGCGAGAGCACGCGCGGGATGACCATCAGGCCGTGGGCGCCGACCTTCTGGGCGTGCGCCGCATGGGCAACGGCCGAGGCGGTGTTCACCGCACCCGTGCCGACGATGACGGGAATGCCGGCCTTGACCAAGCGCTCGACGCCTTCCATGCGCTGCGCGTCGCTGAGCAGCGGCCAGTCACCCATAGAGCCGCAATAGACGACGGCCGACATGCCGTCGGCGATCAGCTGCTTGCCCTTGCGCACCAGCGCGTCGAAGTCCGGGGTCCGGTCCTTCTTGCAGGGGGTCATGAGCGCCGGGATGACGCCGGAAAAGATCTTGGCCTTCATGTCAAACTCCTTCAGCGGATAGCGAATGATCGGGGCAGCACGGGCGCGGACGTATCAGCGCCTCAAGCTCTGATATATCATCTAGCACTTTGTATTTTATTTGTCGACAAGAAATCGCCGACGTCTCACAAATCGATATCGTGCCGCTGGTTTCGCGAAAACAACGCCTGGATCTGCGCCACGATCTGCTCGGCATGCGCCTTGGCCAGCCTGTCGGCGGCATCGATATCCCGCGCCTCGATCGCAGCAATCATATCCTCGTGCTCGTCGACGAACTGCTGCGGCAGACGGTCGCCGTAGGATTGATAATAGAGCCTGAGGATACGTCGGCCCTCGTCGAGCAGCCGGTTGAACAGGCTGATATAATAGGGGTTGCGTCCAGCCTCGGCGATTGCCGCATGCAACGCCGCATTGGTGGCGATCATCGCCAGCGCATCGCCAGCCTCGGCGGCGGCGGTAAAGCGGGCCTGCGCGGCGCGGATCGCCACAAGGTCCTCGGGGCGTTGATATTGAGCCGCGAGCCGCGTCGTCACCCGGTACATCAAGACAAGCGCATCGAAGAAGGTGTGTAGATTGAGGAAGTCGATATTCGCCACCATCGTCGAGCGGTTCGGCAGCGTATCGATCAACCCCTCTCCCGAGAGCCGGACAAGCGCCTCGCGAATCGGCGTGCGCGACATCTTGAAACGCTCGGCCAACTGCACTTCATCGATGGGACTACCCGGCGGCAGGACCAGATCGAGGATCTCGTCGCGCAGCAGTTCGTAGACCATCTTCACGCCTGAGCCGCGCTTGCGCTCGGGAACGGAGGCCGGGTCTGTTTCGGTCATCGCGGAAATCCTTGTCTCTCACCTATCGAGTAAGGGGGCACGCGCACCGGATCAATCTTTTTTCCGCAGGCGCCCTATCGGCCCGTCAAAAGCCGCTTCACGCCCGACACTCATTTACAACAAACAGGTTTACAGTAAATTACTAACATGTTAGCTCTCTAATTACTGACTTCAGGAGAGAAAATGGTGGCGGGATTTGGTTTGTCGGTCGCTCTGGCGACGCCTTTCAAAAGCAGTGGCGCGATTGCGGCCGATGTCATGGTGAAGCAGGCAAGGCGGAGTCTCGCAGACGGCTGCGCCAGCGTCACGCTGTTCGGCACGACCGGCGAAGGCGCCTCGATCGGCACCCAAGAGCGCGCACGGATCCTCGATGCCTTCATGGAAGCAGGGATCGAACCGTCGCAGATCGTTGCCGGTGTGCTTGTCGATGCCGCCGAGGATGCCGCCCATCAGATGGCGCAGGCACTCTCGAAAGGCGTGCGCAACATCCTGCTTGCCCCGCCGTCCTACTTCAAGAACGTCAGCGACGATGGGCTTTTTGCCTGGTATGCCGACGTCTTCGCGCAGGTGGGCGACAAAGCGCGCGATGTGCTGGTCTACAACATTCCCTCGGTGACGATGGTTGCCCTCAGCATCGATC
Organism: Rhizobium sp. 05N430; assembly: GCF_056396985.1. Taxonomy (NCBI): domain Bacteria; kingdom Pseudomonadati; phylum Pseudomonadota; class Alphaproteobacteria; order Hyphomicrobiales; family Rhizobiaceae; genus Rhizobium; species Rhizobium sp. 05N430. Next base: position 276,117 of record NZ_JBFTMO010000002.1, on the reverse strand, counting down.
TGATCGGCCGCCTCAGGACTGCCTTCCCGGCGATCGTCACCGGCGTCAAGGATTCCTCCGGCGACTGGCCCTACACCGAAACGCTGCTGAAGACCCATGGCGACCTGATCATCCTGATCGGCGACGAGCGCCATCTCGCCAAGGGCGTGCGGCTGGGCGGCCAGGGAGCGATTTCGGGCATGGCGAATTTCGCGCCGCTCGAGGTCCGCGCCATGGCGGTCGATGGCAAGGACGATACGCGCGTCGAACGTTTCGTTGCAGAGCTCCTGAAGCATCCCGTGACACCCGCCGTAAAAGTCATGGTGGCAACCATGACAAACGATGAAACATGGCTTGCAGTCCGTCCGCCTTTGACGTCAATTTCCGCCGGCGGCAGACGCGAACTCGCTTCTGCCTTCGAAAGCCTGTTTCGCACCAAGGCGGCCTGAGCGAAATGTACGAGGAGAAGCCTATGGATGGAGCCGACGAGCAGCCGACGCTACGGGAGAAAGCCTATGAGAGCTTTACCCGGCATCTGCTGGCGCGCGACGTCCGTCCCGGGCAATTCGTCTCCCAACGCCGGCTGGTCGAACTCACAGGACTGACGCTCGGCGCCATCAGGGAGCTCATCCCGCGTCTGGAGGCGGAGGGGCTGATCAAGACGGTGCCGCAGCGCGGCCTGCAGATTGCCCATATCGACCTCAACCTGATCCGCGAAGCGTTCCAGCTTCGCCTGTTTCTCGAGAAGGAGGCCGTCGCCCTGTTCACGCAGACGGCCTCCGACGCGACCGTTGCGGCCATGCTCGCCGAGCATCGCGACATTGTCGCGGCGATCGAGAGCGGCAACGCAACGCATGAGCTCGAAGTCCATGCCCAGGCGGTCGACTGGGGCATGCACGACGCCTTTATCGACGCGCTCGGCAACACGATCATTTCCAACGCCTACCGCGTCAACTCGATCAAGATGCGCTTGATCAGCCAGGAGCGCTTCCGCATCGACGGCCGCGTCGGTCCTGTCATGGGCGAGCACCTCAAGGTGCTGGAGGCCATCGAACGGCGCAATGTGGACGAGGCGGTCAATGCCCTCGCAGCACATATCAATCACGCGCGAAGCCGTGCGCTGAGACTATAGACGACCGCCCGCGGTGAGGAGATCGCAGGGCACAAAGGAGGAGGAGTAACAGCATGGCATCTTCATTCATCAATCCCACCCGCCGCAGCTTTCTGGCGGGATCTGCCGCAGTCGGCGCGGCCGGCATCCTGGGCGTCAAGCCGGCCTCGGCGGCGGTCGACTGGAAGCGCTTCGCGGGAACGACGCTCGAGGTCAACCTAGTCAAGAGCCCGCGCAGCGAAACGATCCTCAAATACCTCAGCGAATTCGAGACACTGACCGGCATCAAGGTCAATGCCGAGGCGACGCCCGAACAGCAGCAACGCCAGAAGACCACCATCGAACTCAGCTCCGGCAAGCCGAGCTTTGACGTCGTGCACCTCAGCTACCATGTCCAGAAGCGCCAGTTCGAAAAGGGCGGCTGGCTGGCCGATATCAGCGGCTTCCTCAATGATCCCTCGCTTACCGACCCATCGCTGGTGGAAAGCGATTTTGCCGAGGCCGGCATGACCTTCGCCAAGGATTCCGAGGGTAAGCTGCGCTCGCTTCCCTTCTCGGTCGACTACTGGATCGTCTACTGGAACAAGGAACTTTTCGAGAAGAAGGGCCTATCCTACCCGGCGACCTTCGAGGAGATGGTCAGCGCTGCCGAGGCCCTGACCGACAAGAGCAGCAACACTTATGGTTTCGTCGCCCGCGGCCTGAAGAATGCCAACGTACCGGTCTGGACGACGCTGATGCTGGGCTACGGCACGACGCCGCTCGGCCCGGACGGCAAGCTGCGGACGACCTCCGATGATGCCGTGGCTGCCGCCAAGATGTACCAGCAGCTGATGACGAACGCAGCGCCGGTCGGCGTCTCGGGCTTCAACTGGGCCGAAGCGCAGTCTGCCTTCCTGCAGGGCAAGATCGGCATGTGGCTCGATGGCGTCGGCTTCGCACCGCCGATCGAAAACCCGGAAAAGTCCCGCGTCGTCGGCAAGGTCGGCTATGGCGTCATGCCGAAAGGCCCGAAGGCGCAGGCAGCGGCGACGACGGGAGACGGCATCGGTGTTGTTGCCGCAAGCAAGAACAAGGAAGCCGCCTACCTCTTCTGCCAGTGGGTGATCTCCAAGGAAATGGGTGCCCGCCTGCTCCAGGCTGGTGCCGGCGTTCCGTTTCGCAACTCCGTGCTCGAGGATCCGAAGGTTCGCGAAGGCGTCAAGATGCCGAGCGCCTGGGTCGATGCCGTTGCAGGCTCCGCCAAGGTTTCGCAGCTCGCCCTGCCGGTCATCATTCCGGTCACGGAGTTCCGCGACATCTATGGCGTCGGCCTCACCAACATGATCGGCGGCGCCGATCCGGCGGCCGAGCTGAAGACGGCAACCGCTCAGTTCGAACCGGTCCTGGCACGAAGCGAGGGATAATGGCATCCGTGAGCATGGAAACCGCGCGGAGCGGACGTGACGCAAAAGCGAGGAGCAAGCCGAACAGGCTTGCTCCGAACTATTGGCCCTTCGTGATCCCGGCACTGATCGTTATTGCCGCGGTCATCGTCTTTCCGTGGGTTTTCACGCTGTGGATGAGCGTGAATAGCTGGACACTTGGCCAGGCCGTCGTCTTTGCCGGCCTGGACAATTATATCCGGCTGTTCACCGACTTCCGTTTCTGGGAGTCGCTCTGGCACACGGCTGTTTACACGCTGCTTGCCGTCGTCGCCCCCCTGTTCTTCGGAACACTGGCCGCACTGATCTTCGACGCGCAATTTCCGCTCCGAGGCCTGCTGCGCGGCATTTTCGTCATGCCGATGATGGCGACGCCTGTTGCCATTGCGCTCGTCTGGACCATGATGTTCCATCCGCAGCTCGGTGTGCTCAATTATCTTCTGTCGCTCGCTGGCATCGGCCCGCAGGAATGGATCTACAACCAGAAGAGCGTCATTCCTTCGCTGGTGCTGGTCGAGACCTGGCAGTGGACGCCGCTGATCATGCTGATCGTGCTTGGTGGTCTGGCCGCCGTGCCGCGCGAACCATATGAAAGTGCCGAGATCGACGGCGCCAATGTCTGGCAGAAATTCCGCTATCTGACGCTTCCGATGATTGCGCCCTTCCTGATGATCGGCGTCATCATCCGCTCGATCGACGCCGTCAAGAGCTTCGACATCATCTATGCGATGACGCAGGGTGGGCCCGGCACGGCGTCGGAGACGATCAACATCTATCTCTACAACACCGCCTTCTCCTACTACGACATCGGATACGCTTCGGCGATGGCCGTGATCTTCTTCGTCATCATCGTCGTCCTGTCCTTCGTTTTGATGATGGTCCGTCAGCGCGCCAACTGGTCGGATACGGAGACACGATGATGAAGCGCAAGACGCTCGACCGCATCGGCCTTTTCTTCGTCGCCCTGGTGATGGTCTCGCCGGTCATCCTGTTCTTCCTCTGGATGATCTCGCTATCGCTGAAATACGAAATCGACAACGGCGCCTATCCGCCGATCCTGATCCCGGAACGCTTCGCCTGGTCGAACTATCTCCAGGTGTTTCAGGAAAACAATTTCTTCCTATATTTCTGGAATTCGATCCTGGTCACCGGCGGCGCGACATTGCTGGCCCTTCTGATCGGCGTACCCGCCGGCTACGGCATCGCCCGGCTGAAGGCGGAGCGCTCGGCGATGGTGATCATGATCGCCCGCATGACGCCGGGTCTTTCCTTCCTCATCCCACTGTTCCTGTTGTTTCAATGGCTGAACCTGCTCGGGACGCTCTGGCCGCAGATCATCATCCATCTCGTGGTCACCGTGCCGATCGTTGTCTGGATCATGATCGGCTATTTCGAGACGACGCCAAAGGAGCTGGAGGAGGCAGCCAGCATCGATGGCGCGACGGCCTGGCAGGTGTTCCGCCTGGTGGCGCTGCCGATCGCCAGGCCCGGCATCGTCGTCGCCTTCATCCTGTCCGTGATCTTCTCGTGGAACAACTTCGTCTTCGGTATCGTGCTCGCAAGCCGCGAAACGAGAACGCTGCCGGTTGCGGTCTATAACATGCTGTCCTTCGAGCAGGTGAGCTGGGGGCCGCTGGCCGCTGCCGCGCTGATCGTCACCTTGCCGGTGCTGGTGCTGACGATGTTTGCGCAGAGACAGATCGTTGCCGGATTGACCTCAGGCGCGGTCAAGGGTGGCTAGGCAGGACAATTCAACCAAACGAGTGACCGCAGCCTTGAACCTGTCATCTCCTCCATCCACCGGCCGCCGCCATGTGCTTTGCGTTGGCGCAGCCGTGCTCGACACGCTGTTCAGGGTGCGATCGATCCCGGAAAAGCCGGGCAAGGTGCTTCCCTACGAAATGCTGCAGGTTGCCGAGGGTATGGCCTCGAGCGCCGCCTATGCGATTGTCAGGCTGGGCGGCATGGCAAGCCTCTGGGCCGCCACCGGCGATGACCCCGCCGGGCATCAGATCATCTCCGATCTGCAGCAGGCAGGCATAGACGTGGAAGGGATGACGCTCGTACCGGGCGCACGCTCAGCAGTCTCAAGTATTCTCATCGACGATGATGGCGAGCGGCTCATCGTTCCCTTCTACGACAAGCAGCTGCACGACGTAGTGCGGGATGTGACGCCCGCCGATCTCTCAATCTTCGATGCGGTTATGGTGGATGTGCGTTGGCCCGGGCTGGCCAAAAAGGTACTGCAGGCAGCCCGCCAGGCTGGCAAACCCGCCATCTTCGACGGCGACGTCGCGCCTGCAGAGACACTGGATATGCTGGCGAAAGAGGGCGATCATCTGCTTTTTTCGGAACCCGCCGCGCGTCTGCTCTGCGCATGCGACGACCCTGCTGCAATGGTGCCGATCCTTCGCGAGCGCTATCCGAATGCCCTGGTCGCCGTGACTGCAGGAGAACGCGGCTGCTATTGGTGGAACCGGCAGGAAGACGCCGTCGCTCATGTTCCAGCCTTTCGGGTGAAGGCCGTCGATACGCTGGCGGCGGGCGATGTTTTCCACGGAAGCTATGCCCTGGCGATTGCCGAGGGCGCCGGACCCGAAGATGCAATCCGGCTGGGTTCGGCTGCCGCCGCGCTCAAATGCACGGTCTTCGGCGGTCGCCTCGGCGCACCTGATCGCGCTGCCGTCATGGCCTTGCTGTCAAAGGACTGACGCGTCAGCCGCCGCGCTTCATTGCCTGAACGAGGTTGCGGCCGCGCCGCAACGCGGTGATGGCCGCGCCGACGGCCACGATCCAGAGCGCGGCACACAGAACATCGTTGTGCAGGCCGAGCAGTGGTTCGAAGACCGACAGGACGGCTGCCGCCGTGACGGTTGCCATGCGGTGCTGCTTGGCCATCGGGCCAGAGAAATCGGCGCCTTGCCCGCAGGCACGGCCAAGCTCGCGGACATAGGCGGTGAGAACCGCAAAGGCGGCCGCCGCCCAGCCAAGGCCGGCAAAGCCGATGCCGAGGCCGACACCCGCGAAAATCAGGATATCGGCGGCGCGATCCGGAAACTCGTTCCAGAAGGGGCCATCGGCCGCAGCCTTGCCGCCCTCGACCGCGACCATGCCGTCGAACAGATTGCAAAGCAGACGAAGCTGGCAGGACAGTGCTGCGAGGAGCAGGAAGACGATCCGCTGGGTGCCGGTATCCTGTCCCGCGAAATAGAAGAACAGTCCGGCCAGCGCCGCGGCCGCAATGCTCGCCTGCGAGATCTGGTTCGGCGTGACTGACTTTTGCGCCAGCCAGCGGGCGATCGCCTGCGCCCACCGTGTATTGCGGCTCGTCAGCGGACGGCGGTCTCCGGCCTCGGTCACGGCGCAGTTCTCCCTCTTGAGATCGAATAATTGTAGATCGCCGCATAGCTGGTGGAAACGGCAAGCGGCACGGCGATGGTCTTCAGGATTTCGGGCGTGCCGCTCAGCATATGGAAGGCGACGAGGATGGTCGCCGACCCCAGGCAAGCAATCAGCGGCGGCGCGACGAGACGGACGCCACCGGAAAACAGGTTGGACAGCGCCTCGACCGCCCGTTTCAGAAACAGCGTCAGACAGGCAGAGAGCGTGCCCTGCACGGCGCCCGCCATCAGCATGGCTGGCAGCGGATAGGCACGGTTGGCGAAAAGCGCCCAGCCTCCCATGGCGAGAAAGGCAAAGGCTACATGCACGGCGCTGCTTCGGCCAAGCCGCGCGACGAGGCCGCTCATGTCAGCGACCACCAGTAACGAACGAGATGGAAGAAGATCGGCGCCGAGAAGACGACGGAATCGAGCCGGTCGATCAGGCCACCGTGGCCCTCGATGATGTGGCCCCAATCCTTGACGCCGCGGTCGCGCTTGATCGCCGACATGACGAGCCCGCCGAAGAAGCCCATCAGGGTGATGATGAGCGCCAGGAGGCCCGCCTGGAAGGGCGTGAACGGGGTGATCCACCAGAGCGAAGCACCGATCAGCGTGGCGCTGGCAATGCCGCCGATGAAGCCTTCGACAGTCTTTGAGGGCGAGAGTTTCGGAGCAATCTTGGTGCGGCCGAAGAGCTTGCCCCAGACATATTGCAGCACGTCGGACAGCTGCACGACGATGACGAGGAAGGCGATCAGCAGGACGTTGCGGCCCTCATATCCGGGGATCGTCAGTGTCAGCAGCGCCGGCACGTGCGAGGCGCAGAAGACGCAGATCATCAGCGCCCATTGGACTTCGGCGATTCGGATCAGGAAGCGCTCGGTATCGCCGCGCAACACCGAAATAATCGGCATCAGCAGGAAAGCGTAAACAGGCACGAAGATCGAATAGATGCCGTATTCCTCGGCCCAGAGCAGATAATACTGGATCGGCAGAACGACGAAGAAGGCCGAGGCGAGCGCCCAGTGATCGGCCCGCTTGGTATTGGTCAGTGTGATGAATTCGCGCAGCGCCGCAAAGGAGCAAAAGGCGAAGAGAATGATGACCCCTGCCCGCCCGGCCAGAAAGGCGATGCCGATGAAGATCACCATGATCCACCAGGCCTTGATGCGGGCGTTCAGGTTTTCGATGGCGCTGTTGGAACCGTCGGGCGACAGCTTCCGGTGCAGCACATAGCCGATGGCGGATGCCAGGATCAGCACACCGAAAATGCCGAGAACCAGGGTGATCAGATCGTGTTGCGCCCCGTTCATTCGCCAGCTCCGGCCGTTTTCGGCGACAGCGCCAGCATCGCGGCGCGCAGACGCTCAAGAAAATCTTCCTTCGTCTCGCCTCTCTCCAGCTGCATCGGGCTGCCGAACGTCACGGTGCAGATCAGCGGTATCGGCACGATTTCTCCCTTCGGCATGACGCGGTTCAGATTGTTGATCCAGACAGGCACGAAATCGATATCCGGCCGCGCTTCGGCCAGATGAAAGATGCCGCTCTTGAACGGCAGCAACGGCTCTTCTGTCTGATTTCGCGTGCCCTCGGGGAAGACGATCAGCGACGAGCCGCTGTCGATGGCGTCGGCCATCTGCGCAATCGGATCCTGCGTCCGGTTCTCGCGGTCCCGCTGGATCAGCACCGAATTGAAGACATCGCGGCCGATGAAGGTACTGAGCCTGGATTTCAGCCAATATTCGGCACCGGCCACCGGCCGTGTTTCGGCGCGCATTCTGGGCGGCAGCACCGCCCAGACGAGAATGAAATCGCCATGGCTGGAGTGATTGGCAAAATAGACGCAGCGCCGCGGCGGCAGGCCTTCGCCCGACCAGATGGCACGCACCGCGGTGATGGCGCGCGCAAACAGCACGATCGCCACCGCGGCAGGCTTTGCAATCAATGTCCGCATGTCCTGCATCAAGGCTTCCTGCATTCAGGGTTGCAGGAACCTAGCTGCCTTTTGCGCAGACGGGAAGCAGCGCCGTAAGCCGGGTAAGATTTCCACAGGCGGCCGGCATCACGCCGACCGTGCTTCTCCCTCATCGGCCTCGGCCGACACGAGAATCTTATCGACGCGGCGGCCATCGAGATCGACGACCTCGAAGCGCCAGCCATTCTTGACGAAGCTCTCACCGAGCTCCGGCAGGTGCTTCAGCTCTTCGAGAATGAGACCGGCGACAGTCTGGAACTCGATGTCGTCGTCGAGCTTGAAGCTCATGAACTCGGCGAATTCGTCGATCGGCGTCCAGCCGGATACCAGATAGGAGCCATCGGTGCGGCGAACGATTGCCTGTTCTTCCGAAGGACCTTCCAGCAACGCGCCCATGATCGCTTCCATGATGTCGCCGGACGAGATGACGCCTTCGAAATGGCCATACTCGTCATAGACGAGAACCATGTGAACGGGCGATTTGCGGATCGCCTGGATCGCATGCGTTGCGGTCGATAGATCCGAAATGACCGGAACTTCATGGGCCAGCGCCTGGATATCGGCATGGCCGTTGGCATTCATGGCGTCGTAATAGTCCTTGACGAACAGGACACCAAAGACTTCGTCGGAGCTGCCGCGGCGAACCGGCAGACGCGAGCGGCGCGTCGCATGCAGCAGGGTGCGGATCTCTTCCGGGGTATCATCGACATCGACGACCTCGACATCGCGGCGCGGCGTCATCAGGGCGCGGGCCGTGCGGTCGGCAAGGCGCATGACGCCCGAAATCATCGCCGATTCTTCGCTTTCGATCACGCCGGCGCTCTGCGCTTCGGCGAGGACCGTCTTGATCTCTTCGTCGGTCACGCCGTCGCTGACCTTGCCGGACTGGCCAAGCAGCTTCAGCACCAGCTTGCCCGATGCATCGAGCAGCCAGACGAGCGGCAGCGCAAATTTGGAGAGCACGACCATCGCAGGCGCCACCTTGGCTGCAACCGCTTCCGGTTCGCGCAGCGCAATCTGCTTCGGCACGAGCTCGCCGACGATCAGCGACAGGTAGGTGATGGCGACGACCACGGTGCCAACGCCGAGCGCATCCGACAGCGCCGGGCCAACGCCCTGCTCCGACAGCCACTGCGTCAGGCGTCCGCCGAGCGTGGCGCCGGAAAAGGCGCCCGAGAGCACGCCGACCAGCGTGATGCCGATCTGCACGGTGGACAGGAAGCGTCCGGGATTTTCGGCAAGTCTGATGGCCTGGGTGGCCCCCAGGCTGCCGTGATCGGCGAGAACTTTAAGACGGGCGGGGCGGGAAGAAACGACAGCAAGTTCGGACATGGCGAGCACACCGTTCAGAACGGTAAGCAGGACCACGATAGTGATTTCGACTAACAAAAGGAGCCTATGATATCGACAAGGATGTCCCAAGATAAGGGTAAAGCGCTGACATTGAAAGCAAACGATCCGTTGAATGGCGGATATTTTTTCGTGACCGGAGCGTCTCCATACCGATATCTGGCATGTTTCGGAACGCCGCAGGCCATCGTCTCCGCGGCACAACCAAAACCTTCACGTTTCCGAAAAGCGGAACTTTTAAGCGTTCTATCGGTTCTTCATGCTCAACGAGCCTGGGGAGAATACCTTATGACACAGATCCGAGAAACCGAGCGCCGTGGCCGTACTTTGCGCGGCCGCCCGTATAGCCTTCCGGAATTTGCCAAGAAATACGGCCTCGAAGACGATCAGGCTGAAGACCTCTTCGTGCGCTTCGGCCCCTCCTCGATCGAACTCGATCTGCTGATGGCTGCGAAGCGCCGTCCGCCTGTGCGTCTCGAACAGGTAATGTAATCGATCCCGACCCGACCATGCGGCTTGCGAACGGCAGTCTCTGACGAAGGAATGGACGATGAACGCCACGACCGCAGCCAGCAAGAAAACCAAGCCGAATGCCGCGATGATGAAAGCGCGGGCGGTTCCGCAGCTGATCGACCCGGATGCGGAACCGTTCGTCGCCGAAGCCGTGCGTGAGCTTGTCGATTGCAAGATCCCGTTTCTGGTCGCCGGTACCTATGCTGTCTGCGCCTACACCGGCATCCAGCGGCAGACGAAGGATTTCGACATCTTCTGCAAGGCCGGTGACTACGGCCGCATCCTTGGGCATTTCAAAGACAAGGGTTACGCCGTCGAAGTCGAGGATGAGCGCTGGCTCGGCAAGGTCTTCAAGGGCAAGCATTTCTTCGATGTCATTTTTGCGTCGTCCAACGGCACGATGCCTGTCGGCGACGACTGGTTCAAGGATGCGCGTCAGGTGGAGATGTGCGGTTGTCCGGTCTGGATCATCAGCCCGACAGAGCTGCTTTGGTCGAAATTCTTCGTACAGCTGCGCCACCGCTATGACGGCGCAGATATTGCCCATGTGATCCTGCGCGCCCACGACAAGATCGATTGGCGCAAGCTGCTCGGCTATATGGAAGTGCACTGGGAAGTGCTGCTGATTGCGATCCTGAACTTCCGGTGGATCTACCCAACCGAGCGCGACAAGATCCCGCAATGGCTGATCGACGAGCTGCTGGAGCGCCTTGCGGCCCAGCGCGAGCTGCCGCTGCCGCAGATGCGCATCTGCCGCGGACGGATGTATTCGCGCGTCGATTTCGAGATCGACGTCAAGGAATGGGGTTTTGCCGATGTGGGCGGCGAGGGACAGCCGCGCGGCGAATGGGAGGAAGCCGATGGCTGAGACGAGAAGGAAGATCCGCGTCGCCGCCGTCGCCGACCTGCATGTGAAGGAAGACGGCGCCAAATCCTACAAGGAGCTTTTTGCCGAGGTCTCCGGTGTTGCCGATGTTCTCGTCATGGCAGGAGACCTCACCGATCTCGGCAAGCCCAAGGAAGCTGAGCTTCTCGCTGCCGATCTGCGCAGCTGCACGGTTCCCGTCGTTGCCGTTCTCGGCAACCATGACCACGAGAGCGGGTCTGTCGAGGACGTGACCCAGATCCTGACCGATGCCGGGGTGAAACTGCTGAACGGCCAGGCGGCGGAGATAGCGGGCGTCGGCTTCGTCGGCGTCAAAGGTTTTGCCGGCGGCTTCGGCCGGCATATGCTCGGCTCCTTCGGCGAGAACGCCATCAAGGCGATGGTCGCCGAAAGCGTCGAGGAATCGATGCGGCTTGAAAATGCCATGCGCCAGGTGCGCGCCGACAGATCGATGGTGATCCTCCACTATGCGCCGATCGCCGAGACCGTCGTCGGCGAGCCGCTGGAGATCTACCCGTTTCTCGGATCTTCGCGTCTGGCGGAAACCATCGACCGCTTCAAGGTCAATGCGGTCGTCCACGGCCATGCCCATCGCGGCACATACGAGGGCCGCACACCTGGCGGAGCGCCGGTCTATAATGTTGCCGCCCATATCGAAAAACCGACCGGCAAGACCTATGCGCTGCTGGAGCTGTAAATCTAGGCGCGTTTGCCGATCTTCCGGACCGGCTTCTGTTCCGGCCGGACGACACGAAACGCGTCGTTTTCAGCAGCCCGCATCAGGCGGCCGGTGCGGCGCAACATGTCGATCAGCTCACTGCCGTCGGTCGATGCGCGCGTTCGTTCGAGCTGCTCGTATTCCGCCATCGCCTGCTGCCAGTGAGCACCGCCCCGATCGTGCGGGCGGCCCTCTTCCTCCCAGATGGCATAGGCACGCTGATTGATCCAATCGTCCTTCGTACGGCTCATGATATGTCCAACTGAAATAAGCAAAATAATCTCCGGGAAGACTGCCAGAGCGGGCTTACAGAGTCGTTACTTGCGCGGACGAAATTTGAGCGGATTTACTTGCACTATCAGCAGCAAGATCAGGCCGAAAGAATGTGCGTGTTCTACTCCTTGCGCTCGGCAAGCTCGATGATGATGCCGTCGGGGTCGCGCAAGAAGGCGATCTTGTGCAGCACCTCGGAATTGAAGGCGAGACGCGGCCGCTCCTTCACCTCGACGCCGGCGGCTTCAAGCTTTGCGAAAGTCTCGTCGACGCTGTCGAACAGGAAGGTCAGATGGCGCATACCCGCGGTGCCGTCAGGCACATCCGCGGCTCTGGCTGCGCCGCCTGGCGGCGCGACGATCTCCAGCATGCCGCCGCCTGCATCCAGAAATACGAGATCGGAGCCATCCGGCTGCTTTTTCCGAAGATGAAGTCTGAGGCCTAGCAGGCTACAGTAGAAATCGACGGTGCGATCCATGTCGCTGACCGTCATGCCGACGTGTTCGAAGGATTTCAGCATTGCAGGCGGGGCCTCCTCTCCCCGGCAGGCGGATGAAAAATCGCTGCCGAACCTACGCCTCTGCAACCGGGCCGCAAGTCCGAAATCTAGCCTTCAACGAAACGTGCAGTCAGTTTTTCCGGTGATCAGCCTTGCCCGCGCTGGCCGAATATGATCGATTTCCGGCGCTGCTGGAGGGCGGCAATTTTCCGCAATTTCCATGAGCAATCGCTCATCAGCATTGGAGGGGTTACCATGTCCCAGCTTCTCGACGCCGCTTCCGCAAACGGCCTCTTCGTCGGCCGCATCTGGAACCTTGAGGCCGGTGGCCCGTCGATCGTGACGATCCGCGACGGGCAGCTCATCGATATCACTTCCAAAGACGTGCCGACGCTGAGCGCGCTGCTGGAACTGGCCGATCCTGCAGGTTTCGTCCGCGCGGCCGCCGGGACGCCTGCCGGGACGCTGGAGGCAATCGCCGCAAACAGCACCGGCGCTCCGGATACGAGCAAGCCCTATCTGCTGGCGCCTGCCGATCTTCAGGCGATCAAGGCCTGCGGCGTCACTTTCGCCCAGTCGATGATCGAGCGCGTCATCGAGGAGAAGGCGGCCGGCAACCCTGACCGCGCCGCTTCGATCCGCGATCGCGTTGGCGCGCTGATCGGCGGCAGCCTTGCGAATATCAAGGCGGGCTCGCCCGAGGCCGCCAAGGTCAAGCAGGCGCTGATCGATGAAGGCATGTGGTCACAATATCTCGAAGTCGGCATTGGTCCCGATGCCGAGGTGTTCACCAAGGCACCGGTTCTGTCGTCGGTCGGCTGGGGCGCCGATGTCGGTTTGCACCCGATCTCCACCTGGAACAATCCGGAGCCCGAGATCGTGCTGGCGGTCAACAGCCGCGCCGAGATCAAAGGCGCGACACTCGGCAACGACGTCAACCTGCGCGATGTCGAGGGCCGCTCGGCGCTGCTGCTCGGCAAGGCGAAGGACAACAACGCATCCTGCTCGATCGGCCCTTTCATCCGCCTGTTCGACGACAGTTACACAATCGACGACATGCGCAAGGCCGAGCTTGACCTCAAGGTAACAGGCGAGGACGGCTTCGTTCTGCACGGCAAGAGCTCGATGTCGAAGATCAGCCGCGATCCGACTGATCTCGTCAAGCAGACCTGCGGCGCGCACCACCAGTATCCCGATGGCTTCATGCTGTTTCTCGGAACCCTCTTTGCCCCGACCCAGGACCGCGACGCCAAGAACCAGGGCTTCACCCACAAGCTCGGCGATGTGGTGGAGATCTCTTCGGCCGGGCTTGGAACACTTAGCAACACCGTGCGCCTGTCGACGCAATGCCCGCCCTGGACATTCGGCATCTCGGCCCTCTTCAAAAGTCTCGCAAGGCGCGGCTTGTTGTGAGCGGCAATTGTGCTTGGCGCCGCAATCGGGTTAGAAGAGCAGCATGAACGACAACGTCATCAAGTTTAAGAAACCGAACAAGCCGAAGCCGCCGCGCCAGATCAATCCGGCGCTGCGCAAGCTCATCGTGGTCCTGACCATCCTGGTGCTCTTTGCGGCCGCCTGGGGCTATTTCAACTTCTTCGGCGGCCAGCCAACGCCGTAAGCGTGCGGGCGCGGCTTCGCCGTTTCCTCACCAGTTGAAGGTCAGCTTGCCCATCACCGTCCGGCCATCGCCATAGGTGCAGCCAAACGAGCTGCAGCTGGCGATATATTCCTTGTCAGCCAGATTTCGAAGGTTAAGCGAGGCGGTGACGCCTTCTTTCTTGTAGGTGAGTGCCGCATCGAAGAGGGTGACTCCGTCGAGGTCGTAGGTGTGCAGGACTGCGGGGGTACCGTAGCTTGCATATCCATAGCGCTGGCCTACATAGCGAACACCCGCGCCGATGCCGACGCCTTCAAGCGGGGAGCCTTCTGCAAAGCTGTAATCCATCCAGATGCTGGCGGCATGCTCCGGAACACCGTCCAGTGGGAGGCGGTTCGTCAGCATTCCGGGGGCGATCGTGTCTGTATCCGTATAGGTGTAGGCCGCTCGGAGATTGAGGCCATCCGCCAAGCTCGTCACTCCTTCGAGCTCGACGCCTTTGGCATGAACTTCACCGATCTGACTGGTGACGCCGCCAACCGTCTGCAGGACATTTTGCTGACGCAGATCGTAGACCGCCGCAGAGAAAAATCCGTCCCAGCCTTCGGGCTGATACTTCACGCCGATTTCGACCTGCTTGCCTTCCGTGGGACGGACATCGGAAAAGGTTGACGTGGGCGCAACCGGCTCAAACGAAGTGCTGTAGCTGACATATGGTGCGATACCATTGTCGAAGACATAGCCCAGCCCGACGCGTCCCGTCAGCTTTTGGTCATCGCGATCGAGAGATCTGACCGCCCGCGTTGCAGGCAGGAAATTCGTCGTGGTGCCATCCGTACTTGCCCAATCCTGTCTCAGGCCAAATGTCGCCCGCCAATTGTTGTAGGCCATCTCGTCCTGAACATAGATACCGACTTGACTGAGGTCCGTGTCCACCAGCGTGTCCGTCGTACGGGACAGCAGGCTGATCGGTCCACCATAAGTGGGATTCAGGATATCGAGCGGCGTTGCCCGGAAGAACCGGGTGCGCGCATTGTTGCTGAAATAGCGATAGTCCAAGCCGATCAGAAGCTTGTGCTCCAGATCACCGGTCTCGAACTCTCCCAGCAGACTATTGTCCACATTGAAAGTGTTAAGCAGTTCGTCCTGGAAAGTCGCATTGCGCAGGATTGAGTGACCATCGGCGCCCACACCCGGACCATAGGCTACGTTCGCGACGGTCGTTGACATCCCCAGCGCCTGATAATCCCAATCGAAATTCGAGTAGCGGACATTCTGGCGGAAGGTCCAGGTGTCGTTCAGCTTGTGCTCGAACTCATAGCCGAGATTGGTCAGCGTCCGGTTGGAATGGTCGAAGCTCTTGTCGCCGACATAGAAGTCCGGGCTGAGCGTGTTGGCAAACAGCGCAGGCACGCCCGACGGCGTGCTCGGATTGTCGTGCTGCACGCTGGTCAGGATCGTCAGCTTGGTGTCTTCATCGGGCTGCCAGGTGACGGCAGGGGCGATGAAATAACGGTCGTTGTCGAGCTGATCGACCTGGGCGCTCGCGGTTCTTGCCAGGCCAGTTACACGGTAGGCGAAATCCGACGCGTCGCTGACCGGGCCGCCGGCATCGAAATAGGTGCCATAGGTATCGTAGCTGCCGATCTGCAGGCCCACCTCGCCAAAGCGGTCGAAGGTCGGCCGCTTGCTGATCAGGTTGATGATGCCGCCCGGATTGCCCTGGCCGAACATCACGGAGGCCGGGCCGCGCAGCACTTCGATACGCTCGAGCTGATAGGGATCGATCGCCGGCGCGCCTGCCGTCCGCATCAGTCTCAGGCCGTTCAGATATTGCGACTGACGGCCATCGAACCCACGGATGCGCGGCGCATCGAAACGCGGATCGGACCCGCCCGGCTGGCTGACGACACCGGGCATGTAGTCGAGAGCCTGGCTTACGGTTTCGGCATCCTGCGCCTTCAGCTGGTCCGCGGTGATGACGGAGATCGACTGCTGGGTTTCGAGAATCGGCGTTCCGGTCTTGGTCGCCGTCGAACTCGTCCTTGCAACGAAACCCTTCACCGGCGCATTCGGGTCCTGCTTCGCCCGGCCCTGGACGGTGATCGGCGCGAGCTCGGTCACGGTCTGCGCATCCTGCGCGACCGCGGCTGCCGGAAGGAGCGCTGCCCCGCAAACGGTGGACAGCAGGACAAGCGATAGATTCTTCACGCGCACGGCAACCTCATGGAGACGAGGACGGGACGACCCGCCTAAAACTTGACAATTTCAGTCACGTTACTAGACGCTTTCGTTTTTTTGATCCAATAAGGCAATGAGCGTTTTTCATAAGCGCTGGTTCTGAAAACAGGTGGCAATTGGCGAATAGCTCCGCGCTCGAGCTCAGGCATCTCCGATATTTCGTTGCGCTTGCCGAAGAGCAGAATTTCGAGCGTGCGGCGGCCCGGCTGGGTATTGCCCAGCCCGGCCTCAGCCAGCAGATCATCAAGCTCGAAGCCCTGCTCGGCGTAGCCCTGCTCGATCGCAGCCGCCGCGCGGTGCGGCTGACGCGGCCGGGACTTGAGCTCGCCGAACAGGGCCGCCGCGTTCTCGGTCAGGCGGAGAACGCGATTGACGCCGTTCACCGCGCCGCGCGCGGCGATCTGGAGCGGGTCTCGGTCGGCTATGTCGCCTCGGCTGCCTATTCCGGCGTGCTCGGCGATGCGCTTTCGAAGTTCAAGGCCGCGAGCCCCGGTGTCGAATTCCAGCTGATCGAGATCGAGATGCGCCAGCAACTCGAAAAGATCGCCGACAAGACGCTCGATCTCGGCTTCATCCGGCCACCGATCTCGCTTCCGCCGGGTTTGGCAGCCGAAGTCGCGGTGCGCGAAGATTTCGTCGTGGCCCTGCCTGCCGGCCATCGACACGCGAGTGCCGCATCCGTTTCCCTGAAATCACTCTCCCCGGAAGTGTTCATCACGCCGCGCCAACCTGCCGATACCGGCTTTCACCGCAACACGATCGCCGCCTGCCGCGAAGCCGGTTTCGAGCCTCACATCAACAGTTCCGGCCGGGATTTCATAACGATCGCCAGCATGGTCGTGCTCGGCGTCGGCGTTGCGCTGGTGCCGCGCTCGTTCCAATGCGTCCAGCTTCCGGGCATTACCTACACCAGGCTGAAAGGATGCTCGGTGACATCGGATCTGGCGATCGCCTACCGCAAGGTCGAGCCATCGCCGGTCATCAAGGGCTTCATCGCCCATTTCAAGAAAAACCTGGTACGCGATCAGGACGGTCTTCGCGATGACGTTGCCGACGAGAGCTTCTGATTGCCGCCGCCTAGTCTTGTTGACAAAGTTCATTTTCGCCGGGAAGCTTTCACGCTCCATAAGGCTGGAGGATACTTTGACGCTGCCGTCAGCAATTTTTGAGACGTATCGCTCCACGCTTGTCTCACAGCCCTTGTCTGCGCTTTGGCGGGGGCATGGCTCTGCTATTTTTCTGGAGTTTGGCCGCTTATCGCCAAAGGTGAAACGAGATGGGTCTGCTGCCAATCCACAGGGCGACTATACGGTCATAATCGAGTGGAGTTGGCGAATTGAGAACGAGGAGTCCATCCTGTGCGGAAGCTGGAGCGATGAAGATAATTGGAAGGAGATATTTCAGACGCTGATCGGACAGACGGTTCAAGACATCTCGATCTACGGACGGCTTCCAGAACTATCGATTTCTTTCGCCAATGGACTTTACGTTGCTTCCTTTATGACCGCCGAGGGGCAACCTGCTTGGGGCATCATCGACCGTTCGCCGCAACACCAAAAATGCAGATGCTTGGGCGTTCGCGATGGCGTCATCGTCGAAGAATTCTAGCCGGTGAGGGTCTATGACACCACGTTGCGGATGAACTTCACGATCCCGGTCTGCCGGTTCGCGTAGGAATAGTCCTGGGCCGAGCTGTAAATCGCAAAAGTCCCTGCCGGGTAGTCCTTCTCGGCGCCGCCGACGGTAAGAGTCAGCACGCCTTCCGTGACGAAGATCATTTCGTGCCAGCCCTGCGGGTCCGGTTCCGCGTCATAGCGCTCGCCGCCTTCGAGCGACCAGAGCCACATCTGTGTCTCGTGGGCCGCAGGCGCAGTGCCGAGCAGAACGCCGGCGCTTGCCGGGCCGTTTCCGCGCCAGGTCACCTCGTTGATATCGGCAGAGGAGCTGCGGTCGGGATCACGCACCAGATCGACGAACCCGACGCCCATTGCCGCCGCCAGCTTGTCGAGGCTGGAGAGACTGATATTCGCATCACCGGCTTCGACGGCGACGATCATCCGCCTGCTGATCCCCGATGCTTCAGCCAGCGCCACCTGGCTCATGCCGGAGGCCTGACGATGCCTGCGAAGATTGCCGGAAACATGCGCTAGGACATCGCGACGCACTTGACTGTGCAATATATTGCTCATAGGCTCCTTTTACTCTTGATGGGCAGACTATTCAACAGCGATTTCAGCCGTGCGTGGGGCACCTACGCGGGAACGGATGTTTGCGCGCGGCCGTCTGCCCCGCATTTAAAGGCGAGGTCATTCATGTCGCAACAGCCAATCGTTCTCCACGAAGCCGATATCACCGCTCTTCTTCCGAAAGTGGACGTCCGCTCGGTGCTGGAGCGCATGTTCCGCTCGCTGGCAGATGGCGATGCCGTTCAGCCGCCGCAGACGCTCAGCCTTTTCCCGCGCGATGCCGGCGACTTCATCACCTATCTCGGCGTGCTCTCGGGCGAGAAGGTCTTCGGCGCCAAGCTTTCCCCCTACATCCCCGGCGACGGCAAGGCGCTGGTCACGGCCTGGACGCTGCTGATGTCGATGGAAACGGGCACGCCGGTACTGCTCTGCGATTCCAAGAAGCTGACCACCGAGCGCACCGCGGCGACATCGGTCATCGCCGCCGATGTCCTGGCGCCTTCAGATGCGTCGGTGCTCACCATCGTCGGCTCCGGCCCGGTGGCGCTTGCCCATCTACGCTATGCGGAAACGATCCGCGCCTGGAAAGAGGTGCGCATCGCATCACCGAACGTCGCCAGCCGCAAGGACATTCCTGCGACGATCGCCAGTGGCGTTGCGGTCAGCCAATACGCCGATGCCAATGCCGCCGTAGCGGGCGCCGACGTGGTGCTGCTTTGCACTTCCTCGGGCAAGCCCGTCATAGACGTTAAGTCGCTGTCGAAATCGGCCGTCGTGACCTCGATCAGCACCAATGCCGCCAATGCCCACGAGGTCGATCCCGCGGCCCTACAGGGCTTCGACGTCTATTGCGATTACCGCGCGACGACACCGGCATCAGCAGGCGAAATGAAACTGGCTGCCGCCGCCGGACAATGGAGTGCTGACGCGCTTTGCGGCGACCTGCCCGAACTGCTGGCTGGCAGAGCCAAGGCTCCGAGCTGCGAACGCCCGGCCTTCTTCCGCTCGATCGGCCTTGGCCTCGAAGACGTTGCGGCCGCCGTCGCCCTGCTCGCCGCCGCCCGCGCCTAAGACACAAGCAATAGCCAGGAGAATGACATGAAGATCCGCAATTTCGGCGTCGAGATTTGGATGAACAAATACGAGAACGTCTGCGAGCTGAACCTCGCCGAGACCTGCGTCGAATCGCTGACCGTCGGCGAATTGCTCGACATGGCAGGCAAGACGGATATCGCCGCCGAATTGCTGCCGCTGAAGCTCACCTATGGCGAGATCGAAGGCAGCGTGCGGCTGCGCAACCTGGTTGCCGGCCTCTACGAGCGCCAGAAGCTCGAGAATACCGTAATCACCCACGGCGCGATAGGCGCCAACGCACTCGTTCACCTGACCCTCGTCGAAAAGGGCGATCGCGTCATCTCCGTGCTGCCGACCTACCAGCAGCACTACTCGATCCCCGAGAGCATCGGCGCCGACATCCAGATCCTAAAGCTCACCGAAAAGACCGGCTTCCTGCCCGATCTCGAAGAGCTGAAGAAGCTGGCGACCCCGGGCACCAAGCTGATCGCCATCAACAACCCGAACAACCCGACCGGTTCGCTGATGGACCGCGCCTATCTCGAAAAGATCGTCGAGATTGCCCGTGCTTGCGGCGCCTGGATCCTCTGCGACGAAGTCTATCGCGGCACGGATCAGGAAGGCGCAGACGGCATGACCGCCTCGATCGCCGATCTCTACGAAAAGGGCATCAGCACCGGCAGCATGTCGAAGACCTATTCGCTGGCCGGATTGCGTCTCGGCTGGATTGCCGGTCCGGAAGATTTGATACATGCGGTTTCCGTTCATCGCGACTACAACACGATCAGCGTCGGCCGCCTCGACGACCACTTTGCGGCGATCGCGCTCGAAAATCGCGACAAGATCCTGAAGCGTAGCCATCATATCACCCGCAGCGGTCTCTCCATCCTCTCGGACTGGGTCGATGCCGAGCCGCTGATTTCTTGGATCAAGCCGAAATCCGGCACCACGGCCCTGCTGAAATACGATCTGCCGATCTCCTCCGAGGACTTCTGCCTTCGCCTTCTCGAACAGAAGGGCGTCATGCTGACGCCGGGCAGCGCCATGGACATGGAGGGCTACCTGCGCATCGGCTACACGAATGGCGAAGCGGTACTCCACGAGGGCCTGAAGCGCATTTCGCAATTCCTGAAGGAGGCCGCCGTTTCGGCCGCCTGATCTCCTCGAAAACCCAAGAATTCCAGCCGCCCGGTTGCGGGCGGCGGATTGAGTCCGTTTCCAAACAAAAGGGGAATTTCCATGAAACGACTTTTGACAGTGCTCTCGCTTTCGCTTCTCGCGGGCACCGCCTTTGCCGACGAGCTTCGCATCGGCACCAGCGCCGATTACCCGCCGTGGGAATCGGTCGATGCCAGCGGCAACATCATCGGCTTCGACAAGGATGTCGGTGACGAGATCTGCAAGCGCATCGCCGCCACCTGCAACTGGCAGAACCAGGCCTATGACGGCCTGCTGCCGGGTCTTCAGGTCGGCAAGTTCGACCTCGTCATCTCGGGCGTGTCGATCAACGACGAACGCTCGCAGAAGGTCGATTTCTCGGCCGCCTATGCCGACGCTCCGAACGCGATCGTCACCGCGCCAGGCAGCGATGCAGCCTCGGCCAAGTCTGCCGCCGATCTCACCAAGGCCCTCGCCAAGGCTTCGATCGGCGTTCAGTCCGGCTCGACCCACGAGCAGGTGATCCGCGCCCATTTCCCGGATGCCGACGTACGGGTCTACGACCGTCCCGACCAAGTTGCCGACGACCTCGTCGCTGGCCGCATCGATGCCGGCCTGATGGAGCGTTCCGCCTGGGAGCCGCTCATCAAGGATCGCGGCGCCGACAAGCTCGCCTATGCAGGTCCGCTGCTGACCAGCGCCGACTTTGCCGAATTCGGCAAGGGCCAGGGCGTTGCCATGGGCAAGGGCAAGGCCGAGCTGAAGACCAAGGTCGACGGCGCCGTCGAAGCGATGCTGAAGGACGGTACGGTCAAGACCATTTCCGAGAAGTGGTTCGGCTACGACGCCTCCAAGAAATAATGGCATGCGGGAGGCGGCATGCCCGCCTCCCCTTCCAGGAGAGACCATGCGCATTTCACCCGACATCCTGGCGGCAGCCAGGAACGATCTGTCCGCCCTGGTGGCCATTCCATCCGTCAGCGCCCGTGGCGAAGGCATGGAGGCCTGCGCGGACGAGGTCGAGCGCCTTCTTGCCGAAGCCGGTTTCAGCACAGGGCAGCACAAGGGCGATGTCGGCCCGTTCGTCGTCGGCGAGACCGGCGATGGACCGTTCACGCTTGTCATCTACAATCACTACGACGTGCAGCCGGAAGACCCGGTCGCCCTCTGGACTGATCCGCCCTTCGTGCTCACCGAGCGCGATGGCCGCCTCTACGGCCGGGGATCGGCCGACGACAAGGGCGAGTTCATCAGCCGCATAGCCGGTTGGAATCTTTTCCGCCAAGCCCATCCCGGCGCCCTGCCGTTCAAGCTGATCTGGATCGTCGAAGGCGAAGAGGAGATCGGCAGCCCGTCGCTGACCCGCTTCCTCGACAGCCGCTTCCCGGACACCAGGGCCGACCTCTGCTGGTGGGAATTCGGCGAAGTCGACAAGTCAGGCCGCCCGATCATTCTTATGGGCTTCAAGGGCATCCTCGCGGTCGAGCTCGAATGCCGCACGGCGCGGGCCGACCTGCATTCGAGCCTTGGCGCTATCTTCGATAATCCGCTCTGGCGCCTTGCGGCCGCCATTGCCTCGCTGCGAGACGCTTCCGGCCGCATCCTGATCGACGGCTTTTATGACGACGTTATGGCGCCGGATGTCCGCAGCCGCGCGCTTGCCGCGACCCCGCCTTTCCCGCTCGAAAGCCTGCAGGCCGAAACCGGCGGACAGCGCCTGCTCGATGGCGTCGATGCTGATACGTTCTACGAGCACCTGAATTTCGAACCCTGCCTGAACGTCAACGGCTTTCACGGCGGCTATGACGGCGAAGGGGCAAAGACCGTTCTGCCCTGCACCGGAATGGCCAAGCTCGATTTCCGGCTGGCACCGGGCCAGCACCCGGTAGAGATCGCCGCATTGCTGCGCCGTCACCTGGACGCGAAGGGATTTGACGACGTCGAGATGAAAATCCTCGATGCCGAGGTTCTCGGCGTCAGAAGCGACCCGTCGCATCCCGCCGTCGATCTGGGGGCGGCACTGCTGGAAAAATGGTTCGGGCGGCCAGCGGTGATCCAGCCGAGTTCGGCCGCCTCGGGGCTTGCGCATCCTTTCGTCCACAAATTCGGCGCCACCCTGTTCGGCGCCGGCCTGACGCATCACGGCGCGATGCTGCACTCTCCGGACGAGAATATCCTAGTCTCCCATTTCGAGAACATGATCGGCTTTTCCGCCGAGTTTTTCGCGGCCCTTTGCGAGAGCGCAGTGACCCGGGAGGCTGCCGCAGATGCTTGATGCCCTCGTCCAATATCACGGACAGCTTCTGCAGGGGCTGTTGACCACCCTGATCGTTGGCGTCGCCAGCTTCGTCGCGGGCTTCGTCATCGCCGCAGCCCTTGCGCCGCTCGCCGTCTATGGCAGTCCGCTGACGCGCAAGATCATTATGGGCTATGTCGGGCTGATCCGCGGCCTACCCGAACTGCTGGTCATCTTCCTGGTCTTCTATGGCGGCACGGTGCTGCTGACCAAGATGATCGGCCGCTATGTCGAAGTCGATGCGTTGACCGCGGGTGTCGTGTCGCTGTCGGTCGTTGCCGCCGCATACCTAACCGAAATCCTGCGCGGCGCTCTGCTCAGCGTCTCGCAGGGACAGTGGGAGGCAGCACTGTCGCTCGGGCTGCGCAAGCCCCGCGCCTTCCTTCTCGTCATCCTGCCGCAGATGATGGTGCGCGCCCTTCCCGGCCTTGGAAACCAGTGGCTGGTGATCCTCAAGGAAAGTGCCCTCGTCTCGGTCGTCGGCCTTGAGGAGCTGATGCGCAAATCGGTGGTCGCCGCCGGCGCGACGCATCAACCACTCGCCTTCTATCTGGCCGCTGCCGGCCTCTATGTTGCCATCACCGGCATCTCGTCCCTTCTCCTGAAGGCGTATGAGCTGCGCCTCACGCCGCATATGAGGTGACCATGCTCTCCTTCGATCTGTTTCTTCCGGCGTTTCTGACCGTCAAGGACGGCTTCATCCTCACCGTCCTGATCACCGTGGCGAGCTTCGCGCTCGGCCAGGTTCTGGCCCTGCCGCTGGCTTTGGCGGTGACCTCCTCGCGCCGTTCTCTGCGCGTGCCGGTCTCGACCTATACGTTCCTGATCCGCGGCAGCCCGCTGCTGGTCCAGCTGTTCATCGTCTATTACGGCCTCGGCCAGATCGATCTGATCCGCCACGGCTTCCTGTGGCCGGTGCTGCGCAGCCCCATCTATTGCGCCATCTTCGCAATCGGCCTGAATTCGGCCGCCTATTCCGCCGAGCTGCTGGCCGGTGCGATCCGCCAACTCCCGGCAGGTCAGTGGGAGGCAGGACAGGCGCTCGGGCTGCATCGCGTGGTGCTATTGCTGAAGATCATCCTGCCGCAGGCCTACCGTGCCATCCTTCCGGCGATCGCCAACGAACTGGTGCTGGTCATGAAGGGCTCGACGCTCGCCAGCGCCGTGACCGTGATGGAAATGACCGGTGCCGCCCGCGTCTTCGTCGCCCGCACCTACGCGCCCTTCGAAACCTTCCTGATCGCCGGTACGCTCTATCTGTTGATGGGTGCGGTCTTCGGCCGGATCTTCCGCTTCATCGAAATGCGGGTGGCGATTCCGGGGCGGTAACGGCCCCGGCCGGTAGCATCAGGTATTTCGCCTGATGCCCTGCAGCAGATCCAGCACGGAGTTTGCGGCATCGAGCACATTCGTCCCCGGCCCGAAGACGGCGGCGACGCCGTGGTCGGTGAGGAACTGATAGTCCTGGCGCGGAATGACCCCGCCGCAGACGACGATGACATCGCCGCCACCCTTTGCCTTCAGCGCCTCGACCAGCTGCGGCAGCAGCGTCTTGTGACCAGCCGCCAGCGACGAGACGCCGATGACGTTGACCTTCTCGCCGATCGCCATCCCGGCCGCCTCATCGGGCGTCTGGAACAGCGGCCCGGCCAGCACGTCGAAGCCGACATCGCCGAAGGCCGAAGAGATGACTTTCGCACCGCGGTCATGGCCGTCCTGGCCGAGCTTGGCGACCATGATCTTCGGCTTGCGCCCGAGGCTCTCCGTCACATCCGCCATGCGGCCCTTCAGCACGGCAAGCTCCGGCTGATCGCGATAGGCCTCGCCATAGACGTCCCTGATCACCTCGGGTACCGCCGCATGATCGCCGAAGGACGCGCGCATCGCATCGGAGATTTCACCGACGGTGGCGCGCGCCCGCGCTGCCTCGACTGCGGCGGCAAGCAGGTTTCCCTCTCCGGTGCGGGCGATGTCTGCAAGGGCTTTCAGGGTTTCGGCAACCTTGACGCCATCACGGCGGCGGCGCGTGTCCTCGATGCGCTTGACCTGCGCGGTCCGCACAGCCGCATTGTCGATCGCCAGGATGTCGAGCTCTTCCTCGGTCTCGAGCCGGTATTTGTTGACGCCGACGATCACTTCGTCGCCCTTGTCGACAGCGGCCTGACGGCGCGTCGCGGCTTCCTCGATCAGCCGCTTCGGCAGGCCTTCGTTGACGGCCTTGGTCATGCCGCCGAGCGCCTCGACCTCCTCGATCAGCGCCCAGGCCTTGTCGGCCAATTCCTTTGTGAGGCTCTCGACATAATAGGAACCAGCCAGGGGATCGACGACCTTGGTCACCCCCGTCTCGTGCTGCAGGATCAGCTGGGTGTTGCGGGCGATGCGGGCCGAGAATTCCGTCGGCAGGGCGATCGCCTCGTCGAAGGAATTGGTGTGCAGCGACTGCGTGCCGCCGAGCACGGCCGACATCGCCTCGAAGGCGGTCCTGATGATGTTGTTATAGGGATCCTGCTCCTGCAGCGAGACACCCGACGTCTGGCAATGGGTGCGCAGCATCAGCGACGAGGCCTTCTTCGGCTGGAACTCCTCCATGATCTTCGTCCATAGCAGACGGGCGGCACGCAGCTTTGCCGCCTCCATGAAGAAGTTCATGCCGATGGCGAAGAAGAAGGAGAGGCGTCCGGCGAATTCGTCGACGTCGAGACCCTTGGCGATGGCCGCCCGCACATATTCGCGGCCATCGGCCAGCGTGAAGGCAAGCTCCTGCACCAGCGTCGCACCGGCCTCCTGCATGTGATAGCCGGAGATCGAGATCGAATTGAACTTCGGCATCTCGCGCGCTGTATACTCGATGATATCGGCAACGATCCGCATCGAGGGCTCGGGCGGATAGATATAGGTGTTGCGGACCATGAACTCCTTGAGGATGTCGTTCTGGATGGTGCCGGACAGAGCCGCGCGCGAAACACCCTGCTCTTCCCCGGCGACGATGAAGGAGGCGAGGATCGGGATGACGGCGCCGTTCATCGTCATCGACACCGAGATCTTCTCCAGCGGGATGCCGTCGAACAGGATCTTCATGTCCTCGACGCTGTCGATCGCCACGCCGGCCTTGCCGACATCTCCTTCGACGCGCGGATGATCGCTGTCATAGCCGCGATGGGTGGCCAGATCGAAGGCAACCGAGACGCCCTGCTGACCGGCGGCAAGCGCCTTGCGGTAGAAGGCATTGGAGGCTTCGGCGGTCGAGAAGCCGGCATATTGGCGGATGGTCCAGGGGCGTCCGGCATACATCGTCGCCCGCGGTCCGCGGGTGAAGGGAGCAAAGCCCGGAATGCTGTCCAGATGACCGGCGCCCGCGATATCCTCGGCCGTATAGAGCGGCTTGACGTCGATGCCCTCAGGCGTGTGCCAGACAAGCACATCCGGAGAAGCCTTCAGCTCCTTCGCGGCAAGCGCCTGCCAATCGGCCACGGTCTTCTTCGTCATGTCATCCTCCGGCATGTCATTGCGCCGCACGCTATCACCAGGAATGCATGCGGCGCGATAGGGCCTTAGGATAATTTACACGAGCCTTCCCGTCACGCTTCCGCGTGCCCGGTCACCCGTGCGCGTGTCTGGGGATCTTCGGCAGGAAGATCGTCAGCAGGCCGAGCAGCGGCAGATAGGAGCAGATCTTGTAGATGAACTCGATGCCGTGGCTATCGGCGAAATCGCCGAGGAAGGCGGCGCCGAGACCACCGGCGCCGAAGGCGAAGCCGAAGAACACCCCGGCAATCAGCCCGACGCGGCCCGGCACCAGCTCCTGCGCGAAGACGACGATCGCCGAGAAGGCCGAAGCGAAGATCAGGCCGATGACGACGCTGAGAACGCATGTCCAGAAGAGGTTGGCATAGGGCAGCATCAGCGCGAAGGGAATGACGCCGAGGATCGAGAACCAGATGACGAAACGGGCGCCGAGACGATCGCCGATCGGGCCGCCGAGGAAGGTGCCGACGGCAACCGAGCCCAGGAACAGGAATAGCATCAGCTGCGCCTGCTGCACGCCGAGCTGGAAACGGTCGATGACATAGAAGGTGAAGTAGCTCGAGATACTTGCCATGTAGACGTTCTTCGTCGCGGTCAGAAGCACGAGGATCAGCAGCGCGATCACCACCTTGTTCTGCGGCAACGGCAGGGTGCGGCTGACGGCCGGCTTGCCGGCATTCTGGCGGCGGTGGCTCATGTACCAGTTGCCGACCCAGCCGAGCACGATCATGCCGATCAGCGCGATGCCCGATAGCCAGGAAACGCTGTGCTGGCCGAGCGGGAAGACGATGAACGCGGCGATCAGCGGGCCGATCGCCTGACCGGCATTGCCGCCCACCTGGAAGAAGGACTGTGCAAAGCCGTGACGGCCGCCGGAGGCCAGCCGCGCGACGCGCGAGGACTCCGGATGGAAGACGGCGGAGCCGAAGCCGATGAGGCTTGCCGCAACGAGCAGCAGCTCGAAACTGCCGGCATTGCCCAGCAGGATCAGGCCGCAGAAGGTGCTGGCCATGCCGACTGGCAGCGAATAGGGCATCGGCCAGCGGTCGGTGAAGATGCCGACGAAAGGCTGCAGCAGCGACGCGGTGACCTGGAAGGTCATCGTCAGCAGGCCGATCTGTACGAAGTCGAGGTTATAATTGGCCTTGAAGAGCGGATATAGCGACGCAAGAAGCGACTGCATGATATCGTTCAGCATGTGGCAGAAGCTGACTGCCATCAGGATCGACATTGTCGTCTTCTGGAAACGCGGCGCGGTTTCGCTCACTACGGCCATGAATATATCCTCCTGCAACAGGATTCCTTGCCTGCTGCGGTCATGTGATGAAGAAATGGAAGCGTTCGGGACCGGGTGAAATCCTCCCGGTGGCGTTCGCTAGCACAGCATCTATCGCAACTTCTGCGTCCGGCACAGCCCGCTTTGGCCAAGAGCGGTACGCCAATGCCTAAAATTTGCGCGCCTGCGCCATTTTTGCTGCGCCTCCGAAGACTGGCGTTGAACGCGGGATTTCGGGCGGTGGTTGTACGCGGGCCTTGGGCTCCCTAAAGTAAGGCGGTTCGAACCAAGCTTCCAAGGACCCGCATGCAGGACAAGGCCTCTTCACCCGCGCTCGAGATATCAGCGATCCGCCGCAGCTTCGGCGCCCAGGCAGCACTTGCCGGCCTGTCGCTGACCGTCGCCCGTGGCGAGATCGTCACCCTGGTCGGCCATTCCGGCTGCGGCAAGTCCACGCTTCTCCGGGTGATCGCAGGCATCGAGCGGCCGGATGGCGGAGCAGTGGTGCTGGAGGGCGAGATGGTGTCCGGGCCGGACCGCTTCGTCGAGCCGGAAGAACGCAAGATCGGTTTCGTCTTCCAGGACTATGCCCTCTTTCCGCATCTGACGGCGATGCAGAACATTCTCTTCGGTCTGCGCAGGCGGCCAAAGGCCGAAGCGGCAGCGATGGCGGCGGAAGTCATCAGCATTGCCGGGATCGGCCATCTGACGGACCGCTACCCGCATATGCTCTCTGGCGGCGAGCAGCAGCGCGTGGCACTTGCCCGGGCGCTGGCGCCGCGGCCGCGCATCCTGCTGATGGACGAGCCATTCTCCAACCTCGACCAGGGGCTGCGCGAGCAGGTCCGCACCGAGACGATCGCACTTCTGAGAACACTCGGCACCACCGCCATCATCGTCACCCATGATCCGCAGGAGGCGCTGTCGGCGGGCGACCGGGTGGTGCTGATGCGGGCGGGTGAGATCGTTCAGGTGGGAACCGGCTACGATCTCCACGACCGGCCGAACTGCGCCTATGCCGCCGAATTCTTTTCGCTGGCGAACAAGATTCCCGGCATCAGCAGGAACGGCCGCATGGAAACGGCAATCGGCAGCTTCGCGCATGGGCTCGACCTGCGCGACGAGGAAAGCGGCACCGTCTATGTGCGCTTCCAGGATATCACGGTCTCGGTCGATGAAGGTGACCTGCCGGCCCGCATCATCAGGCGCTCCTTCCAGGGGGAAATCGAGGAACTGACGCTCGATGTCGAGGGTCTCCAGGCTCCGATCCGGACCCGCACCATGCGGCGCCTGCCGGACGATGCGCAGAGCGTGCGAATCTCGATCGCTCCCGAACGGGTGCTCGCCTTCGCCTGAACGGGTGAGAACGCCATCACGAAGCCGTGATGGCGGCGACTTAAACTTGACTATCCCCCTCAAGAACTGCAGCTACGGAGCGCAGTCATTTACGGGGGTAGTATGATGCAAACCAAAATGTCCGCGGCATTCGCCGCTTTTTCTCTGTGCGCTCTTCCGGTCACCGTTTCGGCCGCCGAGCTCAATCTCTACACGACACGTGAGCCGGCGCTGATCGCGCCGCTTCTGGAAGCCTACACGGCGAAGACCGGCACCAAGGTCAACACCGTGTTTCTCAAGGACGGTCTTGCCGAACGTGTGGCAAGCGAAGGTGCTGCCTCTCCGGCAGATATCCTGATGGCCGTCGATGCCGGCAATCTGGTGGATCTCGCCGAAAAGGGCGTCACCCAGCCGATCGAGTCCGCAACGCTCAACGCCGCCATTCCAGAACAGCTTCGCGATGCGAAGGGCTACTGGTTCGGCCTGTCGATGCGCGCCCGCGTGCTCTATGCCGCCAAGGATGTCGATCTGACGGCCTTCAACTACGAGGATCTCGCCGATCCCAAGTGGAAGGGCAAGATCTGCATCCGCTCTGGCCAGCATCCGTACAACACGGCGCTGTTTGCGGATTATATCGCCCATTACGGCGAAGCCGAAACCGAAAAGTGGCTTTCCGGCATCAAGGACAACCTCGCCCGCAAGGCGGCCGGTGGTGACCGCGACGGCGCAAAGGATATCCTCGGCGGCGTCTGCGACATCGCCATTGCCAACTCCTACTATGTCGGTCTGATGCGCTCCGGAAAGGGCGGCGAAGACCAGGTCAAGTGGGGTGAGGCGATCAAGGTGGTCCTGCCGACCTTCAAGAACGGCGGCACGCAGGTCAACATCTCCGGTGCGGCCGTTGCCAAGCATGCGCCAAACAAGGAAGAAGCCGTGAAGCTTCTGGAATATCTCGTCTCCGACGAGGCCCAGAAGATCTATGCCGAAGCCAATTACGAGTATCCGGTCAAGGCCGGCGCCTCTGTCGATCCGATCATCGCCTCCTTCGGCGAATTGAAGATCGACAGCAAGCCGCTGGCCGAAATTGTCGGCTACCGCAAGGAGGCGAGCGCGCTCGTCGACAAGGTCGGTTTCGACAACTAAGGCGATCGGGGCGGCTGCACCTGCGGGCGCCCCTTTCCGTTCGGATGATTGCATGTCCCTGACATCAGTGGCAGATCGCCCCGCAAGGCGGCCGGTCAGCGCCTGGCTTTCCGGAGCCGGGCTTGTTGCGTTTCTCGTCATCCTGCCCTTCGGCGGCCTCGCCTTCGAAGCGTTCAAAGGCTCGCCGTCGCTCTGGAGCCATCTGTTTTCGACGATCCTGCCGGTCGCCCTTGCGGATACGGTGATCCTGCTCGGCGGGGTCGGCCTGATGACGGCGGCAATTGGTACGCTGACGGCTTGGCTGGTGACAGCCTACGACTTTCCCGGCCGCCGCGTGCTGGAATGGGCGCTGCTGCTACCGCTCGCGGTGCCGACCTATATCATCGCCTACGCCTATCTCGATATCCTGCATCCGATCGGCTCCGTGCAGGGCGCGATCCGCTGGCTGCTCGGCTATGAGAGCCCACGGCAGTTCCGCTTGCCCGATATCCGTTCGATGACGGGCTGCATCCTGCTGCTCGGCATGGTGCTTTATCCCTATGTCTATATTCCTGTCCGGGCGATGTTCCTGACGCAGTCGGCCAATCTCATCGAAGCGGGACGGATGCTCGGCATTAGCAGGCGCGGCGTCTTCTGGCATATCGCCCTGCCGCTTGCCCGCCCGGCCGTTGCCGTCGGCGTCAGCCTGGCATTGATGGAAACACTGAACGACGTCGGCGCCGCCGAATTTCTGGGCGTGCGGACCCTGACGGTCTCGATCTACACGACCTGGATCACCCGCACCGACCTGCCCGGCGCATCGCAGATCGCGCTGGCACTGTTTTTCATCGTCGTAGCCCTGATTGCCATCGAGCGCTGGGCCCGGCGCAATCAGCGCTACGCAACCGACAGCCGCCGCAGCCGCGGCCTGCAGCCGCAAAAGGTCTCTCCGTCCAAGGGTCTCCTTCTCTCTGCTCTCGGCTTCCTGCCTGTTATCCTCGGCTTCGCGGCGCCGGCTGTCTATCTGGCCTCGGAGGCCTGGAAGCGCTTCCGCTTCGCCGGGGTTTCCGCCAATTTCCTCAGTGAAGCCGGATACACAGTGCTCTTCGCCTCGGTCGCCACCGCCGCGGTCATCCTTCTCGGCCTTCTGCTTGCCTATGCCGGCCGTCTATGGCCGGGTGCAGGCTCATCCTTGCTGATGCGGATTGCGGCAACCGGCTATGCCGCACCGGGAACAGTCGTGGCGATCGGCGTGCTGATCGTCCTCGGCAGTGCGGACAGGATGATCTTTCATGCCGGTACTCAATGGTTGGGCGTCGTCACCGGATTGTTCTTCATGGGATCGGGAGCGGCCCTCGTCTATGCGCTGGCGGTTCGCTTCCTGGCGATTTCGGCGGGCGGCATCGACGCCGGACTGGCGCGCATTCCTGTCACGCTCGACCACGCCTCGCGCACACTTGGCCAGACACCATCAGGCACCTTCCGCCTCGTGCATCTGCCGCTGTCGAAGACGGCGATTGCCGCCGCTGCGCTGCTGGTCTTCGTGGATTGCGTCAAGGAACTGCCGGCGACCCTGCTGCTGCGCCCGCTGAATGTCGAGACTTTCGCCACGCATCTCTACGGCGAGGCAGCGAGGGGAACATACGAGGAGGCATCGATCGCCGCTCTCGCAATCGTCCTCGTCAGCCTCCTGCCCGTCATCCTGCTCTCGCGGGTCGGCACCACAAGGCGCTGAAAGGCACCCGCGCGGTTTGCGCGGGCGCTCTGTCCTAGCGTTCGCGCTCGAACAGCGCGTCGGTTTCCTGCCACAGGGCATCAGGGATCGGCAGCTTCGCCCAATCGAGATTCTGCGCAATGCGCTCCGGCCGGCTCATGCCGAGAACGGCGGCGGAGACGTGTGGATTGCGGAAGGCGAACTGGATCGCTGCCGCCTGCAGGGGGACGCCGTGACGCTCGCAGATCGCCTCGATCCGCTTGGCCCGGGCGACGACTTCCTCCGGCGGAGCACCGTAATCGAAGGTCGTGCCTGAATTGCCCGGACCCGTGGCGAGAATGCCCGAATTGAACACCCCGGCGACGACAATCTCGACACCCCGATGAGCAGCTTCCGGCAGCAGGTCGGCTTCAGCCGCCCGGTCGAGCAGGGTATAGCGCCCGGCCATCATGACAGCGTCGAGCGCGCAGGCCTTCATGAACCGTGTTGCAACATCGCTCTCATTGACGCCGACGCCGATCGCCTTGATGTGACCGGCCTTTCTGAGATCGTCGAGCGCCCGGTAGCAGCCTTCGACGGCCTCGTTGAAACGCCGCTCATAGGCATCCCCATGGGTGAAGCGATCGACATCATGGATATAGACCAGATCGAAATCGGCAATGCCGAGCCGGTTTGCCGATTGCTCGAGCGAACGCATCGTTCCGGCATAGCTGTAGTCGAAGAACGGCTTGAGGCGCAGCGGCGAGGCCCACAGACCGTAATCGACCTTCTCGCCATAGGGCGGCGCCATATAGCGGCCGGCCTTGGTGGAGACCGTGACGGTCTTGCGATCGATGGTTCGCAGGAAGGTGCCAAGGCGCAATTCGCTGAGACCGTGGCCATAGAGCGGCGCGGTGTCGAAATAGCGCATCCCGCCGTCAAAGGCGGCAGCCAGAACATCGGCCGCCTGCGCCTCGGTCACATCCCGGTAGAGCGTTCCGATGCCGCTCGCGCCGAAGCCGAGGCGGGAGGCAAAGCCGATCTTGCTCGAAGTCATAACCGCCGTCATGCCCGGTCCTCCCCAAAGCCTGGAAGCCGGTAGACCTCGATCGCGTTCAGTCCGAAGATCCGCTCCCGCTCGGCGCTCGACAGATCCTTGAGGCATTCCTGCAGCGCCTCGACGACACGGTCGTAGCTTGCCGCTACCAGGCAAACCGGCCAGTCGGTGCCGAACATGCAGCGATCGGTGCCGAAGACATCGAGCACTTCATGGACGTAGGGCTTCAGGTCCTCAGGCGTCCAGCTCTGCCAGTTGGCTTCCGTCACCATGCCGGAGACCTTGCACCAGACGTGGTCACGTTGCCCTTTGAACTGGCGGATCAGCACCGCCCATTCGTCGAAACCGCCATTGCGGATTTCTGGCTTCGAGATGTGGTCGAGCACGAAGCGCGTTTCAGGGAAGGCTTCCACTGTCGCGATGCAGGAGGGCAGTTG
Source organism: Rhizobium sp. 05N430 (assembly GCF_056396985.1). Classification (NCBI taxonomy): domain Bacteria; kingdom Pseudomonadati; phylum Pseudomonadota; class Alphaproteobacteria; order Hyphomicrobiales; family Rhizobiaceae; genus Rhizobium; species Rhizobium sp. 05N430. The sequence continues at coordinate 243,009 of NZ_JBFTMO010000002.1, read as the reverse complement.
CGGCAGGTTCGGCACGAGGTCATAGACGAGCCCGGCAGCCTCGACAGCTTCCAGGCCCTTCTTCACGTCATCGCGCAGCAGCCAGTTCGGGTCACTTTCCGTCTGGATAAGGTGCCGGACGCCGACCAGCCACTTGCCCTGAGGCGACGATTGCAGTTCGGCAAGCGTCTGGACGAGTTTCGGATCGGTCAGATCCACCCAGCCGACGACGCCGGCGACGAAATCCGTCGCCTCCGCCGTCCTGATGAAATCCCAGGTCTCGCCGAGATCGTTCCAGGTCTGCACCAGAACGGTTCCGTTGACGCCATTCTTCTGTAGAGCCGGGCGCAGGTCGTCCGGCTCGAACACGCGGTTGATCGGTTCGAAGGGGCCGCTCAGCCAGCCATAATCGCCACCGCTTTTGGGATCCCAGAAGTGATGATGGGAATCGATGATCGGGCTTGTCATGGTTGACGCTCCCTACCAGCGCTGATGAACATATTGCTTGATGTAGGTGTCGTAGATCGACCTGATCTCCCGCATCGCGCTGTCGGAAATCGCCGGCAAGCTGGCGGCCTCGGCATTGGAGCTCGCCTGCGCCGGATTGCGGGCGCCCGGAATGGGGAGCGTGACGGCGTCGAACATCAGGATCCAGCGGAGCGCGAATTTCGCCATGGTCGTATCGCCGGAGACCAGGGGACGAACCTTTTCGACCGCCTCCAGACCGACCTCATAGGGTACGCCGGAGAAGGTCTCGCCGACATCGAAGGCTTCGCCGTTGCGGTTGAAGAGCCGGTGGTCATTGCTCTCGAACTTGGTGTCCTTCTTGAACTTGCCCGACAGCAGCCCGCTTGCCAGCGGCACGCGGGCGATGATCGCCACCTTCTTTTCCTCCGCCTGCTTGAAGAAATGCTCGATCGGGCGCTGGCGGAAGGCGTTGAAAATGATCTGGACACTGACGACGCCGGAATATTCGATCGCCTTCAGCGCTTCCTCGACGCGCTCGACGCTGACGCCGTAATTGCGGATCTTGCCCTGCTCCACCAGCCGGTCCAGACGTCCGAAAACTTCAGGGTGATAGTAGAGATCCGTCGGCGGGCAATGCAGCTGGACGAGATCGAGGCAATCGGTCTCAAGGTTCTTGAGGCTGCGATCGATCCAGCCGTTCAGGTTCTCCGCGCTATAGCCTTCGACGGACTGTTCGGGCAGGCGGCGACCGGCCTTGGTAGCGATGAACGGGCGTTCGCCGCCGCGTTCCTTCATCACCTTGGCGATCAGGCGTTCCGAATGGCCGTCGCCATAGACATCGGCCGTGTCGATAAAGGTGACGCCGGTGTCGAGAGCGGCGTGCAGGGCGGCGAGCGCCTCCGTATCGTTGACCTCTCCCCATGCGGCGCCAATCGCCCACGCGCCAAATCCGATCTCGCTGACCTTGCGGCCTGTCCGGCCGAACTCCTTCGTTCGCATCTCTCACTCCCTGATTTGCGGTGACCGGCGGGCCGGTACTGTCTGGTTAGACTTGCTTGACATTCTCCGTCAACCCAATTATCAGAAAACAGGGTTGTACGACAACCCGGTAAGTACGCAAAATCTGCATCGGGAGGATGAGACCGTGCGATCACTTGTTTTGGGAGGCATTTCTCTAGCGCTTAGCCTCGGCGCGTCACTGCAAATGGCATCGGCTGAAGACACGATCAAGATCGGTGTCGTGGCCGCAGAATCCGGCGCTTTCGTCTCGGCCGGTCACACCTTGCCGGCGGGCGTTGGCCTAGCGGTCAAGGAAATCAACGACGCGGGAGGCGTCAAGGTTGGTGACAAGACCTACAAGGTCGAGATGGTGAAGCGCGACGACCGCACAGACATCTCCACCGCCATTGCCGCGACCCAGGAACTGGTTCGCGATGAAAAGGTTTCGGCGATCTTCGGTTCGGAAACCCACGACTTTACATTGGCGATGACCAAGATCACCCAGCCTGCCAAGGTGATCCAGTTTGCCGGCAACAGCACGCTGGCAAAAATCCTGAACCCGCAGTCCGTCGCCCCCGGCGCCGAAGACCATTACCTCTTCCAGTCCGAGCCGCAGGAATTCCAGCGCTCCGGCTCAACGGCCCGCGGCGTTCTCAGCCTGCTGACCCCGCTCGTCGGCCACCCGCTGAAAAAGTCTGTGGTCATCGTCGGCAATGACGCGACCGGCCAGTTCCTGACCTCCTATTACGTCAAGGCACTGAAGGCCGAAGGACAGGAAGTGCCTGAAGTCATCTCCTATCCGCCCGACACCACCGACTTCTCGCCGTTCCTGACGCGCGCCAAGAGCCTGAACCCTGACGTCGTGCACTTCTGGTACAACGGCGACTCGACGCTGACGGCCCTGCCGCAGGCGCTCGAACTCGGCGTTGCCCCCAGCTACTTCCTGTTCGGCGTCGACCCGGGCATCTGGAAGGAACGAGGCCTGACCGCCGACGTGCCGGTCGCCATGAGCTGCGTGCCGATCTGCTGGGGTGAATCTTCCAACGCCAATGCGAAGACCTATTTCAAGGCCTACTTCGCTGCCGGCGCACCGAAGGGCGTAACTTCCTCGGTCTCGCTGCTCTACTACGACTATGTCCATATGCTCGCCGAAGCCTGGACCAAGGCCGGTTCGCTCGATCCGGACAAGACCGTCGCAGCCCTGGAATCGCTCCATCACAAGGGCGTGGTTTCCGATGACCTCTCCTTCAACAAGAGCCATCAGGTGACGCACGCAACCGAGGTCTGCGCTGCAGCACCGGGCGGCGACATCTCCTGCGCGATGCAGCAGCCACCCGCCGAAGCCCCCGCGGAATAAACTGCCGATGCGCCTCCCGCCGGCCCCCTGCGCCGGCGGGACTTTCGTCATTGAAAGCGGACGCGCCTGACGCGCAGTCCCCGTAACAGCGGAACAGAGCTGTGGACATTCTCATTCAGCAAATCCTCAACGGCCTGTCGATCGCGAGCGTCATCACGCTGATCGCCGTCGGGGTCACCTTGATCTTCGGCCTGACCGGCATCATCAATTTCGCGCATGGCGAATTCCTGATGGTCGGCAGCATCGTCACTTGGCTTGCCGTGCAAGCCGGCCTCGGATTCTTCATCGCTCTCGTGCTCGCCGTCCTTGCCGTCGGCGTCATGGGCTTCGTGCTTGAACGCGGGCTGTTTCGCTTCACGCTGACGCGGCCGACCAATGGCTTCATCGTCTCGCTCGGGCTGATCGTCGTGCTGCAGCACATCGTCATCTTCTTCTACGATCCGAACCAGAAGAGCATTCCACGCCCGCTGACCGGCATCTGGGATATCGGCGGCGTCCGCATCGCCTCGGTTCGCGTCATGGTCATTCTCGTCACCATCGCGGTCGTGGCACTGACCTTCGCCATGGTCACCCGCAGCCGCTATGGACGCGCGCTGCGCGCCGCCGTCGATGATCGCGATACGGCTGCACTGATGGGCATCCCGGTCCGTCGCTACATCACCGGTGTCTTCGTGCTCGGCAGCGCCCTTGCCGGTCTCGGCGGCGCGTTGCTCATCGCCCTCTTCCCGATCACGCCGTTCACCGGCGGCACCATGGTGATGAAGGGTTTTGCCGTGGCGCTGATCGGCGGCCTCGGAAACCTGACCGGTGCTGTCGTCGCCGGCCTGATTCTCGGCATCGTCGAAGGCTTCAGCGCCGGCTACGGCTTCTCCGCCTGGACAGACGCCTATTCCTTCGCCCTGATGATCCTGGTTCTGCTCTTCCGCCCGAATGGACTGTTCGGCGGCACGAGCGGCCCGAAAATGGCCTGACGCGCGAAAGGCACATGCTATGAACAATTCACTTTCGTCGCTCCGCTCACTGATACCGGCTCTGGTCGTGCTGGCGATCCTTGCCTTCGTCCCGACGCTTGGCGCCAGCAACCGTATGCTGTCGCTGGCGATCTCGGCCGGCATCAACATCGTCGCGCTCTATGGCCTCTCGGTGCTGTTCGGCCAGACCGGTATCCTCTCCATGGGCCATGCGGCCCTTGTCGGCGTCGGCGCCTATGCGGCGGCGCTGCTTGCCCGCGATACCGGCATCAGCTTCTGGGTGGCACTGCCGCTTGGCGGCATCGCCGCTGCCGCCTTCGCGGCCATCATCGGCGTCCCCTCGCTGCGCGTCTCCGGCCACCACTTCGTCATCATGACCTTCGCCTTCGGCCAGCTGCTGACCATCGTTCTGACAAATGGCGGTGATTTCACCGGTGCCGCGACTGGGCTCGACCTGCAATTGCCGGTCAGCTTCTTCGGCATGCGTCTCGATGATCTCGTCCCCTATTATTTCGTCGTGCTGGCCTTCGTGGCACTCAGCGCCATCGCCAGCTGGGGGATCATCAACTCGCCCTATGGCCGGACGCTGCGCGCCATCCGCGAAAACGAGAAACTGGCCGCCTCGCTCGGCATCAATGTCGGCCGCCACAAGATCGGCGCCTTCATCGTCAGCGGCGTCTTTGCCGGTGTCTCGGGCGTGCTGCTCGCCTATTTCCTGCGGCACATCTCGCCCAGCCAGTTCTCCTCCTTCCCGAGCATCTATTTGGCGCTGATGGTGATGATCGGCGGCGCGCGCCTGCTGCTCGGGCCGATCGCCGGCGGCATTCTCGTCTCCTTCCTGCCTGAGGTCCTGAACCTCGATCCCGTCGAATCCCGAATCCTCTACGGCGTCTGCCTGATCGCCGTCATCCTGCTGCTCCCGAACGGCCTGATCGCCGGCCTCATCGACGGCTGGAACAGGCTCGTTCGCGGCCCGGCGCAAAAGCAGGCGTCGCGCCAGGCGGCAACTGCCACGCATGCTTCGGAGGCAGGCCGATGAACGCCATTCTTGAGATCAGCGGACTGAAGAAGCAGTTCGGCGGCGTCACAGCACTATCCGGTGTCGACCTGTCGATCGAAGAGGGCGAGATCCTCGGCATCGTCGGCCCGAACGGTTCCGGCAAGACGACGCTCTTCAACGTCATCACCGGCGTCTACCGGCCGACCGAGGGGCATGTCCGCTGGCGCGGGCGGGATATCACCAGTCTCGCCGCCCATGAAGTGTCGGGCGCCGGTATCGGCTACACCTTCCAGCAGGCCATGGCCTTTCCGGGCCTCACCGTCTGGGAAAACGTCCAGATCGCCTGCGAGCATGCGCGCAAGACGAGCCGACCCTATCCCTGGACAACGCCCGCCGCCCTGCTCGATTTCGTCGGACTGACGGCGCTCGCAAATGAGCGCGCCGGCGTTTTGCCCTTCGGCAATCTGCGTCTCCTCGGCATCGCGCTGGCGCTCGCCACGCGGCCCTCGCTAATCCTGCTTGATGAGCCGGCGGCAGGCCTGAACGACAAGGAAACCGCAACGCTGGTCGGGCTGGTCAAGCAGTTCCCGGCCCACGGCATCAGCGTCTGCGTCATCGATCACGACATGAAGCTGATGCAGATGCTCTGCAAGCGGCTGGTCGTCCTCGATTTCGGCTCGAAGATCGCCGACGGGCCGACACAGGACGTTCTTTCCAATCCGAAGGTGCTCGAAGTCTATCTCGGAGGTGCGCTGTGAACCTGCTCGATGTTTCCAATGTAACAACAGGGTATGGCCCAACGGTCGTCAACCGCGATGTCTCCGTCACGCTCGGCGAGAACGAGGTGATCACCATTCTCGGCCCGAACGGCGCTGGCAAATCGACTTTGCTGCGCACCATCGTCGGCCTCGTCAAACCGCGCGCGGGAACGATCAGCTTCGCCGGCGAAAACGTGACGGGCCGTACGCCCGATATCATGGCCAAGCGCGGTGTGGTTCTCGTGCCGGAAGGACGGCGGATCTTCGGCGACATGACCGTCGAGGAAAACCTGCGTCTTGGCGCCTATGCGCGGCGTGACACCGACGCTGTCGAAGCCGACGTCAAGACGATGGAGCGCTTCTTCCCGATCCTTGCCACCAAGCGGCAGCAGAAGGGCGGCTCGCTGAGCGGCGGCCAGCAGCAGATGCTGGCGATCGCCCGCGGCCTGATGGCGAGACCCCGCGTGCTGCTGCTCGACGAGCCGTCGCTCGGGCTTTCCCCGCTGCTCGTCAAGGAAATCCAGACGATCATTCTCGACATCGGCAAGACCTTCAACGCCTCCGTTCTACTGGTCGAGCAGAATGCCGGCCTGGCGCTTTCCGTCGCCACCCGCGGCTATCTGATGCAGAACGGCCGCATCGCGACGTCGGGGCCGATCGCAGAACTCAAGGACATGTCGCTGATGCGCGAGCTCTATCTCGGCGGCGTGGCGGAGCAGGTGTGACGATGGACACGATCGCTCTTTCCTACGGCCGCGGCCATCTCGACATCACGCTTCCGCCGGGCGCCCGGCCGACGGTGATCCGCAAGCAGCAACTGCCGAAACTCGCCGATGGCAAGGCGGCGGTGATCGAGGCGCTGCGCCATCCGGTTGCCTCCAAACCTCTTGCTGACCTTGCAAAGAACCGCCAAAGCGCCTGCATTCTGATCTGCGACATCACCCGGCCGGTGCCGAACCGGCTGTTTCTGCGCCCGATGATCGAGACGATGATCGCGTCGGGCATTCCGCAGGAGAAGATTTCGGTGCTGGTCGCCACCGGCCTGCACCGGCCGAATCTCGGCGATGAGCTGGCCGAACTGGTCGGCGATCCCTGGGTGCTCGAAAATGTCCGCGTCGAAAACCACTATGCCAGAGACGAGGACGCCCATATCGATTTCGGCTTCACCAAGACGCGGAACACGCCGGTCAAGCTCGATCGGCTGTTTGCCGAGGCCGATCTCAGGATCGCCACCGGCCTTGTCGAGCCGCATTTCATGGCAGGCTGGTCGGGCGGACGAAAGGTCATTGCCCCGGGCGTTGCCCATCACGAGACGATCCGGACATTCCACTCGGCACGCTTCATGGAAGACCCGCTGGCCGTCCAATGCAATCTGATCGGCAATCCACTGCACGAGGAGCAGCTGGAAATCGTCCGGATGCTCGGTGAGGTCTATGCGTTGAATACCGTGCTGGATGAGGATCGCGATCTCGTCTGCGTCACCTTCGGCGAGATCATCGCCAGCCATCAGGCGGCGGTCGATTTCGTCAGCGGCGCGACACAGATCCCTCTCGACCGGAAGTTCTCCACCGTCATCACCTCTTCGGCCGGCTATCCGCTCGACAAGACCTACTATCAGACCATCAAGGGCATGGTGACGCCGCTCGATATCCTGAAGCCCGGCGGCACGCTGATCATCGCGTCGGAATGTTCGGAAGGCTTCGGTTCACCGGAATTCCGCGAGGCGCAGGCAAGACTGGTCGAGCTCGGACCCGATCGGTTCCTGGCGACGCTGACGGCAAAGAGCCTAGCAGAGATCGACGAGTGGCAGACGGAGATGCAGTTGAAGCCGATGCGGCTCGGCAGCGTCGAGCTCTATACGACCGGTCTTTCGGGCGACGACCGGACGCTGACAGGCGTCGGCATGATCGACGATATCGAGACGGCAATCGCCCGCAGCATCAGCGCCAACGGCGATGCCGATGTCGCCATCATCCCGGAGGGGCCTTATGTCGTGCCTCGATATGCGGCGTGAGTGCTTAACGATGAAGGTTGGCGTCGCGCAACTCTTCGAAGCGCGCGGTGCTCTTCGACAGGTGATTGCGCAGCGCCTTGCGGGCGGCCGCTTCGTTGCCGTCGCGGATCGCGGCGAAAATCGCATGGTGCTCCTTGCGCATCCGCTCGGCATGCTGCTCGCGCCCGGCCGCCGTCATCTTGTCGAGCCGGGCCCACTGGCGCGGCACCATCGCATTGCCGAACGTGTCGAACAGCCGTCCGTAATAGGAATTCTGCGTCGCAACGAGGATCGAGCGATGGAAGGCAAAGTCTTCCTCGGCGCCATAGCCGCCTTCGGCTATCGCCCGGTCCAGCGCATCGAGCCGGTCCTGCATGCGGACGATATCCTCCGGCGTGCGCCGGAGCGCCGCGAGACCGGCAGCCTCATATTCGATGCCGAGGCGCAATTCGAGAACCCGCAGCACCTCGTCGATCGATTCCAGATCGTTGGGGATGATCGAAAAGGAACGCGGCGTCGGATCGTTGGAAACGAAGGCGCCGAGCCCCTGGCGGGTCGTAATCAAGCCTTTCGCACGCAACGTCGCAAGCGCCTCACGCACGATCGTGCGGCTGACGCCCGTCGCTTCCATGATCGCCTGCTCGGTCGGCAGCCGCTGGCCGGGCTTCAGATCGCCGGACTCGATCTGGGCGATCAGGCTGTCAGCCAGCCCGCTGCGCAGATTCGGCGTCTGCGGGATGGTGTTGAAAACGGCGTTGTCCCTGTCCTTCATGCTGTCGCGACGTCCATTCTCGCCGTCAGGCGGCGGCCGGGGAATAATGCCGTTGCTACCGCATACCAGCACAAAAAGCAAAAGCCCGCCCGGCGGGGATAACCAGAACGAACGGGGAGGAAAGAATGAAAGAGAAAATCGGCTTCATCGGTCTCGGTGCAATGGGATCAGGCATGGCGGCCAATCTGCTGTCGAAAGGCTGGCCGCTGACCGTCATGGCCCACAGAAAGCGCGAGGCCGTCGAGCAGTTGAAGGCGCAGGGCGCCAGCGAAGCGGCGACGCCCAAGGCACTGGCGCTGGCATCGGATGTGGTGGTGCTCTGCGTCACCGGTTCCGAGGAAGTTCAGCAACTCCTGTCCGGTCCAGATGGCCTGCTCGCCTCCGGAAGGCGGATGCTTTTGATCGACTGCTCGACCTCCAACCCCGCCGTGACGATCAAGCTCGCTGCCGAACTTTCCGAGCAGGGCATCACGCTCGTCGATGCGCCACTCGCCAGAACGCCGAAGGAAGCAGCCGAAGGCAAGCTGGATGTGATGGCGGGAGGCTCTGCCGATGGCATTGCCCGCGCCCGGCCGATCCTCGAAGCCTTCGCCGCCCGCATCATCGAGACCGGCCCTGCTGGCACCGGGCACACGATGAAGCTGCTCAACAACTTCGTGTCGATGGGTTACTCGGCGATCTATTCGGAAGCATTGATGATCGCCGCGAAGGCCGGGTTGACGCCTCAGGTATTCGACAGCGTGCTGCGCGGCAGCCGCATGGATTGCGGTTTCTACCAGGCCTTCTTCGAATTCGTGTTGAACCGCAACGAAAACGCTCAGCGCTTTGCCATGGCCAACGCATTGAAGGACATGTCCTATCTGGCATCGCTGGCCCAAGCGCTTCAGGCGGTAAATCCGGTCGGCGCAGCCGTGCGCAACAGCTTTGCGACGGCGGTCGCCGCTGGCCATGGCCAATCCTTCGTGCCGGCCCTTTCGGATGTCATCGCGGCTGCAAACGGTGTCTCGCTGACTGAAGCAGCGGACGGAAAACAGGGCGGATGACCGTGCTGGAAATTCACCTCGACCCCGTCGGCGGCATTGCAGGCGACATGTTCGTCGCAGCCCTGCTCGATCTCAGGCCGGACCTGAATACCGGCTTGCAGGCGGCGCTGAAACGCTGCCCGCTGATCGAAGACGTCGGGTGCGAACTTGTGGCGCATCACGACGGCGTGCTGACCGGCAGCCGCTTCAAGGTGCATCATACTGAGCATGGGACGGATCACCCGCATGATCACCATCATCATGACCATCACGGCCACCATCATCATGATCACGGTCATGCGGAGCACGATCACAGCCATGCAGGGCATCACCATCACGTCGCCTGGCGGGACATCCGCGATGCCCTGAGCCGTTCGGCGCTCGGCGGAGACACCATCCGCCACGCGACCGGCATCTTCGAAAAGCTGGCGGAAGCCGAAGCCAAGGTCCACGGCACGACACCCGAAGACATTGCCTTTCACGAGGTTGGCGCCTGGGATTCGATCGCCGACATCGTCTCTGCCGCCTGGCTGATAACGCAACTCGGCGCAGCGCATTGGAGCGTTGGTCCGGTCCCGCTCGGAAGCGGCCGGGTGAAGACCTCGCATGGACTGCTCCCGGTTCCGGCGCCGGCGACCGTGCACCTGCTAAAGGATTTCGATGTCATCGATGACGGGATCGGCGGCGAGCGCGTGACGCCAACGGGTGCCGCTATCCTTGCTTATCTTTGCGGGACAAAGACCGCACCCGGCCGAAGGGTCCTGAAGGCATCAAGCCATGGCTTCGGCACCAAGCCGCTCCCCGGCATCAGCAACTGCCTGCGGCTCCTGGCCTTCGAGCGCCGCGACGAGGTATCAGGCTTCAACGGCACGGTGGCGGTGCTCGAATGCGAGATCGACGACCAGACTGGCGAAGACATCGCCCAGGCCGTCGACCGGCTGCGTAACCGGCCGGATGTGCGCGACGTCGTCCAGATGCCGGTCTTCGGCAAGAAGGGCCGGATGATGACCCATCTCCGGGTGCTTGCCGACCCATCGAAAAGCAGGGATGTCGCCGCCGCCATGCTCGACGAAACGACAACCATCGGCGTGCGCGCCACGACGGCTGAGCGGATGACGCTGAGCCGCGAGCAGGAAACGGTCGAGCACGCAGGAAAGATCTACGCCTTCAAGCTCGTCGACCGCCCCTCGGGCCGCACCGCCAAGCTCGAAGCCGACAACCTGACATCCACCCCGGGTGTCGCGGCACGCAACAGCCTGAGGAGTCTTCTGGAGGGGCTGTTGAAACAAAAGAGAGGAGACCTGTTGTGAGAAAGGCTCTGGAGGAATGTCTCGCCTCGCTCGGCGACGTCTCGATCGCGGTCAGCGGCGGTATCGATTCGCTGACGCTGGCGGTCATTGCAACCCGGCTTCTCGGACCCGCACGCGTCAACATCATGCACGCGGTCTCGGCGGCGGTCCCCGGAGAGGCCACCGAACGCGTCAGGATGCTGGCGGACAGCGAGGGCTTTGACCTCGAGATTATCGATGCCGGCGAATTATCCGATCCGGATTATCTCCGGAACCCCGTCAACCGCTGCTTCTTCTGCAAGGGCAATCTCTACGGTGCCATCGCCGCCCGGTCGAACCGTCAGCTGCTGTCGGGGACCAATCTCGACGATCTCGGCGAGTACCGGCCGGGGCTTGAGGCGGCCAAGAATTTCTCCGTCCGCCATCCCTTCGTCGAGGCCGGTATCGGCAAGCAGGCTGTGCGCCAGCTGGCGCGCGACGCGGGCCTCGGCGCGCTGTCGGAGCTGCCGGCCTCCCCCTGCCTCTCCAGCCGGATCGAAACCACGATCGCCATCGAGCCGGAAATGCTGGAGGCCGTGCACCGGATCGAGACGTTCCTGACCGAGACGCTCAGACCTCAAACCGTCCGCTGCCGCATCAGGCGCAGCGGCATCGCCATCGAGCTTGATCGCGATGCGCTGGCACTGGCAACGGCAATGAACGACGTCGGCAACGACCTGCGCGGCATGCTGCCCGGCGCCTACAGGAACGGTCCGCTGACCTTCGAGCCATACCGCAATGGCAGCGCTTTCGTCGGTGCCAGGCCATGACCGGCGATGCCGTCTTCGATTTCGCCCGGGCCGAGCGCATCGGCCTCAGCGAAGCCGTATTCTGTGCGGGCAAGACGCCGCAGCAGATTGCGGCGATCCTTCGAAGCGCCAGCGAGCGGGATGCCGGTCTGCTGCTCACGCGCCTCGACGACCAGAAGTTCGCGGCGCTCCCGAGTGAATTGAAGCCCGCCACGGACTGGTGCCCGCTGTCGCAAACCGCATTTTTCGGCCCGGTTCCGCCGGTATCCTTGACCCAAACCGTCGCGATCGTCGCAGCCGGAACCTCGGACGCACCGGCCGCCCGGGAAGCCGAGCGGACCCTTCGCCACGCAGGCGTCGAGGCATCCGTCATCATCGATGTCGGGGTTGCCGGGCTCTGGCGGCTGATGGACAGGATCGAGGAGATCCGCCGCTTTCCCGTGGTCATCGCCGTTGCCGGCATGGACGCGGCGCTCGCAAGCGTTCTCGGCGGTCTGTACGGCGGCAGCCTGATCTGCGTGCCGACCTCGGTCGGCTATGGCGCGGCCGAAGAGGGCCGCACCGCACTCAACGCCATGCTGGCCAGCTGCGCGCCGGGCATCGTCGTCACCAATATCGACAACGGCTACGGCGCCGCCTGCGCGGTGCTCCGCATGCTTGGTGTCATGAAGCTTCGCTGATCAGGGAGCCGTCGAGCGGCTCCCCGAGGCTTTCTCAGGCAGCGTCCACAGTCAGCTGCGTCTGCTCGCCGAGACCGTCGATGCCGAGCTTTATCGTCTGCCCGGCCTTCAGGAACAGCGGCGGCTTCATGCCGAGGCCGACGCCCGGCGGCGTGCCCGTCGAGATGATATCGCCCGGCTGCAGGCTCATGAACTGCGAGATGTAGTGAACGAGGAAGGAGACGCCGAAGATCATCGTCTTCGTCGAGCCGTTCTGGCGCATCGTGCCATCGACGGACAGCCACATCTTCAGGTCTTGCGGATCGGCGATCTCGTCGCGCGTTACCATCCATGGGCCGATTGGGCCAAAGCTGTCGGCCGACTTCCCCTTGGTCCACTGCCCGCCGCGCTCGGCCTGAAATTCGCGCTCCGAAACGTCGTTGATCAGGCAGTAGCCGGCAACATGTTTCATCGCGTCGGCTTCCGAAACATAGCGGGCCTCGTCGCCGATGACGATGCCGAGCTCGACTTCCCAGTCGGTCTTCTTCGACTTGCGCGGGATGATGACGTTGTCGTTCGGGCCGGTGATGGCGCTGGTGGCCTTCATGAACAGGATCGGCTCTTCGGGAATGGCCGCACCGGTCTCGGCAGCGTGGTCTGCATAGTTCAGGCCGACGCAGATGAACTTGCCGGTGCGCGAGACGCAGGGGCCATACCGGCCGGTCTCGGCAGCGAGGGGCAGGCTCTCGATGTCGATCGCGGCGATTTTTGCCAGACCCGCAGCCGTCAGGCTGTCACCTGATATGTCGCCGACATGACCGCTGAGGTCCCTGACCTTGCCGTTCCTGTCGAGAATGCCGGGCTTTTCGGCGCCGCGCTCACCGTATCTCAGAAGCTTCATATCGATTGTCCGTTTTTCAAGATGTGTCTTCAGGCGTTCGCCCAGCCGCCATCGATGACGATGGCATTGCCGGTCATGAAGGCCGATTCCTTGCTGGCGAGGTAGACGACGAGGTCGGCGACTTCCTCGGGCGTACCGAGGCGTCCCATCGGCTGGCGGGCGATGAAGCTGGCGCGGGCCTGATCGTAATCGCCGAGCGCCCGCATGCGGTCCTGCAGCGACGGGCTTTCGACGGTGCCGGGGCAGATCGCGTTGGCGCGGATGCCCTGGCCGACATAATCGAGCGCCACCGATTTCGTCAGCCCGATCACCGCAGCCTTGGTGGTGCCGTAGATGAACCGGTTCGGCGCAGCGATGACGGTCGAGGCAACAGACGCCATGTTGACGATCGAGCCGCCGCCGCGGGCGATCATGCCCGGCAGGAAGGCGCGGATCATCCGGTACATGGCGCGGATGTTCAGGTTGACGGAAAAGTCGAAGGCATCCTCGTCGCAATCGAGTATCGAGCCGTGATGCACGAAACCGGCGCAGTTGAAGAGAATGTCCGGCGCATCGATCTCCTTGGCGAAGGCGCTGATCTCCGCCGGGTTCAGCACATCGAGTTTGCGTGCGCTAACGCCCGCCTGATCGCGCAGCGTATCGAGCTTTGCGGCATCGATATCGGTGGCGCAGACGCGCGCGCCTTCACGCAGGAAGGCGAGCACCGTGGCACGTCCCATCCCCTGCCCGGCTGCCGTCACGACAGCGGTTTTTCCCTCAAGTCTTCCAGTCATGTCATGTCCTCAACAGATTATTCGGGTTGTTCTCCGGCCAGCCCGACGCGGTTTGCGGCACCATGGAGGTGCGCCCGCATGGCATCACGGGCTTCGTCGCCGTCGCCCGCTTCGATGGCATCGAGAATGCGTTGATGCTCGCCGAGGGTCACGGCCGCCAGATCTTCGGAACGCTGCTGGTTGCCGGAGGCCAGAATGCTTTCGCGCACCCGCTCGGAAACGAACATCAGGAATTGGACCATGTAGAGATTGCCCGTCGCCGCAGCGACGGTTTTATGGAATTCGAGATCGGTCTTAAGCCACATGACGCTGCCGTAGGGTGCATCACGCATCGTCACCAGCGCATCCTTCATCGCCGTCAGGTCGTCGCCGGTCCGGCGCTTGGCGGCAAGGGCCGCCGCCTCGACTTCGAGAATGCCGCGCAGTTCGAACAGCGACTGGAAGGCCGCAGCCTGCTGCAGGGCTTCGTAGTCGATCGTCAATGTCGTGGCATTCGGCTGGTCGGCGACGAAAGCGCCGCGGCCCTGCTGCGACCAGATCCGGCCCTCGGACCGCAGCCGCGCGATCGCCTCGCGCACGACGTTGCGACTGACACCGAATGTCTGCGCAAGCTGCTGCTCGGTCGGCAGCTGATCACCCGGCCTCAAACGCCCCTGGGCGATTTCGCGCGAGATCGAACTTGCGACCAGCGTCGACAGATGCGGGCCCCGATTGACCTTGTCGAGTTTCAGCGTCATTCCCTACCCCCTGCCATGCCATCTGCACTTGCCAATATCCGCCCCTCGCTCAAGAGATGCCGTGGGTCGAATGCATCCTTGATCCGGCGCGAGAGCTCCAGCGTCAAGGGGTCGGCACGTTTCAGGAAGGCGTCCTGCTTGACGCGGCCGATGCCATGTTCGGCGCTGATCGAGCCGCCATGCTTGTCGACGACATCGAAGATCACCTCTTCTGTGGCATGAAACAGGCCATCGAACTGATCATCGGGCATGCCGACAGGCGGAACGATATTCAGATGGATATTGCCGTCGCCGACATGGCCATAGGTGACGGCGATCGCCTCGGGATGCTTCTGCGACAGCGCTTCGAGCGTGTCGCCGACGAAGGCCGCCAGGCTCGAGATCGAAACCGAGACATCGGTCCTCAGATATCGTCCGCCGCGGCCCTGCGCCTCGACCATCATCTCGCGCAGCAGCCAGAGCCGGTCGCCCTGCGCCTTGCTGCTGGCAATGACGCCGTCGAGAACCAGATCGGAGGCGTCGCCGAGAAATCCTTCGAGCAAGGCGCGAAGATCAACGCGTCCGGCTGCCGAAGCCTCGATCAGCACATAAACGGGATAGGCCTCGCTTAGGGGATCGGGAAGATCGTCGCGGGCGTTGATGGCAATCTCGATGCCGCCGCGCAAGATGAGCTCGAATGCCGTCAGCAGGTCGCTGCACTGGCGGCGCGCCCGCGCATAAAGCTGCATGGCATCATCCACCGAGGCCAGCCCGACCAGCGCCGTTTCCACCTGTTCCGGCTTCGGAAACACCTTGAGCGCCACGGCGGTGACGATGCCGAGCGTGCCTTCGCTGCCGATGAAAAGCTGTTTCAGGTCATAGCCACGGTTGTCTTTGCGCAGCGTGCGCAGACCGTTCCAGATCCGGCCGTCGGCAAGCACGACCTCGAGGCCGAGCACCAGGTCGCGGGTCATGCCATAGCGCAGTACGTTGAAACCACCGGCATTGGTCGAAACGTTGCCGCCGATCCGGCAGGTGCCCTGCGCCCCAAAGGTGATCGGCAAAATACAGTCGGCCGCTTCGGCGTGGCGCTTGGCATCTTCGAGAATGCAGCCGGCCTCGACGACCATGGCGAAATCGATCGGATTGACGGAGCGTACCTTGTTCATCCGCTCCAGCGAAACGACCACCTCGCCGCCCGGATAGCTCGGCACTGCCGCGCCAACCAGCCCGGTCAGCCCGCCCTGCGGAACGACATGGATCTTCTCTTCATGGCAAAACGCCATCAGGCGGCTGAGCTCAGCGGCCGAGCGCGGCCGCGCCACGGCCAGCGGCCGGCCGTAATGCTCTCCGGACCAATCGCGGCTGTAGCGCTCCAGCGCCTCGCCTTCCGTCAGGAGCAGGTCTGCCGGCATAGCGGCAGAGAGGGCGGCAAGCGCTCTTTCCTGGAGGGGCGGAAGGGCATTCATTCGGTTGCTCCGGTTAAGCGGGAAAACATCTGGACAACTGGGTCACTTACATGGTTATCATACAACACTGGTTTCGAACATCAAGTGCGGCGATCTTTTCCAATGCTCGCCTTTCGCTAAAAACCAGTGTAAAAACGATAACTTGCAGGAGGATCCGTACTATGACCGCAGCGTCCGGCCAATTTCGAAATATGCACGTCATGATCCGTGTGTTCGACCTCGATAGGTCGATCAAATTCTACACGGAACTGCTCGGCATGAAGCTTCTTCGCAAGGATGACTATCCGGGCGGAAAGTTCACCAATGCCTTCGTCGGCTATGGTCCCGAGGAGACCGATACCGTCATCGAGCTGACCTACAACTGGGGCCGCGAAGAACCCTACGAACTCGGCACCGGCTTTGGCCATCTGGCACTCGGCGTCAACGACATCTATGCCGTCTGCGCCGCGCTTGAGAAGCAGGGCGCCAAGATCCCGCGCCCGCCGGGTCCGATGCTGCACGGCACCACGCATATCGCCTTCATCGAAGATCCTGATGGCTACAAGATCGAGCTGATCGGCCTCGACACGATGTAAGACCCGCTTCGTCTTCCGGAGGCCGCGCTGCAGAGCGCGGCCTTTTTTGTTTGCTGACGCCGTCTGCGTGCGGCCCATCATTTGATGATCGCAATCTTGCTGCGGTCGATGGTAATGGCGACGGCGAGGATCAGCACCGAGCCGAAGACGACGTTTTCGGCAAAGATGTTGATGCCGATGAAAGTCATGCCGATGCGCACGATCGAGATGATCAGCGCGCCGACAGCCGTGCGGGCGACCCCGCCGAGACCGCCGGTGATCGCCGTGCCGCCGACGATGACGGCAGCGATTGCCGGCAGCAGCAGCTGGTTGGCCAGGTTGGGCGAGCCGCTCGACAGACGCGCAGCCAGGATCACGCCGGCAATCGCCGCCAGCATGCCCGAGATTGCAAAGGCGACGATCTTGGTCCGCTCGACATTGATACCAGCAGCGATCGCCGCAGGTTCACCGGCACCGATCGCCAGGCTGTGGCGGCCGAAGCGCGTATATCTGAGGCCGAAAAATGCCAGGATGCCGATGATCGCGGCAATCCAGATGACCGTCGGCAGGCCCGCAAAGTTGTCGTTGATCCAGGCTGTGTTCAGACGGCCGGCTTCCTCGATGGTAATTGCCCGCCCGGCCGCGGCCCACAACGCGATACCGGCGACGACGCCGCCTGTCGCCAGCGTCGCCACGAAGGACGGCACCTTGAGGCGGACATGGACGTAGCCACTCAACGCGCCGAAGACCAGGCCGGACAGGATCGCCACCGGAAAGGCGAGCATGCCGATCTGCGGCAGAAGCTGCGCCAGGATAACGCTCGACAGCGACGCCACCGACTGGATCGACAGGTCGATGCCGCCGATCAGGATGACGAAGGTCACACCGGCAGCGAGAATGAAGAGCACCGCCGTGTTCGACAGCAGAAGGATCAGCGTATCGCCGGTCAGGAATCCGGGAGCCGCGACCTCGATGACAAGGACCAGCACGACGAGGAGTGCGGGCGGAATGGCGCCCTGCATCCAGCCTGCGGCGAGAAGGGATTTCATATCCTTGAAACGTTCCATCATCGCCTCCTCACACCATCGCCCGGACAAGATCGACCTGATCCGGCTTGTTTCCGGGCGCCGCATCGAAATGCGCCGTGACGGCGCCATCGCGCATCACCAGCACCCGATGCGACAGGCCAATTGTTTCCTCCAGCGTGTCGGAGATCAAAAGGATCGCGACACCCTGCGAGGACAGATCGCGCACCAGTTCATAGACTTCCTCCTTGGCGCCGACATCGAGACCGCGCGTCGGGTGATCGAGGATCAGGATCCGTGAGCCCGCCGTCATCCAGCGCGCCAGAACCACCTTCTGCTGGTTGCCGCCGGAGAGTTTCCGGCAGGCGATATCGGGTCCCGGCGCCTTGATGCGCAGCCGCTTGATCCAGTCGGCTGCCAGCCGCCGCTCGCGGCGATAATCGATTGCGCCGTTGCGCATTACCGAGGAGAGATCGGCAAGGGTGATGTTTTCGGCGATCGACAGGAACATCACCAGCCCCTCGACGCGGCGCTCGCGCGGGATATAGCCGATGCTCTTGCGGACGGCCTGCTGCGGCGTACGGAAATGCACCGGCTCGCCGTTGATCTTCAAGGTGCCGCCGGTATGGGTCATGAAGCCGCCGATGGTGCGGGTCACTTCCTCGCGGCCGGAACCGACGACGCCGGCAATACCGACGATCTCGCCGGCATGGATCTGCAGATCGACATCGTGAAAGGCGCCATCGATTGCCAGCCGGCTGGCATCGACGACGATTTCGCTCTTCGGCGGCAGCTGCTTGTCTTCCTTGTAATAGGTAGACTGCAGCCCGCGGCCGACCATAATCTCGTGCAGTTCGGGTCCGGTGACATCGGCAGCCCGATGCTCGGCCACCACCTGCCCGTCCTTCATCGTGTAGACGCGGTCGGAGATGCGCAGCACCTCGTCCAGGCGGTGCGAGACGAAAACGAAGCTTGCCCGCGATTTCAGCGAGCGCACGCGCTTGAACAGCACGTCGATATCGCTGCCGCTCAGAACCGAGGTCGGCTCGTCGAGCAGGATGACCAGCGGGCGCGAGACGGTTTCTTCCAGCGTCAGGGCCTTGGCGAGTTCGACCATCTGGCGCGCGGCAAAAGTCAGTTCCGAGGTGCGCGCGGTCACGTCGATGTCGACGCCGATCTTGTCGAGCTGGCGCTTTGCCGCTGCCCGCATCGCTTTCCAGTCGACGATGCCGAAGCGGACGAACTGGCTTTCCTGGCCGAGATAGATGTTCTCGGCAACGGAGATGTTGAGCAGCAGCGACTGCTCCTGGAACACCATGCCGATGCCGTTGGCGGCGCCATCGCGCGCATTACGCAGCTTCAGCGGCTGGCCGTCGAGCATCAGCGTGCCGCTGTCAGGCTGATGTGTGCCTGCAAGGATGCGCATCAATGTCGATTTGCCGGCACCGTTTTCGCCGATGAGGCCGACGACCTCGTTCGGCCGGATTTCGAGCGAGACGTTCTTCAATGCGTGAACGCCGGCGAAGGATTTGCTGATATCGTTGGCTGAAAACATGGCGGTCACTTCACGATCTGGAGACGCAGGCGGTCGAGCGACAGCGCGACGGCAGCGATGATCATCAGGCCCTGAACGGTCTGCTGCACATAGGGCGAGACGCCGAGCAGGATCATGCCGTTGCTGAGAACGGTGACGATCAGGACGCCGACCAGCGTATTGATGACGCCGCCTTCACCGCCGGTCAGCGCCGTACCGCCGACCACCACGGCAGTCACCGCCGCAAACAATCGGCCATCGGCGATGACGGCATCGGAGCGGCCGAGCTGGGCCGCGGCAAGAACACCGGCAATGCCGAAGAAGAAGCCCGCCAGCCCGAACGCCATGATGCGGACGCGGCGGAGATTGATGCCCGAGAGTTCGGCGACATCCTCGCCCCCGCCGATCGCCATGATATGGCGGCCGAGACGGGTATAATATTGAACGGTGCAGGCAATCAGGAATGCGGCGAGCGCCACCCAGACGGCGAAAGGCAATCCGAGAAAGCGGGCAAGCGCCAGATCGCGGATCGACGGATCCATCAGGCGCACGGCGGAACCACCGAGCATATAGACGGAGATGCCGAGCCCGATGAACCAGACACCGAGCGTCGCCATGAAGGACGGGATTCGGAGATAGGTCTGGATGATGCCGGTCGTCAGGCCCATGACGGTGCTGGCGGCGATCGCGGCGATGACGGCAAGCCAGCCGTAGGCATTGGCATTGGCATCATTGGTGGCGAGCAGCACGGTCACCATGGCCGCGACCGAAAGCGAGCCCTCGACCGAGAGGTCTATACTGCCGAGCAGGATGATGAAGGTCAGGCCCATGGCGAGCGTCAGCGGAACCGCGGCGGAATTGGCAACGCGCACCAGGTTGCGAGGCTCGATAAAATTGGGATTGGCGATGGTGATGAGAATGCAGAGCGCGATCAGCACCAGCGCCGGAGCGTAGGCGCGCAAGCGCTTGAGGTTCGGCCCGCTGAACAGGCGGCTTCCAACAGTCGGCATGGCACCTGCCTGTTCGCTTTTTGTCATAGTCTTGATGTTTTCGGCATTGATGGTCAACAGACGGCACCTCATGCGTCATGCGGAGGAGCTGGCAGGCGCCGTAGCGCCCGCCAGCGACGAGGCAGCCTCGGGAGGAGCCGATGCTGCGGGAGAGACGGTGCCGCTAGGTGCGGATGGCGCCTGTCACACGACCCCAAAGGTCGTTCCAGTCCAGCGTCGGATGCGAGTCGATGTTGGTCTTGTAATATTCCTCGACATTGTCCTTCGCGATCAGCACGGCCTTGCCGTAGAATTCGCGATGGTCGGCCGGTTCCTTGGCCGGGTCGAACTTCTTCTGGAGTGCAGCCAGACCAATGGCGAGGCCCATGCCGCCCTGCCAGAACGGATCCGAGGTGACCGTGCAGGCAAATTCGCCCTTGCGCACCGCGTCAACCGCAGCCTTGATGCCGTCAACGCCGACGACGGGAACCTTGCCAGCGAGGTTTTCGGCGCGGAGCGCTTCGAGTGCACCGGTGCCCATGTCGTCATTGGCAGCCCAGATGCCCTTCACGTCATCGCCGAAGCGCGTGAGCAGGTTGCTGGTCAGGTCGTAGGCTTCCGACGACTTCCAGTTGGCGACCTGGAAATCCAGGAGCTTGATGTTGGTGTTGGCAGCCAGCGCGTCTTCCAGACCCTTCTTGCGCTCGATCGCCGCCGTGTTGGAAATCTGTCCGCCAAGCGCGATGATGCCGCCGGAGCCGCCGATCGTCTTGAAGAGGATTTCGGCAATCTGCTTGCCGCTGGAGATGCCGTCGAATTCGATGTGCGAGACGTAGTTCGGATTGAAATCCTTCGGATGAAGGTCCGCCGGCTTGTTCCACTGCGTCACGACATAAGCGCCCGCCTTGGCGCAGGCCTCGACGATCGGTCGTGCATCCGGCGTATCGTTCGGGTCGGAGTTCAGCACCATGTTGCCGCCGGTCTTGGCGAGCATCGCCTTGATGTCAGCAATACCCTTTTCGCTGTTGCCCTCGGAAACCAGCGTGACGTGGTCAAGGCCGATGGCGGAGGCGAAGGCCTCGGCACCCGTCTTCCAGACGGCATGATAGGGGTTGGAGAGAGAGCGGATGGACGTGACAAGCGTCGGCTTGTCAGCGGCGAAGAGCTGCCGTGGCAAGGCGGCGACCGTCGCACCCGCTGCGACCGTCGCCAGAAACGATCTGCGGTTCATGCTGCCGAAACGCGAATTCATCTTATCGTTCATTCGAAAACCTCCCGTTGAATGACGAAGATAGCGATGCCGTCCTTGTTTCCCCGGCATCTCCATCTGAAGCGACGTCGTCATAACATTTGTACGACAACCCTTCAAGACGATAACCGTACCCTTTCTCTTGACGAGGGGCAAGAGACTTGAGATTGTGATCGCGAATTGATGCCGGGACAACGAGGAGCGACCGGTTTCATCTGGATTTTACGGAGGAAAGAATGCCCGATTACATCATCGTCGGGGGCGGCTCGGCGGGATGCGTGCTTGCTGCGCGCCTGAGCGAGGATCCGGACGTATCCGTGACCCTGCTGGAGGCTGGCCCGCGCGACAGCAATATGTATATCCATCTACCCGTCGGCTTCTTCAAGATGACCGCGGGGCCGCTGATCTGGGGCTATGAGACGGTCGCCGGGCGCGAGATTGCCGGACGCAAGATGGTCTATCCGCAGGCGCGCGTGCTCGGCGGCGGCAGCTCGATCAATGCCCAGGTCTTCACCCGAGGCTGCCCCGAAGATTACGACGGATGGCGCGACCTCGAAGGATGCACCGGCTGGGGCTATGACGATGTCAGGCCCTATTTCCGCAAGTCCGAAGGCAACGACACGTTCGGCGGCGCCCATCACGGCACCGAAGGACCGCTCGGCGTCAGCTCGCAGACGCCGCATGCCCTCACGCGGGTTTTCGTCCGCGCCGCCCAGGAAGCGGGTCTCCCCTTCAATCCCGACTTCAATGGTGGATCGCAGGCCGGAGCCGGCTTCTACCAGACGACGACCCGCAATGGGCGCCGCAGCAGCACGGCCGTCGGCTACCTGAAACCCGCAGCGCACCGCAAGAACCTGACGGTCCGCACCGATACGGCCGTCAACCGCATCGTCATCGAAAATGGCTGCGCCGTCGGCATCGAGATCATCGAAAACGGCCGCCCGGTGCTGCTGCGTGCCGAGCGCGAGGTCATTTTGACATCGGGCGCCATCGGCTCCCCGAAGATGCTGATGCTCTCCGGCCTCGGCCCTGCAGACGAATTGCGGGCGCTCGATATCGACGTTGTCAGGGATCTGCCGCAGGTGGGCAAGAACCTGCAGGACCATATGGATGTCGATGTTCTCGCCGAACTCACCGGATCACACGGCATCGACCGCTACAAGAAGCGGCATTGGCAGGTGGCGGCGGGCATCGAATACGCGCTGTTCGGCAAGGGTCCGGTCGCATCCAACATCGTCGAAGGCGGCGGCTTCTGGTGGGGCGACCGCGCCGAGGCGACGCCGGATCTGCAATTCCACTTCTTGCCCGGCGCCGGTGTCGAGGAAGGCATCGGCGGCGTACCCGGCGGCAATGGCTGCACGCTGAATTCCTATCACGTCCGCCCGCGCTCGCGTGGGACGGTGACGCTGCGCTCCAAGGACCCGGCCGTTCCGCCTGAGATCGACCCCAACGCCTTTGCAGAGCCTTACGATCTCGAGCGTGCTGTCGACGGCATCAAGATCTGCCAGGAAATCCTCTCGCAACCGGCCTTCCGGCCCTTCGTCAAACGGCTGCATCTGCCCGACGGTAACATCCGCACGCAGGAGGAATACCGCCAGTTCGCCCGCCAATACGGCCGTTCTGCCTATCATCCTGTTGGCACCTGCCGCATGGGTGGCGGCGAAGACGCCGTCGTCGATCCGGACCTCAAGGTGCGCGGCATCGATCGCCTCAGGGTCTGCGACAGCTCGGTGATGCCGCGGCTGATTTCCTCGAACACCAATGCGGCAACGGTGATGATCGCCGAAAAGGCGGCCGATATTCTCAAGGGCGTCTTGCAACGGCAGCCACAGCACGATTACGCATGACGATCCTTTCCAGCGCAGATCATTCCATGACCTATTCCATCCCGTCTCCCCGCGAATTCCTGGCCTCGCTCTTCCACGCCGCCGTCAAGGCCGCCGATCCCCTGACGGGGATTGCGGCGCACCTGCCGGAAAAGCCGAAGGGCAAGACCGTCGTCATCGGCGCCGGCAAAGGGGCGGCGCAGATGGCGCGGGCACTTGAAAGCCTCTGGGACGGGCCGCTGGAAGGCGTCGTCGTCACCCGCTACGGCTATGGCTGCGAGACCGAACATGTCGAGATCATCGAAGCCTCGCATCCGGTGCCGGATGCTGCTGGTCTCGCCGCATCGAAGCGGCTGATCGAGACGGTGAAGGATCTATCCGCCGATGATCTCGTCATCGCTCTTGTCTGCGGCGGCGGCTCGGCGCTGCTGCCCTCTCCGCCGAAAGGGCTGACGCTCGAGGACGAGATTGCGCTCAACGAGATGCTGCTTGCCTCGGGCGCGCCGATCTCGGCGATGAATGTCGTGCGCAAGCATCTGTCGACCATCAAGGGCGGACGGCTGGCGGCAGCGACCAGGGCCCGCGTCGTCAGCCTCATCGTCTCCGACATTCCCGGCGACAATCCTGCCCATGTCGCATCCGGCCCGACGGTGCCCGATCACTCGACCCGGCATGAGGCGCTTGAGATCATTGCCCAGTACGGCCTCAAATTGCCGCAGGCGGCAATCGATCACCTCAATTCGGCGGCAGCCGACGCGCCGCTCCCGGATGATCCGGCCTTTGTCCGCAACAGCCACCATATCATCGCCTCGGCCGGTGTTTCGCTGGAGGCCGCTGCCGCACTGGCGCGTGCAGGAGGCATCGAGGCGGCGATCCTCTCGGATGCGATCGAGGGCGAATCCCGCGACGTGGCGCAGGTGCACGCGGCTATCGCCAGGGAAGTGCTCGGCCGCAACCGGCCGTTCGCCAAACCCGTCGTCGTCCTTTCCGGCGGCGAGACGACGGTGACGCTGCGTGCGAAAGGCGGCAAGGGCGGGCGCAACGGCGAGTTCGCGCTGGCAGCAGCCCTTGCCCTTGACGGGCACGACATCCATCTCATCGCCGCCGACACGGACGGCATCGACGGCTCGGAAAACAATGCCGGAGCCTTTGCAGACGGTGCGACGGTGAAACGGCTGCGCGCAGCCGGTCTCGACCCGCGCCGCGTTCTCGATGCCAATGACAGCTATACCGGCTTCAAGGCGACCGGCGACCTTTTCGAAACAGGCCCGACCGGCACCAATGTCAACGATTTCAGGGCGATCCTGATCCTCTAGCCGGAACCGATCATGCAACACCTGCTCTTCATCGGCACGCTCAACCAGCCGACCTCCTATTTCGAAGGTGCCAATGGCGATGGACTTTCGGTTCATCTCTTCGACGACGAGACGCTGAGTGCCGAGCGGCTGGCTACAGCGCCGCAGATCGTCAATCCGACCTTCCTCACGCCATCAGCAGACGGCAGCCTCGTCTATGCGAATTCGGAGATCGAAGGCTGGTACGAGGGCCTCGTCACCGCCCTTTCGTTCGACAGGCAGGCCGGGCGCCTCCGCCATCTGAACATGCAGCCGTCGCTGGGCGCTACCACGGCGCATAACGCCATCTCGCATGACGGCAGGCACCTCTTCGCCGTCAACTATGCGATGGGAGACGGTGGCCCGGATCAGGCGCTTGTCGCCTTCGAGCGCCGGACCGACGGCTCGCTGGCGCCGGGCAAGATCAGCGTGGCGCAATCCGGAACCGGCCCGAACCCCGCCCGCCAGGAACGCAGCCATCCGCACAGCGTCACCGAGATCGCCCCGAACCTGATCTTGGTTGCCGATCTCGGCACGGATCGGCTGACGATCTACGCTCTCGAAGGGGACCGGTTCGAGAAGGTGAGCGAGACCGCGGCAAGGCCTGGTGCAGGACCGCGCCACGTTGCGCTCCACCCCTCCGGCCGCTTCGTCTTCGTCATCAACGAGCTTGATTCCACGGTGGCGAGCTATCGCTTCGATGCTGCCCGCCGGACGCTGCATGAGATCGAGATTCACTCGACGCTGCGGCCGCAGACCACGGGCACCAACTATGCGTCGGACCTGCAGATCTCGCCGGACGGCCGGTTTCTCTACGGCGCCAATCGCGGGCATGACAGTATCGCGGTCTTCGATATCGACCCGGAAACCGGCAGGCTTTCGCCGAAGGGTCAGGTGCCCTGCGGTGGCCGCACGCCGCGCAATTTGGCAATCGCCCCGCAGGGCGGTCACCTTCTTTGCGCCAATCAGGATAGCGACGTCGTGACCATTTTCACCCGTGACCGGGAGACCGGAGCGCTCCGCGACAGCGGCAAGACGATCCACATCGGCACGCCGATGTGCCTGCGCTTCGCCCGGGCTTGACGCCCGCCCTCAGTGCTTGAGGATCTGGCTAAGGAACAGCTTCGTCCGCTCATGCTGCGGATTGGTGAAGAAGTCGTGAGGCTTGCCCTCCTCGACGATCTGGCCCGAATTCATGAAGATCACCCGGTCGGCAACGGCCCGGGCAAAGCCCATTTCGTGGGTGACGCAGACCATCGTCATGCCATCCTTCGCCAGACCGGTCATGGTTTCCAGAACCTCCGAGACCATCTCTGGATCGAGCGCCGAGGTCGGCTCGTCGAAGAGCATCACGGCCGGCTCCATGCAGAGCGAGCGAGCAATCGCGACGCGCTGCTGCTGGCCGCCGGAGAGCTGGATCGGGTATTTGTTGGCCTGTTCCGGAATGCGTACGCGCTCGAGAAAACGCAGCGCCGTCTTCTTCGCTTCCGCCGCCGGCACGCCCTTGATCCACATCGGCCCCACCATGCAGTTCATCAGCACCGTCATATGCGGGAAGAGATTGAAGTGCTGGAACACCATGCCGACATTCTTGCGGACGTCGCCGACATTGCGCATCCTGTTGTGCAGGGTGATGCCGTTGACGGTGATATCGCCTTCCTGATGCGCTTCCAGCCGGTTGAAGCAGCGGATCAGCGTCGATTTGCCGGATCCTGAAGGACCGCAGACGACGATGCGCTCGCCCTTGGTGACCGTCAGGTTGATATCCTTCAGCACCTGGAAGGCGCCGTACCACTTGGACACATTCTTCGCTTCGATGATCTTGTCGCCGTTCATCGGACTTTGCTCCTGGCGTAGTGACGCTCGATGCGGGATTGGATGAGCTCCAGGCAGATCGACATGATCCAGTAGAGCATGGCGGCGGAGATCAGCATTTCCATGTGCTGGAAGGTCTTCTGTCCCAGCGTGCGGGCAAGGAACATCAGTTCCCAGACACCGATCACCGAGACCAGCGAGCTATCCTTCAGCATCGAGATGAACTGGTTTCCGGTCGGCGGAATGATCACAGGTAGGGCCTGCGGCAGGATGATCTTGCGCATCGTGACGCCGAAACCGAAGCCGATCGAGCGCGAGGCTTCCCATTGGCCGCGATCGATGCTCTGGATGCCCGACCGGAAAATCTCCGTCATATAGGCGCCGTAGCAAAGCGACAGCGCCAGGATACCGGCCGGCACCGCGTCGATGACGAAGCCGAGCTGCGGCAGGCCGAGATAAATCAGATAGACCTGCATCAAGAGCGGCAGGCCGCGGAAGAACGAGGTGTAGAAACTGGCGATCGCATAGGCAAAGCCGTTGGTCGACAGCTTGGCGACGGCACCCAGAATGGCGATCGCAGAGGCGATGACGATCGATATCGCAGAGACGTAGATCGTCGTCACCAGACCCTGCGTGATCATGAAGGGCAATTTCTCGGCAATGAACGGCAGGCTGAGATGAAAGGTGGCGAAGAAGGCCAGGAACAGAGCGAGCAGTTCCAGCCAGACGATGGCGATCTGCACCCTCAGCGGCGCAAAACCGATGAGCACGACATTGAGCACGAAGATGACGGCGATAACGAAGGCGATCGCAAAACGTCCGTAGATGCCGCTGGATGCGGGATCGCCGATCACAGGGCGCATCAATTCGCCCATCGCGGTGCCGCTCATATTGAACATCAGGAAGAAGGCGAGCACGACGGCAAACAGTGTCGCCACGAACCACGGCTTATGGACGAGTACTTCAGACTCGACTGTATCGGGATAAAGCATCTCTTGTCCCTTGCGGCAAATCGACGGTCCGGGGGTCCGGACCGTCTGGTTCTGGCGGCGGTTACTTTACGACCGTATAATCCACGCCGTACCACTTTACCGAAAGCTTGCTCAGCGTACCGTCCGCCTGCATGCCCTTCACGGCCTCGGCGATCTTGTCGTTGAACTCCTTGTCGCCATGCTCGATGGCAATGGCGAGCGGCTCGTAGAAGACCGGGTCGCCGATCTGCTTGATCGGATAGCCGGCCTTGACCGCGTCGAGAATGCTCGGCAGCGAGGACACGACGGCATCGAGACGGGTGCCGTCACCGAGACGCAGGTCGTCGAAAGCCGTGGTCGAGTTGGCGTAGGACTTCACGTCCTTCGGCTTGAACTCGTATTTGAACGGAGGCGCGCCGGCAGCGTCGAGCCTCAGGTCGCCCTTGGCATAGGCCTCAAAAGTCGAGGTCGCCGTAGTGCCGACCACCTTGCCGTCGAGATCGGAAAGCTTGGTCGCCTTGCTGTCCTTGTGAACGGCAACGGCGGCAGGGGTGTAATAATAGACGGCCGGGAAATCGAAGATTTCGGCGCGCTTCTTGGTCGGCGTCATCGAGCCGACATGCATGTCCCAGCGGCCCGCCCAGTTGCCGGCGGTGATGATGTCCCAGCCCGGCGTGACGAATTCGACCTTCACGCCAAGACGCTTGCCGATATCCTTGGCAACGTCGATGTCGAAGCCATCGAGTTCGTTCTTCTCGTTCATGAAGGATTGCGGCGCCCAGTTGGCGTCGGTCGCAACCTTCAGGTCCTTGGCCGCCAGCACGCGGTCGAGCACAGCACCGGCATTCGCCGGCACGGCAGCCAGCGCGACGGCGAGCGACGCAGCAGCGGCGGTCATCTTTGTCAGTCTGTTCATGCGATGGTTCCCTTTATTGTCATTCTTGGTTTTTGGCCCGGGCTCATTCCCGTACCGTCATGCGATCTTGAAGTCGAAGAGACCTTTTCGTCTTCCGGCGATCTGAAGCAGCCGCAGGCCGGTCGCTTCCTTGAATCGATGGAAGTCAGAGCTCTCCTTTCTGGCGCATCTCGTCGCGGATAGAGCGTGCGACCCGGAAGGCTTCGACGCCGGCCGGAATGCCGCAATAAACCGCGATCTGCGTGAGTGCCGCCCTGAGCTCGTCATCGGTCAGCCCATTGCGGATGGCGCCGCGGAAATGGATGCCGAATTCATGCATGCGATTGAGCGCCGCCAGCATGCCGAGGTTCAAAAGGCTGCGCTGCTTGAGATCGAGACCGTCATCGGTCCAGGCCGTGCCCCAGCAATATTCGTTGAGCACATCCTGGAACGGGGCCGAGAAACTGTCGGCGCCGTTGATGGCGCGATCGACGTAGTCGTCGCCGAGAACCTTGCGCCGGACGGCCTCACCACTCTTTCTGAGCGCTTCATCCATGGTTCGACTCCCCGGTTGTGAGGAACTCGCGCATCAGATCGGCAACCGTCTGCGGCGCCTCGATCAGGATCGAGTGGCGGAGGCCCGGCAGGATCGCGAGCTTCGAGCCTGGAATGCGCTCGTGCATGTAGCGGGCCATGCGCGGGTTCGACCCGGCATCGTCTTCGCCCGTCGCAATCAGCGCCGGGCAGCGGATCTGATCGAGGAATCCGCCGAAGTCGGTTTCCGCCAGCACGCGGTAGGCCGCCGCATAGCATTCCGGATCATTCTCGGCATCGCGCTGTCTAAGCGTCGCGATTACCTCCGGATTGTTGTCCTGGAATTCTTCGGTCAGCCACCGGGACAGCGATGCATTGTGATGGTCGGCAGGCGTGCCGGCGCGCAGCGCCGACAGCCGTTCGAGAACCCGCGTCCGCTCCTCCGGCGTCCGGCCAGCGACAGTCGATAGCAGCACCAGCTTGCGCAAGCGCTCGAGATGGGTCAACGCCAGGCGTTGTGCAATCAATCCGCCGAGCGAGAAGCCGGCGAGATTGAAAGTCGAGAAACCTGCCTTGTCGGCCAGCGCCAAAGCTTCATTGACGAAATCGTCGATCTCATAGCGGCCCTTGGCCCGGCTCGAATGGCCATGGCCGCGCAAATCGAAGGTCAGGATCGTGAACCTGTCCTTCAGACGCTCGACCACGCCCGACCATGCCTCAAGATAGGAGCCGACGCCGTGGATGCAGACCAGCGGATCGCCGCTGCCGTCGATCCGGTAGTTGAGCGTCACGTCTGCGACGGTATGGCGCTGTGCCTCTGCCATGATCAGCCCGCCGCCGCCTTGCGCTGCTTGTCTTTTTCGCGTGCCGCGAAGAAGGGCATGATTTCCTTGACGAACAGCTCGATCGTCCGTTTCTGCAGCTCGAAGGGCAGATTGAAGGTGAGCCCGAGACAATACTGATCGACGCCGGCTGCCTCATAGACCAGCAGCTTTTCGATCGCCTCATCCGGCGTGCCGAACATCAGGTTCTTGCGGATGTTGTCCGGGTTGTAGTTGTCCTTGCCCTTGACCGCCTCATAGGGAACCGCTTCCGGAAACCCTTCGCGCACATTGCCGATATTCTGCATCAGGTTTTCGAAGGTGCGGCCGTAATCCATGCTGTGCTGGACAGCGGTTTCCCAGCCGTCCGCCTTGTCGTAGACGCAGGTGCGGCGCTGCATCATGAAGCGCGGGCGCGGGACTTCCGGATGGTCGGCAACGGCCTTGTTGAACTTGTCGGCCAGAACCTGGATTTCTGCGGCAGGCTGGGAGAGCGGTGTGGAGAGGATGCTGGCGCCGTTGGCGATCGCCCAGTCGAACGAGCCGGGATCGCGCGCCGCCACCCAGATCGGCGGATGCGGCTGTTGCAGCGGCTTCGGCACAGACGTCGCCGTCGGGAATTTCCAGTAGTGGCCGTCATGGGCATAGTCGCCGGCCCACAGCTTCTTCACCGCAGGAACGATCTCCTTCATATAGGCGACGCCTTCCTGCTGCGGCATGCCGCCCGCCATCCGGTCGAACTCGTACTGGTAGGAGCCGCGGGCGATGCCGAATTCCAGGCGCCCATTCGTCAGGTGATCGCAGAGCGCCGATTCACCGGCGAGCCGGATCGGGCTCCAGTAGGGAGCGACGAGCGTCGAGGTGCCCAGGCGGATCTGCTGTGTATGCTGTGCCAGCCAGACGAGCGTCTGGAAAGGATTGGGAGAGATCGTGCATTCGATCGTGTGATGTTCGGCCGTCCACAGCGCCTCGAAGCCACCTTCGTCGGCCATCCGGGCAAGATGAAGAAGGTTGTTCTTGGCCGTCGACATCGAAACATCGGGCGAGAAGCGCTCCATGGTCAGCGATACTGCGAATTTCATCTGCTAGCCTCCCGTTCGGGCTGAATTTTCTTCTGTGCCGTCACTTCAGACGGATGACGAAGGGGTCCTGCATTGCCCCGGAGTAATCGATGATGACGTTCTTCAACCGCGAGAATTCGTGCATCACCTCGAAACCGCCGCGGCGGCCATAGCCGCTCTCCTTGAAGCCGCCATTGGCGGACATGAAGGAGGCGGAACGGTAGGTATTGACCCAGACCGTTCCAGCCTCGATCTGATTGGCGAAGCGAAGTGCCCGGTCGATATCCTTGGTCCAGATGCCGGAGGCGAGGCCGTAATGGCTGTCATTGGCGAGCGCGATCATCTCCGCCTCGTCGCGGAACGGCATGACGCCGACCACCGGGCCAAAGATCTCGTCGCGCATGAAGCTCATGTCGTTCTGCGCATCGACCATGACGGTCGGCTCGAAATACCAGCCGCCGCTCGACAGGCCTTCCTTCTGGGGACGGCGGCCACCGGCTGCGATCTTCGCGCCTTCCTTGACGCCGGATGCCACGTAGCCCTCGACCTTGGTGAGCTGGTCGGCGAGCGCCAGCGGACCGATATCCGTCTCCTCGACCGTCGGCAGGCCGACACGGATGCGGGCGGTGCGGGCAACCAGTGCATCGATGAACTTGTCGTAGATACTGGCCTCGACGAAGCAGCGCGAACCGGCAACGCAGGTCTGGCCCGCCGCGGCAAAGACGCCGGACACGACACCGTTGACCGCATGCTCGATCTCAACATCGCCGAACACGACATGCGGAGACTTGCCGCCAAGCTCTATCGAGCAGGGCACGAGGTTCTGCGCCGCATTGCCGGCGATGCGGCGGCCGGTCGCGGTGCTGCCGGTGAAGACATACTTCGAGACACCCGGATGGCGTGTCAGCGCCTCGCCCGCACTCTTACCGGTACCAGTGACGACATTGACGACGCCTGCGGGAAAGCCCGCTTCATGGATCAGCTCGGCCAGCGCCAGCGTCGAGGCACTTGCATGTTCGGAGGGCTTGATGACGACGGTGTTGCCGATCGCCAGGCACGGCGCCAGCGTGCCGGTGAGCAGCATAAGCGGCGAATTCCAGGGCGTGATCATGCCGACGACGCCGAGCGGCTCGCGCAGGTTGAGGTTCAGCGTATCGACCCGGTTGATCGGGATGGTG
Source organism: Rhizobium sp. 05N430 (assembly GCF_056396985.1). Taxonomy (NCBI): domain Bacteria; kingdom Pseudomonadati; phylum Pseudomonadota; class Alphaproteobacteria; order Hyphomicrobiales; family Rhizobiaceae; genus Rhizobium; species Rhizobium sp. 05N430. Next base: position 211,309 of record NZ_JBFTMO010000002.1, on the reverse strand, counting down.
TCGCCCTGCAGCTTGTCAGCCATGCCGGCGAAATAGTGATAGCTATCCGGCATCGAGCGCATCTGCGCCCGCGTTTCCTTCAGCAGCTTGCCATTGTCGCGCGTCTCGATCTCGGCCAGCGTATCGGCATTGGCCCGGACAAGCTCGGCAAGACGGCGCACCAGCGCGCCACGATCGGTCTGCGTCATGCGGCGCCAGGCGGGGTTGCGGAAGGCAGCATTTGCTGCGGCAACGGCAGCCGCGACATCATCGGCATCGGCCTCCGCCAGATCGCACCAGCGCTCGCCGGTCGTCGGATCATAGCTTGCGATATAGTTGCCGTTCTTCGGCGCTACGAATTCGCCGTTGATGAACAGGCCCTGGCGCGAACCTTCGATGGAGCTGACTGTCGTCTTCATGTCACTGTCCTTGGTCTTGGGAGGCTTGGATCCAGGCACGGGCTTCGCCGTCGATCATCGCGACGCGGCCGCCATCGTCGGAATCCATGTAGATGCCGAACCGGCCTGCCTGCCGCTCGCGCACATAGCGGCGCAGCATCGAACGCAGTTCGTGGGTGGCGATCGTCTCGTAGGGAAGATCGTCGATCGCAAAGAAACGGAGATCGGCGGGCAGATTGACGCCCTCCCCCTCGCCCGCCAGCCGCGCACGATAGACGAGATAGCCTGGATCGCTGTCGGCAACGTCGAAGACAGAGTAGAGGAAGGTCTCGTCCGGCATCAGCCGCAGTGCATCGCCGCCTTCGACGACCAGCTGGCTGTCAGCCTTGCGGCGGCGCGCCGAGGGAAGCACCCAGCTGCCCTTTCCGTCAGCCCGCAGCAGCAGGCCATCGCCGGCTTCGATCAGGTAGCCGATGATCATGCCATGAGAAGCGAGCCAGCCGGATGGCAGCGGATCCTTGACGCTGGCATAGCGGCCGCGGCAGAAGCCGAGTGGCGCGGTCGGGCTGGTGCCGAAAGCCCTGACCTGGCCGATCAGAACCGTGTGATCGCCGGCATCAACCGAGCTGAAGGTCGTGCAGTCGAACCAGGTGAGACTATCCGTCAGAACAGGCGCACCGGTATGGATATGGTCGTGGGTGACGGACTGGAACTTGTCCGGCGACTTCGAGGCGAAGGTACCCGATACATCGACCTGGCCTTCATGGAGGATATTGACTGCAAAGCAACCGGCACCCGTAAAGGCCTGATAGCTGGACGCGGACTTGGCGATGCAGACCAGAAGCAGCGGCGGATCCAGCGAAACCGAGGTGAAGGAATTCGCGGTCATGCCGCGCGGCGTGCCGTCCTCATCGCGGGTGGTGATGACGGTGACGCCCGTCACGAAGGTTCCGAAGGCCCGGCGCAGTGCGATCGGATCGATCGGCGCATCCGTCTTTGCCGCTATCTCCGCCATGCTTTCGTGCCTCCTCCGTTTGTTGAAGAGGAGGCTATCGCTGCCTGTCCGGTGGTTCTTCCGCGCCTTCAAAGGAAAGGCAGGAAAACTTCTGCTGCGATCCATAGGAGAGGGAAAGTGGCCGCGCGAAAGCACTGCAAGCGAGGATAACGGGGCTGTGGGAGATTACTTTCCGGCCGTTGCGCGGTTGTCGATGACGCCATGCAGGCGGATCGCCAGTTCGACCGCAAAGCGCTTTTCCGGCATCTCGACATCGACGCCGAAGAGTTCCTGGATGCGCGACAGCCGATAGCGCAACGTCGTCACATGCAGGCCCATCGTATCGGCGCAGGCCTGGCTGCGGCAGCCTTCCTGCAGGTAGGTAGACAGCGTCTCGAGATAGGGCGTGCCGTTCTCGCGGTCATGCTCGGCAATGGCGCCGACGCTTTCCTGCACGAAGCTGCGCACGTCGCCGGCTTCGGACGCCGCAACCAGCATCGGCAGCGGCCCGAAATCCTGAGCGGAAACGGCGCCTGTCAGCCCGAAGGAGCGGCCGATGCGGATCATCCGGCTGCAGCGTTCCCAGGCGGCGGGATAATCGGAAAGCGCGGCACAGCGGTTACCCGCGACGACCACGGGCGGCTCGTCGAAATAGCGGCCGAGCTCCTCGGCAATCCGCCGTGTCAGCTTGGCCGTGCGTTCCTGCCGCTTGCTCGGATCATGCGGAACCAGGCACACGACGCCGCCATCAATCGCGATCAGGCTCGCCTGCAGCGATGCCTGCTGCATGATGCGTGCAAGGGTGTGTTCTACATCGACGGAAGCCCCGCCGAACGCCTTCGTCTTGTCGGGAAAATCGATGACGATCATCTGCTGCGGCGTCGCGAAATTGAGCCCCAGCCTTTGGGCGCGCTGGGCGACATCTCCGGCATTGCGCCATCTGGCCTCGACGATCTCGAAGAACAGCTCGGTCTGTGTGCGGGTCTCAAACCGGAAGCGGATGAAACTGCGCATCATCTGGACGCTGAGCGCGAACTTGGCGCTGTCGAGCATCAGGAGATCGAGATCGCTGAACTCGCGCGAGGTGGGGAAGATGATCAAGGCCCCCACCAGCTGGTTATCGACCATCAGTGCCTCGATGCGGGCCGAGATCTTGAAGCGCTGCGTGCCATCATCGAGAAACAGGCTCGCGGCATCGGTCGTGCCACGATCGATCGCCTCGCGCGCCGCCTTCATTAGCGGCCGGGCAAAGACGGTGGACGCGGCCTCCTGCCACGAGGCCTCGTCATAAAGCCCATTTGGCGGCCGCCCCGCGATCACCTGATTGGCGGTGAAATCGACAACCACAGTCGGGTTCGGCAGCATCATGCCGACCATCGCGGACAGCGGCGCAACCGCACCGTCACTAAGCACATGTTCGAGCAGCGAGGTATGCGCCTGCAGCGCCCGCTCCAGCCGCTGCGCCGCGCGCTTCTCTGCCTCAAGCCGGTGCTCGCGCTCGACGGCGATGGCGCCCATGTGAATGATGGTGCCGAGAAAGGCGAGGTCGTCTTCGGTGACATCGGTGATCTGCCGGGAGATGACGCTCAGCACCATCGGCCGGCCCTCGGCATCCCGGCAGTTCATCGGCATCACGACGACCGTGCGGTAGTCGCGCTCGAAGGCTTCCTTGCGATAACCCGGAAACTCGGCCGTCTCGCGCGCGTCGCGGATATAGACGGGCTCGTTGCGCTGCAGGGCAATCAGCGACGGGCTTGTCGCCAGTTCCCATCGGTCCGGCAGCTGGCGTTCGATCAGCGTCGGATCGTAGCGGACGATGACATAGGCATAGCCGTGCGCCGCATCGATGCCCATGATCGAACCAAGCGACCAATGGGCGTGACGGCAGGCGGCCGCGATCAGGTGCTGCAGCACGGTCTGAAGGTCGCCGCCGCTGTTGATCTGGCTCGCGACGTCGCGGAGCGCCAATATCTGAGACTTCTGATCCAACCTGCCTCGCTCCCCCCGGCTGGCGCGTATCATGCGCGCGGCCTCAATAGAAATCTACTCCGTTTCGATGGAAGCTGAAGCCATCCGCTTCCGCCGATCAAAGGAAGACGTTCGCCGTTTAGCCGCTAGGCTTCTAGCCAGTTTCAACATTTCGTATCGGCGCAAGGCATGACACTCGGCATCAGAAAGATTTCCACCTTCCTCGAAGAAACGCATGTCGAAGGCGGCAAGGCAGCGCCTCGGCCGGTGACCATGGTCGTGGTGGCAGCAGTGATCCAGAACCCCTGGGCCGGGCGCGGCTTCGTCGAGAACCTGCGGCCGGAGATCATCCGAATTGCCGGCGAACTCAGCCACGAGATGACCAGCCGCCTGTTGCGGCAGATGGATGCCGAGAAGATCGAGGCCTGCGGCAAGGCGGCAGCGGTCGGCATCAACGGCGAGATCGAACATGCCTCGGCGATGATCCATACGCTGCGCTTTGGCAACCCGTTCCGCGAGGCGATCGGCGGCACCAACTATCTGGAATTCGCCAATACCCGCAACGGCCCCGGCGCCCTGCTATCGCTGCCGATGATGCACAAGAGCGAGAGCGGCAAGCGCTCACACTTCCTGACCGCCAACTTCATGATTGCCGATGCCCCGGGCGCTGATGAAATCATCGTCGCGATCGGCGCGGCCGACGGCGGCCGGCCGCATGCGCGCATCGCCGACCGGTTCCAGGATATTGCCGAGATGGAAGCCGAAAAGGCAGCCAAGGGCTAACCCGGGCTACCGGCCCCCGTCGCCGGGAATTGCCGCGGTGATGATCGTGTCGGCCGCAATCAAGCGGTCGAACACGCCGGGGAGCTCGATCTTTGCCAGGATCAGCGGCGGATCGGGATCTCCGGGCGGCAGCAGACGGCCCTGCGGCCAGATGGCTTTCAGCTCCTCCCGGTTTACTGAGGCGAGGTTGACATCGATATCCGTCAGCGTTCCCGGCACCCGGTAGGGGCAGCGTCTCGTCGAGCAGTTCGACGCCGAGGAGAATTGCCACAGGAAATATTGCTGCCAGTTGCCCATCGGAAATGTGCCGCCGACATCAGGCTTGTAGCGCGCATACCAGATCGGCAGCCGTGCCAGCACCGGATAGATCTGCCGGTAGGCGGCGATATAGCGGGCGGTCGCGTGGTTGACGTAAAGGATCGGATAGCGGCCGGTGCGGGTTCGGATATGCCCGGCAAAGATCTGCGCATCAGACAGCGACATGAACTGATCGGTGTCGAGCCCCTCGAGATCGAGGACCATCAGGTCGTCGGGGCCGGGCTCTGCGTAGTCCAGAAAGTGGTTGGCCTGATCAACCGGGTTGCCGGGTCTGGCGACATGATAGGCGCCCCATAGCAGCCCGCTCTGCTTGGCAATGAATTTCCGGGTCTGATAGAGCTCGCGGCTGACCGCATATTTGCGCCACATCGTCTTGCAATGCGCGACGGTATCGCCGCGATGCTCGCCGCTGCAATCAAACACTTCCGGAAGCCCGTCCGAGGCCTTGGAAATCATCCCGGCGATCCGCTTGTCGGTGAGCAGAGCATCCCAGTCGATCGCGTTCATCTCATAGGCATCGACGATAAGCGCCGCATCCTGGCGGTTCCAGGGGGCCGCGTCGCGCGCGCCAGCGGAAGGACCGGCCAGTGAGAGACCGGCCGCCATGAGGTATGCAAACACCCATCTAAGGGATCGCCGCATCGACCGCCCTCTGTTCGTGCCGGGCAATTATATTAGATCATGCTTGCGCGAAACTGCGCCGGAGCGGCAGGGGGTAAACGGTGCTACGCCTTTCGGACGAATTGCCGAAGCGGCAGCCGTCTCCCATATCCATTTGGCTATGGTGAAAAGGACAGATGACCGACACCAATGCGGGGCCCGCTGAACCGGAATTCGGCGGGCCTCCTTTTCTTCAGGCAGAATCCCTACTTCCCGGCAATCGCATTGCGGATCATCGCGTCGTAGCCTTCCGGATCCTGCAGCATCGCAAAATGGCTGGCATCCTTGAGGATCACCAGTTTGGCGCCCGGAATTTCCTTTGCCATCATCTCAGTATGATCAAGTTTGACGGCCTCGTCGTGGTCGCCGATCGCCAGCGTCACCGGCACGGCGATCTTGGCGAGATTCGCAGCAGTCCAGGCCGGCTGGCTCGCCCACATCGCCGAGATCTGGTTGACGAACGCGTCATATTCGTTCGGCGTCGGCGACAGCTTGTTGTAGGATTCGCCCGCGGCATTGATATAGTCGCTGAAGGTCTTGTTGGTCATCACGTCGGCCTTGACGCCATCGGTCGTGACATTCGCCGCCTGGGCAATGACCCGCGTCAGCTTCTCCGGATGCGTCATCGCCATGTCGATGCCAATAATGCCGCCGTCGGACCAGCCAACGAGCGTGACCTTGTCCAGCTTCAGATAGTCGAGCAGCGCCACGTAGTCGGACGTCATCAGGTCGTAGCCGAAGGGCTGGGCGCTGCGCGTCGAGCGGCCGTGGCCGCGGCTGTCGGCAACGATCACCCGATGATCCCGGGCAAAATCCGCGACCTGATTGCCCCAGACATCGGCGCTGCCGAGACCGCCGTGAATGAAGAGGATAGGGTCGCCCTCCCCATACTCAGCGTAGTACATCTTGATATCGTTGACCGGTGCCATGCCGCTGGCCTTGGCGGGCGGCATCGGTGGAAAACTGGGTAGCGTTTCCCAGCGCTCGGCGGCTTTTGCCGCCGTGGTCAGGGCGAGTGCGGTCAATAGGGCAATGGCAGCAGCTTTGATTGCAGACACAGCTGATCTCCGAGCGAAACACGCCGCGGAGATTAGGCCTATCCAGCCAGCTGGCAAGTCATCCAATCGAAGGCGTGTCAGGCGGCCGAACGGCTGGTCTGCGGGTTCCGGGGCCCCTGATAGTTCGATTTGACCGAAGAGCCGTCGTCGCGCATCACCGCACGGCGGTTCAGCTTGAAGAGGCTGACGAGCTGCGACAGCGCATCGGCGCCGAGCGCCAAGGTGCTGCTGATCGCCGTCGTGCGCGCACTCATCGCCGCATTTTCGCGCGTCATCTGGTCGAGCCGCTCGACTGCCTTGCTGATATCGCCAAGCCCCGCCGTCTGCTCGTCGGCCGCATGGGCAATTCTGTCGACATTGCCGTCGATCCGTTTGACGAGAACGTCGATCTGCTTCAGTGCCTCGCCGGTCTCACCGACCAGCCGGACGCCTTCGAGCACCTCGGTGCCGGAATTGTTGATCAGTGCCTTGATTTCCTTCGCCGCATTCGCCGAGCGCTGGGCAAGCTCGCGCACTTCTTGAGCAACGACGGCAAAGCCCTTGCCGGCCTCGCCGGCGCGCGCCGCTTCTACACCGGCGTTCAGCGCCAGAAGGTTCGTCTGGAAGGCGATCTCGTCAATCACGCCGATGATCTGGCTGATCTCACGGGAGGCCGCCTCGATGCGCTGCATCGCGTTGACGGTCTGCTCCACAACTTTGGTCGAGGCTGCGGTCGAAGCCCGTGCACTTTGAACAAGCTGCCGGGTCTCCTTGGTGTTTTCCGATGACGAGCGGACGGTGGCAGTGATCTCGCCGAGTGCCGCCGTCGTCTCCTCAAGGGCTGCTGCCTGCTCACGGGAGCGTTCGGCAAGATGCTCGGAAGCCTCGCGCACCTCCTGGCTGCTCTTGCTGAGATCACCGGTCTGGCCGAGAACATTGACCAGCGTCTTCTGGAACTCGCCGATCGACTTGTTGAAGTCGCGGCGCAGCCGTTCGAATTCACCAACGAAGGGCTTGTCGAGCGTAACGCGGATATTGCACTGCGACAGCCGTTCGAGCGCCGCGCCAAGCTCTTCCACCGCATCCATCCGGTCAGTCACGTCGATCGCAAACTTGACGACCTTGAAGACCTCGCCCTTGTGGTCGATGATCGGATTGTAGGACGCCTGAATGAAGACGCGCTTGCCATCCTTGCCAAGCCGCATGAACTGCCCGGTGGAGAATTTACCCGAGCGCAGTTCGGCCCAGAAATCCCGGTATTCCTGCGATTGGGCGTAGCCCGCCTCACAGAACATCGCATGATGCTTGCCGATGATCTCGGACGCCTCGTAGCCAAGCGCGCCGAGGAAATTCTCGTTGGCCTTCAGGATCGTGCCATCGGGTGTGAACTCGATGACGGCCTGCGCACGCGACAGCGCCGCCAGCTTTCCTTCGTCTTCGGCGCTCTTGCGCTTGATCGCGGTGATATCGGTGGCGATCTTCACCACCTTGTAGGGCTTGCCGCGGCGGAAGACCGGATTGTAGGAGGCTTCGATCCAGATTTCCTGGCCATTCTTCGCCAGACGCCGGTACTGGCCCTGATCATACTCTCCGCGCGCCAGCTTTGCCCAGAACGCCTTGTATTCCGTCGATGCTGCCTCATCGCGCAGCACGAACATGCTGTGATGGCGGCCGACGATCTCGGAGCGCGGGTAACCGACAGCTTTGCAAAAATTCTCGTTGGCAGTCAGGATGTTGCCAGAAAGATCGAACTCGATGATGGCTTGCGAGCGGCTCAGCGCCTCAAGCACGGACGACGCATCAAAACCGAGTTTCGGAAAGCTGGACATGTTTCAGTGACCCCACGATTACCGGCATCGGGACGATCCTGAACCGCCCGCCTTGCGCCCTCGCGAAACACTATCCGGACACCGTTAATTAGATATTAAGCATATCTGAAGTGGTGATTTTTACGGGCGGCTATCCCGCGCCGGGCGCCGATCCGCGTCAGGGTTGCGGAGCCGGTGTGCCCGATGACCTCATACGTGACCTGCGCCGCACACTCGTCTAATGCAGGATCTGGCTGAGGAACAGCTTGGTACGCTCGTGCTGCGGATTGTCGAAGAACTCAGCCGGCGAATTCTGTTCGACGATCTGGCCCTGGTCCATGAAGATGACGCGGTTGGCGACCTGGCGGGAAAAGCCCATTTCGTGGGTTACGCAGAGCATGGTCATGCCTTCTTCGGCCTGACTGACCATCGTAGCCAACACTTCCTTGACCATCTCAGGATCGAGCGCCGAGGTCGGCTCGCCGAACAGCATGATCTTCGGATTCATGCAGAGCGAACGGGCGATCGCCACGCGCTGCTGCTGGCCGCCGGAGAGCTGGCCCGGATATTTGTTGGCCTGTTACGGAATCTTGACGCGCTTCAGGAAGTGCGTGGCGACTTCTTCCGCCTGCTTCTTCGGCATCTTGCGCACCCAGATCGGCGCCAGCGTGCAGTTTTCCAGGATCGTCAGGTGCGGGAAGAGGTTAAAGTGCTGGAACACCATGCCGACTTCGCGGCGCACTTCGTCGATCTTCTTCAGGTCGTTGGTAAGCTCGGTGCCATCGACGACGATCTGACCCTTCTGGTGCTCTTCCAGACGGTTGATGCAACGGATCATCGTCGACTTGCCGGAGCCAGACGGGCCGGCGATGACGATGCGCTCGCCACGCATAACCCTGTATAGCAAGTGTTTTTTGTCGATAAAAAACCAGAAACATCTTAAGCTTATGCGATCGTTACGAAAAATAGGACCTGCCTCTGATCGGTCAGGCGGCGGCTCCTCACCCGTCCAAGCGATCGCCGCGGCGCTTGGAAGCAGTAGCAGCGACCGCCTTGATATTGCGCATCGCTCACGGTTGTCATAGGCCTCATCACATAATCGCAGGAGCCCAGCGCGTGACGAAACAGAAGCCGAAAATTGCTATCAATGGCTTTGGCCGCATCGGCCGCTCTGTTCTTCGCATCCTGCTGAAAGAGCGCCGCGATATCGAGGTCGTCCTCGTCAACGACATCGCTCCGCTGGAAAGCTGCGCCTACCTGTTCCAGTATGACAGCGTCTTCGGCCCATGGCCGGAGGACGTGGTGGCCGAGGCTCGCGCGTTGCGGATCGGCGAGCGTTCGATACCTTTCCACAACGAGCGGGATATTCGCGCCCTCGATCTATCGCACGTCGATATTTTCCTCGAATGCACCGGCCAGCCTTATACCCGCGATTACGTCTCCCGGGCGCTAGAGGCCGGCGCAAAGCGTGTCCTGATTTCGGGTCCGGCGGAATCTGCCGACGCGACGGTGGTGCTTGGCGCCAACGAAGAGATGATTGCCGGCCACAAGATCATATCCAATGCATCATGCACCACGAACGCGCTGGCACCCCTGCTGAAGACTGTCGATGACCTCTTCGGCATCACTGGCGGGCAGATGACGACGGTTCATTGCTATACCGGAAGCCAGCCGACCGTCGACCAGCCGCGGGACGATTTTGCACGCAGCCGCGCGGCAGCCCTCTCTATGGTGCCGACGAGCACCAGCGCCCACAAGCTGGTTGGCAAAGTCCTGCCATCCCTCGCCGGAAAGATCGAAGCCCGGGCCATCCGCGTTCCGACCGCAAGCGTCTCGGCGATCGACCTGACGGTGTCGCTGGAGAAGGCGCCGACCCTAGCCGAAGCCCGCGAACGCTTCAAGGGCGCAATCGCCACGTCGCCCGTCATCGGCTGGATCGAAAAGCCGCTCGTATCCGTCGATCTGCGCGCCCGGCCGGAATCGCTGGTCGTCTCAGGACCGGAACTCTCGGTTTCCGCTGGCGGCCTTCTGCGGGTTTTTGGCTGGTACGACAATGAATGGGGCTTTGCCAACCGGATGCTCGACGTTGCGGCCCTAATGGCACGGTCGTAGCGCGGCGAAATGAGAGAGACGATAGCAATGCCGTATCCGAGGTCATTCAGGGCCATATCCGCAGTGGCCGCGACCCTGTCCCTGTTGTGGGCACCAGCGCTGTTGGCGCAGGAGGCATCGTCCGGTTCGAACTGGTCCAAGGACCCGACCAGCCGCTGCGAATTCATTTCCCCCATCTCTCTGACTGCAGGTCCCACCTACTGGACAGGACTATGCACCGCGAACAAGGCATCCGGACTTGGCATGCTGCGACGGCGCGACGGCGATCGCGCCGGTCCTGCCTTCTATGGCGAAATGAAAGCAGGCGTGCCTGTCATCGGTGTGATCGATCATGATGGTTATCGCGTTGGCCGCTTCAACGATGGCGATATCGGTGGCGATGCCAATCTCAAACCGCAGGTTCGGATCGATGCGTTCCGCGCGGCGGCAAAGGCAGCGCGAGCGGTCGGCTCGCAATATGCCAAGCAGGGCAACGCCGCCTCATCCCGCCACTATGAAAACATTGCCCAGCAACTCGATATGCAGGTGGAATGACCATTCGTTTCGGCGCCGGCATCGACCCTGTCGATGAGAACGCGATTTGCGGCAAGAATTGTGAGCGTTATCGCAGCCGTTGTCTCGCGACGGCAACGAAATATTCAGCCCCTTGCCGAAGCACATTGTCGTTGAAGTCATAGCTGGGATTGTGCAGGGGAGCTGACGTCTCTCCATTGCCGATGAAGGCGAAGTTACCGGGAACTTTCTCCAGGAGCCTGGCGAAATCTTCGGAGGCGGCGATAGGCGCAATATCGTCTTCCACCGCCCCAGGTCCGAAAACGGAGGCGGCAGCCTCCAGTGCAACGCGCGTTTGCTCGGATGTGTTGACGAGTGGAACGAACTCACGGCCGTAGTCGATCGATGCCGAACAACCATAGGCCGAAGCAGTCCCATCAACGATCTGGCGCATACGGCGCTCAATCTCCGCGCTGACCTCAGACCGCATGCTACGCGCGTCGCCGAGTATGGTTGCGGTACCCGGGAGAGCGTTACGTGTACCGTCGGCAATAAGTTCAGTGACCGATACAACCGCCATATCTGCGGGGTCGAGCCGTCGAGAAACGATCGTCTGCAGGTTCACAACGAGCGCACAGGCTGCAACCAGCACTTCATTGGTATGGTGCGGTCGCGCCGCGTGGCCGCCTGTTCCGTCCAGCCTTATCTCGAATATGTCCTCGGCGGCCATGATTGAGCCAATTCGCGTCGCGAACCGGCCCACCGGCATACCCGGCATGTTGTGGATGCCGTAGACTTCGGAAAAAGGGAACCGGGCCATGAGGCCGTCGTCCAGCATTGAAAGAGCGCCCCTGCCCCATTCCTCAGCCGGCTGAAAGACGAAGCGAACCGTGCCGTCGAAGCCACCCTCTTCTGCCAGGATACGGGCAGCACCAAGTAGCATTGCGACATGTCCGTCATGGCCACAGGCGTGCATCGTGCCTAAGGCTTGCGACCGGTAGGGAAGGTCGCTCCTCTCGCTGATCCGAAGCGCATCCATGTCGGCACGAAGCGCGATGGCGCGCTTTCCGGTTCCCAGCGTCAAACTGCCGACAACGCCGGTTTTTCCAACGCCTTCTATGACCTGGATGCCCCATGAACGAAGTTTCTCGGCGACGAACGCTGCCGTGTTGATTTCTTCAAAGCCGAATTCGGGATTGCGGTGCAGGTGATGCCGCCATTCGATCATCTCCCTCTCGATTGTCTCGAACCTGTTCATAGTCCACTCCCGAGCAAGAGGGCGYCGCTGGAGCGGCGCCCGGACAAGATCATTCGGCATTCTTTTGCTCGAACTTGCCACCCTTCAGTTCGTAGAAGACGAAGTCCAGCCGCGTGATATCGCCCTTCTCGTTGTAGGAGAGAGGGCCTATGACGGTATCGACTTTCAGCCCGCCGTGCAGCTTGTCTGCGACAATCTGTGGATCGGCGCTTCCGGCTTCCTTGATGCCGGCTGCAATGACCTGCATCGCCACGTAGCCATAGAGCGTGAAGCCTTCCGGATCGATCTTCTTCCCGGCAAAGCGCTTCACAACCTCCGCAGCCGCGGGGTTTTGACGTGCATCGGGGCCGAAGGTAATCAATGTGCCGTCGGCTTCCGGCCCGGCGATAGCCGCGAATTCACCCGAGAACATCGCGTCTCCGCCGATCATCGGGGTCTTGACCCCTTGATCACGCAATTGACGAAGAATGAGACCTCCCTCGGTGTAGACGCCGCCGAAATAGACGACATCAGCCTTGGTCTCTTTGATCTTGGCGATCAGGGCCGAGAAATCCTTGTCGCCGACAGTGATACCCTCGTAGCCAGTCTCGGTCAGGCCGCCGGCATTGATCGATTTCTTTACCTCTTCGGCAAGACCCTGACCGTAGGGCGTCTTGTCGTGAACGATGAAGACATTCTTGCCGGTGAAATTCTTGATCAGATAGTTCCCTGCGACGGTCCCTTGCTGGTCGTCACGCCCACAGGTGCGAAAGGTGTTCCAGAGCCCGCGTTCCGTGAGCTTGGGATTTGTGGATGCCGGAGTGATCTGGAACATGCCGTTCTCGGCATAGACATCCGAGGCAGGGATTGAGGCACCGGAATTCTGATGCCCGATGACGAATTTTATGCCGGATGCCGCAAGCCGATTGGCGACCGAGACGGCCTGCTTGGGATCGCCACCGTCATCTTCCGTCTGCAGCAAGATCTTTTCGCCGAGAATTCCACCCGCGGCATTGATATCCTCGATCGCCTGCTTGACGCCATTGAGGTTCTGTTCGCCAACAGCGGCGCTGCCGCCTGTGACCGGGCCGGCCCAGCCGATGGTCATATCCGCCAATGCCGGCGTGGCCAGCACGCCCGCAATCGTCGCGGCAATTATTATGCTTTTCATGTCATTCCCCTTTTAGGTTTCTTCGTTGAGAGGTCCTTCGGTCACGAACAACAGCACGCGGCTCGAAGCGTCGAGTTCAAGGCGGACTGCCATTTCGGGATTTGCAATGGCTCGGCGAAGCCCGGCGAGACCGGCTGCGCCCGACGGCGTGGTCGGGGGGCCGCCAGCGGCTTCCAGCAAGAGTGGTTCGTTGGTGAGACGATCCTCTTCAACGGTCACAACGTCGATAAACCCGGCCATCAGTTTCAATGCCGGCCGGCTTGCCTCGCCGCAGGCAAGCATCGTTGCGGACGTTGTCAGATCGCCAGGCACCCGCTCGACATTGCCTGTGCGGATTGCCACATCGACACATGCCGCTGTCGCGGGTTCTACGACGACAATCCTTGCCGGTTGCGCGAGCCAGTCCTTGAGGCCTGTCGTCATTGCCGCCGCGAGACCGCCGACACCGGCCTGGATAAAAAGATGCGTCGGACGCAGCCCTTCCCCAATCTGCTCTTTGATTTCCTGGGGGATCACGCCATAGCCTGCGATCACGTCGCTCACGATCGGGTCATCGGGATCGGAGGAGGTGTCGGCCACCAGAATGCCGGCACCGTCTTTGGCCGCCTTCTTTGCCGCGTCGACAGCGTCGTCATAGGTTCCATCGATGTCGACGATCTCCGCACCCATCTCAACGATGCGATCACGGCGGGCGCGAGAGACGTCGGGGTAGAGGAAGATGCGGGCGCGGCTGCCAGCAAAACGAGCGGCGGCGGCAACGGCCAGGCCATGGTTTCCAGCACTCGCAGTCAACAGCTGAGGCAGGCGGCCGGCCGGCACTTTGCCCGAAGCAATCGCGGCGAAATCCTCACCGGTAGCCCGCGACAGCGCCCGCAATGCCGCATAGGTTCCTCCAAGTGATTTGAAGCTGCCGAGTGTTCTAGCTCCCTCGTCCTTGAGGAAGACCGCACCCAGCCCATGGGCAGCTGCGAGCTCCGGCAAGGCAATCAGCGGTGTCGCGGCATATCCCGGCGCAAGGGCATGCAGGCGGGTCTGGATAATGTGAGCGTCTTCGATCGGCAGGTTCTTTGTCATGCGGAAATGCTACTGCGTTATGCGCGCTGAGTTTCGCCGAAATTCCTTGCACCTTACCGGTTTCAGGCGATATTCTCCCTATTCATGACGGAAACCGCTACCCTCGATTCATTCGATCTCTCTTTGCTGAAGCTGGTGCAGGTCAACAACCTGATGCCGGCCCGCATGCTCGCCGAAAAAGTTGGCCTTTCGGAAAGCGCGGTGTTGCGCAGGCTTCGCCAGATGCGGGCGAATGGGACGATTGCCGCCGATGTCGCGATCGTACGGCCGGCGTCGATGGGATTTCCACTGACAATTCACGTTCTCGTTTCGCTGGAGCGCGAGGCCGGTAGCGAACTCGAGGCGTTCATCAGGAAGATCAAAAAGCGGCCGGAGGTTCGGCAGGCCAACTACGTGACCGGTGAGGCTGATTTCATTCTGATGCTGCAGCTTTCCGGCATGGAGCAATACGACGTCTTCACGCGGGAAGTGTTCCACGAAGACGGCAACGTGAAATCGTTCACGACGCTGGTTACGATCCGCGATGTCGTCAACCCTATGGATGCGGTCCTTGCTCGAGGCATCGACCGTTAAATCAAGGCGCCGCTCACACCGCGGTGCCCCCTCGAAGTATAACTCCGCGGACCACTGCCACTCACCTGCTCGCCAAAAGGCGGATCTAGAGGCGGTTTCGGCGGTGTAGTGATACGCGGCCAATATGCACGATAAGAACCCGGCAAGATCCTGGTGAGCTTCCATGAGACCGGCCGTCCCACCGGGATCATCTGCCACGGTCCGATCGTTCTGCTTTCGGCACTCCCGCATCCGGATGCCTTCATCGCCTCGATGATCACAGGTGACGGCAAGGCAAGCTCGCTCACCACCGGCTGGCCTTATGCCGGTTATCGCGCGACGATCTTCTTGACCGGCGAAGAGCAGGCGCTCGAAGGCCCGAACGGCCTCGGTGGCAACGTTCAGTTCTACCTGGTCAATGCTCTGGCCGAAGCCAGCGCACGCGTGGAACCGATCGCCAACTGGCATAGCAACGTCGTCGTCGATCGCGAACTGATCACCGGCCAGCAGCCGATGTCGGCGCCAGAATTCGGCGACGCTCTCGTCGCAAAGCTGAATGACAAGCAGTAGTCACGTCGAAAGCGGACCGCCGGGTCAATTCGGCGGTCCCAAACCCATACTTTAAGTCGCGTCCAAGCTCAAAAAAGCGCTTTCCCCGGGGCTTGTCTCATGGGAAAGGTAACGCTGCATTTGCGACGAAAGATCCATGAAAACAATATCGGGCACCAACCTTGAGCAAGCGAAATTCCATAACCGCCGGGTTGTGATCGAGGCGATCCGCAGCAGTGGACCGCTGTCCCGGGCGGCGATCGCGCGGATGACCGCGCTGACCACGCAAACGGTGTCCAACATTGTCGAGGAACTGGCGCGCTCTCACCTTTTGATTTCCGGCGAGCCGCAGAAGACAGCGCGCGGACAGCCGATCATTCCGTACTCGATCAATCCGCAGGGCGCCTATTCGATCGGCCTTGAGCTCGGAAGCCAGCGCGCCAGCGGCATTCTGACCGATCTCTCCGGGGCCATCTGCGCCCGCGTCGAGCACAACATCGACCATGCCGATCCGGAGAAGGCAATTCCTGTCCTTGAGGGCGTCGTCGCCGAGCTTCAGGGAGCATTCGCGTTTGACCGCCGCCGCCTTCTCGGGATCGGCATGGCACTTCCCGGGCGCTATGCCGACGGAGGGGTGACCACGCTCAGCCCGCAAAATCTGCCGGGGTGGCAGCGCTTCCCCGTTGGACGCGAGCTTGAAGACCGTCTGGGCTTGCCGGTGCTCATCGAGAACGATGCGGCGGCAGCGGCGATCGGCGAGCGCCTTCACGGCGTCGCCCGCGGCTTCAACAGTTTCGTCTATCTCTACCTTGCCCGCGACGGTGGCATCGGTGCCGGCATGTTTCTCGACGGCCATCTCTACAAGGGCAGCCGCTACAATGCAGGCGAAATCGGCCATATCGTCGTCGAACGCAACGGCAGGCCCTGCCCCTGCGGCAAACGTGGTTGCCTCGACCGCTATGTGTCGCCGTCGGTCGCCTATGAATTCATGGGCATCGGCAATGCAGGCGAGCTTTCGACCGACGAACTCGACGAACGGGTGAGAGCCGGCGGCAAAGGTCTTGAGGACTGGCTGGCGCTGGCGGTCGAGCCCTTGCGGCAGACAATCGACTTTCTTGAGCTTGCCTTCGACCCGCAGACGATCGTTCTCGGCGGCAGCATATCGACGCTGATGATGCAGCGGCTGGCCGACTGCCTGGCGCCCCTACCCGTGCCGATCGATCCCGATGAGATAAGGACCGTGCCGCGCGTCACCATCGGCACGACCGGGAAGGATACGGCCATTCTCGGCGCCGCAGCCCTCCCGATCTTTTCCGAAACGAACCCCCGTTTCGACGTGCTGCAGAAGCCGCTGGGCTAGCGGCTTCAGGCTTGCTGGATGCCGTAGAGAAGCGGCATCAATCCCGCGAGCGCCCGGAACCGCTCCCAGGATTTCGCCTCCGGTCTCGTCCAGCCGTTTTCAGCGAGGGCCGAAAGCCTTGGAAAGACCAGGCGATCGAAGACGGCCCGGTCGGTCATCGGTTCAGACCAGATGCAGGCCTGTATCCCGCGAAGCATGTTCCTTTGCGCGTCCGTCCATCCCTCGACCGGATCGAACTGGTACAGCTTTTCAGCGTCGGACGTCCCCGCCCAGTTGGCGCCCGGCTCGTCCCAATCTGGCCTGAGTGCCATATCGAGATAGTAGACCTGGCCGGGGCAAACCACGATTTCGTAGCCTTGCGCGGCGAGTTCAGCCGCCACTTCGACATTTCTCCAGCTGCAGAGATAGCTGCGCGATTTGTCGATGACGTCTCCATGGGCTGCTTCTTCCCAGCCCCCGGTGGTGCATCCGTTGGCGGCCAGGAAGCGCTGCGCCCGCTGCAGAAATTCGGCCTGCAGCACCGCGGTACCCGACCCAGAAATATCGTCGGCGCCATGGTCGTTGGTAATGACGTTCAGCCGTTCCGCATGCCTGTCGGCGATCTCGTCACCGGCGAGTGAACGCAACCTTGCCAGTGCCTGCGGAGAACCGGACCAGGCGCCGAGCGGAACCTCGTCGGCACCGATGTGGATGATCTTCGAAGGGAACAGGTCGATGAGTTCGGAGAGAATGGTCTCAACGATCTCGTAGGTCTCTTCCCTTGCCGGATTGAGGCAATTGTCCGGAAAGCCCTGGACGGAATAGTAGCTGCCCATCTCGTCCGGATCGCGCAGTTCCGGAATGGCAAGCTGCATCGCATAGCAATGGCCCGGCATGTCGATCTCCGGAACGACGGTTATGCCGAACGACGAGGCGAGCGAAACGATCTCTCGTACCGCAGCCTTGGTGTAGAACCCGCCCGTTCGAGCCGGGCTGGAGCCGAGGAGCGGCGGAATTGCCAGCCCGTGGCCGCGCCAGGCGCCAATCTCCGTCAGAGCCGGATAGGCGTCGATCTCCACGCGCCACGCTTCATCATCCGACAAATGCCAGTGGAAATGGTTGAGCTTGTTCCACGCCAGCACCGCGAGCAGCTTTTTGATTTCTGCAGCGCCGTAGAATTGTCTGGCAACATCGAGATGCAACCCGCGCCAGGCCATTTGCGGCTCGTCGGTGATTTCGCCGGACCCCGGAAAATGGAAGACCTGCGGATGCAGCCTTGCGCCCCGCCAAATCTGACCAAGCGTGATGAGGCCGTAGAGAAAACCGGTCCGGCCGGCCGCCTCGACCTCGACGCTGCTGCCCCGAAAGCGGATACGGTAGCTTTCCGGCCCCGGGAGATCTGCTGCTGTCAGCAAGACAGGCATGCCTCCCTCGGCAGCCGGTCTCACCATCCCCTCGACGGCAAACAGCCGCTCCACCAGCGCCGTGAAATTTTCTGCCGCGGCCTCTGCTTCGGCATTGGAAGCCTGCAGGGCAAAGCCTGCAGGCAACGGCATGCGGGCGCCAACCGAGACTTTGCTGGGCCACGGAATAATGGAAACGGGAACAGACACCTGGGCAGGCACCGGAAAGATCTCTGCGCCACGCTTGAGCGGCGCGTTGCTGGCCGACGACCGTGTCGGTTCGCATTCAAGCGTGATGATGCGCCCGTCATCAAGAGCCAGATAGGCGTTGGTCGCACCGTCCGTCCAGTGCTGGAATTGCCAGCTCAGCGCAAAAACAGAGATCGACCAGGTGTCTCCCTGGGCAAGCACGAAGCCTTCAGGCGGACGGAATTCCGTAAAGTTCGAGAGACGTTTGGAAACCACCGCACCTTCGACCCGGCCAGCCGGATCGACACGTCCCGGCCCGCTGACACAGAGGGCGAAGTTGGTCAGCGGTTCGCCTCCCATGTGCTTCAGGCGAAGTGCATAGGAGAACTCTGCGTTGCCGGAAGGCGGATTCCATATGGTCTCCAGCCGCAGGGCGGAGCGTTGAGGTGCGGACATGGCTATTCCTTTGGGTTCAGTGGTCAGTTTTGAGCATGCCGGCATAAATGCCGGGCTCGGAATTCGGGATCGGCGTTGCCGCAACGGCCTTCTCGTAAAACGCGGACGGCCCGACGTCGCCGATGATCGCATAGGCATATCCCAGCGACTTAAGGTCGGTCAGGCTGGCAAACAGGAGAGCACGGCCGATTCCAAGACCGCGCGCATTTTCATCAACGCCGGTTGGGCCGAAAAAGCCGCGGGCCGTGGCCTCGTGGCAGGCAAAGCCGATCAGCGCGCCGTCGCGCGTCGCGATAAAGCAGGTGGGCGGCTGGCGGGTCATGGCGACTGTTGCTTCGCTGGCCCAGCCCGCTCCAAATTTGTCCTCGATCCAGCCTGTGATCAGCTTGAGCTCGGGCGGCAAGGCGCGCCTGATTGTCACCTTGGCCTCCGTCATGGCGGTTTGTGACGTGTTGTCGGCAGGCAAGGCCGACAGGTTGACGAGATAATCCATTCTAGTTTGGCCTTACTGAGCTGTGTTGCCGGGCATTCGGACAAAGTGGTTCGCGCCCACCTGATCGATCGCTGCCGACGCTGGGCGGCTGAGGCTGCGGACCTTTTCCGCCTGTTCAAGAAAGCGCGCACTTCCGCCGGTCACGAACGGCCTGCCGCCATCGGGCACGGCAGAAAGCAGCAGCCGGGTGTAGGGATGATGCGGCTGGCCAAGCACAGCTGCCGTATCGCCCCATTCAACCATCTGCCCCGCAAACATCACGACGATTTCCTCGGCAACGCTGGCCGCGGTGGCGATATCATGGGTGATGTAAAGCAGGGCCAGATCATTTTGCTTTTTGACGCGCGCCAGGAGGTCGAGAATGTCCTTGCGAATAGAGACATCGAGCATCGACGTCGGTTCATCGGCAACGAGCACGCTCGGTTGAACGGCAAGCGCCCGGGCGATGTTGACGCGCTGGCGCTGACCGCCCGAAAGCTCGTGCGGAAACTTCCGGCGCGAGACTGCCGGGTCGAGCCCGACGCTTTCAAGCAGTGCCCCGATACGCTCGTCCAGCACCTGCTTTGAAAGACCGTGCTGGTGAAGTTCGAGCGGCCGCGACAGATGATGGTTCACGCTGAAGGCGGGATTCAGGGAGGAAAACGGATCCTGAAACACCATCTGGACATCCTTGCGGTAGCGCCGCTCCTCCTTCGGGGTACCGCGAAGCGTCAGATCCTGCCCCCGAAAGAGCAGCTTGCCGCCAGAGGGTCTGTCCAGGCGGGCGATGATCCGCGCGCAGGTGGTCTTGCCGCATCCGGATTCGCCGACAAGCGCCAGAGCCCGTCCCGGATAGAGGGAGAAACTGATGTCCCTCAAAGCCTGGATCGGGCCGAAATGCCTGTTGATGCTTTCAAGCCGGATATGCGGCAAAGCTGCGGTGGATATGCTCGGCTCGGCTCTCATGCTGTAACTCCGGAAGACAGGTCATGGACGGGAAGCTGCGGGATCGCGTTCCATAGCTTGCGCGTGTATTCGTGCTTCGGCGCCGTGCTGACCTGATGGACATCGCCGACCTCGACCAGCTCGCCTTTCAGCATCACTCCGATGCGCTGACACAGCTGCGCCATCAAATGCAGGTCGTGCGTGATGAACAGCACCGAGAAACCATGAGTTCTCTGCAGATCGACGACCTGCTCGAGGATCTCGCGCTGGACGACGACATCGAGCGCTGTCGTCGGCTCATCCATAATGATCAGTTCGGGCTGGAGGGCCAGACATATGGCGATGACGATGCGCTGACGCATGCCGCCTGAAAACTGATGCGGATAGTCGGCAATGCGATGGGGCGGTATGCCCACCAGCCGGAACATCTCCTCGCCGCGTGCCCTCGACTGGTCGCGCGAACATCCGGTATGCCTGAAGAGCACGTCATGAAACTGCGCTTCGACCCGCATCAGGGGGTTAAGCGAGTTCATCGCACTCTGGAACACCATACCGACGCGCTTCCAGCGGATCTTCTGGAGCTCGCGCTCGCTCAGGCGCAACAGATCTTCTCCACCCAGCCTGATGCTGCCGCTTGTGATCCACGCAGGCGCCTTGGAGAGCCGGGTGATCGCATAGGCAATCGTGCTCTTGCCGCACCCGGACTCGCCAGCAAGCCCAAAGATCTCTCCCTTGCCGATGTTGAAAGAGACGTCGTTGACGGCGCGGAACTCGCCTTTGTCGACCAGATAGTCGATGTTGAGATGCTCGATTTCCAGCAGATTGTCGCTCATCGGCGTGCCTCCAGTTCGCGATTGCGGGCACGATTGAGGCGGAACCACCGAGCAAGGGCGGGGCCTGAGCGCAGTTGCGGATTCGCGATCTCATCGAATGTGAAGTTGAGAAGCGCCAGTCCGAGACCGGTCAGCGCAATCCCGGCCGCCGGAACGCCGACGTCCCACCACGCACCCACCATGATCGCCGACGCGTTCTGCGCGTTGTAGAGCATCGTGCCCCAGGAGACCTTCAGGGGATCGCCGAAACCCAGATATTCCAGCGTCGTCTGTGCGACGACAGCATAGATGATGCTCCCGACCAGATTGATACCGATGAGGGGCGCCAGATTGGGCAGGATCTCGACGAAGATGATCCGCCATGCCGGCTCGCCGATCATTTTCGACGCTGTCACGAAATCACGGTTTCTGATCGACATGGTCTGCGACCGCGTCATTCTTGCACCCCATGGCCACGATGTCAGAGCGATGATCATCATGATCGTCATCGGACCGACCGTTCCCGCGAATGAGGCAAGCAGGATCAGCAACGGCATGTTCGGGACGACGAGAACGGCATTGGTTGCAAGATCGAGGGCGGCGTCGGTTTTTCCGCCGGCATATCCGGCAACAAGACCGATACCGGTGCCGATGACGGTGATCGCGATGCCGGTGGCAAACCCGACCGAAAGCGAGCTTCGCGCACCCCAGACAAACTGGCGATAGACATCGCGCCCCATCTTCGTGGTGCCAAGAACGTGTTCCATCGACGGGGGCTGATGGGAGCGGCCGACACGCGCGCCGGGTTCGCCCGGCGCAATAAGCGGAGCAAGCAGCGCGATCGCCCAGATGGCCGCGACGATAATCAATCCGGCAACGGCCTTGCGCTGGCGAAGGATGGCCCCAAGGGTGAAGCTCATTAGTTTGCCTCCCGCAGTCGTGGGTCGATCGATCCATAGAGAATGTCGACGAGAAAATTGGCGCCGAGAGTGGCAAGCGTCATCAGGAGCAGCTGGCCCTGAATGACCGGATAGTCACGCGCGATACTCGCGGTGTAGAGGGTCAATCCGAGCCCCGGGTAGTTGAAGACGATCTCAGTGACGATCGATCCACCGAAGACCGCGCCGATCATCAGTGCCAGATTGGTAAGAACGGGAAGCATCGCGTTGCGGGCGCCGTATCCGAACATCACGGCACGGTGGCTGAGGCCCTTGGCACGCCCCATCGTGACGTAGTCTTCGCCAAGCACCGAGATCATCGCCGAACGCATCGTCGTCTGAAATTCACCGATGAGAAACGGCGACAGCGTCAGTACCGGCAGAATGGCGTGAACGAGCACGCTGCCTGCAAAGGTGAAGTCGAAACCCGGATCCAGGTTCGGATCATAGGCATAGCCAACCGGAAACCAGCGAAGCGAAACACCAAAGATGAAAAGCGTGGTCAATGCGATGATGACGGGAGGGACGGAGATCATCACGACCGAAAGGGGCGAGACGATCGTGTCAAACCGGCCGCCGCGCCGCCATGCGGCGACAGCGCCGAGAACCACCCCCACACATAGCGAAAAGAGAATGGCGGTGACGACCAGAAAGATTGTCCAGATGGTGGCTCTGCCCAAAACCTGAACAACCGTTTGCGGATAGTATTTGACCGACACGCCAAGATCCAGCGTGGCCAACCCCTTCAGATAGTCGGCGAACTGGCTCATCATCGGGGCATCGACCGCGCCAAAGCGAGCCTTGATCGCTGCCACGGCTGCCGGCGTGGCGCGTGGCCCCAGCTGGGCCACCATGGCGTCGACGGGGCTCCCCGGCATAAGCCGGGGAAGGATGAAGTTCATCAACACGGCGAACGCCAGAGCGACCGCATAGACGCCGAGGCGCCGGCTCGAAATGCGCATATCCTCTATCCCTGGCCGGCTTATTGAACCGGCTTGAGACGCAGGAGATGCATCAGACGCATCCGGTTGTTGTCATGATCTTCCGGGTTCATGACCGGATCCTTGTCCGTCACCCAGCCGGTAAAGCGCTTGCTGGAGAACTGATACCAGGTGGGACCGTTGAACACAGGTACGACCGGGAAGTCATCGGCGACCAGAAGCTGGATGTCGTTGAAAATCTTCTTGTGGTCATCATCGGTCGTGGCCTTCAGATACTGACTGAAGAGCGCGTCCAGCTTCGGATTCGAATAGCGGGAAGGCGCGCCGGTGATGCGTCCGGCATAGGCTGTCGAGAGGCTTTGATAGTAGCCGCGGAACGGCGTCGCCCCGTCGGCACGCGAGTTCATGACCACCTCGAAACTTCCGTCAAGGATCTGCTTGCGCCACTGCTCGTATTCGGGCGTGGCGACGGACGCATTGATGCCGATGGCGCGAAGTCCCTCGACGGCGATCTGGACCGCGTCAATCCAATCGGTCCAGCCGTTTGGAACGATGACCGGAAACGCGATCGCCTTGCCTGTTGGCGTCGTCCGGAAGCCATCGGCGCCCTTCTTGAAGCCCGCGTCATCAAGGACCTTGTTGGCCTTCTCCGTGTCGAAGCCCATGAAGGCGTCCTTATCGCCTTCCGCGGCCTTGTTGCGCCAGCTTTCGAAGCGCGGCGGCAGGCCGCTGGCATGAAGGTTTACCACCGGATAGCCGAACCCGGCGATATCCACCATCGACGGCCGATCCATGGCGAGGCTGAATGCGTGACGGAAATTGATGTCCTTGTAAGCCTCGAGATTGCCCTCGTTGGCGCTCTTGAAGTTCATCTGGAAGGCGACCGTCTCGGCCGGCGGCTGCCAATAGCCGTTATGATCCGGATCGAGTGCTACGAAGGTTTTCTTGATTTCCGGAATGAACGATCCAATCCAGTCCATATTGCCTTCCGGCAGGATCGCCAGCATCTGATCGTTGCCGGAGATCTGCGGTAGCCGGATGCAATCCACATGAAGGGACGCCGCATCCCAGTAATTCGGATTGCGGCATTGCTCGTAAACCTGCGGCGTGAACCGGCGCAGCTCGGTGAGAGGCCCGGATCCGATCGGCTTTTCATTCTTGAATGCGACCGGGTCGGAAACATCCTTCCAGACATGCTCAGGAACGACGGCCAGATCTGCCAGCGACTCAGGGAAATCGGAGTTGACGTCCTTCAGATTGATGCGGACTTCGGTCGGTGATGGCGCCTCAACGGATGCGACAGTCTCGCCGACACCGACCGTATCGAGAGCCGCGTTCTTCAGCATCAGATCGATCGTATACTTGACATCAGACGAGGTCAGCGGCTGACCGTCCGACCATTTCAGCCCAGGACGCAGTTCATAGGTGATAGACTTGAGGTCATCTGAGAATTTGAAGCTCGTCGCCAGCCGCCATACCGGCTTGCCACCGTCCTCGGCGTTGAAAATGACAAGTGGCTCATAGATGAAATCCATCGTGCTCTGCCGGCGCCCGGCGAGGTCGAACGGATTGAAATTCTGCACCCAGCTGGTCTGCTCCTCAATGTGCATTGTCAGGACCGCCTCGGCGCTGAATGCACTCGAAGCGCCGAACAGGGCGATATAGGCAGCGGTCGTCGCCCAGCCCGCCTTCGCGATAAAATTGCGATACCCAATTCCAGTGATGTTCATGAAGGTTCCCTCTTTTTTATTTGAACTCAATCAAATTGATTTAATAATGGATATCGATCTTGGCGATGCCGGTCAATCTGTGAAAATCAGAAATTTGGGTTTGAAAATGCGCCCGCCGGAAAGCCTTCATTTCTTTCACGAAACGGCATAGAGGCGGAGGTGTGGGCTGCCCGGACGCYGGCGTCGTCTGCGCACAGAATGTGGATCGCGAAGGCAATTTCCGCGTCATTGCCGATCATCCATCAGAACCGAATAGTTCAAGGTCGCCAAGTTTCTTCACGGGCGACATGGCAGGCGTTTCGTCATAAAAGCGTAATGTGCCTTTGCGATGCCTCAGGTCTCCAAATGTGAATCACTTTCCAGGTTTCCATGACAATTCCCGACGTTGCCGACCGACTCCATCCCGCGGCATCGAGCCGTCTCAGGCTCTTGGCAGAAGCCGTTTTCAAGGCCGGCACGCTCGCCCGTTCCTCCCTGAAACGCCGCCGTGTCAACGAGATGCTGGCGAAGGCTCCCAGAGACTATCAGACGGAGATCGACGTCGCGGTTGAGCGGATCATTGTCGACGAGATGGTCAGGGCATTTCCGGATTACGCCATCCAGGGCGAAGAGGCCGTCGGCAATCGCGACGCCGGCCCGGATACGCCAGTGATCTACATCGATCCGATCGATGGCACGACGAATTATGCGTGGGGAATACCCCATTTCGGCATGACCATCTCGATTGCCGAACATGGCAAGGTCGTCGCCGGCGTCGTCTACGACGCGATGCTGGACGAGCTCTTCAGCGCCGATGCCGGACAGGGTGCCTATCTCAACGGCGAGAAGATCAGCTGCATCGACAATGGCGATATCGAGAATGTCCTGATCGGCGCCGGCCTTCCCGTTCCCGGCCAGGTCAAGGCGGTCAGGAAGGAAACCTATCTCTCGGCATTGCAGCGGCTGATGGATGAGACGGCCGGCGTGAGGCGGCTCGGCTCGGCGGCGCTCTCGATCGCCTATGTGGCCTGCGGCCGCCTCGATGGCTTCTTCGAGGATGGCCTGTCGCTGCACGACTACGGCGCCTCGGCATTGCTGGTCGAAGAGGCAGGCGGCAATGTCTCCGCCTTCTCCGGCGGCCCGGTGACGGCCAACGGCGACATCCTTGCGGCCAACGCAGCGGTACACTCCTGGCTGGTCGATGGCTTTCGCGAAGGCTAGTGACCGGAGGCGATCAGCGTCTCAAGGCCAACCGGGTCATCCGTGGTGATCTGGTCGGCCTTCAGCACCAACAGGCGGCGAACATCGGGCAGGATATCGGGGATGGCGCGATTGATCGTATAGGCGTCGATCGTCCGGCCTTCCTGATGAAATGCGCCGATCATGTCGAAACCCGCCGCATCGGCAAACAGCACCAGCTTGTGATGCAGATAGATCATCGTGGCCTTTGGCGAGGCCGCAAGCGCGCCAGCGACGAAGCCCGCGAAATCGCGGTTTTCCATCAGCCGCTCGATTGCGCCGTCATGGCATGGGTCGTAGCCGACAGGCATATCTGGGACAGCGCGCGACAGGCGCTCCACGGCCACGGCGTCACCGCCTGAGAGAATGACGGATTTCGCCACCGGCGCGATCGCCCTCGCAAAGGCAGCAACGTCGGCTTCGCTGATGCGGACAGAATATTCCTTCAGATCCAGTTGCAGGACCGCATCCGGATGGCAATCGATCTCCTCCAGCAGACGGCCGAGATCATCTATCAGCATGACCGGATTACCGGTCGGCTGGCCTTCGTGGTCGCGGAGATAGAGGCCGCGGAGATAGTCGGCCGAGGCATCGGCAACAACGCCCTCGCCTGTCGTTGCCGGATGCAGCACGTCGTCGTGCAGGACAGCAAAGCCATCACCCGCGAAACAGACGAGATCGATCTCGACGCTTGCACCGAGCGCCATGCCCTCGGCGATCCGCTGGCGTGTGAAGGAGATGTCACCGGCATATCGGTGGCCGCGATGCCATTTCAGCCAGGTGAGATGCCCATCAGCCTTGATTGCGACGCCCGTGGTATCAGACATGACCGAATACCTGCTTCTGTCCCTGATGGCCGGCTTGCGGCGATTGATAGACGAGGCCGTTATCGCGGAATGCGAAGTAGGCTGCAACCTTGGGCTCGACCAGACTGCCCTTCGCCCAGTTGGCATCTGGCGCGGTCATCGATTTCAGCCGGCTACCGTCGATGAGGTCGATATCGACAAGCTTATGGGTCCCGAAGTCGATGGTGCGGTGGACCGACGCTGCTTTCTTCTCTGAGAGCGAAAGCGAAAGCGCCTCGGGCCGGAAGGCGATCTCCACCTCACCATCGCCGACCGGTACGGCAAGCGGAAAGGCCGGGTGCTCGCTGACGCCGTTCTTGACAGCCGTGCGGACGAAATTCATCGAGCCGATGAAACCGGCGACGAAGGCTGTCTGCGGCTCGCGATAGATGACGTCTGGTGGCGCGATCTGCTCGGTGCCACCGTCGCGCATGACGACGATGCGGTCAGCCAGCGCCAGCGCCTCGTCCTGACCGTGGGTGACGAACAGTGTGGTGATGCCGAGACGCTGCTGGATATCCTTGACCTCTTCGCGCAGACGCTCGCGCAGATGCTGGTCGAGGCTGGCGAAGGGTTCGTCGAGCAACAGGATCTTCGGTTGCAGCACCAGCGAACGGGCCAGCGCGACACGCTGCTGCTGGCCACCGGAGAGCTGCGTGGTCTGGCGCTGGCCGTAGTTGGACAGGCCGACAAGCTCAAGGGCACCTTCGACGCGGTCGCGGATCTCCGCCTTCGGCAGATGCCGCAGCTTCAGGCCGAAGGCGATGTTGTTGAAGACATCCATATGCGTCCACAAGGCGTGGCTCTGGAACACCATGCCGGTGGGACGCTTTTCCGGCGGCAGGCCGGTCACGTCCTTGGCGTCGATTAGGATCGAACCGCCCGTCGGGCGCTCGAAGCCGCCGATCATGCGAAGCAGCGTCGACTTGCCGGAGCCGGAGGGGCCGAGAAGGCAGACCAGCTCGCCGTCTTCGACATCGAGCGAGAAATCGCGCACGGCGAAAGACGTGCCGAAGCTCTTCGAAACGCCGTTGATCGTCAAACGTGCCATTGGCAGCCTCTCTTCGGGCAGAACCCGATCATACTATGCACCGAAGCCCCGGGCGAATGCACCCGTGCCGATGACGCGGCGGGCAAACATCAAGGCAATGAAGGACGGCACCCAAAGCATCACCGAAAGCACAGCGCCGTACTGAACGACGATCTGGTTGTTGATGAAGGTGATCATCAGCACCGGCATAGTGCGGATTTCGGGGGCGCCGATCAGCCAGGCGCCTTCGGTTTCGTAGAAGGTGCCGACGAAGGTCAAAAGCAGGGCGGCGGCGATCGTCGGCCCCGCCTGCGGCAGGGTGATCGACCAGAACACCCGAAGCGGCGTGGCGCCCGCGTCCCGCGCCGCCTCTTCCATACGGCGATCGACATTCTGGAACGCCGCGACCGGAATCCAGATCATCAGCATCAGCGTGCCGACGAGCTGGATCAGCACGACACCCCAGAAGGTGCTGATCAGCCCCAACTGCAGGAAGATGCCGGCGATCGCCACCAGCAGGCCGAATTTCGGAAAGGCATGCGATGCGAGGAAGGACAGGAAGAGGATGTTGCGGCCCGGAAATTTCATCCGCGCAAAGGCATAGGCCGCCGGAAGGCAGATGATCGCCGAAAGGATGGTGACGGTTGCCGTCAGCCGCAGGCTCAGCGTCAGCGCATCCCAGACATCGGCACGCGACAGCGTCTGATGCCAGAAGCGCAGGCCGAACTGCTGCGGAATGACGGAGGGATAGCGCCAGACTTCGGTAAAGGCCCAGGTACCGACGACGACCAGCGGCAGCGCGATAAATAGCGTCAGAAGGACTGCGAAGCAGATCCCGGTCCAATCGATCCTGGCGCGTGAAGCGGTGTTCTCGACGGGTGTCATCGGCGGCCCTCCCGGTTCCTGGCGATCGAGCGAACGTAGAAGATCCCGAAGACCAGGCAGAAGGCGAAGGAGATAACCGCCTGCGTCAGTGCGTTCAGCGGATCGTTCATGTCGGAGAAGGTGCGCTGCATGAACGGCCCCATCATCTCGGGCGAAGCGGGACCGAGAACATAGGGCAGCGTGAAGGACGAGAAGATGCCGAGAACGGCGAAGGATGCGGTCACCAGCAGGGAGTTACCCATGCGCGGCATGATGATCGAGATGAAGACGCGCAAAGGCTTGGCGCCGACATCACGCGCGGCCTCGATCGAGCTTTTCGAGATGCTGCTGAGCCCAGCCGTCAACATCAGCACGGTCAGCGGCAGATTATCCCATACGAGGCCGATCACCGGCCCCCAGGGTGTCAGATATGGCGATGGCAGCTTCGGCAGACCGACGGCGTTGAGGAGGATATCGACGGTACCATTCGGGCCGATGGTGCGGATCAGCGCGTAGGAGAGAATGATCGACGGCACGAACATCGGGAAGATCGCAAGACCCTGCACATAGCCGGCAAGGCGGCCCTGGGAGAAGCGAAGATAAAGCGCAATCGGCAATCCGATGACGACAAGCAGCACGCCGCAGACGAAAGTCGTCCAAAGCGTTACCCAGAGATTGGCAAGGCTGTAGCTGTCGGTGAAGAAGAACTGATAGGAAGCCAGTGAGAACTGCGAAGTTCCGTCCACCTGGCGCACGAAGATCGTACCCATGACGGCCGAGATGATCGGATAGACGATAAGCCAGCCGAGCAGAAGAACCGGCAGGGCGACCAGAAGCAGCCCCGCCGAGGCACTCTTGGCCGGCGCGCCATCGCGCGCCGGCGAATTTACCGGTATCCGTCTGCGCATCAGGTACGGCTGATGTTCGGCGCTACATTGCGGTACCAACCGTCGTTGATGCTGGTTTCCCAATCGCCACTCGGGAAGGTCGGAATGGTCGTCGGGATGACGTCAGCATACTTCTTGCGGAGGTCGTCCGAAATGTGATCCCAGGATACGCCCGGGAAGCCGCCGATCTCAGTGATGATGGATTCCTGGATTTCCTTGCTGAGCAGGAACGAGGCGAGCTTGAGAGCGGCATCCTTATGGGCGCCGTTCGAGAAGACAGTCATGCGCGAGAAACCACCGCAGAGCGCGAGATCGCTTAGCTGGACGAGGCCGGTCGTCTCGGGCAGCACGCCCTGCGAGATTGCCTGCAGAATCTGATCCGACCAGACAGGCGTCATGGTGACGACGCCCTGTGCGAGCAGCTGGATCGACTGCGTGTTGCCGGCGGTGTAGGCGCCCTTTTCGTAGAGCGAGGGAGCGAGATCAGTGAGAAGCTTCCAAGCCGCAGTCAGCGTCTGGTTGGCGTAGTCGGCGGTGAAGTTGTCGACCGTGAACTTGCTGGGGTCGCGGCCATTGGCTTCATGAATGGCGCGGCGGACGAAGTTACCGCCAGAACCGCCCTTGTCGGGACGGTTGTAGATGAACTGGCCGGGGTTGGCCTTGATCCAGGCCGTCAGCTGTTCCCAGGTCTTCGGCGCGTTCTTCGGGTCGAGCTTGGTGGTGTCATAGGCCAGCAGAACCTGCGAGCCGCGATAGGGAAGCGAGTATTCGCTATCGACGCTCAGCGGGTTGACGTGGTCGAGGCCTTCGATGTTCTCAGCCGAGAACTTCACCCAGAGACCGGCGTCGATACCGCCTGCCGGAAGGCGCGGGTCGAAATGTTCGAAAATGTCGGCCTGCGGATCGGTCTTGGTCTTCAGCGCGGCCAGACCGCGATCGGCGATGGCGCGCAGACCAGTATTGTCGCCGGCGTCCGTGACCTTGATGGCCAGCTCCGGATGGGCCTTCGAAAACGCCGGAACGACGATGTTGCTCCAGAAATCGATAATGTTGGCGTCAGAGCCACTGTAGAGATCAATCGTCTCTCCAGCTGCAAACGCAAAGCGCGGCATCGCCAGAAGGCCCGCCACCGCCGACGAAGTGACTAGAAATTCGCGTCTGTTCATGACCTTCTCCTCTTCCTTGGGCCTCATTCCGAGAGGCCTTCGAAAGCCTAGCTATCCGTGGTGGATGACACCCCAATGACAAAAAACCCACTTTTTGCACGCCTGTGCATTTTTTGACCTGAGAGCGTCTGGCTCCCGGCTCAGTCACCGATAATATCGCGACACCACCATCAATGACCGGCAAACCAAGCGTCGCCGCGCTATCCCAATTCACCCACAAGATTTCATTCGTCCGGTTACATTGTTGTACGACAAATTATATGTCAGTATGTTATGGCGAGGTAACGCAGGAAGGCGCGAAGCCCCGCATCACATCAGACGATCGAGCGAAGAAGTGTCAGGAAAATCAATGCCAAAAGTGGAGAAGAGAAGCGTCAGCGGGAATGGGCCTGAGGTTACCGTCATGGGCCTGGGAGGGACCGGCCTTGGCAACATGTACCGCGCGACCGACCCGCAAGTGGCGCATGACACCGTTCACGCTGCTTTCGAGAAGGGCTTGCGCTACTTCGATACGGCACCGGTCTATGGCTTCGGCCTGGCGGAGACCCGGCTTGGCGAAGCGATCCGCACGCTGCCGCGCAGCGAAATCGTCATCTCGTCCAAAGTCGGCTACGATCTGGTGCCGATCCCCGACAGCGAGGTCAAACCTGTTCTCTGGGACGAGGCGCCGCCTTTTCGCGCCGATTTCGACTATTCGCGCGATGCCGTCTTCCGGTCGATCGAGGGCTCACTGAAGCGCCTCGGCACTGATTATATCGACATGCTGGCGATCCACGATCCGGACGAGGCGATCCACTTCGCCAAGGGTGAGGATCCGCGCGCCCGCAGCCGCTTCAAGGAAGCGATGGACGGCGCCTATCCGGCACTCGACGAGCTCAGATCGCAGGGTGTCATCAAGGCGATCGGCGTCGGCATCAACCAGTGGCAAATGCTGTCCGATTTCGTCGAAGCGGGTCAGTTCGACTACTTCCTGCTGGCCGGCCGTTACACGCTTCTGGAACAGGAGCCGCTGGCGACACTGTTTCCCGCCTGCGAGCGCAAGG
Source organism: Rhizobium sp. 05N430 (assembly GCF_056396985.1). Classification (NCBI taxonomy): domain Bacteria; kingdom Pseudomonadati; phylum Pseudomonadota; class Alphaproteobacteria; order Hyphomicrobiales; family Rhizobiaceae; genus Rhizobium; species Rhizobium sp. 05N430. Next base: position 179,899 of record NZ_JBFTMO010000002.1, on the reverse strand, counting down.
GCACGAAGCTCGTCATTGGCGGCCCCTACAATTCGGGAATTCTGGCAACCGGCGCCGTCAACGGCGCGACCTTCAATACGCGCAATGCGCCGCAGGAGGTTCTGGATCGCGTTGCCCGGCTGAGCTCCGTCTGCGAAAGACATAAGGTGCCGCTTGCCGCTGCCGCACTTCAGTTTCCGCTGGCCCACAAGCTTGTCGTCAGCGTCATACCCGGCGCCCGCTCGGTCGAAGAACTCGAACAGAATCTCGACTACCTCGCGTGGCTGATCCCGGCGGGCCTGTGGTCGGATTTGCGCGATCAGGGGTTGATCGATCCGGCAGCGCCGCTACCCGGCGACACGCAGTGACATGATGCCTCCGCGGCCGGCGATCGCACCCATCGGCGAATCGGAGACGATCCTGTTGTCGACGAAAGCCGACCTGACGTCGGCTGCTGGCTTTCCCGAACTGGAGATATCCGGCCGGCGGATCAGGCTGTTCTTCGTGCGCGAGACTCAGGCGGCGATCACCGACTGGCCGGCTCTCAAGGCGAAAGCGCGGCGCGTTGCCACGGCGCTTGCGCGGGTGGATGCGACGCCTGTTCTGGTCACCGCGCTTGCCGCATCTCCGCTTGCCGCTGTGTTACAGGATGCGGGATGGGCCATCCTGCGTGAAGGCAGCAACGAGATTGTACCGGGCAGCTTTCCAGCGGACATGGCAGACCGGAAAATTCAGGGTTTCGGAAGCCGGAAGCTCAGCCTTCTCTGCGCCCTTTGGCATCTGCGAAACGAAAGCTTCGAAGCGTCGCAACTCGGCGCTGCCGCCGGCGTTTCGGCGACCGCGGCGCGCAGTGCCATTTCCGATGCCGTGCAGCTGGGCTGGCTCGTTCCGCAGGCCCGTGGCCGCAGCCACCGCTACGCCGTCGATAATTCGCGGGCGATCATCGATACGGTGAAAACAACGGCGGCGGCAACAAGCCCGCGCTGGCAGCACTACGCCGTTCCCGCCGATGCCCTCACATCTCTGCCGCAGCGGCTCGATGGATTCTGCCGTACGCATGATATCGGCTATGCGATTACCGGGCGCTACGCTTCGAGCTATTATCTCGGCAGGCGCAGCGATGTGCCGGAGTTGCAGATCAGGCTTTCGCCGTCGGTCGACATCGCCGACCTGCTCGCCCATCTCAGGGCCGCGCCGGTCAAAGCGCCCGGCAATCTCGCGATCGTGATTTCGGCGGATGCCGCCAGCTGGCTCCACGCCAGGCGCGCCCACGGGCTCGATCTTGCCAATCCACTGATCGTCCTCTGCGATCTCTTGAGCCTTGGAAGCCCTGCTGCCGAAGCGATCGAGGCCTGGCTCAGAAGCAGCGAATGCGCTTCAGACGGGGCCAAGTGCCACCCATTGGTACTATATACACAAGCGCGTAGCGGCGAATGGTCCATCCCCAGAAGTAGCGATTGAATTTTTCACTCTGCTCATACACTATCTATTCGCGCCCCCCTATTGATCGGTCTTCCGCAAGGACGCCAATCGACCCTCGCGGTAAACGGAAAAAAGAAATGAACGCCAAGGCCCCGAATGCAATCGACGTCTATGTCGGCTCCCGAGTAAGAATGCGCCGGCTCCTTCTCGGCCTTAGCCAGGAAAGGTTGGCCGATCAGATCGGCGTGACGTTCCAGCAGGTCCAGAAGTATGAAAAAGGCATGAACCGCATCGGTGCCAGCCGCCTGCAGAAGATCGCCGAAGTGCTGTCTGCACAGCCGAGCTATTTCTTCCAGCAGGACGACAACCAGCCGCTGACGCTCGAGGGCCTGGAGATGCCGCAGAAGGCTGATCCGGTTTCAGAATTCCTCCGCTCCAAAGAGGGCCTCGCTCTCAACCGCGCCTTTCTGAAGATCAACGATCCGCAGATCCGCGAAAAGATCGTTTCGCTCGTCAAGGCGATGGCACAGGCCGAAGGCCACCGCGAGGTTGCCGCCGACACGGGCGCTTCGGATTCCAGCGTCCCGCTGAACGGCTGACCGCTGATCCAGCAAAACGATGACATCGAGGCGCGGCCATCCGGACCGCGCCTTTTGATTTCCGCAGCCTATGACCCGAATGGTTGCATCCGGATTCCAGGTTGAATTCCGAAGCGTATTCCGACGCCTAGACGTGTGTCACGCTTGTGTCACGCGCGTCCTGCGGGAAGTTCAACTAGCCTCGTCATGTGGCCGTTTGCAGCGGCAACGATCTCATGGGGTGTGCCAATGGAAGATGCGGTCATCGACATCAGGAACGCGAAGAGCGAGGAGCAGCTGAAGGAGCTGGCCTCGCTTGCAAGACTGATTGCCTTCGCGCGTGAGAATGCCAGGGAGCTCAATGCAGAATTCCCGGCCCATTGCCTGGATATGGCGCTGAATGCCCTGCTTCAGGATCTGCAGGGCAGCGCAGCGCCCGCGATCGCCGAGGAAGGGCAGCGGCTCGAAGCGGCTTTCGCCGTCCGCCACTGACAGAGCCATTTTCTTGCTCCGGAAAACCGGGGCAAGATGATCGCTCGCATGCTTGCTTCAACTGCTTAAACGTTACAGCAAACTGCCCGCAGCCTGCCGGTAGCGATGCTCGCGGTGATGATCGCCATAGTCCGATTTGCCTTCAGCCGATGGCGCTGGAGAACTCCACCGGCTGAGGCCATACATGCTTTCATAAGCCGTCAGGCTTTGCCGCCGCGCACCGCGTCGGCGATCGTGACCTTCTTCGGAATGAGCTTGAGCTCGTAGAAGGTGTCGGCGATCGCCTGCTGCTGCGCGACGACAGAAGCATCCAGGCTCTTCACGCCATAGGACTGACGTTCCAGCGCCCGGACGAGGACCGGTTCCGGAATACCAACGGACGGCGACAGTTCGGCAGCTGCTGCAGCAACGCCGGACTTGGTCCAGTCGTCGATTTCGGAAATCGCTTCGATGACCACATCGATCGCCGCGCTGTGGCCATCGACCAGAGTTTTGGTCCCGAGATAAAACTGATGGTTCGGGACGATGCCTTCGCCGTTTCTGAGCTCGCGCGCTTCGATCGCGATCTCTGCCGCCGCCTGGAACGGATCCCAGATAACCCAGGCATCGACGGCGCCCTTTTCGAAAGCGGCGCGGCCATCGGCCGGAGCGAGGAAGGACGGCTCAACGTCGGCATAGGTCAGGCCGGCTTCTTCGAGCGCCTTGACGAGCAGATAGTGAACATTCGAGCCCTTGTTGAAGGCAACCTTCTTGCCTTTCAGATCGGCAACCGACTTGATCGGGCTATCCTTGGGAACGAGGATCGCTTCGCCGCGCGGGGCCGGCGGCTCGTGTGCGATATAGACGAGCGGCGCATTGGCCGCCTGTGCGAAGATTGGCGGCGTCTCGCCGGTCGAGCCGAAATCGACGGCTCCGGCGTTCAGCGCCTCGAGAAGTTGCGGGCCACCTGGGAATTCAGTCCATTCGACCGAATAGCCGATCGCCTCGAACTTCTTCTCCAGGATACCCTTGCCCTTGAGCAGCACCAGGGTGCCATATTTCTGGTAACCGATGCGAACCACCTTGTCGGCTGCAGTAGCGGTCCGAACCCCGACCAGGGGAGCGGCGATTGCGCCGGCCATGGCCACGGCAAATGCGCGTCTCGAGATTTTCATAGTGAGCCCCTCCGTTGAATTGGTTGGGCCAAAATTAAATTATGTCTACAGCTTTACTAGACTAATCGTGCTGTTTTCGGAGCAGTCCAAGGATTCCATTTTTGATTTTTGCGTCATTCGCAAAATGGGTGCTCAAAAGACCACTCGACCACCCGGTATCGTCAGCGGACAACAACCGGCGCAGCGTCTATTGCGCACGAAGATAGTGGCGCGGCGGGCCAACGGTTCCCCGTTCGATCAGCCGGACCGACATGCCGACGCGGCGCACCCGCGCTTCTGCATTCAGCGCTCTCTCCTTGAGCATATCCCAGCCGACGCGGCCAAGTTCCTCGCGCTCGATGCGAAGCGTCGTCAGTGCCGGGGTGCTGTGCTGCGCGATCGAGATATCGTCCATGCCGACCACCGAATAATCGCGCGGGATGATGTTGCCGCGGGCCCGCAACGCATCGATGACGCCGAGCGCCATGATGTCGTTGCTGCAGACGAATGCCGTCGCCTTGGCGAACCTGCCCTTCTGCATCGCATCGATCAGGGCGTTCGAGAGATCAGGCTCGAGGATCCCCGCAGCCGTCAAGTCGAACAGGTGCCTGTCGGGGTCAACGGCAATTCCGGCCTCCTGCATGGCATCGCGAAAGCCATCGAAGCGTTCCTTGAGCGACGTCCGGAACAGCCGGCTCACATGCACGATTTCAGTATGGCCTTCCGACAGCAGCCTTGTGGTCGCCAGCCAGCCGGCGGATCTGTTGTCGGGTAGGACGCAGGAAAGCCGCATCGTCCGGTCGATGCCGTTGACGATTACCGCCGGCGCATGGCTTCTGGCTACCTGCTCGATCAGGACAGGATGGTCGAGACCGACGAGAAGCAGACAGGCGCCGTCTGCACCGAGCAGATTTTCGACGTTGACGCTGCCCGTTTCGATATCCGGCGTGAGCAGATGGACCTTGGCATCGACGCCGCCCTCCCTTGCCGCATCGAGCGCGCCCTGAATGACGCCCTCATAGAATTTCGAATTCAGATAAAGTGCGGCCGTGGTCACAACCGCCAGGCCGGATGGAAAGGCTTCCGTTACCTCTGTCGTCTTGTGACGATAGTCGAGGCGCGCAGCCGCCTCCAGGATTCGCTCCCGGCTCTCGATCCCGACCCCTGACCGGTTGTTCAGCGCCTTCGACACCGAGGCAATTGAAACGCCTGCGGCTTCGGCAATATCAGAGATGCGTGATCTGCGTGTCATCAAGGGGTTCTCCTCGCACCTTGATTAGCACGGCCGGTTGAACCTCGCCACCATTCAAGAAATTTTCTCCGGTTACGAAATTTTTCTTTCGTGATCCATTTTTTCGTCTATCGTTGCACGGTCGCCGCATCAAGCGGGCGGCATTGACCTGGGAGGGGAAGATGCTGAGACGTCGAGAATTTATCGCAAGTGCAATTGCCGCCGCCATTATCGACATTCCCGCGGCACTGGCTGCGGACGAATCGCTGAGAGTGTTCTGGTGGGGCAACCCGGACAGGGCAAAACGGACCGGCGAGGTCATCAAGCAGTTCGAAGCCGCCGCACCTGGCGCAAAATTCACCGGACAGGTCGCCACTTCCGACTATTGGGTGAAACTGAGCACCATGGTCGCGGGCCGCAATGTGCCGGATGTCTTCGCGCTAGAGCCGGTCACCTTTGCCGACTATTCCCGCCGCGGAGCGACACTAGATCTGACGCCGTTTCGCGACAGCATCATCAAATCGACGGATTTCGCTCCCGGCGCACTGGATCTCGGCACGGTCGATGGAAAACTGACCGGCATTCCGACATCGCTCAACGCCGCGGCCCTGATCGTCGACAAGGCAGCGCTGGAGAAAGCCGGAGTTCCGGTGCCGGCGGCGTCCACGACCTGGGAGCAGTTCAAGACGATCTGCACCGACTTCAAGAAGACTGTTAGTTCCGCAAGCCTCTTTGCCGTCGGCAACGGCGCGCGATACAGCTTCGTCTTCGAAGTCTGGCTGCGCCAGCGCGGCAAGACACTGTTCACGCAAGACGGACAGCTGGGCTTCCAGGAAGCCGACGCGATCGAGTGGTTCGATTACTGGGATCAGCTGGCGAAGGCAGGCGGCTGCGTGACCGCCGATATTCAGGCCCTCGACAAGGGCAATATCGAAACAAATCCGATCGCCAGCGGCAATGCCGTGATGGCGTTTGCCTATTCCAATCAGCTTGCCGGTTACGGTGCATTGGCGAAATCGGAAATGTCGATCGGCTCGCTGCCGGTGCAGGAGGCGTCCGGTCCCTCGGGGTTGTTTTACCGGCCTTCGACGCTATGGTCGATATCGCCCTGGTCGAAGTCGCCGGAGACGGCTGCGAAGTTCATCAACTTCTTCGTCAACGACACCAATGCCGGACATGCTCTTGGAACCGAACGCGGCGTTCCTGTGAATGCGAAGATCCAGGGCGACGTCGCCGCCACCGGCGACAAGGTATCGAAACAGACGATCGACTACATCGTTTCGTTGAAGGATAGGGTCGGCCCCTATCCGCCTGCAATCCCGATCGGCGCCGCCGAGTTCTCGCAGCAGGTTTTGACTGCGACTGCCGACAGCGTCGCCTTCGAGCAGATGACGCCATCCGACGCTGGCAAGCAGCTCATGTCGGAAGGCAAGCGCATATTCGGCGGATGAGCAGTACCGGGGAAGTATGATGGATCAGCGCAATAGTCCGCAGCAGCCGTTGGACGAGCACAAGGAAGCGCGCAGACTGCAGTTCCTGCCGTGGGAGCGTGCCGCTGCCGACCTCGACCATCCTGACCATATCGAACGAAAGACTGCGCTGCAGAAGTCCTGCGGCGCGGAATTCGCCGATACGTCCTACATCGCCGGGCACGCGGCGGTCTTTACAGAAAGCCTGAAGATGGGCGAGCGGTCATGGATCGCGGGGCATGCGCTGGTCCGCGGTGCAGTCGTGCTTGGCGATGATTGTACCATCAACCCCTTCGCCTGCGTTTCCGGAAAGGTGACCTGCGGCAATGGTGTGCGGATCGCATCGCATGCGTCGATCGTCGGCTTCAATCACGGTTTCGACAATCCCGGCGTGCCGATCCACCGGCAGAAGGTGACCACGACTGGCATCACCATCGGAGACGACGTCTGGATCGGCGCCAATGCTGTCGTGCTTGACGGCGCCGTCATCGGCAGCGGGGCTGTCATTGCGGCGGGGGCTGTCGTTTCCGGCGAAATTCCGCCGATGGCGATCGCCGGCGGCGTACCGGCGCGGGTCATCCGCATGCGAGGCCAGCCGCCCCGGTCATCCCGGCCCGGTAGCGTCGAGGGCAATCTTCATACGCTTGGACAGAAGGCGCGGGATCAGTGGCCGGAGATCCTTCAGCGCTGGAAAACTGCCGACGCCTATCTGTCACTTGAAGCTGATGGCGTCGCCCGCCCGGCTGCCCGCCATCTCTGCGATGCGATCGAGATTGCTGCAGGCTTCGGCGAACTGCCGCCCGGACTGAATGTGGCGGAGACCATCGAGCGGCTCCGGAGCCTTCAGGACCGTGAGACCGGTCTTTTCCCGGAAGCTGGAACACACTTCACCGGCACCGCACTGCGGCAGGATCCGAAAGCGCTCTATAATGTGCTCTCCGCCGGCTACGCACTCGAAGTCCTGGGCTCCCATCCGCAGCAGGCAATCCAGGCCGTGCAGATCGATCCCGCCGAACTCGATCGCTGGCTCCTGGGATTGCCTTGGAAAACCGCAGCCTGGAGCGCGGGCAGCGTCATCGATGCGATCGGCACCGCCATGTATTTCAACGCGAGATATTTCAACGTGGACCAGCCACGCAAAGCGCTGTTCGAATGGCTGACGCGGCATGTCAACGTGGCGACAGGTGTATGGGGCGAACCGACGGCCGCGGAAGGCTGGCTACAGCCTGTCAACGGCTTCTACCGCCTGACGCGCGGAACCTATGCACAATTCGGCGTGCCGCTTCCGAAACCACACGAAGCGTTTGAAACCGTGCTGCTGAACTACCGGAACCATCAGGGCTTCACCGGCTCCAAATACACCGCGTGCAATCTTCTCGATACGATCCACCCTCTCCTGCTCATCGCGCGCCAGAGTGATTACCGGCGTGGCGACGCCGAAGACATCGCCCGGAAGATTATTGCCAGAGCGGTGGACCGCTGGCAGGACGGCGAAGGTTTCGCCTTTGCCGATGGCAGCCCGGCCAGCCTGCAGGGAACCGAAATGTGGCTGTCGGTCGTTCATCTGGCAGCCCAGTATCTTGGGGTGGCGGACGCATTCTCCTTTGTGCCAAAGGGCGTGCATCGCACGGCCGCCGTCGGCCTCGGTTTATAGCGAGAAGCCCAATCGCGCTCGCAGAACGGAAAAGGCCGCAACGAAATCCATCGCTGCGGCCCTTCCGTCACTCTCGCTGCCGCCGCAGGCGAGCGTTAAAACTCTTTCCAGTCGTTGCTGGCCGAATGCGTCGTCCCGCCCGATCCGCCGAAGGCAACGGCAAGCTTTGTCGAGAGCGTTCGCGCCGGCGAGGCGACCGCGTGAAGCCTGCTGCCGTTTGCCGTTCTATGGGTATTGCCCGAGACGTCGTAAGGCCGGTTTCCGGTGGTGCCATCGTCCAGCTTGAATTGTGCCAGACGTTCCGCCAGCGCCGCGACTTCGGTCGCCAGCGTGTGGCAGGCAGCGTTGGATTCTTCGACCATGGCGGCATTCTTCTGCGTTGCCTGGTCCATCTGGTTGACCGCGGTATTGATCTCCTGAAGGCCCGTCGACTGCTCCCTCGCGGACTTGACGATTGCGTCGACATTCTGGTCGATCTGCTGCACCTGACCGACGATGGCCGATAAAGCGTTGCCCGTTTCGGTGACCAGATCAACGCCAGTCTTGACCTGCGATCCAGAGGAGACGATCAGCGTCTTGATTTCCTTCGCGGCACCGGCCGAGCGCTGGGCAAGCTCGCGAACCTCCTGCGCGACGACCGCGAAGCCCTTGCCGGCCTCCCCTGCCCTCGCCGCTTCGACGCCGGCGTTGAGAGCCAGCAGATTGGTCTGGAAAGCGATGTCGTCGATGACGCCGATGATATTGGAGATCGACCGCGACGATTGCTCGATCGCATGCATGGCATCGACAGCGCGCCGGACGATCTCGCCCGAGCGCTCTGCGTCGCCCTTTGTGCGGGCGACCATCGATCCGGCCTCTTCGGCACGGACGGTCGAATCCTTGACGGAAGTAGTGATCTGTTCGAGCGCTGCTGCGGTTTCCTCGACGGACGCTGCCTGCTGCTCCGTGCGCCGCGCCAGATCATCGGCGGCGGAGCGAACCTCGCCGGCGCCGCTCTGGATCACATTGGCATTCTGCGAGAAAGAGACCATCGCCGAGCGAAGCTTGACGATCGAGTCGTTGAAATTGACGCGGGTCTCATCGAGAGCAGCGGTGAAGGGCTGCTCGAGCACCGTCGTCATGTCGCCTTCTGCAAGCCTCGAAAGTCCGCGCGCCAGCTCGCCGACCGCGAATTTGACGTCGGCTTCCTGCGCCGTGTTCAGCCGTGCGCGCTCTGCCCGCTCCTTCTCCTGCTGCGCGTGCGTGGCAGCAGCCTGATTTTCAAGATCGGACTTCTGTCGATTGCTCTCCAGCAGCCGGCTCAGCGAGCGGGAGAGATCGCCGATCTCATCCTTCGAACCGGCGTCCTTGATCTGTACGTCGAGCTTGCCGGCGGCGATCTCGGCCGTCTCGGAAATCACATTGGAGATCCGGCCGATGAAACGGCGCGCGATCAGCCAGCCGGCGATGCCGAGCATCAGGGCGGCGACGCCGGTCGAGATCAGCGCATCGCGGATCATTGCATTCAGCTCGGCAAAAAGCGTTGCCTTCGGTACAGATATCACCGCATACCAGTCCGGCCCCTCGCCGAGCTTGACGGGAACGGCGACCGCCAGAGAAGCAGTGCCATCGCTCGCCGTCAGCTGCTGCTCGGCACCGGGTTTGGCGATCAGGCCGTCCCATCCGGCCGTCTCATCGCCTGCCTGGCCGAGGCTCTTTCCGATCAGTGCAATATTCGGATGGCTGACAATCTTGCCGCCGCCGCTGACGAGCCCGATGAAGCCTGTCCCCATTGGCTGGATCTGTGACAGCGCCTTGCTGGTATCCTGAAGCGAAAGATCGAGCCCTGCGACGCCCACTGGCTTTCCATCGATGATGATCGGCTTGGTGACCGAGGTCATCAGCACTTCCTTGCCATCGATCGTGTAGGGATAGGGCTCGACGACGGTCGTTTTGCGCGTCGTGAACGGAACCTGATAATAATCGCCTGGGCCCGGCGTCGCATAGTCGGTCAATGCGGTGTGGGTAATCTGCGTGCCGCTGCGAACCCAGTAGGGCACATAGCGGCCGGTCTGGTCATAACCTTCCTTGTTGGCGAAATCCTTGTCCTTGCCGTCGAAGGCATCCGGCTCCCAGCCGGTCCAGGTCGCCAGGATTGCCGGATTGGCCTGCAGCATGTTCAAGAGAATCTTGTCGGCCTTGGTGCGATCGGCATCGCCGGTCTGCTTCAAAGTCTGCAAAACGGCGTCCAGGCTATCGACGATATGGACGGTACCGCCAATATCGCGCTCGACAGCAATCGCCTCGGACCGGGCGATCTGGCGCATCTGATCCATGCTTTCTGTGCGTATTTCGGTGTAGGATCTGAAGAAAAGCACGCCGGATGCGGCAATAACGGCAACGACGCCGCAAGCGCCAATCGAGAATAGATTACGACCTGTCGTTGTTTTGAAGAGCATATTAGTAACTCGTTCCCGTCATGATTGTTTTACGTTGAACCCGCCGCCGATATTCTTGGCTTTAGACTTACAATTTTAGCTATTCATGATTAAGGAATGTTTGATTGACAGATATCTTGGAAAGCAATCAGACGGGCGTCACGAGGCGCCTTTGGCGTCAAAATTGCTTTTGCGAGGCCGATCGCAAAACGATTGCTGGACCAAACGCCGTTCTTCTGCGAAAGAACTACACCCTGTAAAAAGGCGTAAACCGTTGATAAGCCGGCGCGCGAGCGATAGGCTCCGGCGGCGATTGAAAACGGCTAAGAGAAGTAAAAGGAACTCTGATGGCTACTGGTACTGTAAAATTCTTCAACGATGACAAGGGCTTTGGCTTCATTACCCCGGAAAGCGGTGGCGCTGACGTATTCGTGCACGTGTCTGCTCTGCAGCGCGGCGGCTCGCTTCGCGAAGGCGACAAGGTGAGCTTCGAAGTCGGACAGGACCGCAAGACCGGCAAGTCCAAGGCCGAAAACGTCGCAGTTCTCTAATATTTTGCAGGGCCCAGCCGCACACCTGTGCCGGCTGGGCCTTCATTCGATGCCGATGATCAGGTCCCCGTCACGGGAACATCAGCGGATGTCGCGGTTTTTTCACAATGGCAACGTATGGAAGCCATGTGGAGTAAATCATGCGCAAAGCCTGGACTGTCAGCCGCGGACCGATCGCGGCAACCGAAGCGGATGTCGAGAAAGCCCGGGCGATCAACGCCATGCTGACCCGCTCGATTGGAATTCTGCCCGAAAATCCCGGTGACCCCATCCTGCCCTTCGCGGTCGGACTCTTCAACGAGATCAAGGCGCTGCTGAAGCCGGAGCATGGCGTGAGCAGCCTGCGCCGGGCAACGGCGTTCCACATTTTCTCCAAGCGCTATTATTTCGCCAGCGCCCAGCTCGATTCGATGCGCCACGACATCGACGGCAGACCGGTCGAACCGCTCAGCGCTGCGGACCGGCTGGCGGCGCAGAAAAGCTTTCTCGACGTGAAGCGGCAACTGATGCGCACGAGCATCGAAAGACAGCCGGCCAACAAGCCACATATCGACGAAGCGCGCGCCGGGCACTAGCCGCCCCTCCTTCAGTTTGGCGCATAGCCGTGGCGTGAATAGAATCTGTCGAGTTCGCGTTGTTCCGGCGACCGGCCGGTGAAGATTTCCACATATTCCGGAATACGCTTCATGCGCACCGCAAGGTCTTCCTGCGACTGCATCGAGATATAGCCGATCTGCACCAGATACACGGTGCGGGCCCGGACATCGGCTCTGGCTTCGTCTTCGCCGAAGCGGTGCAGCATTTTCGTCAGGGCGGAAATCCGAAGCTGATCGGCTTCCTGCACTTCCGCAAGCGTTTCCGCCGATTGAAGCCCCCAGCTTCGGATAGCAAACTCGAATTTGGCATCGAACAGTGCAGGATCGATCCAGCAGTCGAAAACGTTCAGCATCGCCTCGGCCACCGTTTCCGCATAGGCTTCCGAACGCCTGACCAGATTTCCGGTATTCTTGTCCCGCCATCTGGCGACCAGCGCGCCGAGCAACTCTTCGCGATCCTTGAAGAACCAGTAGAAGCTGGTGCGCGACAGCGAGAGCTTCTTCGCGAGCGGCAGGATACGCACGCTATCGACGCCCGACTCCAGCAGCGAGGCATAGGCCGCCTCGAGCCACACATCCGGCGAGCCCCGCCAGCCGCTATCATTCTGTAATCGCTCCATGGCGCAGAGGTACCAAACTCCCATCGCGGCAACAACGGGTTTGTGCATCGCTGTCTGCCAGCAAAACAGCAATGCCTTCTAAATTGACATAAGTGTACATTTCTGGATAACCTTCGATCCCAGTCATGAACACTGGAGCACCGCGATGTCGAACGATCCCCTCCTGCAACCCTACAAGCTCAAGCACCTGACGCTTCGCAACCGGATCATCGTCACCTCCCACGAGCCTGCCTATCCCGACGACGGCATGCCGAAGGAGCGGTACCGCGCCTACACGGTCGAGCGGGCCAGAGGTGGTGTGGCAATGACGATGACCGCGGGCTCGGCCGCAGTGTCGCGCGACAGTCCTCCAGTCTTCAACAACCTGCTTGCCTACAAGGACGAGATCGTCCCGTGGATCCGCGACATGACCGATGCCGTCCACGAACAGGGCGCCGCGATTATGATCCAGCTCACCCATCTTGGACGGCGCACCCGCTGGGACAAGGGCGACTGGCTGCCGGTTCTTGCGCCCTCGCACCAGCGCGAGGCCGCGCACCGGTCTTTTCCGAAGAAACTTGAAGACTGGGATATCGAGCGCATCATCAAGGATTTTGCCGATGCCGCGGAGCGGATGAAGGCGGGCGGCATGGATGGCGTCGAGCTGGAAGCCTATGGCCACCTAATCGATCAGTTCGCCTCGCCGCTGACCAATGAGCTCGACGGCCCCTATGGCGGCTCGCTGGAAAACCGCATGCGCTTCTGTTTCGACGTGTTCAAGGCGATGCGCGAAAGAGTGGGCGACGATTTCATCCTTGGCGTCCGCTACACCGCCGACGAGTGTCTTCCCGGCGGTACCGATCGCAATGACGGTATCGAGATATCGAAGCGGCTGCGCGACAGCGGGCTGATCGACTATCTGAACGTCATCCGCGGGCATATCGACACCGATCCGGGCCTGACCGACGTCATCCCCATTCAGGGCATGGCGAACTCGCCGCATCTGGATTTCGCTGGCGAGATCCGCGCCGCGACCAATTTTCCGACCTTCCATGCAGCGAAGATCCCCGACGTCGCGACCGCCCGCCATGCCATCGCCTCCGGCAAGGTCGATATGGTCGGCATGACGCGGGCCCACATGACAGATCCGCACATCGTTCGAAAGATCATCGAGAAGCGGGAAGAGGATATCCGTCCCTGCGTCGGCGCCAATTACTGTCTTGACCGGATCTACCAGGGCGGCATGGCCTTCTGCATTCACAACGCCGCCACCGGGCGCGAAGAGACGATGCCGCATGTGGTGGAAAAGGCGGATTCCCGCCGGAAAATCGTCATCGTGGGTGCCGGCCCGGCCGGGCTCGAGGCGGCGCGCGTCGCTGCCGAGCGCGGCCACGAGGTCGTCGTCTTCGAGGCCGCCAACAATCCCGGCGGGCAGATCCGCCTGACAGCACAAAGCGAACGCCGCAAGGAAATGATCAGCATCATCGACTGGCGCATGAGCCAGTGCGAGAAACGGGGCGTGACGTTCCATTTCAACAGCTGGGCCGAAGCTGGCACTATCGCCGCTGAGAACCCTGATGTGGTGATCATCGCCACTGGTGGCCTTCCGCATACCGATGTCCTGTCGAAGGGCAACGAGCTCGTCGTCTCCGCCTGGGATATCATCTCGGGCGACGTGAAGCCCGGCACCAATGTGCTGATCTATGACGATGCCGGCGATCACGCCGGTCTGCAGGCGGCGGAGATTATCGCGAGGACAGGCGCGAAGGTCGAGATCATGACGCCGGACCGGTCCTTTGCGCCCGAGGTTATGGCGATGAACCTCGTTCCCTATATGCGCACGCTGCAGAAGCTCGACGTCATCTTCACCGTCACCTTCCGTCTGGACCAGGCCGAGAAACAAGGCAACCAGCTGATGGCGCATGTCGGCAGCGACTATGGCGGCGTTGCCAAGCAGCGGATCGTCGACCAGATCGTCGTCAACCACGGCACCATTCCGCTTGATGACCTCTATTTCGAGCTGAAGCCGCTCTCCAGCAATCTCGGAGAGCTGTCGCACGATCAGCTTCTGGCCGGAGAGCAGCAGACAGTCACCCGCAATGCCGATGGCAAATTCCAGCTGTTCCGGATCGGAGATGCAGTGGCGGCGCGAAACACCCATGCCGCCATCTATGACGGGCTGCGGATCGCAAGCCGCCTTTGATCCCGGCGCGGGAATGCGGCCGCGGCGTCCCTGAGTCGCAGCAGGCATAGGCGGCACCCGGCCTGAGGCAGGGCCGGGAGTCCGGCGCAACCGGCGCTTTTGCGGCTCATATCGGTCGGTTTGTTCACAGCCGATCGGTCCGTAAACCGTTGATCGGCGAGCCGAAATGGGCTCAAGATAGGCAGTGGCAAACGAATTGCGATTCGATTCGCGGCCCCGGAGACCAAAAACCGATAGTGGCTAATGCCGTGATATGGTTAATGTTCTCCCCTGAACGGAAGTAGAAACGCCGTTCGCTTCCGCTGCCCGTACACAGGCTTTTCCGGCGCGAAAAACCGCTCTTTTCAGCCGCCAATCTGTGCAAAGGCTTCTCGAAGAAATCCGGTTAACTCCCTGTTAAGCCTAATTGCCTTGCAAGAAAATGAGAATCGGAGCTAAATGCGCTTTCAAAGCCCGCAGGGTGTTTAAATCGCATTTTCGAGATTTCCATGAATATGGCACCGACAATTGATAAGGCAATTTCTGACGTCGATCAGCTGATCATCGCTCAGGCGCAGGAACTGTCCGACAAGCTGAAGCAGCACCGGCTGGAAATGTTTCCGCCGCGGGCCATGAAGGATCTGCGCGAGTTCCAGCTGGCGGAGGCTGCGCGCTTTCTCGGCGTCACCAGCGGCTATCTCAGGAACCTGTCGCTGGAGGGCAAAGGCCCCCTCCCCCAGGTTACGTCGTCCGGGCGCCGCTCCTATACCGCCGGTCAGATGGACGAGATGCGCCAGTTTCTCGACCAGAACGCCCGTGGCGGCACGCGTTACGTTCCGCATCGCAAAGGCAGCGAACACCTCCAGGTCGTCGCCGTCGTCAACTTCAAAGGCGGCAGCGGCAAGACCACGAGCGCAGCCCATCTTGCCCAGCACCTGGCCCTCACCGGCCACCGGGTTCTGGCTGTCGATCTCGACCCCCAGGCCTCGCTGTCCGCCATCCATGGCTTCCAGCCGGAATTCGACGTCGACGAGAACGAGACGCTTTACGCGGCGATCCGCTACGACGACGAGCGCCGTCCGCTGAAGGAAATCATCCGCAAGACCAATTTCCCCAACCTCGACCTCGTCCCCGGCAATCTCGAGCTCATGGAATTCGAGCACGACACGCCGCGCATTCTCGCGCAGGGCAAGACCAGCGATTACGGCCGGATCTTCTTTGCCCGTCTCGACGAGGCGCTGTCTTCGGTATCAGATGACTACGACGTCGTCGTTATCGACTGCCCTCCACAGCTCGGCTTCCTGACGATGAGCGCGATCTGCAGCGCGACAGCCGTGCTGATCACCGTTCATCCGCAGATGCTCGACGTTATGTCGATGTGCCAGTTCCTGCAGATGCTCGGCGAAGTGTTGAACACGCTGAAGGGCGCCGGCGGCAATATGAACCTCGACTGGTTGCGCTACCTGGTGACCCGCTACGACCCGCAGGACGGGCCGCAGACGCAAATGGTCGCCTTCATGCGCTCGATGTTCCGCAATCACGTTCTGACCAATCCGATGCTGCGAAGCGTCGCGATATCGGATGCGGCCATGACCAACCAGACGCTTTACGAGGTCGAGCGCAGCGCCTT
This sequence comes from Rhizobium sp. 05N430, assembly GCF_056396985.1. Lineage (NCBI taxonomy): Bacteria > Pseudomonadati > Pseudomonadota > Alphaproteobacteria > Hyphomicrobiales > Rhizobiaceae > Rhizobium > Rhizobium sp. 05N430. The sequence goes on along the minus strand of NZ_JBFTMO010000002.1, from coordinate 163,966 downwards.
TACGCGCGCCACCTATGACCGCGCAATGGAGGCAATGGATTCAGTCAACGGCGAGATCGCAGATCTCATCCACAAAGCCTGGGGCCGCAAATGATAACTCACGGCTTCACCACGGGAAACCGATCGACCGTCCGGAGGGAGACATATGGCACGTAAGAATATCCTCTCGGGCCTGATGGACGATTCCAAGAAGTTTACCGCGGTAAATAGCGAGGCCGATTCCGGCGCCGAAAAGCAGCAGATTGCCTTCAAGGGAATCGGGGCGCTTGGCGCCGTCACCCGCAGCATCGACGCGCTGGCGGCGAGGGCGGATGCGGCGCGCGATATCGAAGAAAAGCTCGCTCATGGCGAAACGGTTATCGATCTCGATACCGCTCTCATCGAGGAGTCCTTCGTCAGCGATCGTCTGGTTCAAACCGACGAGCAGTTTCAGGAATTGCTTGAAGCGATCCGCTCGCGCGGTCAGGACTCCCCTATTCTGGTGCGTCCGCATCCGCAAAAGGATGGCAAGTATCAAATCGCCTTCGGTCATCGCCGTGCGCGCGTTGCTAAGGAGCTCGGCCGTCCGGTTCGCGCCGTGGTCAAGAAGCTCGACGACCGTGACCACGTCATCGCCCAGGGTCAGGAAAACTCGGCGCGTGCCGACCTCTCCTTCATCGAGCGCACGATGTTTGCCGACAAGCTCGATACGCTCGGTTTCGACCGCGAGACCATCATGTCGGCGCTGAGTGCCGATAAGACGACGGTCTCCAAGATGCTGTCGGTCACCCGCCGCATCCCGGCCGAGGTTCTCTCGGCAATCGGCGCTGCGCGCGCCACCGGCCGCGACCGCTGGCACGATCTTTCGGTCAAGTTCGAAGAAGAAAATTCCGCCGAGCGGGCAACTCTCTTCGTTGAGACGCCCGATTTCGTTGCTGCCGAACCGGACGTGCGTTTCGATATGCTTGTGCAGTTTCTGAACGGCAAACCGGTTTCCACCGCTCAAAACCAGGCGCAGCCGGCATCCATCAGCCAATGGCAGCGACGCGACGGTTCGGTCAAGGCGAAGATCAAGGATAACGGCAAACAGTTCACGATCGCGCTGAAGGCAGCCAAGGGATCGGCCTTCGGCGCCTATATCGCAGACAATCTGGATCGTCTCTACGAGGCGTTCGAGAAGGACATGATTTCATCGAAGAATGGAGATCAATAAGCAAAAGAAAAGGCCCCCAAAACGTTGCCGTAGTGGAAGCCCTCTCTGATCTAGACACCCAGAGAATCACATTTCCACTCCACATAGTCAAGAGTCCCCGGCACCTATTTTTGGTGAGCTGACATCTTTTGCCTTGAAGAAGGCGAAGAAAATGGATGGTGGAAGTGTGACGACGCCCTTTGGGCGGCGGCCGATGACGCTTGGCATGCTTGCAAGCCAGGTCAGGGCCCAAAAGATCGAGAGCAGTGCCTCGGTCGACAAGTGGAAAATTTATCGCGCGCTCTGCGAAGCCAAACCTCTGCTCGATATTTCCGACCGGGCGCTCGCGGTGCTGAATGCGCTTCTGAGCTTCTATCCACATGGCGAACTCTCTGCCGAGCGCAGCCTTGTCGTGTTCCCATCTAACAACCAGCTTTCAATCCGATGCCACGGCATGGCCGAGCAGACGGTGCGGCGGCATATGGCATCTCTCATCGCCTCCGGCCTGGTGCTCCGCAAGGACAGTCCGAATGGTAAGCGTTATGCGCGCAAGGACCGTCAGGGCGAAATCCGGGATGCCTATGGTTTCTCGTTAGCGCCGCTGCTTGCCCGCGCTGAGGAAATCGCACGTCTCGCAGCCAAGGTCGCTGCCGAGAAATTGCATCTGCAGACCATCAAGGAACAGCTCACCCTTTGCAGGCGCGATATCTCGAAGCTGATCACAGCTGCGATCGCCGAGTCGGCCGATGGCGACTGGTGGGCGATCGATGAGGCGTTTCATTCCATCCTCAACAAGCTGCCACGCGTTGCAACCCCGCATCTGATCGCCTCGGTTCTGGCCGAGCTCGAGGAATTTCGCGCCGAAATCGTCAAGCAACTGGAAACACAGATTAAAACCGAAAATTCGAGCGCCAATGCCTTACAGAATGAGCGGCACATACAGATATCAGAATCTGAATCTATTTCTGAATCTGAACATCCGGTTACGAATGCCGGGGATGGGTTGACCGCAGTAAACTCCGCTGATCTCGGCGACAACGCTTTAGAAGGACAAAGGCTGCTACCCGGGAAGGCGTCGATTACCTATCCGATCACCACAGTGACCGAAACCTGCCCCGATATCGCTCTTTACGGACCGGGAGGAAGTGTTCGAACGTGGAGCGATCTGATCAGCGCCAGCACCATCGTCAGCACCATGCTGCAAATCGATCCATCCGCCTATCATCAGGCCGTCAGCAGGATGGGCGTGCAGAATACGGCTGTCGCGATCGCCTGCATATTCCAGAAGGGTAGTACGATTGCGTCTCCAGGCGGCTATTTGCGGACATTATCGCGCCGCGCCGGGGAGGGGCAATTCAACACGTGGCCAATGCTTGCCGCTTTGCGACGGGCGAACATATCGGAGCCTGCGGCACGCCCGCCAAAGCCTGTAACCCAATGATGGAAGCAAACTATTCATTGAGTTCCGTTGCGCTAAGAAAACATCGGATAAACAACGAATGGAACGTGGAGAAATCAGGCCATGAGAGCGCCATATGGACTGAAATCCAAGCGAATCCAGTCGTTTAGCCTAACGTCGGCGTCCATCGAGAAAGAGCAACAGGCCGAGCCCGGCCACCCCCGAGATCGCACCGACGAATGCCGTGCCGGAATAGGTTGTCAGGGCCGTCCCGGCAGCAAAGAGCAAGGCGCTCAATCCGGCGCTGAGGAATATGTTGACCGAGATCAACGCGCTGCCGAGGCCCGGACGCTCGGCAATCAGATCCTGCAGATAGGTTATCGGAACGCTGATCAGGGCGGCTGCGCCAATCCCGCTGATAAGGGTGAGGGCGTAGACCTGCCAGGGCGCGGAGGCGAGGGCGAGCAGCACGAGATAGACGGCGTAGATGATCGTTCCCGCGGCCAGAGCCGTCAGCTGGCTGATCACCCGTAGCAGCCGCGACCAGAGAATGATGAAGATGACCTCGAGGAAGGCAACGATGCCGACGAGGACACCGACATCGGCAACGGTCCCATGCGCAGCGCCGGTGACGACCAGCGGCAGGATGGCGCCATTGACGTGAAGCGTGCTGCTGATCAAGGCGATAGCCACGACGCGGCTCAGGATCTTCGGGGAGACGACCTGTCCGAGCGCGGCGAGATAGGACAGATGATGGGTGGCCGCATGGTCGGTGCCGCTCTGCCGTGGCAGAAACAGCCCGATCAACGCCAGACAGACGACACAGGAAATACAGGCAAAGAGATAGGCGGGCAGCATGGTCGGCGAACCGGACAGCAGAATGCCGGTCAGCCCCGGGACGAGAACCCAGGAGAGGGAGATCATCGCCCGCACGCCCGAATTGACGGTCGCGACATCGCTTCTGTTCATGTCTCCGGTCGCCGCTCTGACATTGGCGAACAACAGCGAGCTCAGCGAACTATAGACGGGCAGGATGAGAAGAGCGCTCAACACGAAGACCTGTTCGGTCGGAATGAGATAGATGGCGCCGTAACCGGCAACGCCGAAGATCGCGGCGATCAGCATCATCGTCCGGTATTCGCCCAGCCGGTCTGCAAGATTGCCCAGCAGGATGCTGACGACGACATTGACGGTTGCGGCCGCGAAGATCAGTGCGGAATAAAGTGCGTTCGAAAGACCCAGCTCTCGAATACCGACGACCGACTGGTAGGGCGAGGTCGTCGCGCCGGCAAAGCCGAAGGTGAAAATCGCAAGCATGCTCACCCGGATGACCGGGTTGCGGAAGACGTCGGGGACAAGGCGTTTCATGTTCTTCATCGAAGACTGGCGAATACAGGCCGGGTGGAGATGAAGCCACCCGATATGGACAGTCGCCGTATGTTGTTGTCAATCTTTCCAGGAAGCGGAAAGACGCGCTTCCGGCGTATAGGCGAAATCGCGATCGAATGGAAAGGCTGGACGCTGCCGGCGGAGGCTGACAAGGTTTTCGATATCCTGCCCAACCACGCCATCCGTCAAAGCCATCAGGTTCGGATTGGCGATTGGCGCAAGCTCCGGCGAAAGATATCCGGATTTGACGACGAGAAGTCGTACGGATTTGGGATCAAGGCTAAGGCGGGTGAAATCCGCGATATTGTGGTAGGGGCGCCGGCGCGCAGCAAGAACGACAGTCACGCCGCCGATCCTCACAACGGCCTGCCGGTCGGCAGGGATGCCTGGGTCGTCGAGGGTCAGGATTTCCGCTTCCACATCGATCGATTGACTCGACGGATCCAGACTGCCGCCGATCGATAGCGTTACCCTCGCAGAGTTTACTGCAGTAAAACATGCGTCAACTGCCGGGCGATCGGTGATGCCGGCAAAGAGAACGCCGGTCAGATTGCGGCTCAGAACGGCTCGCAGCACGTCCGCGCGGTCGCCGACGCCGCCACCTGTCGGATTGTCCGCAGAATCGGCAAGAATAACCGGATGTGACGATGAATTCTGAGCGATATCAAGGACTTCGTCCAATGAACCGGTGACCGGGCCGAAACGAAACTCGGCGCGTGCATCCCAATAGGAGAGAGCAATCTCCTCTGCCGCCTTTATAGCCGCAGCCTTGACGCGGCCGGTCACGACGGCGCAGGCCGTCGCGCGCGGCTCATCGGCCCAGACGTAACCGATCATAAGGTTGGCATCGAGAATTCCGTCGCGGGCGTCGAATTCGGGCAGCCTGGCATAGAGCCCCTTTGCCGGCTCGTCCTCGGTCGAGGTGCGCTCGCCGGGCCAGAGAACCGGGACCGGCGCCCAGGCGACACCTGGCCGCTCGCCCGTCTCCAACGCATCAACGAGCATCGTCCAGGCACGGACCATCGTCTGGCGCACATCGATATGCGGTGCTGTGCGGTAGGCGGCAAAGATATCCAGCTGGTCGACGATCGTCTGGCTGACATTGCCATGCAGGTCGTAGCTCGCCGCGACAATGCAGGCATTGCCGGCGACCGCGCGGGCTGCCGAAATCCAGTCGCCCTCGGCATCGTCCATGCCCTCGACATTCACCGCGCCGTGCATGGCGAGGTAGAGGCCGTCGAGCGGCAGCGCCGCTTTCAGCTTCTCGATGAACTCGGACTTAAAGGCTTCATAGGCCACGCGCGACACCGGGCCTCCGGGCACGGCGCGGGCGTGAAGCAGCGGCAGCAGGTGAGCCCCGCTCTCGTGGACGAAGTCGAAATAGGCCGCGCCGAGAAGCTCTTCCCCCCGCAGCACCTTGAAATCATCCACGGCCATCAGCACCGGCGAGTAAGTGCTGCACTCCGTATGAATTCCACCGATCGCAATCCGCATCGCTGACATCCTAAAGCATCGGACTCAGTGGAACGATGGCAGCGAAGCGATGCCAATCCTTCGCGGCCTTCGGCGTCCATGCCGCCTCGGCGATAGCCGGCAGGCGCGGGAAGACGAGACGGTTGAAGTAACCGCGCGACAGGAAATGCTCAGACCAGATACAGGCCTGAACACCCTTCAGCCGATCCTTGAGCTCTTCCGGGAATTCGCCTGCTGCCTCATAGGCATAGGTGTGGGCCGGTGGCACCGTTCCGGCCCAGCTGGCGCCCGGTTCCTGGAAAGCTGTCGCCTGAACCATGTCGAGATAATAGGCTTGGCCCGGCGTCATCACGACGTCATAGCCTTCCTTGGCGAGCTCAATGCCGACCTGCGGATTTTCCCAGGCCATCAGCAGGCTGTCCTTTGCCGCAACGCCGCCGCCATGGGCCACCTCGTTCCAGCCGGCGAGCTTGCGGCCACGCTTGTCGAGCATCGCCTTCACCTGCTTCAGGAAATAGGACTGCAGCCCGAACGTGCCTGAGATGCCTTCCTTCTCCATCAGCTTCTTTGCAAGCGGCGAGGCAAGCCACGAGCCGTTTGCCACTTCGTCACCGCCGATATGGATGTAGGAGGAGGGGAAAAGCTCGACCATCTCGTCGAAAACTTTCTCCAGGAATTCATAGGTCATCGGTATGGCCGGGTTCAGCGCATTGTTGGGATAGCCCTGAACGGAATGATAGCTGTCGGGCGCTTCCTGACCGTCGGTGAGTTCGGGCAGTGCAACGAGCGTTGCCGCATTGTGACCGGGGATGTCGATCTCGGGAATGACTTCGACACTCAGCGAACCGGCATGGGCGACGATCTCGCGGACGTCGTCCTGCGAATAGAAGCCGCCGATAGGTTCGGCACCATTGCCGAGCTGTGGAAGCAGCGGTTCGTCGGGCCCGCGAAGAACACCCGTCGCCGTCAGCTGCGGGTAGGCCTTGATCTCCAGACGCCAGGCCTCGTCATCGGTCAGGTGCCAGTGGAAGATGTTGAGCTTGAACCAGGCGAGGATATCGATCAGCCGCTTGACGTCGGCAACCGGATAGAACTGGCGCGAGACGTCGAGATGGCAGCCGCGCCAGCCGTAACGCGGCTTGTCCGATATCGTCCCTGAAATTGGGAAACGGAATTTGTCTTTGGTGACGCGAGCGCCGTTCAGCAATTGGGCGAGCGAAGTCAGGCCATACTGGCGTCCGGCAGCACCGGAATAGCTGAGCGTAACGCTGCCGGATGTGAAATCCAGGCGATAGGCTTCTGCCTCAAGGGCGGCATCCGTCTTGAAGCTCAGCGGGCGGCCCTGCGGCGAGGCGGCAAGATTGAAGACTGCGTGGTCGCTTTCGAACAGGCGCCGCGTCAGCGAGATGACCGTCGAGATGGCAGAGAGTTCCTCGATGCTGGCGCCTTGCGGAAAGAGCACGACCGGGAAGCCGTCGCCCGGTGTGGCACTGATCTCGGCCGGCCATGGCTGAAGCGCAAAGGGAAGATCAAGGCGGCCTTCCGGCAGAAGCTCCGGTGGCGGCTCGCTGGTGCGGCCTTCCAGCAAGAGGTCCGACACGGCGACCGGCACATGCTTGCCCGAGGAGAGAGTCAGGTAGGCGGACTTGGCGCCGTCGGTGCAATGCTGCGCCCTGCGGTGCAGGCCGGCGACTGTGAAACTCCAGCTTTCGCCGGGTGCGAGCGTGAGACCGGCGGGCGGACCGAACTCATGGAAATTGGCGTTGCGGCGCAGGAAGGTGGCGTTGCCGCAAGCTGCCGCATCGATGACGCGGGTGAGCGAGGTATAGACGAGCTTGAAACCGGAAAGCGGCTCGCCGGACAGATTGAAGAGCGTGAAGGTGAATGCACCGTTCGGGCCGCCATCCGGGTTCCAGCTGTTTTCCAGGCGGTAGTAAACCGGTTTCATTTCTGTTCCTCTCGTTTTCTCTTATGATTTTCAATAGTGCTCGGATTGGGAGAAGGTGCGGGCGAGCTCTGCCTGACCGGCCGTCAGGCCGCAATCGACAGGCAGGCAGACGCCGGTGATCGCCGCCGCCAGCGGTCCGGCGAGAAAGCCGACGGCATTGGCGACATCCTTCGGATCGACGACACGCTGCAGCGGATACCAGCGGCGGGCATCCTCGAAGACATTGGGATTGGCCGCGGCGCGGACTTCCCAGGCCTGGGTCTTGACCGTACCCGGAGCCACCGCATTCGAGCGGATACCAAACTTGCCGTATTCGACGGCCACCAGCCTTGTGAAATGCAGAAGCCCCGCCTTGGCGGCACTATAGGCCGGATGCCCGAAAACATTCATGCCGTTGACCGAAGCGATGTTGACGACCGAGCCTTTGCTCGCCTTCAGCTGATCCTCGACGGCGCGGAAGGTCAGGAATGCTGCTTCAAGATTGAGCGCATTGTCCGCCCGCCAGATCTCCGGCGTCGTGTCATGCAGGCTGACGGCGCGGGCGGCGCCTGCATTGTTGACCAGCGTGCGGACCGTTCCGATCTCCGCTGCGCGCCTGGCGAGCGCTGCAACGCTGCTCTCGCTGGTGACGTCGCATTCGACCGGGATGAAACGATCGGCGCTGCCGAGTTTCGCTGCGGTTGCGGCCGCAGCTTTCGGATCGATATCGGCCAGCAGAACAATGTCGTGATCGTCGGCCAGTTTCGCGGCGATCGCCGCGCCGATGTCGCCTGCTGCTCCCGTCACGATGGCCGCCGATTGCGTCATTGCTGCTGTCCTCTCATGTCAATCAGTCTCCAAGCAGCTGCCGGTCGTCGGTGCCGTCACGGTGGGCGACGAGTTGCTGCTTGATGCGGCGGAGCGTCGTCGTTGCCTTCGGCTGGATGGCATAGGCGACGAGGCTCGCGAGAATATCGACTGTCGCGATATAGGCGATGCGGGTCGATGTCGGCCGGTAGATATTGGTGCCTTCCGGCAGGTCGATCGGAACGACGATCTCGGCGGCTTTGGCGACCGGGCTGCCGGTCTGCGTCAGCGCGATGGTCTTCACCTTGGCCTCGCGTGCCAGAGCAAAGGAGCGGACTAGCTCGGCATTGCGGCCGGAGAAGGAGGAGCCGATGATCACGTCGCCGGATTTGGCCGCTGCCGCCATCATCATCTGCATGCTGTGGTCGGAGCTGGCGGTAATGCGCAGCCCGAGACGGAAGAGACGGTTCTGCAGCTCGTCGGCGATCATCGAGGAGTTTCCGCCGGAGCCGAAGGCGTAGATCATCTCGGCCTTGGAGATCAGCCCGACAGCCGCCTCAATCGCCGTAAGGTCGAGCGAGCGGTGCAGCAGGAACAGCGCGTTCTGCGCCTTGGTAATGATATCCTGCGCCACGTCGGCCGGATCGCTGCTCTTCGATTCCGGCTTGAGATAGCGCACGCCGATATGGGCGGTGCGGGCGAGCTGCACCTTGAAGTCGGAGAAGCTTTCGCAGCCAAGCCGCCGGCAGAAGCGGGTGACGGTCGGCGGGGATACCTGGGCGCGCTCGGCCAGTTCGATGATCGAGGCGTTCACCGCAAATTCGAAATCATTGACGATGATCTCGGCGATGCGGCCCTCGGAGGCTGAGAGCCGGCTCTTGTCTTCCTGCAATGTGGAAAAGATATCCAAGCCGGTCCCCCCGTAATCGCCGCTCTCAGTCTTTTTTCTTATAAGCGACGCAATCGATCTCAACCTTGCAATCCACCATCATGGACGATTGGACGCAGGCGCGGGCCGGAGGGTGCTCGCCGAAATATTCCTGATAGATCTTGTTGAAGGTCCAGAAATCGCGCGGATCGTCGAGCCAGACGCCGACGCGAACGATGTCCTCGACGCCGTAATCGGCTTCCTTGAGAATGGCGAGCACATTGGCGATCGTCTTGTGGGTCTGGGCAATGATATTGCCGTCGATGATCTCGCCATTTTCCATCGCCACCTGGCCGGAAACATAGAGCCAGCCGTCGGCTTCCACAGCGCGTGCGAACGGCAGCGCCTTGCCACCGGCGCCGGTTTGAACAGTGCCATAGCGTCTGATGGACATGCCCGGTTCCTTGCAAATTATTTTCTTGATAAGTTGACAAGTGACCATAGAAAGCAGAATTTGACCAGCGAAAAACGCCATTTATGAAAACTATTTAAATCGGGGGCGGCCATGCGTGATCCTTTTCAGAATCCTTTCCCGTCCTCGGATACCGCCAGGCACAGCATCTGGGAGATGCTTGTTCCCCGCGATATCGATGCGTTTCTGGCGGCCGACTGGTCCGCGGTCGAGCATGATTTCGTCGAGGACGGCTTCATCGGCATCGATGGCCGCAAGGAAGTCAGCCCGGACAAATGGCGCCTCGCTTTTCCGACGCTCAAAGCCTATCGCGACGAGTGGCTGAAACAGGCGAAAGACTTCGCCACGCAAAGCTTTGCCGAGGATACCCGCACCGCAATCTTCACCACCACGACGCTCGAGGATATCGAGATCGAAGGCGACATGGCGCTCGTTCGCAAGAAATTCGACGGCGGCCTGACGAAGAGCGACGGCAGCCGCGACATCATGCAGTGGCAGACACTCTATTATTGCAGGCTCCACGAAGGACGGTGGAAGATCTGCGGTTTCACCGGCTACCTGCCGAACCCGATGGGTTGACGCGGGGCCGACATTAAAAGGCCTAATCACTTGCGCATTTTCACGGCAGCACTGGCGACCGAGACCAATACCTTTTCACCGATCTGCGTGGACCGCCGCGCTTTCGAGGCTTCGCTTTATGCGCCGCCCGGCCAGCATCCCGAAACGCCAACCCTCTGCACCGCCCCGATCACCGTCGGCCGCCGTGTCGCCGCCGAAAAAGGCTGGGAGCTGATCGAGGGCACCGCCACCTGGGCAGACCCGGCCGGTCTCGTCAATCGCAACACCTATGAGGAGCTGCGCGACGAGATCCTCGGCCAGCTGAAGGCAGCGCTGCCGGTCGATGCCATCGTCATGGGCCTGCACGGTGCGATGGTCGCGGCCGGATACGAGGACACCGAAGGCGATCTGCTTTCCCGCATGCGTGAAATGGTCGGGCCTGACGTGCTGATCTGTGCCGAGCTCGATCCGCACAGCCACCTCACGAAGAAGCGCATCGAAGCCCTGAATTTCGCCGTCTATTTCAAGGAATTCCCGCATACCGATTTTGTCGACCGCGCCGAAGATCTCTGGCGGATCGCCGTCGATGCGCTTGAGGGACGGGCGAAGCCAGTCAATTCGGTGTTCGACTGCCGGATGATCGACGTCTTCCCGACCTCGCGCGATCCGATGCGCTCTTTCGTCGACAAGATCATGAAGATCGAGAAGGACGACCCGGATGTCCTGTCGATCTCGGTCGTCCATGGTTTCATGGTCGGCGACGTGCCTGAAATGGGCACCAAGCTTCTTGTTGTCACCAACAACAAGCCGGAAAAGGGCGCCGCCTTGGCGCGCGAACTCGGCATGGAGCTTTTCTCCAAGCGCGGGACCTTCATGGTGCCGCAGATCGACGAGAAGGAAGCGGTGTCCCGCGCGATTGCCGCAACGGTCTGGCCTGTCGTGATCGCCGATGTCTGGGACAATCCGGGCGGCGGGACGGCTGGCGACGCGACCGTCATTCTCGAAGAGTTGATCGCCCGCGGCGTCAAAAGCGCTGCGATCGGCACGATCTGGGATCCGGTTGCCGTGCAGATCTGTTTTGCGGCAGGCGAGGGGGCCGAGATTCCGCTCCGTTTCGGCGCCAAATCGGCACCCGGCACCGGCAATCCTGTCGATGGTACCGTCAAGATCGTCAAGCTGGTGAAGAATGCCGAGATGCAGTTTGGCGAGAGCCTGGCACCATTCGGCGATTCCGCCCATATCGTCCTCGATGGAATCGACATCATCCTCAATTCGACGCGGGCCCAGAGCTTCGACCCCAGCCTGTTTTCGGTGATGGGCATCGATCCGGCTAAACAGAAGATCCTGGTGATCAAATCCACCAACCACTTCTTCGCGTCCTTCTCCAAGATCGCGGCCGAGATCCTTTACTGCTCCGCGGGAACGCCCTATCCCAATAATCCTGCAACGACTGCCTATCGCCGAGCGCCGAAGAACATCTGGCCGATCGTGGCCGATCCACATGGAACCGAACGCGGAGCCGCCTGAGATGCATGACAACCAGTTTGCCGTCGTCGCCAAGGCAGGTGACAGGATCGCGGATCTCTCGACCCCCCGCCCTGTTATCGACGAAGACAGGCTGGCCGCCAACATCCACCGAGTCCAATCCTATATGGATCAGCACGGGCTGAACTTCCGCCCGCATATCAAGACCCACAAGATCCCGGCACTCGCCGTCGCCCAGGTCGCGGCTGGCGCCAAGGGCATCAATTGCCAGAAAGTCACCGAGGCCGAGGTTTTCGCTGAGGCCGGCTTCGAGGACATCTTGATTACCTTCAATATCCTCGGGCCACAGAAGCTCGAGCGGCTGAGTGCGCTGAACGACCGGATCTCCGGCCTGAAGGTGGTTGCCGACAGCGAAGTGACGATCGACGGGCTGTCGGCCCATTTCTCCGGCCACCGGACGCTCACCGTGCTGGTCGAATGTGATACGGGTGCAGGCCGCTGCGGGGTCCAGACGCCGGAGGAGGCGGCATCGCTTGCCAAGCGGATCGCTGCGGCCGATGGACTGACCTTCGGCGGCATTCTCACCTATCCCAAACCGCAATCGGCCGATGCCGTCGAGGCTTTCATCCAGTCGACCCTGTCGCTCCTCTCGGCGCAAGGCATCGCCTGCCCGATCGTCAGCAATGGCGGCACGCCGAGCCTGTTCGACGCCCACTTGGTCAAGTCGGCGACGGAGCATCGCGCCGGAACCTATATCTATAACGACCGCCAGATGATCCGCATGGGGCACTGCACGGAAGACGATTGCGCCATGCATATCGTGGCGACCGTGGTCTCGCGTCCGAATGCCGATCGCGCCGTCATCGATGCCGGTTCGAAGGCGCTGACCTCCGATCTCCAGGGCTTCAGCGACTTCGGCCTTGTCGTCGGCTATCCCGAAGCGAAGATTGCAAGCCTCTCCGAAGAGCATGGCGTTATCGACCTCTCGGCCTGCACGGGGCCGCGGCCGCAGATCGGCGAGAAGATCTTCATCATCCCCAACCACACCTGCGTGGTTTCGAACCTTTTCGACACGATGGTCTTCCACCGTGACGGCGTCGTCACCCGTGTCGAGGAAGTCGCTGCGCGCGGCCTCGTCTGGTAACTGATCGGTCAATTGCTGCTTGCGCACGCTGCCGCATTCGCTAGATGAGGTTCATCGAGCGAAGGAGAGTGGCGTGGAAGAGCAAGTCCAGATTGGAAATCGCGGTGATTTCGGCCAGTGGGCAATCGAGGTCGCCAAACTAATCGTCAGCGACCAGGGTTTCGAGCTCGCCAAGGCTGCCCGTGAAGGCAGCGAGGATGATGTCCGGGCGGCCGGTGCTGCACTCGGGCAGGCGATCACCGACGCCCTGATGGAAGTCTATGACGGTTTGATCGAAGAATAGCCGAGATCGGACCGCTGCCGCGGTCCAATTGCGATCCTCAGGCTGTCGCCGGAGACAGCAGGTTCATATCGATTTCGGTGAGTTCCACCCGGCGTTCGAAGGCGATGCCGTTTTCGTCGAACAGATGGCAGTCCACGGCATTGATGCCGACGGTCACCGGTATATCGGCGCGGATCCCGACGCTGCCGGGCAGCATGGCGCAGAAATTTTCCGTTTCGCTGCCGAGCGCGGCATAGGCAACCGTATTGGCGCCCAGCCGCTCGATGACGCTCGGCGTCACCGTCAGCGAGATGTCGCCATTGGCAAGCTGCACATGCTCCGGCCGGATGCCGAGCGTCAGCGTTTTCCCTGCCATCCCGTCGCGCGGGGCGACCGGCAATGTCGCCGTCTGGCCGCGGTAATCGACCGTCACGCCGGCATCGCTGACGGATTTGCATGTCACCTGCAGGAAATTCATTTTCGGATTGCCGATAAAGCCAGCCACAAACTGGTTTGCCGGCTTGTGATAGAGCTCCAGCGGCGCGCCCGTCTGCGAGATATTGCCGGAATCGAGCACGACGATGCGGTCGGCCATGGTCATGGCCTCCACCTGGTCGTGGGTAACATAGATCATCGTGGCCTTCAGCTGCCGGTGCAGCTTGGCAAGCTCGATGCGCATGTCGGCGCGCAATGCCGCGTCGAGGTTGGACAGTGGTTCGTCGAAGAGGAAGATTTTCGGTTCGCGAACGATCGCGCGGCCGATGGCGACACGCTGGCGCTGGCCGCCCGAAAGCATGCCGGGCTTCTGCTGCAGGCGGGTTTCGAGATGTAGGATGCGGGCAGCGTTTTCGACGCGCGCCTTGAGTTTTTCCTCTTCCATCTTCTCGACACGCAGCGGAAAGGCGATGTTTTCAAACACCGTCATATGCGGATAAAGCGCGTAGGACTGGAAGACCATGGCGATCCCACGCTTGACGGGCGGCAGCTCGTTGACACGGACGCCATCGATGACGATGTCCCCCTTGGTCGTGGCATCGAGACCGGCGATCATGCGCAGCAGGGTGGACTTGCCGCAGCCTGACGGTCCGACAAAGACAACGAACTCGCCGTTCTTCACGTCGAGTTCGACGCCTTTCAGAACTTCGTAGTCGCCATAGAATTTTTGAACTTTATTGAGCTGAAGCTGTCCCAAAAATCTGTCTCCGGTCCCGGCCTGAACGCGCATGATGTTGGTCGGTGGGGATCGCGGGCCGTTGCCCGCGATCCCCTGATACGGCTTACTTGAAGGCTTCGATTTCGCCGGCAGCCTTCTTCAGAGCGGCTTCCGGTTCGGCCTTGCCCGTAACCACGGACTGAACCATCTCGATGATCGAGTTCTGGAAGCCCTTGTAGTCGGTGAAGAGCGGCTCGGGACCACCGAAGGCGATACCGTCGATGAACGGCTTCCACGACGGATCGGCCTTGACGAATTCGTCAACCTTCGCCGACGGACGCAGCGGGGTAAGGCCAGCGCCGCCCTGCAGCTCGTATTCGCCCTGTGGGCCCGGCGAGGTGATGTACTTGGCGAATTCGGCCGCCTTTTCCTCGACGCCCGTGCCCTTGAAGACGGCAAGGCTGTCGGTGATCAGCAGCGTGCCTTCACCCTTGGCCGAAGGACCGAGCGGCAGCGGCGCAACGCCCCAGTTGATCTTGGTGTCCTTGAGGCGGGCAGCAGCGCCCGAACCAGCCTGGATCATGCCGACTTTGCCATCGAGGAAGATGGCGCGGATTTCGTTCTGTTCGTAGGCGGTTGCGCCTTCGACGGAATAGGGCGTGATGTCCTTGTAGGCCTGAAGAGCTGCGAGAACCTCCGGGCTGTCGATGACGATCTTGTCGCCGTCGATGACCTTGCCGTTGTTGGTGTAAACCCAATGCATGAACTGGTGCATCGTGTTGTCGAAGGTCTTGGCAGGCAGACCGTAGCCGGCAATGCCGGTCTTTTCCTTGATGGCCTTGGCGTCGGCAATTTCCTCAGCCCAGGTCTTCGGCGGGGTTTCCGGGTCGAGACCGGCCTGCTTGAACAGGTCCTTGTTCCAGTAGAGGGCCTTGGTCGAGAAAGCGACCGGCACGCCCCACTGGTTGCCGTCGAAGGTGACGGTATCGACGATGTTCGGGTAGTAGCTCTTCTTCTCTTCGTCGGTCATCGGCACCGGAACGATCAGGTCGTTCTGCGCGAATTCCTTCAGCGTGCGCGAGCCGACATAGGCCATGCCGACGGGCGTGCCGGCAGCAGCCAGCGTCGTTGCCTTATCCTGGCACTGTTCCCAGCCGACGACTTCAGGCTTGACGGTCCAGCCCGGGTTCTTGCCTTCCCATTCCTTGATGTATTTTTCATGGATGGGGTCGATCTTGTCGCCGCAATAGATCCAGCTGATTTCCTGGTCAGCGGCATGGGCGGTCATGGTACCAAGCGCGGTGGAGCCGAGCAGGGCAAGGGCCATGAGGCCGGTCTTGAATTGAATCGTCACTTTTTTAGCTCCCATTTTCTCTGGTGGTTTAGTTTTGTCTTACTGTTTCACCGCGCCCGCGGTCAGACCGCTGACGAGATACCGTTGAAGGAAGAAAATCACGATCATCGCCGGCGCGATGCCGACGAAGCTTGCCGCCATCAACTCGTTCCAGACGACTTCCTGGCGGCCGAAATAGGCAAACAGGCCGACCGGCAGAGGGGCGTATTCCGTCTTGGAGTTGAAGGTCAGGGCGTAGATGAATTGCTGGGCGTAGGAGCCGATGAAGGTGGTGATGGCAACGACGGTGATCCCCGGCATGGCGATCGGCAGGATGACCCGGCGCAGCGTATAGAAATGGCTGGCACCATCGACGAAGGCCGCTTCATCGAGCTCTCGCGGGATGCGCATCATATAGGTGCGTAGCAGCCAGATCGCCGATGGGATCAGGAAGGCGATGCCGGGAACCATGATGGCGAAATAGGTGTTCAGCAGCCCAAACGAGCGCATCAGCCGGAAGAGCGGGATGAGAAGAACGGCGCCCGAAAACATGTTGACCGCCAGGAACGCGCCGAGCAGCAACCCGGCGCCGCGGAATTCGAAACGAGCGAAGGCGTAGGAGGCCGGGACGACGAGGATCAGCACCACCGTCGTGACGATCGTCGAGATGAAGAAGGAGTTGAAGATGTAGCGCGCAAAGCCCGGTACGCTCACCCACATGGTCCGGTAGGCTTCGAACGAGCCGTTTTCGGGAATGAAGCGATAGGGGGACGAAAACAGCTGGCTGAGCGGCTTCAGCGAGACGAGGAAGCCCTCGACGAAAGGGGCGAGAACGAAGGTGAGGAACACAAGGATACCGGCATAGATGCCGACGATCTCGTACCATTTATAGCGGTTGATCAGCAGATGCGGCGTTCTCATCGCTTGTCTCCGGAAGAAAGACGGCTGGTGATGCGGAAGTAGCAGACGCAGAAGATCGACAGGAAGATGCAGATCAGCACAGCGCGCGCAGCGCCCTCGCCATATTTGTTGGAGCCGATCGCCGTCTTGTAGGTGTCGATAATCATCGTCGTCGTCTCGCCGCTCGGACCGCCGCGCGTGAGAATCCAGATGATGTCGAAGGAATTGAAGGTCGAGATCAGCGACAGCATCGACATGGTGATCATCGACGGCACGATCAGCGGCAGGGTGATGCGGCGGAAGCGATAGAAACGTCCGGCGCCGTCTGTCCAGGCCGCTTCGTAAAGATCCTGCGGGATCGCCTGCATGGCCGCCAGCATGTAGAGCGTCACCATCGGCACGCCGATCCAGACGTCGGTGATGATGGTCGCCCAGAAGGCCGTCGATCCCTCGGCAAGGAAGGCGACGGGACCCGACGCCAGGCCGAAGCGCTGCAGCATGCCGGAGATCATGCCGAACTGGCCGTTATACATCCAGCCCCACATGAAGATGCCGATCGCCATCGGAACGATCCAGGGCGGCATGGTCAGCACGCGAAACAGCGCGCGGCCGGGCACGGCGGAATTCAGCATCGTGGCGCCGAAGACCCCGATGATCATCTTGATCGACACTGAGAAGAACGTCCAGATGAAGGTCCGGATGATGACCTCGGCGAAGGTCGAGTTGAAGATCTTGCCGTAATTGACCCAGCCCACCCAATTGGTGGTCTTCTTCAGCGACGCGTCGGTGAATGACAGGATGAACGTGTCAAGCAGCGGATAGGCGACAATGACTGTCACATAAAGGACGGCCGGAAAGAGGAGGAGCCAGGCGAAGATGACTGTGCTGCGTTGAACACCCATCTCCAGCCCTCCTCAAGCCGCTCTTGCGTGAAGGGCTTCGTCGAAGCGGTCCCAGACGGGACGCAGGTCGACGATCGTCTTTTTCATTCGCGCCTCATCCATGGCAAGCGCCAGAATGCCGGCTTCCAATGCGTTCAGGGTCGAGACCGGCAACTCGAGGCCGGTGCGCACACTTTCGAGAATATCAGCGGCCATCTGTTCGTCGGCGCCGTAATGCTGAGAAAGCTCGGTTGCGGCATATTTGGTCTCGAAGACCTTCTTGCCGGTCAGCTGCTCGTGAACATCGAGATAGCCGCGCACGAAATCGCCTTCCGCCATACCGCGCGATCCCATGATCGCGAAACGGCGGAACTGGTCGGGGACATTGAGGTTGGTGTGGAAATTCATGCCGACGCCATTGGCATATTCGACGATTGCGACCTGATAGTCGATGATATCGGCGTCGCTGTCGAACACCTTGTCGGATCCCATCCAGCCGCTTGGCTTGCGATGGAAGAGTTCGAGGTCGTTGATGCCTTCGCGGGCCGGGTCGTTGGCGGGCGTGAAGCTCTTGCGGCCGCCGAAGCTGGCGACGCGCTCGGGCCGGGCGCCGACGACACCATTGTAGAGGTCGAGATCGTGGCAGCACTTTTCCAGCATGAAGCTGCCGGAATAGCGCTCGTAGCGGCGCCAGTCGCGCATGAAGAAGGCGCCGTGATAGGGCTCGATATGCTCGGAGGCCTCGATGGAAACGATATGACCGAGCTTGCCTTCCGCCTGAACGGCGCGCAGGTCCTTGTAAAGCGGCGAATAGCGCAGCACGAGACCGACCATCAGCCGCTCATGGCCAAACTTCGCCATCAGGTGCGCGAGCTCGATGCTCTCGGCGATGGTGGTGACGATCGGCTTTTCGCAGAAAACCTTGAGGCCGGATTCAAGGCCGAGGCGGATGTGATCGAGATGCATGTGATTGGGAGAGCCGATCATCAAGAGATCGAGCTTTTCGGAAGCGAGGAGTTCCTGCGGCGTGCCATAGGCCTTGCCGACGGAGATACCCTTTTCCTGCAACCCCGGAAGTCCCGCGGGCTCCGGATCGACATAGCCAACGATTTCGAAGCTGCTGTCGATTGCCGTGAAGACATGGCCGAGGTAGCCGAGCCGGAATCCCAGCCCTATGATTCCCACTTTCATCCCGATGACGTTCCCAATTTAGTAATTTATTTTCTTCAAGTTGGGACAAAAATCAGAGGCCGTCAACCGAAAACGGGCCTGAAAGCGCATTGATGAAATTTATTTTCATCATATACGATCTAGGCGCAGTTTTCGCGGTTTAAACGCAAGCGCCACTTGCGGCCGGCGGGGCGGCCGCTGCGCGATAAGTGAAACTGGTTTCTATTTCCGGCACCAGTTGCGCCCGAAAACAGTTTTCAGGGAAATGCCCGTTCAACTCAGACTACGCCCGGGGTTGGCGTTCGGCAAGCCATACCAGATAGCGGCGCCCGGACACGCTGCGATGGCGTGCCGCAGGGCTCAGAGGTGGCTGCGATCACTCTCCGGCCGAACGTCCGGTCGCGAGTTCCAGCTTGCGCAGGCAGTCGTCATTGCCGGCGAAACGGAAGATGCCATAGACGGCAAGACCGAGATCCTCGCTGCCCGATATCGTCAGGCTGGCCGATTCAGCGTTGCCGAAACGCAGCGACAGATCGTTCCACTGGTCGAAAATCTGCCTGTCTTCGTTGATGATCGCGGCCTCGAACTGACTGTTGTCGCGCAGCTCGCCGTCTTCGGCACGGTCGACGGTCTCGTCGGGTTTTCCAAGCTGGCGGCTCATCAGCTGGTAGGCCTTGGCGAACAGGGCGCGAGTCTTGCGGCCATCTTCGTCGCCGGCGATATAAGGCGAGACCGCCGAGATGTTGCAGATCCCGGTGCCCTTCACATAGGCGAGAATATACTCGTTGAAGAGACTGCTGGCTTCCGGGGCCCCCTTACAGACATATTGCCCGGTCGCATCCGCGCTGCTGCTGCCGCCATCGATCGCCTCGCAGCCAAGCGCCGAAGGACGCATGTCCTGCGCAATGCCGAAGGGCAGCATCGGCGGAGACGTGTCCTGCGGCGCGGCCGATGGGGTGACGATTGCCGCCGCAAGCGCAATCGGAAGCATGCCGAAATCGAAAGCCATCATGTCCTCGTCAGCGATTCCGTTTCAGTCAATCGCATGACAGGCGCGCGATTGCCACCGTCAGCCAAACGCAGCTGTGGACAAGCACGTTCCTTCACGAACAGGCATCAGCCTGTAACATAGCCACGCTTGAGCTTGGCGCGGACGAGGCGGGTCATGCGCGAAGCGGCCTGCTCAGCCCCGGCGTAGAGATCGAGCCGGCTGTGTCCTTTCGTGCCGAGGCGGCCCCAGCAGCGCAGGACGGCATGATCGCCGAACAGGCTTCGTTCGATCGATACGAGATAGAACCGGGCCATGTTGCGGGCCGGATCGCGGCGTGTGAGGAGGACGACATCCATACCCCGAGATTCGCATTCGCGCGGTGCCGGCGTCCAACGACGAATAGGAATCGGTGCGGCTGGATCGATTCATGTTGGTGATGAATACAGGCCCCGGGAAGCGTTCAGCGGGCGCCTTTCAGGCGGAAGCGTGCCTCGAGGTGATTCCAGCTGCGCCTGAGAATTTCGACGATGACGATGTAGATGACCGCTGCGGCGACATAGAGCTGGAAGTCGTAGGTGCGCTGAAAGGCGAAGCGCGTGGCCCCGAGCAGGTCGTAGACGGTGACGACGCTCGCCACCGCGCTGCCTTTGAGGACGAGTACGACTTCGTTGCCGAAACCACGCAGGCCGTGACGCGCCGCCTGCGGCGCGACGATCATCAGCATCGCCAGCCACGGTTTCAGAGCAAGAGCCTTGGCGGCTTCCATCTGTCCGCGCGGAACGGCAAGCACCGCACCGCGGAAGATCTCGGATTGATAGGCCGCAGTGTTGAGGCTGAAGGTCAAAAGCACGCAGAATTGCGGCTCGCGGAACAGCGGCCAGAGGCCGAGGGCCTGCAATTCCGGCCGGAATTGTCCCGAGCCATAATAGACCAGGAACACCTGGGCGAGCAGCGGCGTGCCGCGTACGGCATAGGAATAGGCATAGGCTGCAGCCCTCACCGCCTTGGGACCGGACAGGCGTGCCCAGGTGAGGAACGCGGCGAGGATTGCCCCGAGCGCAATGGAGATCACCGTCAGCTCGATGGTGATGAGCAGGCCTGAGAATAGCCGCCCGCCATATTGCTGGAAAACGTCGAGATCGATCATCGGGCGTCTCCCCAACCGCGATTGGCGTAGCGCTCGAGTGCCGAGAGCACGGTGCTCGAGATCATCGTCAGCAGCAAATAGATGCCGCAGGCGGCGGCGTAAAACAGGAAAGGCTGCTTTGTCTGGCCGGATGCCAGATAGGCTTGGCGCAGGATGTCGTCGAGGGCGATGACCGAAACAAGCGACGTTTCCTTGAGAAGCGCCAGCCAGCAATTGCCGAGCCCCGGCAGGGCCGGGCGCAGAAGCTGCGGAAAGATCACTTTCAGGAACAGCGGAAAGGGCTTGAGACCGAGGCTCAACCCCGCCTCGATCTGGCCGCGGTCGATGCCGCGCAGCGCGCCGAGAAGGATTTCGCTGGAATAGGCGGCAAATACGGCGCCGAGCGCAATAACGCCGGCGATGAACGGGCTGAGTTCGAGATTGACACTGTAGCCCATCCATTCGCCGATCGTGCGGATGGCGATAGAGGAGCCGTAGTAGATCAGGAGAAGCGTCAGCAATTCGGGCAGACCGCGGAACGCGGTGGTGAATGCTTCGCCGAATGCCCGCAGCGCTTTGCTGCGGGCATTCTTCATCAAGGCGAGTGCGAGCCCCAGCGCGAAACCGAAGGGCAGGGTCGTCAGCGCCAGCTCTACCGTCAGCAGAGTACCGGCGAGTAGCTGACCGCCCCAGCCATTCGCGCCAAATCCGAGAGTTTCCATATGCCTCTTCGTCTCCAGGGGCTCGGCAGAGCGGGCTTAGTAGATCGAGAAGGGGAAGTACTTCGCGTTGATCGTCTTGTAGGTGCCGTCGGCGACGATCGCGGCCAGAGCCTTGTTCATCTTTTCCTGCAGCTCCGGTTCGGCCTGGCGGATGCCGATGCCGACGCCGTCACCCAGATAGTGCGAGTCCTTGATGTCGTTGCCGGTCAGCTGGCAGCAATCGTTGCCCGACTTCTTGAACCACTCGGTCAGCGTGATCTTGTCGGCCATGACGGCATCGACGCGGCCGGCGACGAGATCGAGAAGCGCTTCGTCAACGGTGCCATACTGGCGGACTTCGGCGTCCTTGTACTTGTCTTCGATCAGCGTCGAGAAGGTCGAGGAGGACTGAACGCCGAGCGTCTTGCCCTTCAGGTCGTCAGGCGTGTTGCCCGGCAGCGGCGCCGACTTCAGAACCGCCATCGCACCAGCCGTGTGGTAGTAGGGGTTGGTGAAAGCGATCTTCTTCTTGCGCTCGTCGGTGATCGACATCGAAGCGACGATCGCATCGTAGTGGTGAGCGAGAAGGCCAGGAATGATGCCGTCCCAATCCTGCGCCACGATCTTGCAGTCGGCCTTCATGTTGTCGCAGAGCGCCTTGGCGATATCGACGTCGAAACCGGCCAGCGTGCCGTCTGCCTGCTTGAAGTTGAAGGGAGGATAGGCGCCTTCGGTGGCGATGGTCAGCGTGTCCTGGGCACTGGCGGTGGTCGCCGAAAGCCCGAGAAGGCCGAATGCCGTCAGTGCTGCAGCTGCAATAGTCCTGTTCATCTCAGTTCCCTTTATCATTATGGTGGTTGCTTGCCGGAAGCCGCCCTTGGAACGCTGATGCCGTTCCGCGCCGGGCGGCCTTAAATTTCCTCCAAGGATCCGTAGTTCTCGGAAGAATTGCTGCCGCTCTTTTTCTGCCTCAGGTCTTTCAGGTGCTTGTAGAGCGTCGCGCGCGACATCTTCAGCACCTCGGCGATGTAAGGTGTGGCGTTGCGGATCGAGAAAATGCCCTGGCGATCGAGAATGCCGACCAGTTCGCTCAGATCGTCCTTGCTGAGGCCTGCCTCGGTCAGCCGCTTCTCGCGCAGATATGCGTCGATCGTGGCGCTGACCACCTCTTTCCAGTCGCTCTTGAAGAGCGCTGCCGGCGGATCCGACGGTGGCGAGAACTGAATGAGGTTGCGGATGAATTCGACGGCACCTTCGAAGGCGGAGATATCGAGGTTGACGCAGAGAAGTCCGACCGGCCGCTCGGCGTGATCGCGCAGCACTGCGGTGACGGAGCGAAGCTGGCGCCGATCCCAATTGGTCTTGCGGTACGGCCCGATCACCGAGGAGTCGATCGAGATCGCCACATCGAGATCGGTCATCGACGAGTCGCCCGGCCGGCGCTTCGAAAAGGCGTTGGCGATATAGGCGATGTTGCCGGTTGCGAGGTCATGCAGAACCACTTCGGCATGCGGCTGCAGCAGCGTTGCGATCGCCTGGCAAACGGGGACGTAGGGTTTCAGAACTTCCTTCATAAGCAACAGTTACGGCCGATGAGACATTTTGTCAATTCAGACATATTGTCTCAAACGAGATCCGGGTATAGGAGATTGGAAGGGAGGAAGTGGAGTGCGTAATAGAGGCATGGACCAGCATTTCAGCGCTGGTTTTTATCGCTTCTGTATCGGCACCGAATTTCTCAAGTCGAGGTTGTGGATGCAGACGCAGTGTCTCCCGATGGATTTTCTGTCTAATCTTCTGTCCGCCGAGACGATCCTGCGCCGGCCTTCAAGAATGGAGTTTTACATGAGCATTTCCGAGACCATCGAAGCGGCAGAACGCCGTATCCGGCCATACGCGCGGGAAACCCTGCTGGAGCCTTCGCCGGTGTTTTCAAGCCGGGTGGGCCAGGAGGTTCTCCTCAAGCTTGAAAACCTGCAGCATACCGGATCCTTCAAGCTGCGCGGCGCACTGAACAAGATCCTGGCGATGGGCAGCGAGGCGACGAAGACCAAGGTAGTCACCGCCTCATCCGGAAATCACGGCGCTGCCGTTGCCTATGCTTTGCGCGTCATCGGCGGCAAGGGTCTGGTGTTCGTCCCCGAGGGTGCATCGCCCTCGAAGGTCGCCAATATCCGGAACCTCGGCGCCGAGGTGGAATTCTTCGGTGACGACAGCATCGATACCGAAATCCACGCCCGCGCCTATGCTGCGGAACATGGCTGCCTGTATGTTCCGCCTTACAACGACTATGAGGTCATGCGCGGCCAGGGCACCATCGGCGTCGAGCTGATGCGTCAGAGCCAGCCGATAGACAACCTCTTCATCTCCGTCGGCGGCGGCGGTCTGATCGGCGGTATTGCCGCCTATATCAAGGCCGTCTCGCCGAACACCCGTATCATCGGCTGCTCGCCTGCGGCATCCTGCGTGATGGCGCGCTCGGTCGAGGCCGGTTCGGTTCTCGATCTTCCGTCTGACGATACGCTTTCCGATGGCACGGCCGGTGGCCTCGAATCCGATACGATCACCTTCCCCTTCTGCCGCGATCTCGTCGATCACTGGATCGACGTTTCAGAAGAAGAGATCGCCGAGGCGATGCGTACCTTCATCGACGGCCACCACATGCTGCTCGAAGGTGCGGCCGGTGTCGCACTCGCGGGCCTTTGCAAGGCCGGTGCCGAATGGACCCGCGGCCGCTCGGTCGCCGTCATCTGTGGCGCGAATATCAGCCGCGATGTTCTGAGGAGCGTGATTTGAGCGCGCCACGGCTGTTTTCTCCGGAGGAAATCAGAAAGCGCCTCGAGACGGTGGATCCCGTCCTTTGCGTGGAAGAGGCATTTCGCTCCTTCTCGCGCGGCGAAGCCATCGTCCCGCCGCCGGGCGAGTTGATCTTCGACAACCCGCCGGGCGATGTGCATATCAAGTACGGCTATATCGGCGGCGGCGCGTTCTATGTCGTCAAGATCGCCTCCGGTTTCTACGAGAACCCGCGCCATGGTCTGCCGAGCAGCAACGGCGTGATGCTGGCCTTCGATCGCCAGACGGGCGCGCTTGCGGCCATTCTCGACGATCGCGGCCATCTGACGGATATACGCACGGCTGCGGCAGGCGCCGTCGCGGCGAAGTATCTGGCCCCCGAAAACGTCGAGACGATCGGTGTCATCGGTACTGGTCTGCAGGCCGAGCTTCAGGTCAAATTCCTGCAATCCGTCAGGCCCTGCAAGAACATTCTCGTCTGGGGCCGGCGGGCGGAAGCTGCCGAAAGCTATGCCGAGCGGATGCGCAAGGACGGTTACACGGTCGCAGTCGCATCGAGCGTCGAGGATGTGGCGGAACGCTGCCGGATCATCGTCACGACCACCGCAAGCCACGAGCCGCATCTCCATGGCGCCATGATCCGCCCGGGAACGCATGTGACCGCGATGGGCGCCGATACGCCCGACAAGCGCGAACTGCATGCCGATATTTTCGCCGCTGCCGATCTGGTTGCCGTCGATAGCCGCGTCCAGGGCGCGCTGCGCGGCGACCTGAAAGGTGCGCTGGATGCCCGGACTGTCGAACTCGAGCGCGTCAGCGAACTGGGTCAGATCATCGCCGGCACGGCGAAGGGGCGGTCCAGCGCCGGTCAGGTGACCGTTGCAGCACTCACCGGTCTGGCGGTGCAGGACGTGGCGATCGCATCGGCGGTTATCGCCGGAGATATCTGATGCCTGCCGCGCCGCGTGCGGTGTCCGGGTTCAACGAGGTGACGTCATGTTTCAGACGATAGTGGATGCCTTCCCCCAGCTGCGGGACATGCGCCGCACCATGCATGCGCATCCGGAGCTGTCGCTCGAGGAAGCGTGGACCGCAGCCTTTGTCGCCGAGCGTCTGCGCGAGCTCGGGATCGAGGTTCATACCGGGATCGGTGGCCACGGTGTTGTCGGCGTCATTCACGGATCGGCCCCTGGACCAGCCATTGCCTTGCGCGCCGATATGGATGCGCTGGCAATAGAGGAACAGAGCGGCCGTCCCTATGCGTCGGAGATTCCCGGCAAGATGCATGCCTGCGGCCATGACGGCCATGTGGCGATCCTGATCGGCGCGGCGATGCACCTTGCCCGCACGCGGCGTTTCCGCGGAACGGTCTATCTGTTTTTCCAGCCGGCCGAGGAGCGCTATGGCGGCGCCCAGCACATGATCGACAACGGGCTGCTCGCCCGCTTTCCGGCGGAGCGCGTCTTCGGCCTGCACAACTGGCCGGGCCTCAGGGCCGGTGCCATCGTCGTCCACGACGGGCCTGTCATGGCCGGAACCGGGGAATTCGAGGTCACGTTCACGGCCGCCGGTGCGCATGCGGCCATGCCGCATCTGACCGGTGATCCGATCTTGGCCGGGTCGCATTTCGTCACCGGCGTCCAGCAGATTGCCGCACGCGCCATCGATCCGCTCAGCGCCTCGGTCGTCACCATCGGTTCCTTCCAGGGTGGACACGCGCAGAATATCATTTCCAAGACGTCGATCCTCACGGGGACCTTCCGCGCCTTCGGCCTGGACGTGCTGCAGCTGATCCAGCGCCGCCTCGAAGAGATCGTCCGCTCGGCCGCGGCAATTGCCGGAACGGAGGGTGCGATCCGTTTCGACGATGGTCTGTGTCCGCCAGTCGTCAATACGCGGGCGGAAGCCAGGCTGATGCGCGATGCAGCCACCGAGCTTTTTGGCGAAAGCGAGGTCGAAACCTTGCCGCCGACGATGGCGGGCGACGATTTCGGCGTGTTCCTGCAACATCTGCCCGGCGCCTATATCTGGATCGGGAACGGCACTGCCGGCGAAAGTGCCGGGCTGCATCTGCCGAACTACGACTTCAACGACGACATTCTCGTGCGTGGCGCAAGCCTGCTTGCCGCGACGGCGGAACGGGCGCTGGCGTGATGTCCGCTATGCCTGTGATGATATCAGGGAAATGTAGCCATGTATGATCGCAGCTTCCTGGAGGATTTTTCGGCGACCTTTCCCGCGGCGCGCCAGAAATTTCTCGATGCGTGCCGGGATGCGGCAATTCTCGAAACCTTTCCTCATCCGCTCAAAGGTCCAGACGGCGAAGAGCTCGCAACCGATATCGCCTATTTCGGCCGCATCGATGCGCCATATCTGATCGTCTCGGTTTCGGGCACCCATGGTGTCGAGGGCTGGGCAGGTTCTGCCTGCCAGACAGGCTGGGCGCACCGCGACTTGGCGCTGCCCGATGACGTCGCAATGCTGCATATCCATGCCATCAATCCTTGGGGCATGGCCTGGGACCGGCGTCAGCAGGAAGAGAATGTTGACCTCAACCGTCACTATGTCGATTTCGCCTGCGTTCCGGCCAATCCCGATTATGCGAAACTCTACGAGCACGTGATGTGCCCTGAGGACGATACCAGCCGGCGCAGCGCGGCCAATGCGGCGCTCGCCGCCTATCGCGAGAAGCATGGCCGTCTGACCTCCGGCATGACCCTGCAGGGCGGTCAGTATTCTTTCCCGGATGCGCCATCCTATGGCGGGTCGGCACCAGTCTGGAGCCGCCGGATTGTCGATGAGATCTTCGCCCGCTATTGCGGCAAGGCCAGGCGCGTCGCCGTCGTCGATGTCCACACGGGCTACGGCCCCTATGGCTACGGCATTCCACTCTGGCACATGTCCGGCGGGCCGCAGCTTGAGAAGGCGCGCACCCTTTTCGGCCCAACCATCGAGGCGCCGCTGGCAGGCGATCGTGCCCATGAGGAATTCATCCAGCACGGCCATTTCTATGGCTATTGCGAACGCCAGATCGCCAAGGCCGATGTCATCGCCATGTGCCTGGAATTCGGCGGCGAATGGCTGGCGGATGGACAGAGGGCGCGGCTGGAACGCAACGATGCGCTGCTGTGGCGCGATGGCGACCGTCTCTCGGCCGAAGCGCGCGCCGCGCGCCGCCGCTGGCGCGATCTGCATTGCCCCGACAGCGACGACTGGCGCGAGATGGTCTGGTTCCGCGGCCGCCAGGTCTTCCGTGAAATGGTCGAGCGCATCCGGCTCGATGACGAAACCTCTATGCCCGAAATGAACCAAGCATGACATTACGCATTATCGATCAACCCGTTGTTCGCCAACTCCTCACCATGCCCGTCTGCATCGATCTGATGGAGCAAGCGATGCAGCAGACCGCCCAGGGTGAAACGCTGCAGCCGCCGCGCTGGATCATGGGTCTGCCGGGAGACCGCGGCCGGGGCTTCGGGCTGATGCCGGGGGCGATGAAGGAACCGGCGGGCTTCGGCGCCAAGCTGACGGCCGTCTATCCCGAGAACGGCGCCAAGGGACTGCAATCGCATCGCGGTATTATCGCGCTTTTCGACACAGAAACCGGTGCGCCGGTGGCGATCGTCCATGGCGGCGAGGTGACGGCCATCAGAACGGCAGCCGCCAGCGCGCTCGCAACGCGCCTGTTGGCACGCCCGGACGCCAGTGATCTGGCGATCCTCGGATATGGGGAACAGGCGCTTCAGCATCTGAAGGCGATGGCGGCTGTCCGTACGCTCAGCCGTGTCCGTGTCTGGGGCCGTTCGCAGGAACGCGCCGAACATTTTGCCCGCGAGGGCCGGGCGCTTGTCGATTGCGCCATCGAAGTTTCCCCATCGGTCGAAGCAGCTGTTTCGGGTGCAAGTCTGATCTGCACGGTGACGGGTGCGGCCGAACCTGTTCTTGCCGGCCGGATGATCAGCCCGGGTGCGCATCTCAACGTGGTCGGCTCAAGCGTTGCCGCCGCCCGCGAGATCGACGTCGATGCCGTTGAGCGCTCGCGCTTCTTCGTCGATTACAAACCCTCGACGCTGCTGCAGGGCGGAGAGTTTCTGGCCGCGAAACGCGAGGGCCGCGTGAGCGACAATCATATCATCGGCGAGATCGGCGAGATCCTGATCGGCCGCAAGACCGGGCGCCAGACGGCCGATGAGATTACGATCTACAAGTCGCTCGGGATTCCCGCCGAGGATCTCGTCTGCGCGCATTTTCTTTACACGGCTGCCACCGAGCAAGGGCTCGGCGCCAGCGTCGATTTTTCCTGAAACGGACGGAGATGGATCATATGAGCCTGCTTGACGACATCGAACGCGCCCGAGCCGCCGTCCAGCCGCATATCCATCGCACGCCGCTTTGGCACTCCTCGACGCTTTCCAAGCTTGTCGGCGAGGACGTCTATCTGAAGGCGGAGCTTTTCCAGAAAACCGGCTCCTACAAGCCGCGCGGCATGATCTGGGCGCTGATGTCCCTCTCCGATGCCGAGCGGGCGGCCGGTGCCATCACCTTTTCGGCCGGCAACGCGGCGCAGGGGCTCGCCTACGCGGGAACGGCGCTCGGCGTGAAGACCGTCGTCGTCATGGCTGCGACCGCCAACCCGACCAAGGTGCAGGCGACCAAGGATTACGGCGCAGAGGTGATCCTGCACGGCACGCCGCAGGAAGCGGCGCAGTTCTGCCTCGATACAGCGCGGCAACGTGGCCTCACCTATATCTCCTCCTATGACGACGATGCGCTGATGACCGGCCATGCCTCGCTCGGCTGCGAGATCTTCGAGGATCTTCCTGACGTCGCGACGATCTTCCTCGGCATGGGCGGCGGCGGCATGGCAGGTGGGCTTGCCAAGGCGGCGATCGCCCACAGCCATTCCGTCTCGCTGGTCGGCATCGAGCCCGAGGGGGCGCCGGCGATGTACGAAAGCCTGAAGACGGGAAGCGCCGTGCGGCTGCCTGTCGTCAAGACGATCGCCGATGGTCTGGCCGCGCCAAGTGCCGGCGTCAAGTGCTTCGAGCTTGTCCGCCAGCGGTTCGAGGACGTGTTGCTTGTTGACGACGAAGCGATCGTCGGCGCAATGAAGCTTCTGATGCAGCGTTGCAAGCTCACCCCCGAGCCCGCAGGTGCCGCGGCGCTGGCGGGTCTCCTTGCCAATCGCGAGCGGGTGCGCGGCAAGGGACCGGTCGTCTGCGTCGTTTCCGGCGGCAATGTCGATCTCGCGCTGCTCAAGCAGTGGCTTTGACCAATTTATCAAGGATAGCATTATGCGTTTTCAAACAGATGTCAGGGACAGCACACGGATTGGCTTTGCCAGCGGCGATGTGAGCGGCAGCGGCAAGGTGCTGTTTGCGGCTGCTGGGCCTGACGGCAACACGCTCGTCATATGCGATGAGACGCCGGTTCATCCGGTGAGCTTCCGCTGGCCGGACCAGCCCGCCGATCGCGGCGTTATGATCACGGCCGGCGGACAGCGCCTGGAGATCACCGATGCCTGGACCGGCATGGCCAATGCCGAAACCGGCGAGCTCGTTCTCGGCGAAGACGCCCGGGCGCTCGGCCGCACCGGGGACGAATGGAAGAGCGTCGTCATCCATGTGATCACAGGTGACGCGCCTGCTGCTGGCGAGACCGTCAGCATCGAGGTCGATGCCTACCGCCGGCGCAAGCTCAGCCTGGCCCACACGGCAGCTCACCTCTCGGCCTTTGCGCTCAACCGCGCCGCCAAGAGCTACTGGACCAAGGAGGGCGCCGCGCGCGATACGCTCGGAAGTCCCGATTTCGACAAGGAAGCGATCGTCAGCGCGCTGCTGTCGGAGCAGGCGTCGGTCGATACCTATCGCGTCGGCAAGACGCTGCGCAAAAAGGGCTTCGAACTCGAGAGCTTCGTCGCCGACCTCCCGGCCGTCATTGAGGCGATCAACGAGACGCTGCGCGGCTGGCTTTCTCAGCCCACAGCCATCTCGCTCACGCCGGTTCCCTCGACGCTCGATACGCGGCGCCTCTGGGAATGCCTTCTCGATGGCAAGCAGGCGCAGATGTATTGCGCTGGAACCCACGTGGCGAGCCTCCAGGACATCGCCGCGATCACCGTGTCGATCGAGCCGGTCGATGGTGGCGTCGTCATGCACACGGCAGCACGCTGAGCGGATAGTAAAACACCTGCAAGGCGGCGGCCTCAGCCGCCTTGCACAAGGCGCAGCCGCGTGATTTCCGAAGGCGCAAAAAGCCTGATCGGCGGTCCCCAATAGCCGGTTCCCCGGCTGGTATAGACCCAGAGATCGCCAAGCTTTGCCAGCCCGTGAACGAAGGGCTGTTGCATCCGCACGAAAAACATCCACGGCAGAAACTGGCCACCATGGGTGTGGCCGGAGAGCTGCAGGGTGAAACCCGCCTTCGAAGCCTCGGGGGCGCTACGCGGCTGATGGGCCAAAAGCAGCCGGAAGGACGCATCGCCGGGTGCGCCCTTGGCGGCCTTAGCCGGATCGCTCTGATGCCTTGGGTCGAAATGACCGCCGCCATAATCGGTGACACCGGCAATGACGGCCTGCGCGCCGTGGTGATCGATGACCACGTGCTCGTTCATCAGCACCGTCAGCCCCAGCCGGCGAAACTCGCTGATCCACGGATCGGCGCCCGAATAATATTCATGATTGCCGGTGACGAAAAACGTGCCATGGGGAGCCGCCAGGTCCGCCAGCGGCTGCGTGTGCTTCTGCAGCTGCGGCACCGAGCCATCGACGGCGTCGCCCGTCACGGCGATGAGGTCAGGCTTCAGCGCGTTGACCGTCGCGACGATCTTTTCGACATAGCCGCGCTTGATCGTCGGGCCGATGTGAATGTCGCTGACCTGGACGATGGTGAAGCCGTCGAGCGCCGCATCAAGTCCGGCGACCGGTACATCAACCGTTTTCACCGGCGCGCGGCGGCGTGCGAAATAGAGGCCGAGAAGGCTGAGAAGCAGCGCAAGCGCGGGGACGCCGAGTGCGGTGAATTCCGCAAAGGACCGGACGGGCGTACCCGCCCCCGATACCCATCCGGCGATGGCGAGCGCGATCAGCGCGATGTCGCGCAGGACCGTGAGAACGAGCAGAGACGAGAAGAAGCCCATGGCGGAGAGCCCCGCCCATGCCAGCAGATCTGACAGTGGCTGGCGGCTGATCATTCGGGCTGCCATGCCAAGCGGTATCAGGGTCACGGAAGCGGCAAGGGCGATGACCGCCAGCCACTTCAGCGCACCATCGACGGGTGCTGCGGGTATCAGCCGGATGCCGACATAGAGATGCATCAGAAGGCCGATGGCCATGACGCGGACGAAGAAGGCGGAAGGGCGCATGAAAAATCCGTCAATGGAAGCCGGCCGCGATAATGCGAGAGCGGCGTGCCAGAGCAAATAGGAACTGTGGCACGCCAGTAAAAGAGGCCATGCTGCTCGGCCATCTCGGCGGCAGCCTCTTGCGGAAGCGGCACGCCGTCGAACCCGCAGGCGGCGATCAGCCGGCGGCGGCCATCGCAGCTTCCAGGTTGCGGCCGTCATTTGCCCACAGATGCTCGATCTGCAGGGCGGTCGGATCCGGGAAGATATAGGCATCGCCGTTTTCGATGCCGCGGACGATATTGACCGCGACATGCTCCGCCGTCGCCTTTTCGAGCGGGATATGCCGGGCGAGATCGGTATCGACGGGGCCGGGATAGATGCCGATGACATCGATGCCGGATGCTTTCAACGTGCCGCGCAAAGTCTGCGTCAGCGACTGAAGCGCGGCCTTCGAGGCCGAATATCCGCCGAGCGGCGGGGCGGAAACCAGGCCGACGATGCTGACGACATTGACGATCGTGCCGGAGCCGCGGGCGACGAAACCGGGCACGAAGGCGCGGATGACCCGCAGCGTTCCGTAATAATTGGTCTCCATGTCGCCGTTCAGTTCTTCATGCGTGCTACTGATGAAATCGTTGAACGCCAGGCTTCCGGCATTGTTGAGCAGCACATCGACATCGGGCGCGGCGGCAAGCGCCTGCTTGACCGAGGCATCGTCGGTCACGTCGAGCTGCAGAGGCACGACGCGGGCATCGGCGAAATCGGGAAGCGACGCGACGTTGCGGGCCGTGGCGTAGATCTTCTTGACGCCAGCGCCGAGCAATTCCTTGACGGTGGCTGCGCCGATGCCGCGGTTGGCGCCAGAAACCAGGACGGTTTTCTCTCTCAGTGACATTTGCTTTCCTTCCGGGCCATCGCTGCGGCCATAGGTTCGAAAATTTAGTAAACAGATCTGTTTACTTCGCGAATTGATAAACAGATCTGTTTACCGTGTCAACGCAGTTTGCTAAAGCTGTCGTCATACGCCCGTGAGGAAATGAGACATGCCCGACGCCGCGCCCATCCCGGCCAAAAAGCTCGAGATCCTGAAGCTGGCCTTCGACCGCTTTTACGATGGCGGGTTTCATGCCACCGGCATCGACACCGTCATGGCCGAGAGCGGCATCTCCAAGCGCACGCTTTACAAGTATTTCGCCTCGAAGGAGGACCTGATCGAAGCGGTGCTCGATTATTACGGCGAGGGCATCGCGGACGCTTATTTTGCCCCGGCAACGGCCACAGATGGCGATCCGCGCCAGCAGATCCTCGCCTGTTTCGACAGCCGGCGCATGCAGCTGGAGGCAGACCGCCGGGGCTGCCTGGGGATCAAGGCTTCCCAGGAATATGCCGGCAAGCATGAAGGCATTGCGGCGCGCGGCGAACGTCTCGGCCTCCATGTCGAGCAGCGCTTCATCAGCATGTGCGGGCGTCTCGGCGTGGCCGATCCCGAAGGCCTCGGAAAACAGATCGCCATTCTCTTCCAGGGCGCACTGCTGATGTCACAGGTGTGCCGCAATCCCGCACCCTTTGCTTCCGCCAAGGCGGCGGTCGAGACACTACTTCAAAGCGCAAAGCGTTGAGCTGATCGCTTGGGGCGCGTGCCACCGTCGCACTACGCTTCCCTCTCAGTGACCACCGCCGCCGGGTTGCGGGCTCTTCGGTGGCGTGACATTGCGTAATAGCGGCACCAGCGCCGTGGCGATGACGAAGGCGGCCATGATCACCCGGAAGGCATCGGCATAGGCCATGGTCGAGGCCTCGCGGTAGGCGAGCCTGAACAACTGCTTCAGGGCGGCCGTCTGCCCGTCGTTGATGCTTCCGGCGATCTCAGAATAGCGCCGAGCAACGCCGCCCGTCAGCCGCTCCATCGCACCATTCGCAGGCGTCAGGTTGGAGGCGATGGCGTTGAAATGCATGTTGGTGCGGTTGTTGAGGATTGCCGCGCTGACGGCAATGCCGACGGCACCGCCGAGATTGCGCATCATGTTGAACAGACCGCTCGCATATTTCAGCCGTTCGGGTGGCAGGCTGCCGAGCCCGAGCGTCACGGCGGGCGCGACGGCAAAGACCTGCGGAAAGCCGCGGAACACCTGTGGCCAGAAAAGCTGGTCGCCGCCCCAGTCGTGGGTGATGGCGCTGAAGCCCCACATCGAGATGCCGAAGGAGGCAAGCCCGAACATCATCAGCCAGCGGATATCGTAGCGCTTGGCGAGCATGATGTAGAAGGGGACGCCGAGCATCGATGCGGCCCCAGTGGAAAAGACGGCAAGTCCAGTCTCCCAGGCATTGAAGCCGCGGACATAGCCGAGAAACAGCGGCGTCAGGTAGATGGTCGAAAAGATGCCGATGCCTGTCACGAAGGAGAGCAGGCAGCCGATGGCGAAGTTGCGGTTTCCGAAGGCGCGCAGATCGACGACCGGTTTCGAATAGGTCAGGCTGCGAATAAAAAACAGTAGGCTGGAGATGCCCGCGATCGTAGCGGTGGTGCGGATCGTCTGGTCGTCGAACCAGTTGGCGCGCGTGCCTTCTTCCAGCGTATATTCCAGCGTTCCGAGTGCCACCGCCATCAGCAGGATGCCGGGATAGTCGGCTTCCTTGAGAAGCTTGATATCGGGCTCGTCGATCTTCACCAGAATGGCGACGAGCACGGCGATCAGGGCGCCGGGGACGACGTTGATGTAAAACAGCCAGTGCCAGTTCCACGTATCGGTAATCCAGCCACCGATAACCGGGCCGAGCGTCGGCGCGACCGAGGCGATGGTGCCGACGACCGCTGCCGCATAGACGCGCCGCGGTCCCTGGAAATAGTGGAAGGACGAGGTGAAGACGGTCGGGATCATCGAGGCGCCGAGCAAACCCTGCAGGGCGCGAAAGACGATCATGCTGTCGATGTTCCAGGCAAGGCCGCACAGCATGCTGGTCAGCGTAAAACCGGCGGCCGACGCGGTGAACAGCCAGCGCGTCGAGAACACCCGGGTCAGCCATCCCGACAGCGGGATGACGATGATTTCGGCGATCAGGTAGGCGGTCTGTACCCAGCTGATCTCATCCTGCGAGGCCGACAGGCCGCCGCCGATATCCTGCAGCGAGGAGGCGACGATCTGGATGTCGAGCAGCGCGATGAACATGCCGAAGCACATCACCACGAAGGGCAGCAGACTGCGAACCCAGCTTGGCTGGGCAGTCGTGACGGGGGCTGTCATGGTCTATTCCTGATCAGGGACGGGTGTCGACGGTCACCGTTGTCGAGAGGCCGGGCCGCAGCGCCTGATCCTTGACGGCGGTGTCATCGAGTGCCACGCGGACGGGCACGCGCTGGACTATCTTGGTGAAATTGCCGGTGGCGTTTTCAGGCGGAATGACGCTGAAGGTGGCGCCGGTAGCCGGTGCGATGCTGCTGATCTTGCCGGTCAGATCGTGGTCGGGATAGATATCGGCGACCACGGTCACCTTCTGTCCAGGCTTGATGACGGCGAGCTGATCTTCCTTGAAGTTCGCGTCGATCCACAGTCCCTTTTCAGGAATGACGCTCAGGAGATAGCTGCCATCGGAGACGAAGGCGCCGATCTGGGCTGCCCGGTTGCCGACATAGCCATCAACAGGCGAGCGGACCTCCGTGTAGCTGAGATTGAGCCGCGCTGTCTCGGCATCGAGCCTGGCGCCGTCGAGCGCCGATTGCGCCTGGGCGATCTGCGTGTCCAGAACCTGTATCTGCTGGCGCGCCGCCGTTAGTCCGGCGTCGGAGGCGGCGACTGCGGCCTTCGCTTGCGTGTCGGCCAGAACCGCCTTCTGGGCGTTCTGCTCGGTTCCCGTGCTCTGGGTCGCCAGATTGCGGTAGCGCACCGCGTCGATCTCGGTGAAATCGGATGCCGCCTTCTTGGCAGCAAGATCGGCTTCCGCCTGTTTCACCAGCGAGGCCTGAAGCGCCGACTGGGCGTGAAGATTGTCGAGGCTCGCCTGCTGTTCGCGCACTGCCGCCTCGGCGCGATCGACTGCCGTCTTGAATGTGCGGCTGTCGAGGCGCACCAGCAACTGACCTGCCGTCACCCGCTGATTGTCATCGACCAGAACAGCCTCGACATGGCCGGAAACCCGCGGCGAGAGCGCCGTGGTATTGCCGCCGATATAGGCGTCATCGGTGGTCTCGAGATAGCGGCCGGTCTGCGACCAGTAGTATCCGTACCATCCGGCGCCGCCCGCGATGGCAATGAGCGCCAGGATGCCGAGCGGGCGCTTGAGGCTTCTCTTCGGCTTCAGGGAAATGGCTCCCTGGGTCAGTTCGGATTCAGTCACGACCTTATTCATGGCCATGCTCCAGTCTTATTGTTCTTGGTTGGGGGCGGGGCGCTCGATCAGCGCCGTACCGGACGCTTCGGAGCGGAAGGGATAGCGCAATCGCAGCGTCTCGCTGGCGGCAGGCCCGGCGGCGACGTCGTATTGCGGCTTGGCGAGCGGGTTTCCGGTATTGCGGTCGACAAGCACCGGATCGGCCCAGGCGCCGCTTTGCTTGTCGACGATGACAAGGCTCGGCCCTTCAGGTGCGAAATGCCGGTTGCTCCAGGCGATCATCGACCAGATGACCGCGCGGAAGTCCTCGCCGCAGGCCGTCAGCACATATTCGAAGCGTTGCGGCCGCTCCTGATACGCTCGCCGTTCCAGCAACCCTGCCTTGACCAGATTGTCGAGGCGCCGGGTCAGCGTCGCGGTCGCAATGCCGAGGTTCTTCTGAAACTCGTCAAACCGCGTCACGCCGCGTAGCGCATCGCGCAGGATCAGAATGCTCCACCATTCGCCGACGCGGTCGAGACTGCGGGCGACAGGGCACTGCATGGATTTGAAGCTTTTATTCTGCATGACAGCACCTAGTAGCTTTCATCATGAAAGTTACAATACGCCGACCGATTGCGCTTTGCAAGCTGTTTGCTTGTTTGGCGAAATGCAGAGCTCTGGCGCGTCGGCATGACCGAAACGCGAAGGGCCAGCCGTGGTGTCGGCTGGCCCTTCGCGGATCGCACAAAAATCAGATGGAAGGATCAGCCGATCCGCTTCCCCGCAGCGTCGAAGAAATGCAGCGCTGATTGCGCCGCGCCGATCGTCACGCGGGCGTCGATGGCGATCTGTGACCGGCCTGGGACGCGGAAGACGATGTCTTGGGTGTTCGGCAGCGTGCCGTGGACATAGCTTTCGGCACCGACGAGTTCCACCGCGCCGACGCGGACGTCGGCCGTGAAGGCATCGGGCTTGCCGGGTTCGGCGAGATGCAGGTCCTCAGGGCGGATACCGAGCGTTGCGGTGCCCGGCGGCAAAGGCGTGGCGCCGTTGCCGAGCGCAAAGCCGCTGCCGCTGGTCTCCAGCAGGTTCATCGACGGCGAGCCGATGAATGTGGCGACGAAGGTCGTCGCCGGCTTCTCGTAGAGCTCGATCGGTGTCCCGACCTGTTCGATATGGCCGCCGTTCAGGACGACGAGCCGGTCGGCAAGCGTCATCGCCTCCATCTGGTCGTGGGTGACGTAGACGCTGGTCGTCGCCAATGCCCGCTGCAGCCGCTTGATCTCAACGCGCATCTGCACGCGCAGTTTCGCATCGAGATTGGAGAGCGGCTCGTCGAACAGGAAGGCTGCGGGTTCGCGGACGATCGCTCGGCCCATGGCGACGCGCTGGCGCTGGCCGCCCGAGAGCTGGCGCGGCTTGCGCTCCAGAAAGGGCTCGATCTCCAGCGACTTTGCCGCCTTGACGATCCGCCGCTCGATCTCATCCTTCGGCGTGTTGCGGTTCTTCAGGCCGTAGGCGAGGTTCTGGCGCACCGTCATATGCGGATAGAGCGCATAGTTCTGGAAGACCATGGCGATATCGCGCTCGGAGGGCTCGAGATCGTTGACGACGCGGTCGCCGATGCTGATCTCTCCGGAACTGATGCCTTCCAGGCCGGCGATCATTCTGAGCAGCGTGGACTTGCCGCAACCGGAGGGGCCGACGAGCACCAGGAGTTCGCCGTCGGCGATCTCGAGCGAGACGCCCTTGATGACTTCGACGCCGCCGCCATAGGTCTTGCGGACATCGTTGAGGGTGATCCTGGCCATTACTTCTCCGTCTCCACAAGACCTTTGACAAACCAGCGCTGCATCAGCACCACGACGAGGATGGGCGGAATGATCGCAAGGATCGCCGTCACCATCACGAAATTCCAGGGCGTCGCCGCGTCGGTGAAATCCACCATCTTCCTGAGCCCGATGATGATGGTGTTCATCTGCGCGTCGTTGGTAACGAGCAGCGGCCAGAGATACTGCGTCCAGCCGTAGATGAACAGGATGACAAAGAGCGCCGCGATATTGGTGCGCGACAGCGGTAGCAGGATATCGCGCATGAAGCGGAACGGTCCGGCATTGTCGATGCGCGCCGCCTCCAGCAATTCGCCGGGGATCGTCAGGAAGAACTGGCGGAACAGGAAGGTCGCGGTTGCCGAGGCCATCAGCGGCAGGGTCAGCCCCGCATAGGTATCGATCAGGCCGAGATCGACGATCACCTTGTAGGTCGGCAGGATGCGCACCTCGACCGGCAGCATCAGCGTCACGAAGATCATCCAGAAGAACACCATGCGCAGCGGGAAACGGAAGAACACCACCGCGAAGGCCGACAGGAAGGAGATCAGGATCTTGCCGACGGCAATCAGGATCGCCACCACGAAGGTGTTGAAGAGCAGCCGTTCGAGACTGACGCCGACGGCGCGCTCGACGCCGCCGAACAGCGCCTCGGTGTAATTTTCGGTGAAGTGGCTGCCCGGCAGCAGCGAGATCGGCGGTTTGATGATCTCGGCCGACGTCATCGTCGAGGCGATGAACGTGTAATAGATCGGGAAGGCAACGATGATGATGCCGATGATCAGCATCAGATGGCCGATAAGGCTGGCGAGGGGGCGTTTTTCGATCATTTCAGACCCTCACGCATAATGCACCCGCTTCTCTACGAAGCGGAACTGGAAGGCTGTCAGCGCGATGACGATGATCATCAGGATCACCGATTGTGCCGCGGACGAGCCGAGATTGAGGTTCACGAAGCCGTCGTTATAGACCTTGTAGACCAGCGTTTCCGTCGCCTTGGCCGGGCCGCCGCCAGTCACCGAATGGATGATGCCGAAGGTGTCGAAGAAGGCATAGACGGTGTTGACGACGAGCAGGAAAAAGGTGGTCGGCGCCAGCAGCGGGAAGACGATGGTCCAGAAGCGGCGGCTGCCGCGCGCGCCGTCGATGGCGGCCGCCTCGATCAGCGATTTCGGGATCGCCTGCAGCCCGGCGACGAAGAACAGGAAATTGTAGCTGATCTGCTTCCAGGCGGCTGCAACGATAACCAGCGTCATCGCCTGGTTGCCGTTCAGAAGCGGATCCCACATGAAGCCGTTGCGCCGCAGGATATAGGCGAAGGTGCCCATGGCGGGATTGAACATGAAGAGCCAGAGCATGCCGGCGACGGCGGGCGCCACGGCATAGGGCCAGATCAGAAGCGTCCGGTAGAAGGTCTGCCCGCGCACCACCTTGTCGGCCGCCGTCGCCAAAGCCAGCGCCACGACCATCGAGAGCAGCGCCGTCAGCACGCTGAAGACAACGGTGACATAGAGCGAGTTCAGATAATTCGGATCGGCGAAGACGTCGCGAAAATTTGCGAGGCCGACAAAGCCGCTCTTCAGGCCGAATGGATCTTCGCGCTGCATCGATTGATAGAGCGCCTGGCTTGCTGGCCAGAAGAAGAAAACCACCGTGAGGATGATCTGCGGAGCGACCAGGAAATAGGGAAGGATCTTGTTCGGAAAGACGACGCGCTGCACGGCGATCTCCTTGACATGAAGGGGCCACCCGCAGCCTTGAGGGCTGCGGGCGGAAACGCCGGTATTACTGGCCGATTGCCTGCTGGATCGCGGCATTGCCGCGTTCGACGGCCTTGTCGAGCGCTGCCTTGGCATCCTGCTTGCCGGCCAGCATCGCTTCGAACTCTTCGTTCATGATGTCGCGCACCTGCGGCAGGTTGACGAGACGCACGCCCTTGGAGTTTTCGGTCGGCGCCTTGCCCATCATCTGCAGGATCGGCGTTTCGCGGCCCGGGTTCTTTTCGTAGAAGCCGGACTTCTTGGTGTCTTCATAAGCGGCCATGGTCACCGGCATGTAGCCGGATACCTGGTGCAGGCGGGCCTGGATCTTGGTCTGCGACAGGAAGTGGAAGAACTGGGCGATGCCCTTGTATTCCTCGTCGCTCTTGCCGGCGAAGACCCAGAGGCTGGCGCCGCCGGGAATGGTGTTCTGCGGGCGTCCTTCGCCTTCATAGTAAGGCAGCTGGCCGATACCGTAGTTCATGCCCGTCTTGATGATGTCGCCGAGACCGCCGGAGGATTCCGTCATGATGCCGCATTCACCGGAGGTGAAGAGCTGCTTGGCTTCCGAGGTGCGGCCGCCATAGCGGAAGGTGCCGTCCTTGGCGAGATCGGCGATCGCCTGGAAATGCTGGACGAAGAGCGGTGAGTTGAATGCGAGCTTCACATCAGTGCCGGCAAGGCCGTTCTCGTTCGAGCCGTAGGAGACGTTGTTCCAGGCCGCGAGGTTCTCGGTCTGGATCCAGGTGAGCCAGGTCGAGGTCAGGCCGCAGGCCGATGCGCCGCTCGACTTGATCTTCTTGGCGGCTTCGAACACTTCGGGCCAGGTCTTCGGTGGGCTTTCCGGGTCGAGGCCGGCCTTCTTGAACGTGTCCTTGTTGTAATAGAGGATCGGCGAGGACGAGTTGTAGGGGAAGGACAGCATCGTGCCGTCGGGCTTCGAATAATAGGCGGCGATGCCGGGCAGGTATTCCGACTTGTCGAACTTGAAGCCGCCCTTTTCGAGAACTTGGGCTGCCGGCATGATCGCGCCCTCGGCGCCCATCATCACACCGCTGCCGGCGTCGAAGACCTGCAGGATCGCGGGCGGCTGCTTGGCGCGGAAGGCGGCAATGCCGGCATTCAGCGCTTCCGGGTAGGTGCCCTTGAAGATCGGAACGATCTTGTAGTCTTTCTGGCTTTCGTTGAATTCCTTGGAGAGCTGATTGACCACTTCGTTGTTGGCGCCCGCCATGGCGTGCCACCACTGCAGTTCGGTCACTGCAAAGGCACTCGAAGCGAACGAGAGCGACAAGGTGATGGTTGCCGCGGATGCGGCCATGAAACGAATGGACATGGTTCCTCCCTATGTGTCCTGCCGTGCCGTCTTGAACGGATTACGGCCTGCCGGCGCAGATCCTCCTCGATCTCACCGGCCGGTTTCGTTACGAAACTTTCCGCATACAAAACGAAAAGAAACGAACTGGCAAATGAAATTGTGAAGGTTTTGTGACATAGTGTTTGTGACAGTTTTGTCGAGTGCGCCTTTGGTCGAATTCGCAAGCCATCTTCTCTCCCGCAAGACGAGCTGATAGCGTCGACGCCATGCATTCCTCTCTTCAGCTTTCCCCTGATGACAAAGCCCTGCTCGACGGCCGCCATGGTGAGGCGGCGGCTTTTGCCATGCGGCTTCTGGTGCGTTTCGCCGAGGCTGTCGGCGCCACAAAACTGGTGGATATCGAAGCGGCGCATATCGACGGCTGTCTCTATCTCGGCGAGGTCAGCCTCGATTTCGTCGAGCGCATGGTGTCCTGGGGCGGCCGTGTCCGCGTGCCGACGACGCTGAATGTCGGTTCGGTCGATCTCATCCATCCCGAACTTTTCCGCGGCGACGAGGCGCTTGGCCGCAACGGTGCGCGGCTGATG
Organism: Rhizobium sp. 05N430; assembly: GCF_056396985.1. Lineage (NCBI taxonomy): Bacteria > Pseudomonadati > Pseudomonadota > Alphaproteobacteria > Hyphomicrobiales > Rhizobiaceae > Rhizobium > Rhizobium sp. 05N430. The sequence goes on along the minus strand of NZ_JBFTMO010000002.1, from coordinate 122,813 downwards.
AGGGCGCATGAGGAGCTTGGCTGCGTCCCGACCTTCACCTGCGCGCCCTACCAGACGATCTTCCGCCCGCGCTTCGGGGCGCAGATCGCCTGGGCGGAATCGAATGCCATCGTCTTTGCCAATTCAGTGCTCGGCGCGCGCACCAATCGCTACGGCGATTTCATCGATCTCTGCTGCGCGTTGACTGGCCGGGCGCCCTATTATGGGCTGCACGTCACCGAAAACCGGCGCGCGACCGTGCTCGTCGACATCGAGGAGTTTGCCGAGGGTGAGCGGGATGCCGGGTCGATCTGTGTCGCTGCCGGTCACGCCATCGGCCGCCGTTGCGGTGACCACATCCCCGTCATCCGCGGCCTGCCGAAGGAAAGCTCCGAGGACGATCTGAAGGCACTCGGTGCCGTTGCCGCCTCGGCGGGCGCCGTCGCGCTGTTTCACGCCGTCGGTCTGACGCCGGAGGCGCCGACGCTGGAGGCGGCATGTGGCGGGGTCGAACCGCGGGAGACGATCCGGCTCAGCCGCAACGATATCCGCGACACCATCCGCAATCTCTCGACCGTGGCGGAAGGGACGCCGCTTGCAGCCGTCAGCATGGGAACGCCGCATTTTTCCATCGGCGAGTTCGAGCGGCTGATGCCGCTGCTCGCAGGCGGGAAAGCGGCGATCGATATCTACATCAACACCAATCGCGAGGTTCTGGCGGAGCTTGAAAATCGCGGGTGGCGCGTGGCGCTGGAAGCTGCGGGCGTGACGCTCGTCATCGATACCTGCACCTATGTCACGGCGATCATCCGCGACATGTCGGGTGCGGTGATGACCAACTCGGGCAAGTGGGCCTATTACGCACCCGGCAATATCGGCGTCGACGTTGCCTTTGGTTCGCTCGCCGAATGCATGGCCTCGGCGCGTTCGGGCAAGGTGGTGCGGCTGTGACGGCATTTTCCGCGACGACACTGATGGAAGGCAAGGCTGCGGCGGCAGCCTTCGTGCTCGCCGAGCCGCTCAGCTTCTGGGGCGGCGTCGATTCGGCGACCGGCAGGATCATTGACCAGTGGCATCCGCAAAGCGGCCAGTCGATCACCGGCGCGATCCTTGTCATGGAGGCAGGCAGGGGATCGAGCTCGGGAAGCTCGGTGCTGGCCGAAGCCATCCGGCTGAAGACAGCCCCTGCGGGGATCATCCTGTTGAAGCGCGATGCGATCGTCGTCACCGGCGCAATGGTTGCCGAGGCACTCTATGGGATCGGCTGTCCGGTGGCGCTGGCAAGGCCGCAGGACTGGCCGCTGATTTCGGCGGCCGCCTATCTGTCGATCGATGCCGGTGAGCGTGGCGCTGAGATAAGGATTGTGCAGCCTTAAGCGGCTGCGGGAGGAGGAGATGATGACGAAGACCGAAAAGCCCCTGGCGATTAGCGCGCCCGAACCGCGCACGCTCGACCTGATCTTCAGCGATGAAGCGCGCCGGGTGCTTCACGACACATACGAGATCGTCGAGGCCGATCCCGAAAATATCGCCGGTCTCGGCGACGAGGTGCTCGGCAAGGCGCGCTATGTCATCGGACAGCCACCGCTGTCGGAGGAAACGCTGGCGCGGATGACGTCGCTGCGCTGTGTGCTCAATGTCGAGAGCAATCTCATCAACAACATGCCCTATGACGTGCTCTTCCAGCGCGGCATCCATGTGGTCACGACGGGACAGGTCTTTGCCGAGCCGGTGGCCGAAATCGGTCTCGGCTTCGCCCTGTCGCTTGCCCGCGGCATCGTCGATGCCGATGTCGCCTTTCGCGACGGCAACGAGCTCTGGGGCGGCGAGGGCAATGCCAGCGCCCGGCTGATTGCGGGATCGGAGATCGGCATCGTCGGCTTCGGCGATCTCGGCAAGGCGCTGCGCCGAGTGCTGTCGGGCTTCCGCGCCAAGGTGCGCGTTTTCGATCCCTGGCAGCCGAAGTCGATCCTCGAGGAAAACAATGTCGAGGCCGCAAGCCTGGAGGATGTGCTGACGAAGAGCGATTTCGTCTTCGTCGTTGCCGCCGTCACCAGCGAGAACAAGGGCTTTCTCGGAGCCGAGGCCTTCGCCAGCATGCGCAAGGGAGCGGCCTTCATCCTGCTCAGCCGCGCCGATGTCGTCGATTTCGATGCGCTGATGGCCGCTGTTGCCTCAGGCCATATCGTGGCGGCAAGCGATGTCTATCCGGAAGAGCCGCTGCCATCCGATCATCCGGTGCGCAAGCTCAAGGGCTTTATCCGCTCGGCGCATCGCGCCGGAGCGCTCGACAGCGCCTTCAAGAAGATGGGCGACATGGTGCTTGAGGACATGGACCTGATGGATCGCGGCTTGCCGCCGATGCGCTGCAAGCGGGCCGAACGGGAAACGGTTTCACGCATGCGGTCGAAGGGCGTGAAGATCAACTGATCAAATCTTCGCGGAGGGCTATTCCTCGCATTGTCAACGGTGCCCGGTCTTGCTAGGCCGTGGCATCCCAACGCATTCCCATCGCAGGCTTCCATGTTCTCCAGATCGACCGATGAGGCGCCTTCCCCGCTGGTGGGAATTGCCCTTGCCTGCATCGGCTATTCGCTGTTTGCCATCCAGGACGCCGTCGTCAAGTGGCTGGTCGCCGACTATGCCGTGCCGCAGATCCTGTTCATCCGCAGCGTGATGATCGTCGGCTTCTCGGCCTTCTTCATCCACCGCAACCGTCATCCGTCGATCCTGAAAAGCCAGCACAGAAGTTCGGTTCTGCTGCGCGCAGTGCTGATGCTCGGCGCCTGGCTTGCCTATTATTCCGCGGCCCGCCATCTCGGGCTCGCCGAAATCACAACGATGTATTTTTCGGCACCCGTCATCACCGTCGTGCTGTCGATCTTCATCCTCAGGGAAAATGTCGGGCCGATCCGCTGGCTGGCCTGCATCGGCGGCTTTATCGGCGTCGTTCTGGCGGCTAACCCCGCCGAAGCGCCGAGCCTCATTCCGGCCGGCATGGTGTTTTTCGCCGGCTTCTGCTGGGCCTGGAGTACCATCCTCGTGCGTCTCGTCAGCCGTACGGAAAGTACCGTCAACCAGATGCTGGCAACAGGCGTTCTGTTCGTCATCGTCTGCGGCGCCGCACTGCCCTTCGTCTGGAAAACCCCGGATGCTTTCGGCTGGGCCCTGATGATCGGCCTTGGCTGCATAAGCGCGGCCGGACAGTACATCCTCTACGAAGGCTTCCGCTATGCGCCGGCCTCGACACTGGCGCCGATCGAATATAGCGGACTGATCTGGGCTTTCCTCTATGGTTACCTGATCTGGGCCGAGATCCCGACGCTGAATGTCGTTGCCGGAGCCCTGCTGATCGTCGGCTCCAGCCTGGTGTTGATTTGGTGGGAGCGGCGCCTCGTGATCATCTCGCGGCGCCGCCTGACGGCTTAATCGCGAACCAGCACATGCCCTGACTTCAGCCAGAATGGCGGGAGATAGAGCGGCGTCGAGGACAGCGGCAGGATGCTGTCCTTGACCGCGACACCCAGCTTGTCTGCCATGAAGCTGCGGCGCGCAGCGATGCGCGCATGCATGGCCGGATAGCGATGCCTTATCTCCTCCCTCAGTGCCTCGTCGGCAAATGCTACGGCATCCTCGCTGTTGAGCGCCCAGCCCGCGGGCATCGGCACCGGGATCACATCGACCTGAAACGGCATGCCGGAGCGGAGCCGATCCGTCGATCCAGGCTGTACCGGCGAATGGAGCCATTCCTCGTGGCTGCCGAGATGGCCGGGGTTGAGCGCAGAGTTGAGCCCCGCCGACTTCAGCTTGCCGGTCACCGCCTCGAAGAGCGCGCCGCCGGTGACGCCGATATCCGATGTTTCATACCAGGTGATCAGCGCCTCGAAATAGGCTTTCGACGGCTTCAGAAAATCGTGGTCATGATCAACAAGCAATCCGGCGCGCGATGACAGCGCACCCCAGTAGCCAAGCGCTGTCGTGACGCCATCGCCGCGCTTCAGCTTTCGCGCCGTCGGGCTGCGCAGGCCGATGATGTGTTCGCCTTTACTCACCGAGGCAAACATGGTGTGGACGTTGAGCGGATCGCCTTCATAACCGAGCCGTCCCAGCGCCTCGAATTCCGTATCGCCTTCACGCACGCCCGAGACAACGCGCCAGAGTGCCGTCGAGCAGCGTGCGGCGGCCCATTCGAAGGCAGCGAGCTGATCGACATCGACGACCGAACGCAGCCCCTTTTCCGGATGCATCAGCACTTCGGTTCGATCGACGAGCTTGCCGCCGCTGCCGATGGTGCGGCTCAGGATCTTCACGATGAAGTCAGGCACGAAGAAGCTTTGTGCGTAGTCTTCATCTTCCTCGGCAGAAAGATATTTCCAGCCAACCAGCCCGATGCTGTCTCCGGTGTTGATACCGGCATCATTGAGCCGGTCGGCGAGGCGCGGGTCTTGCGAGCGGTCCTGGCCCATTAGGCTGAATGTCTGGGCGCGGAGCGCCTCGATACCGGGCAGCCGGGCAAGCGCGGTATAGCTCTCGGATTCATTGCCGGTGATGATCACTCGCTTGCCGCCTTTGCCGAGCAGCAGCAGCGCCTCCTCGAAACGCGGCTCGAATCCGGAGAGGAACATGATGTTTCCGAAATGCTCCCGGTCGGCATAGACGACGAGCCAGTCCGTCCCGGCATTCTTCAGCGCTGCGTCGGCGCGCGCTGCATAGGTGGCGGCGGGAATCTGCGGCTGTTCGCCGAGCGGACCGAAATCCGGCAGGGCGACGGGTGCGAGCGAAATGGTCATGTTTTCCTCCGATGCGCCCGCTCCAAACCGGGCTCGACGGATATGGCGAGATGGCGGCCGCAAGGTCAATCGGCAAAGGCCACCCATTGCAAAAATGTCGTGATGGCACATTCTAATTTTCGAATGATGCGCAACCGCGCCATTCTTGGCCCGGAAATTCCGCAACCGCAGTGCTACTATCGCGTTACATGCCAAAGGGAGCGGAAGAGGAGCCCTCCCCAGGCGTCATGGTTCACCACTGCGATCTCGGGAGGAGAGCAGATGCTGGCGACGAGTGTATCGCTCGACGATAAATATACGGCCGAAGAAGGCCGGGTCTTCATGTCCGGACTGCAGGCGCTGGTTCGCCTGCCGATGACCCAGATGCGGCGCGACCACGCCGCCGGGTTGAACACCGCGGCCTTCATATCAGGCTATCGCGGGTCGCCGCTCGGCGGCTACGACCAGCAGCTGATGAAGGCGCAGCGCTATCTCGACCAGCACCAGGTCACCTTCCAGCCCGGGATCAACGAGGATCTTGCCGCCACCGCCGTATGGGGCAGTCAGCAGGCAGGTCTTTCGCCGGGAGCCAACAAGGACGGCGTTCTCGGTATCTGGTACGGCAAGGGTCCGGGCGTCGACCGCTCCGGCGACGTGCTGAAACATGCAAACGCAGCGGGCACTTCCAAGCATGGCGGTGTGCTCTGTTTTGCCGGTGACGACCATGCGGCGAAGTCATCTACCGTGCCGCACCAGACCGATCATGATTTCATGTCGGCGGTCATTCCGGTTCTCTACCCGTCCTCGATCCACGAATTCATCGAATACGGTCTGCTCGGCATCGCAATGTCGCGCTATTCCGGATGCTGGGTCGGCATGAAATTCATCGCCGATACGGTCGAGACGACCGCGGCTGTCGATCTCTCGGGCGAGAAGCGGCAATTCGTGATCCCGACCGATTTCGAGCTGCCGCCGGGCGGGCTCAACATCCGCTGGCCGGACCCGCCGCTGATCCAGGACGACCGTCTGCAGACCTACAAGGCCTATGCGGCGATCGCCTTTGCCCGTGCCAACCGGGTCGATGAAATCACCCATGATGCGCCGCATGCCCGCTTCGGCATCATCTCCTCTGGCAAGGCCTATGAGGATGTGCTGCAGGCGCTGCGGGAACTGGAGCTCGGCCGTGCCGAGATGGAAGCGATCGGCATCCGCATCCTGAAGATCCGCATGCCCTGGCCGCTGGAGCCTGAGGCCGTCCGGCATTTTTCCGAGGGTCTCGACGAGGTGCTCGTCATCGAGGAGCGCCGCGAGATCATCGAGAACCAGATCAAGCAGCAGCTCTTCAACTGGCGTTCCGACGTGCGCCCGCGCATCGTCGGCAAGTTCGACGAGCATGACAAACCCTATCTCAGCCTCTCGGCGGCGCTGACGGTCGGTGCCGTTGCGCGTGCCATTGCCGGACGCATCCTGAAACTCGACATGGACCCGTCGCTGCACCAGCGGATTTCCGACAAGCTTGCCTATCTCTCCGAGCGCGGCCAGATCAGCCGCAGCCATGTGCCGCCGCTGCAGCGCACGCCGTTCTTCTGTTCCGGCTGTCCGCACAATACCTCGACGCGCGTGCCCGAAGGCAGCCGCGCCACGGCCGGTATCGGCTGCCATTACATGGTCACCTGGATGGACCGGAATACCGAGACCTTCACACAGATGGGTGGCGAGGGCGTGCCGTGGACGGCGATCTCGCGCTACACCGACGAGAAGCACATGTTCGTCAATCTCGGCGACGGCACCTATTTCCACTCCGGTATTCTGGCGGTGCGCCAGTCGGTCGCCGCCAAGGTCAACGTTACCTACAAGCTGCTCTATAACGATGCCGTCGCCATGACCGGCGGCCAGCAGATCGACGGCTATATGACGCCGCAGCTGATGACCAAGCAGCTTTACAATGAAGGCGTCTCGCCGATCTATCTGCTCTCGGACAATCCGGATGCCTATGTGGCGCCTGAGCTTGCGCCCGGCGTCACCGTCCTGCACCGCGATCATCTCGATCCCGTCATGCTGAAGCTGCGCGAAACGCCGGGTTGCTCGGCGATCGTCTATGTACAGACCTGTGCTGCCGAAAAGCGCCGTCGCCGTAGCCGCGGCCTGATGGAGGATCCGGCCAAGCGCGTCTTCATCAACGAAGCGGTCTGCGAAGGCTGCGGCGATTGCTCGGTGCAATCCAACTGCATCTCGGTCGAGCCGCTGGAAACCGAGTTCGGCCGCAAGCGCCAGATCAACCAGTCGACCTGCAACAAGGACTTCTCCTGCGTGAAGGGTTTCTGTCCGTCCTTCATCACTGTGAAGGGCGGCGAGCGCAAGAAGCGCAAGGCGGTCGAGCCCGTCGATGCCGACATCCCGATGCCCGTCATCCCGGAGATCGGTGACCGCCCCTGGAATATCGCCATCGCCGGCGTCGGCGGCACCGGCATCCTGACGATCGGCGCCGTGCTCGGCATGGCCGCCCATCTCGACGGCAAGGTGCCGATGATCCTCGATATGGCCGGTCTCGCCCAGAAGGGCGGCGCGGTGATGAGCTATCTGCGCATCGGCCGCGAGCAGAAGGATGTGACCTCGCCACGCATCGTCAATGGCGGCGCCGATCTGCTGCTGGCAGCCGACGATGTCGTCGGCGCCTCCAAGGATGCGATCACGCTCTGCAAGACGGAGCGCACGACAGCCATCGTCAATACCGGCTTGATGCCGGTTGCCGATTTCGTTCGCAACCGCGATTTCGATTTCAAAACCGGCTCGGTGATGCACACGATCGCCAGGACTGTCAGCGACCGCTCGGTCTTCCTCGACTTCAGCCATGCGGCGACAGCGCTGACCGGCAATGGCATCAACACCAATATCCTGCTCACCGGTTTTGCCTGGCAATCGGGTCTTGTGCCGCTGTCGCTTGAATCGATCGAAAAGGCGATCGAACTCAATGGCGTGGCGGTCAAGGCAAGCCGGGCGTCTTTCAACTGGGGGCGCCTTCTCGCTCACGATCCGGACGCCGTGCGCGCCGCTATGGGCGAGAAGGAGGAGCGCAAGACGCTGGCTGATATGTCCTTTGCCGAGGTCGTCGCCCATCGCAAGGCGCATCTCGCCGCCTATCAGGACGAGCGCCTTGCCACCCGCTTCGCCGCCCTCGTCGAACGCGCCAGGGCCGCGGCCGCAAAGGCTGGCCTTTCGGACAAGATACCGTTTGCTACCGCCGTCACTTATGCGCGGGTGCTCGCCTACAAGGATGAGTATGAGGTGGCGCGTCTGCTCACCGATCCAGCCTTCGAGGCGAAGATGCGCGAGGAAATGGAGGGCGATTTCCGCCTCGTCTTCAATCTCGCGCCGCCGGTTCTTTCGGGCAAGGACCCGAACGGCCGCCCGAAGAAGCGCGAGTTCGGCGCCTGGATCCTGCCGCTGCTGCGCGGTCTCGCACGTTTCAAGCGCCTGCGCGGCACGGCACTCGACCCCTTCGGCTATCTGCATGAGCGCAAGATGGAGCGGCGGTTGATCTCCGATTACGAGGCGATCGCCGCCCGCGTCTTCGCCAAACTCAACGGCAGCAACGAAGCGGAAGCGCTTGCCATTCTGACGCTGTTCGATGAGATTCGCGGCTACGGGCTGGTCAAGGAGGTGGCCGCCCGTACGGTCATGGAGCAAATCGACAAGCGTCTGAAGGCTTACGAAATTTCGGGTGAGCCGGCGCGCATGCCGGACGCTGCATGATCAACGGCTGAGAGCAATTCCAGCAAAAGTGCGAAGCGGTTTTGCGTCCGGAATTGTGGACTGGGTCTAAGGGAGAGAGGCCGGATGTATTCAGGTGGCTTGAGTTTTGCGCTCGGCGAGGAAATCGAAGCGCTGCGCGACGCCGTCAGGCGCTTCGCCAGCGAACGGATCGCCCCGCTCGCCGACGAGACCGACCGCAACAATGCCTTTCCGATGCCGCTCTGGCGCGAGCTCGGCGACATGGGCCTTCTCGGCATCACTGCCGCTGAAGAGTATGGCGGCGCCGGTCTCGGCTATCTCGCCCATTGCGTGGCCATGGAGGAGATCAGCCGCGCCTCGGCCTCGGTGGCGCTGAGCTACGGCGCCCATTCCAATCTCTGCGTCAACCAGATCAACCGCAACGGCAATGCCGGACAGAAAAGCCGCTATCTGCCGAAGCTGATCTCGGGAGAGCATGTCGGCGCGCTTGCCATGTCCGAGCCGTCGGCCGGTTCCGACGTCGTCTCGATGAAGCTCAGGGCCGAGAAGCGCGGTGACCGCTACGTGCTGAACGGCAGCAAGATGTGGATCACCAACGGCCCGGATGCCGATGTGCTCGTCGTCTATGCCAAGACCGATCAGGAAGCCGGCCCGCGCGGCATCACCGCCTTCCTGATCGAGAAGGGTTTCAAAGGCTTTTCGACCGGCCAGAAACTCGACAAGCTCGGCATGCGCGGCTCCAACACGTCGGAGCTGATCTTTTCCGATTGCGAAGTGCCCGAGGAAAACGTGCTCGGCACGGTTGGCGGCGGCGTGAAGGTGCTGATGTCGGGTCTGGACTACGAGCGCGTCGTGCTCTCAGCCGGCCCGCTCGGCATCATGGCTGCCTGCATGGATATCGTCGTTCCCTACCTGCACGAGCGCAAACAGTTCGGCCAGGCGATCGGTGAGTTCCAGCTGATGCAGGGCAAGCTCGCCGACATGTATGTGACGATGAACACCGCGCGAGCCTATGTCTATGCCGTCGCCACCGCCTGCGATCGCGGCGAAACCACCCGCAAGGACGCCGCCGGCTGCATCCTCTACGCTGCCGAAAAGGCAACCGCCATGGCACTCGAAGCCATCCAGGCGCTCGGCGGCAACGGCTATACCAACGACTACGCCGCCGGCCGCCTGCTCAGGGACGCCAAGCTCTACGAGATCGGTGCCGGCACCTCCGAAATCCGCCGCATGCTGATCGGCCGCGAACTGTTTGCGGAGACGGCATGACCGTACTCAAATCCGAAATTTCCACCAATTCCGAAGCCTTCAAGGCGAATCGCACGGCGATGCAGGAAGCCAGCAAGCTCGTCGACGACGCCGTGCGTGTTGCCGCCAATGGCGGTGGACAGGTGGCGCGGGAGCGGCATGTCGGGCGCGGCAAGATGCTGCCGCGCGATCGCGTCATGGGGTTGATCGATCCCGCGACGCCGTTTCTCGAGGTCGCGGCCACGGCGGCGCACGGCATGTATGACGGCGATGCGCCGTCGGCGGGGCTGATCACCGGCATCGGCCGGGTGATGGGCCGCGAATGCATGATCGTCTGCAACGATGCGACGGTCAAAGGCGGCACCTATTATCCGATGACGGTCAAGAAGCACCTGCGGGCGCAGGAGATTGCCGCCGAGAACAATCTGCCCTGCATCTATCTCGTCGACTCGGGCGGCGCCAACCTGCCGAACCAGGACGAGGTCTTTCCGGACCGGGACCATTTCGGCCGCATCTTCTTCAATCAGGCGAACATGTCGGCGGCCGGCATTCCGCAGATCGCCGTCGTCATGGGCTCATGCACCGCAGGCGGCGCCTACGTGCCCGCGATGTCGGACGAGACGATCATTGTCGAAGGGCAGGGGACGATCTTCCTCGCCGGTCCGCCGCTGGTGAAGGCTGCGACCGGCGAGATCGTCACGGCCGAGGATCTCGGTGGCGGCGATGTCCATACGCGGCTGTCGGGCGTTGCCGATCATCTGGCGCGCGACGATGTCCATGCGCTGGCGCTGGCCCGCCGCAGCGTTGCGGCGCTCAACCGTCCCAAGCGGACGGCGATCGAGCTGCAGACCCCGGAGCCGCCGCTCTACGATCCCTCGGAGATCGCCGGGATCGTGCCGGCCGACCTGCGCACGCCCTACGATGTCAGAGAGGTTATTGCCCGCATCGTCGATGGCTCGCGTTTCGACGAGTTCAAGGCGCGCTATGGTGCGACTCTGGTCTGCGGCTTCGCGCATATCCACGGCATCCCCGTCGGCATCATCGCCAATAACGGCGTGCTGTTTTCGGAATCGGCGCTGAAGGGCGCACATTTCGTCGAGCTCTGCTCGCAGCGGAAGATCCCGCTGGTCTTCCTGCAGAATATTACCGGCTTCATGGTCGGCCGGAAATATGAGACGGAAGGCATCGCCAAGCACGGCGCCAAGCTGGTGACGGCGGTGGCGACCACAAATGTGCCGAAAATCACCATGCTGATCGGTGGCTCCTTCGGCGCCGGAAATTACGGCATGGCCGGCCGCGCCTTCTCGCCGCGCTTCCTCTGGACGTGGCCGAACAGCCGCATCTCCGTCATGGGCGGCGAGCAGGCGGCGGGCGTGCTGGCGACCGTGCGCGGCGAGGCGCTGACGCGCGCTGGCAAGCCATGGAGCGCAGAAGAGGAAACGGCCTTCAAGCAGCCGGTGCTCGACCGTTTTGAAAGCCAGAGCCACCCGCTCTATGCCTCGGCGCGGCTTTGGGATGATGGGGTGATCGACCCGATGAAGAGTCGCGATGTGCTCGGCCTGTCGCTATCGGCTGCGCTGAATGCCCCGATCGAAGACACGCGCTTCGGCCTGTTCAGGATGTGAGGCTGCCATGTTCGACAAGATACTGATCGCAAACCGGGGTGAGATCGCCTGCCGCATCATCCGCACCGCGAGGCGCATGGGCATTCGCACGGTCGCGGTCTATTCCGACGCCGATACCGGCGCGCTTCACGCGGAAATGGCCGACGAGGCCTATCGCATCGGCGGCGCAGCAGCGCATGAGAGCTATCTGTCGATCGAGCGCGTCATTGCGGCTGCAACCCGCTCCGGGGCTCAGGCCATCCATCCGGGATATGGGTTTCTCTCGGAGAATGCGGAATTCGCGGAGGCTGTCGAGGCTGCCGGAATGGTGTTCATCGGCCCGCAGCCTTCCGCCATCCGTGCCATGGGCCTCAAGGATGCGGCCAAACGGCTGATGGAACAGTCCGGCGTTCCTGTTGTGCCCGGTTATCACGGTGACAATCAGGATCCCGATTTCCTGGCGGCAAGGGCGGCCGAAATCGGCTTTCCAGTGCTGATCAAGGCGCGGGCGGGCGGTGGCGGCAAGGGCATGCGCCGCGTCGATCAGGCACAGGATTTTTCCGCCTCGCTGGAAGCGGCGCGGCGCGAGGCGGCGGCTGCATTCGGCGACGATGCCGTGCTGATCGAGAAATATCTCCTGCGGCCGCGCCATATCGAAATGCAGGTCTTCGGCGACCGCCATGGCAATGTTGTGCATCTCTTCGAGCGCGACTGCTCGCTGCAGCGCCGCCACCAGAAGGTCATCGAGGAAGCGCCAGCCCCCGGGATGACGGCGGAGATGCGCCGGGCGATGGGCGAGGCAGCGGTCCGCGCCGCCAGGGCGATCGATTACCGCGGCGCCGGAACGGTTGAGTTCATCGCCGACGTTTCCGACGGTCTCTGGCCGGATCGCTTCTTCTTCATGGAGATGAACACCCGTCTGCAGGTGGAGCATCCGGTGACCGAGGCGATCTCGGGCGTCGATCTCGTCGAATGGCAGCTGAAGGTGGCTGCGGGTGAGCCGCTGCCGAAGAAGCAGGCCGAGCTTGGCATCAACGGCTGGGCCTTCGAGGCGCGCATCTATGCGGAGGACGCGGCGAAAGGCTTCCTCCCCGCGACCGGCAAGATCGAGCGCCTTCAATTCCCCGAAAGCGGAGCCAGGATCGACGCAGGCATCAGGGCCGGAGACCGGATTTCGGCGCATTACGATCCGCTGATCGCAAAGCTGATCGTTCATGGAGACAATCGCCAGGCTGCGCTGTCCGGTCTGCGGCGCGCGCTTCAGGCATCGCGGATCGAGGGAACCGTCAGCAATCTGGCGTTTCTCGCCAATCTGACGCGCCAGGAGGATTTTGTCGGCGGTCATCCCGATACCGGCCTGATCGAAAGGAACCTCGACAGCCTGACGGAGGTTCCGGCGCCAAGCGGTGCTGCAATCGCTCTTGCGGCGGTCCTTTCGCTCGACATGCCGCGTGGCGGCAGCGATCCGTGGGAGACGCTTGGTCACTGGCAGCTGTGGAGCGAGATGCAGCGCATCATCACCCTGCAGCATGCGGGCGAAACGCTGAGCCTCCGGGTTATCGCCCGCGGCTTCGACATGTTCGCGGCCCATAACGGCCAGCGTGTCGTCCCGGTCAGGATCGTCAGCCGCGACAATGGGCGCATTCATGCCGAAGCCGATGGACGCCAGGTTCTCGTCGAAGCCCGGCACCATGGACGGCAGCTTTCGCTCCGGCTTGATGGCGCGACCCACGTTTTCGAACTGCCCGATCCGCTCGAGGCAGCAGCCTCCGAGATCGCCGGCGGCGACCGGCTGGTGGCGCCGATGCCCGGGTTCATCAAGCTGGTCCGTATTGGCGAAGGCGCGTCCGTTGCCAAGGGACAGCCGCTGATCGTCATGGAGGCGATGAAGATGGAGCTGACGCTGACCGCCGCCCGCGATGGTGTGGTTGAAAGTGTCGCGGTCAGCGAGGGACATCAGGTTTCCGAGGGTGCGGTGCTGGTCAGCCTCAAGGCGCTCGGGGAATGAGGCCGCGCCGCGTCTCGATCGTCGAAATGTCGCCGCGCGACGGTCTGCAGAACGAGGCGCGCTTCGTCGCGACCAGCGATAAACTCGCGCTCGTCGATTTGCTCTCAGGCTGCGGTTTCGAGCGTATCGAGGTGACGAGTTTCGTCAGCCCGAAATGGGTGCCGCAGCTTGCCGATGCTTCCGATGTGATGGCACGCATCACCCGCCACCCCGGCATCCGCTACGCGGCGCTGACACCGAATATGAAGGGCTTCGAAGCGGCTCTGGTAGCAAAAGCCGATGAGATCGCGATCTTCGCATCCGCCTCAGAGAGCTTTTCGCAGCGGAATATCAACTGTTCGATCGCCGAAAGCATCGAGCGTTTCAGGCCGGTCGCGGAAGCGAGCCGGGAGCATGGCATTCCCATGCGCGGCTATGTCAGCTGCGTCGTCGAATGCCCGTACGAGGGCATTGTCGAGCCTGTGGCGGCGGCCGAGGTGGCGCGCCAGCTCCGCGACCTCGGCTGCTTCGAGATCAGCCTCGGCGACACGATCGGCCGGGGGCGGCCTGAGGCGGTCGACCGCATGCTGGCGGAGGTGCTGGAGGAGGTCCCGGCGGATCGTCTGGCTGGGCATTTCCACGATACGGCGGGCCGCGCGCTGGACAATATCGATGTGGCGCTGGAACGGGGGATCGCGGTGTTCGATGCATCGGCCGGCGGTCTCGGCGGCTGCCCTTATGCGCCGGGCGCCAAGGGCAACGTCGATACGCTTGATGTCGCCCGCCATCTCCAAGCGAAGCGCATAGAGACGGGACTGCTTCTGGATCGGCTTGCGGAGGCTGCGAGCCTTGCCAGAAGCCTGAGGAGTGAATGACGATGCCTGAAACGCTGAAAGTCGCCATCGAGAATGGCATCGCGCGCCTGACGCTGGCGCGGGGCGAAAAGCACAATGCGCTGTCGTCCGCCATGATGGACGAATTGATCGCGGCTTCGAGGAAGATCGGAGCCGATCCGGCGGTGCGCGTCGTCGTGCTTGCTGCGGAGGGCAAGAGCTTTTGCGCCGGTGGCGATCTTGGCTGGATGCAGCAACAGTTTGCCGCTTCGCGGGCTCAGCGCATGCACGAAGCCCGCCGCCTGGCAACGATGTATCGCACACTGAGCGATCTGCCGAAGCCGGTGATCGCCCGGGTTCATGGCAACAGCTTCGGCGGCGGGGTGGGGCTGCTGGCTGTCTGCGATCTTGCCGTCGCTGCCGGTACTGCGCGTTTCGGCCTGCCCGAAGTGCGGCTCGGCATCATTCCGGCGACCATCAGCCCGTTCGTCGTCGCGCGCATCGGCGCGGCTGCGGCACGCCCGCTGTTTCTCTCCGGCAAGCCGATCGATGCCGGGGAGGCGCGAGCTATCGGTCTCGTCGATCGCATCGTTGCGGTCGAGGAGTTAGACCGCACCATCGAGGTGGAGGTCAGCCATTTCCTGCAGGCCTCGCCCGAAGCGGCAGCACGCGCCAAGGCGCTGGCAAAGTCGCTGGCACCGCCGATTACTGATGCTTTGCTCGAAAGCGTGATCGGGCAGCTTGCCGATGCCTGGGAGACGGCTGAAGCACATGAAGGCATTGCGGCTTTCTTCGAAAAGCGCAATCCGCCTTGGCGGGCATGACATGCTTTGCGCTTGAATTGATCGAAAGCTGAGCCTATTTTGATAAGCAGTTGATCAATTTTCGCCAAGGTGATGATAATGGCAGCTCTGAGCTTCGATGTTGCAGCCGCCCGTTACGGTGACGGACAGTCGGCATTTCTCTCCGCGCGCCGCGTTGCCGATCAGCTTGGCGTTACGCTTGCCGAACTTGCCCGGCTGATCGGTGTTGCCCGCAACACGCTGACGGCGAAATCGAGTGCCCGGAAGGTCGATGGCGCGCTCAGCAATGTCGTGCGCATCCTCTCCATGGCAAGCGAGATGGCGGGTGACGACAATCGCGCCGTGATCTGGTTCAAGCACCAGCCGATCCCGGGCTGGGCCGGCAAGACCGCCTTCGATCTCGTTGGTGAAGGCAAGCCGGACAAGGTGCTTGCCTATCTGGAAGCTGTCCGGTCTGGCGTCTATGCCTGAAGGCCCTGAGGCCGGCACGCTTGAGCTCTGGCGGGCCTTCGTGCCGCGTTGGGCCTTTGCGCCACTCTCGGGTGAAGGGGCAGCGCGCTTCGGCGGCCGCTGGAACCCGGTGGGTGCGGCAACCATCCATGCAGCTTGCGAACTTTCAACGGCCTGGGCCGAGTATAATCAGGGCTTCGTCCAGCATCCGGCCATCATCGCCAAGCTTGAACTGACGGGTGCGCGTCTTGCTGACACGACGAGTGCCGCGTTTCTCGAAGCATATGCGGAAACGATCGCAATCCACCGCTGCGAGTGGCGGCTGGAACTCGATGCCGGGCGCGTTGCCGCGACGCACCAGTTGCGGGAACGGCTGATCGCGGCAGGCTTCGATGGCGTGCTCTATCCCTCCTTCATGTCGCCGGGCGGCCGCTGCGTGGCGCTCTGGCGTTGGAATACACCCGGCGCGCCGAAGCTTAGCGCCGTCGATCCCGAAGGGCGCCTGCCGAAAACCGCCGCGTCCTGGCTCTAGCGCTTCCGGCGTTCCACGCAGGCATTTCGCCGCCTAAGGAACTGACCCATTTGGGCCAGATTGCGAAGCGCGGCGCAATCTGGCAGTTTGGGCTGAAAATGGCTGGTATTTCGCATGGCCAGAACGGCAAGCTTGCGGTATCAGGCCGGAAGAAGGTGGGGAAGCAACTGACGATGAAAGCACCGACCGGCCGTGATGCCGCTCCGACGATTGCCGATGTTGCGCGGCTGGCCGGCGTTTCCCGCGCTGTCGCAAGCCGGGCCCTTTCGACCGAGCCGCGGCCGGTGTCCGCCGACAAGCGCGAGCGTGTCATCGATGCGGCCAATGCTCTCGGCTACAAGCCGAACCTCTTGGCCCAGAGCCTGACCACCAAGACGGTCAATCTCGTCGCCGTCGTCGTCAACCACATTCACGATCTCTCCGACCTCGACCTGTTCGACCGCCTGATCGATCAGATCCAGGCGATCGGCAAACAGGTCATCCTGGTGCGCATCGGTTCGGTCGCGCGCGTCGAAGAGTTCCTCAGAAACGGCGTCGCCTACCATGTCGATGCCGGGTTGGTGTTCTCGGACTTCGCGGATGCGACCACCGTGCGGCGGATGTTCCGTTCCGATCTGGTGGTGATGCTGAACGGGCTGCATGACGAGCTCTCGCCTGTCGTGATGCCCGACGAGGCCGTCGGTATTTTCGAGGCGGTCGCGGATGCCGCCAGCAAGCGGGTGCGCACTGCGGGGCTGGTCACCGGCCGCGCCTCATCGCCGGTCGAGCATGCGCGTATCGGTCTTTATCGCAAGGCTTTCGAGCAGCACCGGATCGAATTGAAGCGCACGGTTCAGGGGGACTATTCCTATGCCAGTGGACATGCCGCTGCGGCTGTGCTCGCCGGTGATGATTGTCCCGACGCCATCTTCTGCACATCGGATGCCATGGCGATGGGCATTCTCGATGTCTGCCGCTCGGATTTTCCGGGCAACCGGCCGCCGCGTTTCCGGCTTTATGGCTTCGACAACCTGTCGCTGACCGATTTCGAGGCCTATCCGATCTCGTCGATCGGCTACGACAAGTCCGATTACGTCCGGCACATCGTCGATTTCATTGCCAATCCGGAGGCGTTCAAGCCGGGACAGCCGCCGATCATGGTGCCGACGCGCTTCGTGCTGCGCGCTACCTCGTAGTGAAAAAGGCCGCCCGGAGGCGGCCTTTATTGTCTTACCACTGCGGGTTCAGAGCCGGCGGGTTGGCTTCAGCGCCCCACCACTTCTTGTAGTTTGCCTCATAGGCGCCCGACTGGATGTAATCGGACACGAACATGTCGAGCCAGCGGACGAATTCCGGGTCGCCCTTGGCGACGGCCATACCGATCGGGTCGTTGGAATAGAGACCGGCAAGCGTCACCAGCGTCGGGTTCTTGGTCGCGAGATAGTCAAGCAGCGAGGAGTCCTCGATCGCCGCATCGACGCGCTTCTGCTGCAGCTGCAGCACGCCGTCAGGCGCGAACTGATCGACATAGACGAGTTCCGCATCCGGAACGGCGGTCTTCAGGAAGGTTTCTCCCGTCGTGCCGCGGCCGACGACGATCTTCTTGCCGGCGAGATCTTTCAGATCCTTGATGCCCGCATCCTTCTGCACGATGATGCGCAGACCGGCGCGGTTATAGGGGATCGAGAAATTGACGACCTTGGCGCGCTCCAGCGTTGCCGAGGTATTGGCGATCGCCACGTCGATCTGGCCGGAGACCAGCATGGAAATGCGCGCGTCACCGGAAACGTCGGTGAATTCGACCGGCACGCCGATCTTTTCAGCCAGGCGCTTGGCGACATCGACGTCATAGCCGACGGGATTGTTCTGATCGTCGCGGAAGCCGATCGGCTCGCCGCCGAGCGACACGCCGATGCGGATCGTGCCGCGTGAACGGATATCATCGAGCATGCCGGCAAAGGACGGCAGAGCCGAGCCTGCCACGACAGCGATCGCAGCAATTGCGGTGAGTAAGCGTTTCATTGTTCCATTCCCTCTTCGTTGATTATGCCTGTTTCGCGGTCCGCAATTCCGGTTCGGACATCGAATCCTCCCAGAGCCAGTAGCTGATCTCGCCCTCGCATCTGAAATTCACAACCTCATGATTTCCTTTTGCGTCAACTGCGTGAATGACGACGCCGGCAAGGAAACCGGTATTGAGTTCGCTAAGCTCCTCGACGGCAAGCTTGATCGCGTCGGAGAGCGAATAGCCGAGCTTCATGGCGAGCACGATGGTGCGCGAGGTCGAGCAGCGCATGGTCATTTCGCCGGTATGGGTGCAGGCGGCCGCGCCATAGCGGCTGTCGGCGTAGAAGCCGGCGCCGGGGATCGGCGAGTCGCCGAGACGGCCCGGATATTTCCAGGCCCAGCCCGACGTGGAGGTTGCAGCATGAATGCCGCGAGCGGAATCGGCCGAGAGGAACACGGTCGTGTCGCGGACACGCTCCGGATCGGTGATCGCCTTGCTGAGCGGCGCCAGCGGAATGTTCGGGAATTTCGCCAGCTCTTCGGCCGACAGCTCCTTTTCCAGCCGCTCCCACCAGACGCGCTTGCTGTCTTCGAACAACACGTCGTCTTCGGGGAAACCGATTTCACTGGCAAAGCGGCGCGCGCCATTGCCTGTCAGCATCACATGCGGCAGACGCTTCATGACTTCGTGGGCGAGTTTCGCGACCGGTAGCGTATTGGGTACAGCGCCGACAGCGCCGACGTCACGGGTCGTGCCGTCCATCACGGCGGCGTCCAGTTCCATGTCGCCGATCATGTTCGGCCAGCCACCGAAACCGACGCTGCGGACCTTCACTTCGCTCTCGACCTTGCCGATGCCGGCAACCATGGCGTCGAGGCTGTTGGCGCCGCTGCGCAGCATATCGACCGTATGGGCAAAACCCGGCCAGGCTTCTTTGTTGGCGATGAGCAGCATGAAAAACCTCTAATCTTTACGCATTTTGGAAAGGAACTGGGCAACGCGAGGTTGCGCCATGCCGCCATCGGCGGCGAAAAACTGTTCGGTCGGCAGATCGACAAGCAGCTTGCCCTTGTCGAGGAAGACGATCCGGTCGGAAATCTGCCGGGCGAATTCGATCTCGTGGGTGACGAAGAGCATGGTCGTGCCCTCTTCGGCGAGCTTGGCGAGAATATCGAGGACTTCGGCCGTCATTTCCGGGTCGAGCGCGCTCGTCACTTCGTCGAGAAGCAGGTAACGCGGCTGCATGGCGAGCGCCCGGCAGATGCCGACGCGCTGGCGCTGGCCGCCGGAAAGCTGGGCCGGATAGGCATCGGCACGTTCGCCAAGACCGACCGAAGCCAGAAGGGCGCGCGCGGTTGCTTCGGCTTCTGCCCGCGGCTTCTTCAGAACCTCGATCGGAGCCAGGGTTATGTTACCGAGCACCGTCATGTGCGGATAGAGATTGAACAGCTGGAAGACGGTGGCGGAGCGCTTGCGCGCCTCGGCCAGTTCCTTGGGCTTGCCGGTGTCGAATTCGTCGACGAGGATCCGGCCGCCATTCAGCTTTTCCAGGCCATTGATGCAGCGGATCAGCGTCGATTTTCCGGAACCTGACGATCCCAGGATCGAGACGACCTCACCCGGATTGATCGTCAGGTCGATGCCGTCAAGGACGGTGGTCGAGCCGAACGCTTTCTTGACGTTTTCTACTTTGAGCATGTCAGAGCCCTCTCCAGGCGCTATGAGCCCTGAGGCGGTTTTCGAAACGGGTGCCGAGAAGCGCAACGAGCTTCGCGGTCGCATAATAGAGCAGGCCGACGGCGGTCCAGACGATGAACGGCTTCAGCGTCCTGAGATTCAGGATATTGCCGATCTTGGTGAGATCGACGACGCCGATCACCGAAATCAGCGACGTCACCTGCAGCTGGTTGACGAGCAGCGCGATCAGCGGGCCGATCGCAAAGGCCATTGCCTGCGGCGCCACGACATGGCGCAGTACCTGCCAGCGTGTCAGGCCGAAGACGCGCGCTGCCTCGATCTGGTCGCGCCCGATGGATTCGATTGCCGAGACGGCGATGACATAGAAGAAGGCGGCGGTATTGGCCGACAAGGTGATCGTTGCGGCCGTAACAGGCGTGATACGGATATGGAAAAGCGCCGGCAGTCCGAAGAAGACCAGGAAGAGCTGCACCAGAACAGGCGAGTTCTTCAGGAGCTCGGAGACGAAGGTAACGATCTGCAGCAGCACCGGCACGCGGTAGAAGCGCACGACTGCCCAGAGAATGCCGATCAGCAGACCGATCAGCGACGTGCCAAAAAACAATGCGACGCTGACGCCGAGGCCCTGGGCGAGCAGCACGAAATCGTAAGAGGTGAAATCGGTATAGCGCATCAGCCGACGGCCTCCATCAAGTCACGGTTGAGGCGGCGGTGGAGCAGCGTGACACCAAGCGACACGAGATAGGTGAGCACAGCATAGGCAACCAGCAGCACGACATAGACCTCGAACGGCCGGTAGGTCTGCGACACGACGATCTGCGCCGAACCTGTCAGCTCGTTCAGCGTGATGGTTGAAAGGATCGACGATGTCAGGATCAGGTTGATCAGCACCGAGCCGAGCGGCCGGATCGACGTCCTGAGTGCGATCGGCAGAACGATCTTGGTAAAAGTCACCCGGCGCGACAGGCCGCTGACTTCGGCGGCTTCGATGATGCCGGGGTCGATCGCCAGGATCCCGGCTCGGATGACATCGGAAGCATAGGCGCCGCCGGCAATCGACAGCGCCACGACGCCGGTCGTGAACGCATCGATGTAGATGCCGAGTTCCGGCAGGCCGTAGTAAAAGAAGAACAGCTGGACGATGAACGGCACGTTGCGGAAAATATCGACATAGACGAAGGCAACGCGCCGCAGCGTCTTCGACGACGAGGTGCGGGCGATCGCCACGAAGGCGCCCATGAGAACGCTGCCGAGCAGCGCCAGCGCACAGGCCTCTGCCGTCAGCAGGGCGCCTTTGGCGAGAAAGCCGATATGCGGCAAAAGGATCGAAAGGTCGAACCGCACGATCGCTCTCCCCAAGTACGATTGAAACCGGTTTCATATTGCTGAAACCGGCGGATGCTGTCAAGCGCCGTGGCAGGGAAGTTGTGGAATATGACAAGAACGCCCCGCATCCGGAGATGCGAGGCGCTTCCATGACCGTTGAGGGGCCCTAAGCGGCGGAGAAGGGCACGGCCACGAAGGTTTTGTTGCCACCGCGCTCGACCAGGAGCAGCACCGACTTGCGGCCGGACTTGGCGGCTTCGGCGACAGCCGTCTTGGCATCGCTCGCGCCATGGACGGGCTTGTCGTTGACCGAGACGATCACGTCGCCGGTCTGGATGCCGGCAGCAGCGGCCGTCTTGTCGGGGTTTACGCTGGCGACGACAGCACCGGTGACGCCGCGCGGGAGGTTCAGTTCCTGACGGGTGTCCGGCGTCAGGTCGGCGAGGCCGACGCCGATGCTCGGACCGGTCTGGACCTTGCCATCGCCTTCATCGGCGGCAGCCTGCTTCTGTCCGTCGTCATTGCCACCGATGGTGACATTGAGCTCGGCGCTCTTGCCGTCGCGCCAGACGGTGAGCGTCTGCTTGGCGCCGGGCGACATGTCGGCAACGAGGCGCGACAGGTCCTTCGGAGTCTTGACGGCTTCGCCGCCGACTGCGGTAACGATATCGCCGGTCTTGATACCTGCATGGGCAGCCGGAGTATCATCCGATACGGCAGCGACGAGAGCGCCTTGGGCATCGGTCAGGCCAACTGCATCGGCGACATCCTTGGTGACGGCCTGGATCTGCACGCCGAGATAGCCGTGGTCGATCGAGCCGTTCTTCTGCAGCTTGGCGACGATGGTGCGGGCTTCGGCGGACGGAATGGCGAAACCAACGCCGACGCTGCCGCCGTTTGGCGAGTAGATGGCGGTGTTGATGCCGACGACATGGCCGTCACGGTCGACAAGCGGGCCGCCGGAATTGCCGTGGTTGATCGGCGCGTCGATCTGGATGAAGTCGTCGTACGGGCCGCTATGCAGGTCGCGGCCGCGGGCCGAGACGATACCGGCGGTCACCGTGGTGCCGATGCCGAACGGGTTGCCGATGGCGAGAATCTGGTCGCCGAGTTTCAGCTTGTCGGAATCACCCCAGGCAACGGTCGCCAGCGGCTTCGGAGCCCGGATCTTCAGGACGGCAATATCCGACTTCGGATCGGTGCCGACGAGCTTGGCGGGCAGTTCGGTGCCGTCATCCAGCGTCACCTTGATGTCGATGGCATTGTCGATGACGTGGTTGTTGGTGACGATCACGCCATCAGGGCTGATGATGAAGCCGGAACCGAGTGCCATCGCATGCTGGCCGCTGTCATGCTGCGGTGCCTGGCGTGGCATGGGGATGCCCTGCTGCTCGAAGAACTGGCGGAACTGCTCATCCATCGGCGACTGTTGGTCGCTGGCATCGGTGGCCTTCATCGTGGTGGTCACTGTAACGACGGCCGGCTTGTCGGCGTCGACGATCGGCGCGAACGAGCCGCCGGGGGCAAATGTACCGCTGACTTCGGCAGGCGCGGCAACCGCGGAGGCGGCATTGATGGTGAAGGGCAGCGCGGCAGTGCCGGCAATCAGGGCGGCACCGAGAAGCGCTGCAGTGCGGTGCTTGAGGAGGATATTGGACATGGCGAGTGGTCCCTTGCAAATGGTTGCTAAGCGGCGTCGATGTTCCGGGGAACGTTGGCGTCGGGCGAAATGCACAAACTCTTCAAATTAAAAACCGCCGCTTTACTTAGCGATTACTGGTGTTCGTGAAGAATTAGCGCTTGATACTGATATGCGCCGCTCAGGGTTCATTTACAAATTAAATGTTCATTACCGTTTCATTGCAAAACGGTAAGAATTACAGGGAATTAATATTCGAATCGAGAGCGGCCCGCATCGCTGCCGGGAGTGTATGTCTCAGGCCTCGACTTGGACCATATGGCCGTTGCCGAGGCTCTTGTAGCAGCGCTTTGGCGGCACATAGCCGAGCGGGCGTACCGGGCTTTTCAATTCGTCAGTGGAGAGCCCGCGCTTGATGCCGCGGCGCGACGGATCGGGAACCGGAACGGCGGCAATCAGCTTCTTGGTATAGGGGTGCTGCGGATTTCCGAAGACAGCTTCGCGCGGGCCGATTTCGACGATCTCGCCGAGATACATCACCGCGACGCGATGGCTGACGCGCTCGACGACAGCCATGTCGTGCGAGATGAACAGGAAAGCCAGCTTGAGGCTCTGCTGCAGGTCCATCAGGAGGTTGCAGACCTGCGCCTTGATCGAGACGTCGAGGGCCGAGACGCTCTCGTCGGCAACGATGACCTTCGGATCGAGCGCCAGTGCGCGGGCGATGCAGATGCGCTGGCGTTGGCCACCGGAAAATTCGTGCGGATAGCGCTCCATCATGTCGGGTTTCAGCCCGACGCGCTCCAGCAGGTCGGCGGCCTTGTCGCGCGCCTGCGCCCGGGTTCCGAGATCATGGGCGACGATCGGCTCGCTGACAGTGGCGCCGATGGTCACGCGTGGATTGAGGCTGGCGAAGGGATCCTGGAAGATCATCTGGATGCTGCGGCGCATGTGCCGGAGACGCGATGAATCCAGCCCCGTCACGTCGTAGCCGTCGAGATTGACGGTGCCGGCATTCGGCTCGATCAGCCGGGTGATGGACCGGCCGGTCGTCGATTTTCCGCAGCCGGATTCGCCGACCAGCGACAGCGTCTCACCCTGGAAAAGGTCGAAGGAGACATCCTCGACCGCATGGATCGCGCCGGTGCGCGTGCCGAAAACGCCGCCACGGATTGCAAAGCGCGTCGTCAGGTTCTTGACCTCGAGGATCGGCGTCTTGCCGCGATCGACGGTATCGGCGACAGCCACTGGCTCGGTTCGCTCGCCGGTGGTGGTGTCGACGACAGGAAAGCGCAGCGGCCACTGGTGGCCGGTCATTGAGCCCAGCCGTGGAACGGCCGACAGAAGCGCGCGGGTATAGGGATGCTTGCCCCGGTGGAAGATATCATCGGTCGGCCCGGCCTCGACGGCTTCGCCGCGATACATGACGATGGTGCGGTCGGAGATTTCGGCGACAACGCCCATGTCGTGGGTGATGAAGAGAACGGACATGCCTTCCTCTTCCTGCAGCAGCTTGATCAGGTCGAGGATCTGGCCCTGGATCGTCACGTCGAGCGCCGTCGTCGGCTCGTCCGCGATCAAAAGCTTCGGCCGGGAGGCGAGCGCCATTGCGATCATCACGCGCTGGCGCATGCCGCCGGAAAACTGGTGCGGATATTCGTCGAAGCGGGAGAATGCATTCGGAATACGGACCTTTTCGAGCAGCCGGATCGTCTCGGCCCGGGCTTCCGATTTGGTCATCTCGCCATGGCAGGTCAGCGCCTCGGAGATCTGGCGGCCGATTGTGAAGATCGGGTTCAGCGAGGTCATCGGCTCCTGGAAGATCATCGCCGCGTCGTTGCCGCGGACCTTGCGCATTTCCTTGTCGGATAGCGCCAGAATGTCCTTACCGTTCAGCAGGATGCTGCCCTCCACGCGGCTCTGCTTCTTGGCAAGCAGCCGCATGATCGACAGCGAGGTGACGCTCTTGCCCGAGCCGGATTCGCCGACGATCGCCACAGTCTCGCCGGGCATGACATCGAAGGAGACGTCGCGCACGACGGGCTTCCAGGCACCATCGACCAGAAACGACGTGGTCAGGTTCTTGACCGAAAGCACCGGATTTGCAGCTTCACCCATGTCTTTTTCCTGCTTCATGGTTCGGTCTCAAGTCTTGAGCGGCGTGGCAAAGGAGGCCGAGGGCCGCCCTTCGGCGATGCGGGCAGCCTCGACGGCGGCAATTTTCGCGTCGATCTCGCGCCGGTCGATCATGCCGCTCGGGTTCTGGCGCGTCGCCATCGTCTCGGCGACATAGAGGTAGCGCTCGCTGGCGACCGCATAGAGCCGCCGCAATTCCTCCAGCGGATCGGGGTGGTCGTCGGCGCGGATATTGAGCCAGGCGTAATCCTGGTCGCGGTAGATGACGAGGGCGGCCGATTGCTTGCCGCGCTTGTCGCCACCGGCGTCTTCACCGGCCTGCATGGCTTCAAGCAGCCGTTCGGCCAGCGGCTTGCCTGCGGTCTTCTGATAGGTGGCGAGCGTTGCCGCGACCACCTCGGGACCGGCAAGCATGTTGCCTGCGACGGAAACGTTGTCAGCTATCAGATGGCCCGCCCAGTCGATGCATTTCTCGCCGGTGAAGGCGGCATTGCGGCCGGTCGCGTCGATCATATGGAACTGCCGCTGATCACGGCCATCGTCGCGCGCAGCCAGCTCGGCAACAATTGCCTCCGGAGCTTGTCCGGCGGCAAGCATCGCCAAGCCATCGACGCCGTTCAGCGGATTGACGAAAGCCTGCGTCGCCACCGCACCGATCCCGCCTCGAACATGCGGGACGATGCCGCCAACAGCGAAGAAGCGGCTGGCGACGGCGATGCCGAGATGTCCGGTGCTGGGGTCGCGGGCGACGATCGAATAGGTCACGGTCTATCTCCCCACCGCATAGGCCTGCATCAGGCGCGGCGTCGCCGCAGCCCGCAGCAGCCCATCCGCATCGCGGCGTGCTGCGGTCAGGCGGCCGACGGTCCATGGATCGGCAACCGTCAGCTTGTGACCCTTCTTGCGCAGGGCCTCGAGAACGCCCTCGCCGAAATTCGCTTCGGCCATCAGGCTGCCCGGCTCGCGAGTGCGCGGATAGAAGGAGCCCGGGAAATGCGAGGTGTGGAACAGCGGCTGATCGATCGCTGCCTGCAGGTTCATCCTGTGATGGACATAGCGCAGGAAGAAGGAAAGCTGCCACTGCTCCTGCTGGTCGCCGCCGGGCGTGCCGAAGGACAAAGTCGGGCGTCCTTCATGAAGCGCGATCGACGGCGTCAGCGTGGTGCGCGGCCGCTTGCCGGGGGCGAGCGACGTCGGCAGGCCGGGCTTCAGCCAGAACATCTGGGCGCGGGAATTGAGGCAGAAGCCAAGGCCCGGCACCGTCGGTGAAGACTGCAGCCAGCCGCCCGAAGGGGTGATCGACACCATGTTACCCTCGCGGTCGATGACGTCGATATGGACGGTGTCGCCGCGCTTTTCGGAGAGATGCGCCATGGTCGGCTCATAAACCGCGCCGGTCTTGGAGGTAGCGCCGAGCATGTCCATCGTCAGCGCATACTGGTCTTCGAAGCCCGGCACGATACCCGGCTGCAGCTCCAGCGATGACTCTGGCTTGATGAGCTTGCGGCGCTCGTCGCTATAGGCGTCCGACAGCAGATGCTCGATCGGAATCTTCGAAAAATTGGGATCGCCGTAATAGATTTCGCGGTCGGCGAAGGCGAGCTTCATCGCCTCGGTGACGGTATGGACGAAATCGGCACCGGCGGGATCCATAGAGGCGATATCGATGCCCTTGAGCAGCGCCAGCGTCTGCAGGAACACCGGCCCTTGTCCCCAGGGGCCGATCTTGGCGACCGTCCAGCCGTGGTAGTCGTAGATCTGCGGCGCTTCGATCGTTGCGGACCAGTTGGCCATGTCATTGGCGGTGATGACGCCCTTGTGCTTGATGCCACTCGCATCCATCACCTCGGTCGAACCGGCATAGCGCTCGATCGCCTCGGCAACGAAGCCGCGGTAGAAGGCATCGCGCGCAGCCTCGACCTGTTCCTCGCGGCCACGCTTGGCTTCTGCCTCTGCGATGATCCGCTTCCAGGTCCCGGCGAGAACCGGGTTCTTGAAGTTGGAGAGCGGCTCGGGTGCGGCGCCACCGGGCAGCCAGGTCTTGTGGGATGTCGGCCATTCCTTCTCGAAGAACGAGGCGAGGCCTGCAATCGTCGCCGAGACGCGCGGCAGCATCGGGTGACCGTTCTCCGCGTAATAGATCGCCGGCTCCAGCACGTCGCGAAGGCTCATCGTGCCATAGTCGCGCAGCATCAGCATCCAGCCGTCGAAGCTGCCGGGAATGACGGTCGAAAGCAGACCGTCGCCGGGGATCAGCTTCAGGCCTTCGGATGTGTAATGCTCGATAGTCGCGCCTGCAGGGGCCGGGCCCTGCGCACAGATGACCTCGACCTTGTCCTTCTTCTTCGAATAGAGGACCGCAGGCATATCGCCGCCCGGGCCGCAGAGATGCGGCTCGACGATCTGCAGGACGAAGCCGGTCGCGACAGCCGCATCGAAGGCGTTGCCGCCCTTTTCGAGAATGCTCATGCCGACCGCCGAGGCGATCCAGTGGGTGGAGGTGACGACGCCGAACGTGCCGAGGATTTCGGGACGGGTCGTGAATGCGGTCATTTCGAATGTCCTTTCAGGAAATCATGCTTCGCGCGGATCGAGCGCATCGCGCAGGCCGTCGCCGAGGAGATTGAAGCCGATGACGACGAGGAAGATCGCCGCCCCCGGCCACATCGCCATCCATGGGGCTTGGGAGAGGAAGTTCTTGGCAACGTTCAGCATCGAACCCCAGCTGGCGGCGGGCGGCTGCTGGCCGAGGCCGAGGAAGGAGAGGCTGGCCTCGGCGATGATCGCTGTCGCAATCGTCAGCGTCGCCTGCACGAGAATGGGGGCGGCGACATTCGGCAGGATGTAGCGGGTGATAATCCTGAAATGCCTGAAGCCGATGGAGCGGGCGCCCTCGACATATTCTTCCGTCTTGACGGCCAGCACCTGGCCGCGGGTCAGGCGGATGAAGATCGGCATGGCCGAAAGACCGATGGCGATCATCGCGTTGGTGAGGCTCGGGCCCAGGAAGGCAGCAAGCGCGATCGCGGTTATTAAGAACGGCATGGCAAGAAAGGCTTCGGTGATGCGCGAGATGATCTGATCGACCCAGCCGCCGAAATAGCCGGCCATCAGGCCGAAGGGCACGCCGACGATGACGGCGATAGCCACCGAGAAGACGCCCGCCATCAGCGAGGCCTGGGCGCCCCAGATCATCCGCGAAAGGATGTCGCGGCCGAGATCGTCGGTGCCGAGCCAGTGGGTGGCGGATGGCGCCTTGCGGATCGCCGACCAGCTCGTGCCGTTCGGATCGGGAATGGGCAGCAGAGGTGCCGCAATCGCCAGGATCGCGAAGAAGGCGATGATGCAGAGACCGGCAAGCGCGCCCTTGTTGGCCTTCAGCTTGCGCCAGGCGCGGCTCGGCACACGCTGTTCGGTGGTGACAGCGACCTGATCGATGGCGGTCATAGCGAGGCCCTCATGCGCGGATTGAGAAGGACATAGAGGATATCGGCGATGAGATTCATCAGGATGAAGCCGATCGCGGTGCAGAGCACGACGCCTTGGACGACCGCATAGTCGCGGTTGAAGACGGCATCGACGATCAGTTTGCCGAAGCCCGGAATGGTGAAGATCTGTTCGGTCAGAACCGCACCCGCCAAGAGTTCGCCGAAGAGCAGGGCGCTGAGCGTCACGATCGGCAGCACTGCATTGCGGAAGCTGTGTTCGAGCACGACCGAGCGCTCGGAGAGGCCCTTGGCGCGGGCGGTGCGGATATAGTCGGCGCTGAGCACGCTCAGCATCGCCGAGCGCGTATGCCGCATCAGCGTCGCGGCTAGCGCGTTGCCAAGCACGAAGGATGGCATCAACATCGTCTGGATCGAGCGGATCGGGTCGTTGAAGAAGGGTTCGTATCCGGAGGCGGGCAGCCAGCCGAGTTTCACCGAGACCAAGAGGATCAGCATGATGCCGAGCCAGAAATTCGGGATCGAAAGGCCGGAAAGTGCGATCAGGTTGGCGATGTAATCAAACGCGGTGTTCTTCTTCACCGCCGCCAGAATGCCCATGGGAACGCCGATCACGAAGGCGAAGATCATCGACATGATGGCGAGCTGAATGGTGACCGGGAGTTTCTCCGCCACCAGTTCCAGAACCGGCTGATTGGTTCTGAGCGAAATGCCAAGATCGCCCTGCAGCACAGAGCCCAGCCAGGAGACATACTGGTAGGGCACCGGATCGTTCAGCCGGTATTTTTCGCGCAGATATTCGATGACCTGCGGATCCCGCTCTTCGCCGGCCATGGCGAGGATGGGATCACCCGGCAGCAGCTTCTGCAGCGAGAAGACGAAGACCGATATGATCAGCAGCGTCGGAATGGCGACGAGAAGCCGCTTGGCGATGTAGGTATACATGAACGATCCTGAGCGAGCGGGGAGAGGCGGCGGGCATTACCCGCCGCCGCGATGGCTGGTTCAGCCTTCCTTCTTGACGCCCGTCAGACGGATCATGCCGTCAGGCGAGGCGACGAAGCCGGTGACGTTCTTGTGCATCGCCCAGATCCACGAGTTATGGCCGAGATAGATGATCGGCATGTCGTCGTTGAGGATCACGGCCGCGGCGTCATACTTCTGCTTGCGGACCGCATCGTCGGTGGACGCACGGGCCTCGTTCAGCAGCTTGTCGACTTCGGCGTTGCAATACTTGGTATCGTTGATGCCGCCCTTGCAGGTGATGAACTGGTGGATATTGCCATCAGGATCGATACGGCCCGACCAGTCCGAGCGGCTGAGCTGGTAGTTGCCCGCCGTCTGCTCCGACAGCAGCGTTGCGAATTCCGTCGAGCGGATGGTGACGTCGAAGCCGGCCTCGGCAACCATCGACTGGACGACCTGCATCATCTGCGAGGCGACCGGGTTGTTCTGCACCTGCAGCTCGATCGGCACGCGGTCGAAACCGGCTTCTTTGATCAGCGCCTTGGCCTTGTCGAGATCGCGGCCGGGAACCGGGATATCCTTGTCGAACCATGGGCTGTTCGGCGGGAACGACTGGTTACCGGCAACCGAGGTGCCTTCATAGACGATCTGGTTCAGCGCATCGCGGTCGAGCGCCAGCGAGAAGGCTTGGCGCAGGCGCTTGTCCTTGCCGAACGGATTGTCGGCACGAGCGCCGTTGCCGACATTGGCGTAGAGCGCCATGTAGCCGGTGCCGATCGCGTCGGCATAGGTGAGGCTCGCATCTTCCTTCACCGAAGCGGCATCGGTCGGTGCCAGGCGCTCGATCATGTCGAGATCGCCCGAGCGCAGGTTGGCAAGGCGCACCGTAGTGTCCGGGATCGGCAGGTAGGTGACCTTGTCGACGAAGATATTGTCCTTGTTCCAGTAGTCCTGGAACTTCTCGAGCACGATGCGGTCCTGCTGGACGCGCTCGACGAACTTGAAGGGACCGGCGCAAACCGGGTGATTGCCGAAATTGGCACCCAGTTCCTTGGCAGCCTTCGGCGAAACGATCATGCCGGCGCGGTCAGAAAGCTGGGCAAGCAGCGTCACGTCAGGGCTCTTCAGCGTGAACTTCACCTCGTATTCGCCCGAGGCCTCGACCTTCTCAACCGAGGTCAGCTCGCTCTTGCGGCGCGATTCCGGCAGCGTCATGTTGCGTTCGATGGTGGCGACGACTGCCGCCGCATTCATCGGTGTTTCGTCGTGGAACTTGACGCCTTCGCGCAGCTTCATGGTCAGCGTCTTGCCGTCGTCGGACCATTTCCATTCGGTCGCGAGCTGCGGCACGATTTTCAGGTCGGGGGTCACGTCGACGAGCTTGTCGCACATCGCGGTATAGACGATGCGGCCGACGAAGGTGCGCGACTGCGCGGGATCGAGCACGTCGGCATCGTCCTGCAGGCCGATCTTAAGCTCAGCGGCAAAGGATGGGAGGGCAACAATTGCCCCGGCTAGAAGGGTCGTCACGAAACTGGCGGTCTTCATTTCACTCTCCTCTGGTTCTTTTTGTTTGCTTCATTGCCGGTGGCTCTTCAGGTGAGCTCTTCTTTGGTCTCCGGTATCTGGTGGTCGAGCGAGGTCATGCGGACCAGGCTCTCCTGCAGCGTCAGCAGGTGCTGGCGCATCGCTTCGCCGGCTCTCGCGGGATCGCGGGCGGCGATGGCATCGACGATTGCGGTATGCTGTCCGTAGGTCACGGTGCGCGTCTTGCTGGCGGCGCGGGCGCGCTCGCGGATCGTCTGCCAGGCTTCGTCCTGACGCACACGGTTGATGACGTCGAAGATCGTCAGGAAGAACTGGTTGCCGGCGGATTGCGCGATATGCCGGTGCAGCGCGCCGTCCCACAGCTCGCGGCCGTCGGCATCGGTGCTCTCGTAAATCTTCTTGACCAGCTCATACATGCGCTCAACGTCGTGCTTCTTGGCGCGGATGGCGGCAAGCTGAGCGAGCTGCGGCTCGATGCGCAGGCGCACTTCCATGATTTCCATCAGGTCGGTGCCGGCAACGATCGAATCCACATGCTCGCTCCAGCCGTCGGGGCGCCTTCCGGCAAAAGTGCCGGATCCCTGGCGGCGCCAGATCAATCCCTCGGCTTCGAGAACTTCCAGTGCGCGGCGGATGGCACGGCGGCTGACGTCGAGCATCTCCGAAAGCGCTCGCTCGGTCGGCAGCTTGCCATAGGCATCGAGGCTGTCCGAGCGCAGCAGCGCACGCAGCTTGTCGAGTGCGTAATTGGAGTTCCCCGTGGTCTCATCCATAGTGAATGGTCCGAACCAATTTCTTATTGGTTCAATCCAAAACCATATTGGTCCACCTCGTCAAGCGGTTTTTTGTGCAATTTTTGCAGCGCACAAAAATTAGGCTGCGATCTTCGCCATGCACAAAAAATCCGGCGCCGATGACGCCGGATTGGGCAGGTCGAAGATGCGGAATCCCTTAAATACCGGCGATCTTGCGCAGGTCGTCGGTGGCGCCGGGAGCGGTGGCCAATACCGGCGATCCCTTGGTCAGCCGCTCGCCTTCGGTCGGGAAGGGGTGGTACCAGCCGCCGGCTTCCTTGACGAGGCAATAGCCCGCCATGCAATCCCAGGCATGCATGTAGGGTTCGTAATAGCCGACCAGGCGGCCGGCCGCGACATAGGCGAGCATCAGCGCGCCGGAGCCATTGCGGATGAAATTGCCGCCGGCTTCGAGGAGGTTTTCCACCATCTTGCCGACGAAGGCCGGCGTCACATGGTTGTTGGCGCCGATGCCGGTGACGGCGTTGCGGATGGTACGCGACGGGTCGAGCGACAGCTTCTTGCCGTTCAGCGTGGCGCCCATGCCGAGAGCCGCCGCATAGAGCTCGTCGTGGCAGGGTGCCGAGATGACACCAACGACCGGGATGCCATCGTGCAGGAGCCCGATCGAGACGCACCAGTTCGGCATGCCGTTGACAAAGGGGCTGGTGCCGTCGATCGGATCGACCACCCAGGTGAAGCCCGATGTGCCGGTCTCCAGGCCGTATTCCTCGCCGAGAACGCCATCGGTGGGATGGGCTTCGTTGAAGCGCTTGCGGATCAGGTTTTCGACCTCGCGGTCGGCGATCGAGACCACGTCCTGCGGATCGCGCTTGGTTTCGATCACAAGCGTTTCGTGG
Organism: Rhizobium sp. 05N430; assembly: GCF_056396985.1. Taxonomy (NCBI): domain Bacteria; kingdom Pseudomonadati; phylum Pseudomonadota; class Alphaproteobacteria; order Hyphomicrobiales; family Rhizobiaceae; genus Rhizobium; species Rhizobium sp. 05N430. Next base: position 90,476 of record NZ_JBFTMO010000002.1, on the reverse strand, counting down.
CGCTTGAAATAATCGAGCGCCACGGCTCCGGCCTCGCGGGCCACGGCTTCGGCCAGCGCAAGGCGCGCTTCGAGCCCGGGTACGACATGCGACGTCATGAAAATCTTCCCTTGATGAAATGCGGCGCTCAGCCGCCGATGATGGCAATGCCGCGATCCTTGAAGCCGATCTCCACCTCTGTCAAAGGCGCAAAGGCCCTTTCCACTGCGGGATCGACGACGAAGAGCGTGCCGTTGCTGGTTTTGACTTCGTATTCCACATGGTCGCCGAGATAGGCGGCATGGGTGATCTGGCCGCTGAAGGCGCCGCCGTTTTTCGGCGCCAGCGTGATGGCGTTTGGGCGTACCGCCAGCAGCGCCGGGCCGGGGCGCATGTTGCGGCCGGAGATGCGATGCGTCAGGCCCTCGACATTGATCGTCGCGTGATCGCCATCGATGCCGACGACATTGCAGGGCACCACATTGGCCTCACCCATGAAGTCGGCGATGAAGGCCGACACAGGCTGGTCGTAGAGATCGCGCGGCGCGCCCTTCTGCGCGACTTCGCCATCCTTCATGACGATGATCTGGTCGGAGACCGCAAGCGCCTCGTCCTGATCGTGGGTGACGTAGACGGCGGTGAAACCAAGCCGCTGCTGCAGCTCGCGGATCTCGGTGCGGACGCGGCGCCGAAGCCGGGCGTCGAGGTTCGACAACGGCTCGTCGAGCAGCAGTACCTGCGGCTCCAGCACCAATGCCCGGGCAACCGCGACACGCTGCTGCTGGCCACCGGAGAGTTCGGCAGGCAGACGTTGACCCATGCCTCCAAGACCGACGAGCTTCAGGCCTTCCTCGGCGCGCTCGCGTGCTTCCTTGCGCTTGATGCCCGACGATTCCAGGCCGTAAGCAACATTATCGAGCGAGGTCATGTGCGGGAACAGCGCATAGGACTGGAACACCATCGAGACATCGCGCTCGTTGGCCGGCAGCATGGTCACGTCCTTGCCGCCGATCAGGATGCGGCCAGCGCTGGGATGCTCGAGGCCCGCGAGCATGCGCAGCGTCGTCGTCTTGCCGCAGCCGGACGGGCCAAGCACGGTCACCAGCGTGCCGGGCTCGATGGTCAGAGACAGATCGGGGATCGCTGTGAAGGCGCCGAAGGTCTTGCGCACGTTCTCGAAGACGACGGAACCGGGTTTGTTGCTGCTCATGCGGTTTTCTCCTGACCGAGAGGTGCGGATGCTATGGTCGCCGGTGCCGCCATGGCGACGCGGTTTTCGCGGCGCAGACGGCGTTCGCCGACCAGGAACTGGAAGCCTGCGATGACCGTGACCATGACGACGATAAGGGCCGAGGAATAGGCGATGGCGACGCCGTATTCGCCATTCTCGACAAGGCCGACGATATAGGCGGTGGACATGTTGTATTCGGCGCTGACCAGGAAGATCACGGCGCTGATAGACGTGATGGCACGTACGAAGGAATAGACCAGCGCTGCCGTGATCGCCGGGCGCAGCAACGGCAGGATGACCTTGCGGATCGTCCGGAAGCTGTTGGCGCGCAGCGTCAGCGATGCCTCGTCGAGGCTCTTGTCGAGCTGGCTCATGGCCGCCACGCCGCCGCGCACGCCGACCGGCATGTTGCGGAAGACGAAGCAGGCGACGAGTATCAGCGCCGTCCCCGTCATTTCCAGCGGCGGCAGGTTGAAAGCCATGATGTAGCTGATGCCGATGACGGTGCCGGGGATCGCGAAGCTCAGCATCAGCGCGAATTCGAAGACGTTGCGGCCGACGAACTTCTGGCGGACGATTATATAGGCGGTCAGCAGGCCGACAGCAGCCGTGAGCGGGGCGGAGATCAGGGCGATCTCCATTGTCGTCCAGAACGAATTCCAGGCGACCCCCGTCCACGCCAGGCCGCCGTCATCACGGAACCCGATCGAGAAGGCGCGAATGTAGTGCTCGAAGGTGAGCGTGTTATCGAGACCCCAGGTGCGAACGAAACCGCCGAACAGGATCATCGCATAGACGATGATGGTGAAGATCGCCCAGGGGATGACGAGGGAGTGAACGGCAATCGAGACGCCGCGCGGCAGGGCGATATGCTGGCCAGAATCGCCCTTGCCGGTGACGGTCGCATAGCTCTTGCCCTGTAGCCAGAAACGCTGTGCGATGAAGGCCGACATGGTGAAGACGAGCAGGATCATGGCGAGCACGGCGGCGCGGGCCGGGTCGTTCTGCGAGCCGACGACGGCAAAGAAGATTTCCGTCGACAGCACGCCATGGCTGCCGCCGAGCACCATCGGGTTGCCGAAATCCGCCATGCTTTCGATGAAGCCGATGAGGAAGGCGTTGGCGAGGCCGGGCTTCATCAACGGTAGCGAGACGCGCCAGAAGGTGCGCCAGCGATCGGCGCGCAGCGTTTGCGACGCCTCCTCCATCGATGGGCTGACGCCTTCCACGACGCCGATCAGCACCAGGAAGGAAATCGGCGTGAAGGACAGAACCTGGGCAATCCAGATGCCGGTCAGGCCATAGAGCCAGCGGCCGGGTTCGACGCCAAGCAAGGAAGATACAAGCTGGGTGGCGACACCGGAACGGCCGAAGAGCAGGGTGAGCGCCAGGCCGACGACGAAGGGCGGCGTGATGATCGGCAGGATGGTCAGCAGCCGCAGACCCTTCTTGTAGGGAAAGCGGGTGCGGGTGGCGACCAGCGCGAAGCAGAGGCCAAGCGTCGTCGAGCCAGCCGCCGTCATGATCGCCAGCCAGAGCGTGCGCCAGGCAACGCCGCAACGCTCGCCGCCAACAACGCAGCCGAGGCTCCAGACCGATGAATCCTGGATATTGGTCAGAAAGCCGGTCGGATTGAAGGAGCCGTCGAAATCCTGGAAGGCGCCGACGAACATGCTGCCGACGGGATAGAAGACGAAGATGGCGACGAGGAACACCAGCATGGCGATGGCGCCGACCACGAAGGCATCGCCTTTCATCACACCGCGTTCGGCAAGGCCGAAGGCAAAGAAGAACACGAAGACGAGGCCGGTCACCACCGCGCCCGCACCCATCGACGGCTGGCCGTCAGGGAGCGCGCCGAAGAGGGTTTCGGCGAATGTCCAGCTCCAGCCGGAGAGATTGATCGCCAATCCCTCGATCGTCAGGAACAGAACGCCCAGGCCACCGGCCCAGGCCAGCAGCGTAGCACGCTGCTTCGGATCGGGAAGGAAGCGCGCGATGCCGCCTAGCAATACGAGGAAGACGGCGATCGCGAGCCACCATCGGCCATAGGTGGTGATCTGCAGGATGCCGGGCGCCGTGGAGGGATCGCCCAGAAAATCAGACAGCCACCCAAGGCCGAAGAAGCCGCCTTCGATCCGATACCACGGGAGCAGTATCAGGGCGGCAATGGCGAAGACGAGAGCGATATCCAGTCTGCGATTGTGGTTCTTCATGGTTCGCTCCCGCTTGAGCACGGCATTATGCTTGGCGGCCGGCAGCCATCGGCAGCCGGCCATCGAGATCACTTGAGATCAGTTGGCCTTGGCGCCGATTTCCTTGTCCCAGCGGGAAAGCAACGCCTTGCGGACATCGGGATTGCCGTATTTGGCGAAGTCGTAGTCGATGAGCTTGATGTCCTCGAACTTCGGCGCTTCTTTCGGAATCTCGGCCGACTTGTTGGACGGCAGCTGGAAGGACTTGGCGTCCTTCATGTGCGACTGTGCATCGGCGCTGAGTGCCCAGTCATACCACTTCTTGGCGTTCTCAAGGTTTTTGGCGCCCTTGACGATCGACATCGAGCCGATCTCGTAGCCGGTGCCTTCGCATGGTGCGACCGCCTTGATCGGGAAGCCTTCGACGGTCTGCGCCACGGCGTCATGCATGAAGACGATACCGATGGTCGACTCGCCGCGGGCGGCCGCCTTCACCGGTGCCGAACCCGACTTGGTGTATTGGGAGACGTTGGCATTCAGCTTCGTCAGATAATCGAAAGCCTGGTCCTCGCCCATGATCTGCACCAGCGTTGCCAGCATGTTGTAGGACGTGCCCGAGGAGTTCGGGTTGGCGATCTGGATTTCACCCTTGTAGGACGGATCCAGCAGATCGGCCCAGCACTTCGGTTCCTTGAGTTTCTTCTGCTTCAGGATGTCGGTGTTGTAGCCCCAGCCGAGCGCACCGGCATAAACGCCGACGGTGCGGTATTTGGCGCTTTCGGCCTGCTTCTTGGCCCAATCCTGCAGCTGATCGAATAGCGGCGACTTGTATTCCAGCGTCAGGTTTTCGGCGGCTGCCTGCAGATGCGGGTCGCCGGTGCCGGCCCACCAGATGTCGGTCTTCGGGTTGCGGGCCTCGGCGCGGATCTTCGCATAGGTCTCGCCGGCCGAGAGGCGCACCATGTTGACCTTGATGTCGGACTGCTTTTCGAACAGGCCCTTCATGAGGTCGCAGACTTCTTGGTCTGCCGAGCAGATCACATTGAGATTGCCAGCGGCCTGAGCCGAAAAGGCAGCAAAAGTCACACTCGCGGCAAGCGCTGCCGCGGCAAGTTTAGCTGAACGCATTCTTTCCTCCTGGATGTGGCGGCGCCTCCACGCCGATCGCCTTTGCAAGCGTGTGCAAATGCTGCATGACCCAGGAAAGCCTGTCAACAGTTTTTGTCACAAAACTGTCACAAATCCATTCGCGGGGATATTGCACGCAATTGCAATATCGTGCACAGTCGTGTGCAAGGGGAGATTCAGTTGGTCACGAAAGTCTTTGTCAGCGCGCAGGAAGTCGCGGAAAAAGCGGGGGTTTCCCGTTCGGCTGTGTCGCGCACGTTCACACCAGGGGCCAGCGTCGCGCCCGAGACACGCAAGCGGGTGATGGAGGCGGCCGAGGCGCTCGGATATCACGTCAATCATCTCGCCCGCGGGCTGATGCGCAACGAGAGCGGCATTGTTTGCCTGATTGTTTCGGAGATGGGCACGCCTTATCGCTCGTCGCTGATCAGGGCGGTGACGCAACATCTGCAGAACTCTGGCAAGATCGCGATGCTGATCAACACTGACCGCTCCGACGGCAGTGTTGACCGAGCACTACGCCAGGCGATCCGCTACCGCGCCGATGCTTCGATCATCCTGTCAGGTCAGCCCGACAAGTCGATCACCCAGCTCTGCCTGAAGAATGGCCAGCGGCTGGTGCTGATCAACCGCAACGACGCGCAGCCGGGCCCGTTCAGGATCAATCTCGACGACAAGGAAGCGGCAAGCCGCATCCTCACCGCCTTCGTGCGCGCCGGCTGCCGTCGCCTCGCCTTCGCCAATTCGGAGGTCGGGACGCCCAGCCTGATGGCCCGCGAGCATGGTTTCGTTGCCGCCGCCGCAGCACTCGGCATGGAGGTCGCCGTCGAGCGCTTCGGCCCGACCGGCTACGAGGCGGGCAAGGTCGTCGCCCAGCGGCTGCTGACGCGCAAGGAAAGGCCCGACGCGATCTTTTGCGCCAACGACCTGCTCGCTTGCGGCGTGATGGACGCGGCCCGCCATCAGTTCATGATGTCGGTCCCCGATCAGCTCTGCGTCGCCGGCTTCGACGATATCGAGCAGACCTCCTGGTCATCCTACGATCTCACCACTTTCGCCCAGCCCGTTGAAGCCATCGCCCGCGAGGCGGTCGCCTTTCTGGCAGAGCCCGGAAGCGCGGAGGACGACGGACAGGGGCGGTCAATCAGGCTGCATGCGGAGCTCATCTGGCGGGGGTCGATCCGCGGCGGATAACGGCTTTGAGCCGATCTGTGCATACGATTACACAGATTTTCACAGGCGGTAAGTTCCCGACGCAAAGCTACAGTTCCCGCATAAAGTCATGATTTTTCGTGTATAATGGGCAGGGTTGAAATCCATTGACCTCTCAGCTTTGCAACCTGCGACAAAAGTCGCATTTGAACACGTTTACATTGTCTCGTAGATGTCGAAGCGGCCGGTGCGGTTGCCGAGGCCAGCGAGCGGAATGGACATGTCAGAAAAGCGCGTGCATCTGGTCTTCAAGACCCATCTGGATATCGGTTTCACGGATCACGCGGAAAAGGTTCGCCGCCAGTATCACGAGCGGTTCATTCCGCAGGCGATCGAGACCGGCGCGCATTTTTATGCCGAGAACCCCGATGAGCCGAAGTTCATCTGGACAACGGGCGCCTGGCTGATCTGGGATCATTTGAATTCGCGCTCGTCTGCGGAAGTCGCAGCCCTTGAGCAGGCGATCGAGCGCGGGCTGATCCGCTGGCACGGCCTGCCGTTCACGACGCATACGGAGCTGATGTCGCCGGATCTTTTCCGCGCTGGTCTGTCCTATTCTCAGGAGCTCGACCGCCGCTTCGGCAAGACGACGATTGCAGCGAAGATGACCGATGTGCCCGGCCATACGCTCGGCATGGTGCCGCTGCTCGCCGAAGCCGGGATCCGCTTCCTGCATCTCGGCGTCAACACCGCCTCGCCACCGCCCGACGTGCCGGATGTTTTTCGCTGGCGGGCACCCGATGGCGCCGAAGTCGTGGTCATGTATCAGCGTTCCTATGGCGAGACCTATTTCCCTGAAGGCTTCTCGGATGGGCTGAGCTTTGCTCATACCAACGACAATATCGGCCCGCAAAGCGTGCCGCAGACGGCGGAAGCGCTGCGCGAGATCCGCAATCGTGAGCCGGATGCGGTGATCCGGGCGGCGACGCTGGAAGATTACGGCGCGCTGCTCTGGGAAGCCCGCGAGCGCTTTCCGGTTCTCGACGTCGAGCTCGGCGACAGCTGGATCCATGGCAGCGCCACCGACCCGCAGAAGACCGCCCGCTTCCTGGCGCTGCAGCGGCTCTATGACCGCTTCGCGGGCGAGGGGTTGAACCGCAGCCGTCTGGCTTTTGGCCGTGAGCTGGCGATGGTCGCCGAACATACATGCGGCGTCGATATCAAATCCTATCTCCGAGACGACAAGGCCTGGTCGCGCCTGAATTTCGAGGCGGCGCGCAAGACCGATTACCGCTTCGCCTATGCCGAACAGTCCTGGCAGGAGCAGCGCGATTATCTCGACAAGGCCATTTCGATGCTGGAGCCCGATGACGCCGCGGCGGCGGCCCAAGCTGTTGCTACGCTTGGGGCGCCCGCCTTGCCCGTGCTGTCGGCCAAGCAGACAGAGTTGACGGCAGGCGGCTGGACGGTGACGCTCGACGGTCAAAGCGGCGACATTGCCTCGATCGCAACGCCGGCGGGAACGACGATCTCGGGCCGCGGCGGCGCGCTTCTTGGCTATCGTTACGAAAGCTACGATGCCGCCGATGTCGGCAGGCATATGGACACCTATCTGACGCACCGCCAGGAATGGGCGGTGCTCGATCATGACAAGCCTGGCCTCGCCCAATCCGGCGCAGCTCTGTCCCAAGTGTTTCCACCGGTTCTCGATGCGGCTGCAGGCAACATGATGTTGCTCTCGCTGCCCGAGCGCGCATCGTCGTCATATGGGGCGCCAAAGCATGTTTCGCTGCGGTTCCTCGATGAAGGCGATGCGCTTTCCATTCAGCTGACGCTGCATGCCAAACCTGCCAATCGCATGCCGGAGGCGAGCTTCTTCTTCGTCACGCCTGCCGGGGATGCGGCGTGGAGTTTCCGCAAGATGGGGCTCTGGCACAAGTCGGGCGCGATCGCCGAAAGCGGCGGGGCGCAGCTGCAGGCCGTCAGCGCCGCGCGCACCGGTGCGCTGCAGATCGAGCCGCTGGATACGCCGCTCGCAGCACCCGCAAGCTGGGGCTTCATGACCTTCTGCAAGGCGCGTCCGGATTTCTCCGGCGGCATCCGGTTCAATCTCCACAACAACAAGTGGGGCACGAATTTTCCGATGTGGTGCGAGGGCGACATCGTCGCGCGCTTCAGGCTTTCCGAAATTTAAGTACCTGAAAAATAATAGCAAAAGTAAGCCGCGGAGAGTGATCTCCGCGGCTTTTTCGTTGTGGAAAAGTCCTTGCCTATACCCGCTTGCGCTAAGTTGGATACTAATATACTACTTCTTGCCAAGCCAACGGGAGGTGGCGATGGGTGAGGACAACAGGTCAGCGCATCACGATTGAAGCTGGGGCTGGGACGCGATGAGCGAGACCCGCAAGAAGCGCTCGCTCGCCGGCGTCACCCACCTTTCGCATCAGCGAGCCGCCGCGCCACGTGCCGCGACGCTGGTTTATAACGCGCTCCGCGACGACATCATCTCGCTCCGCCGCAAGCCGATGGATCTCCTGAACGAGAAGGAACTCGAGGCGCAGTTCGGCGTCAGCCGCACGCCGATCCGCGAAGCGATGCTGCGTCTGTCGGACGATGGTCTGGTCGATGTCTTTCCTCAGTCCGGAACCTTCGTGTCCCGCATTCCGCGCCATGCGCTCTACGAGGCGATCCTTGTGCGCAAGGCGCTTGAGGACACCACCGTCTCGATCGCCGTCGAGAAGATGACCCCCGCTGGTCTGCGTCTGCTGGAGCGCAATCTTGCCGATCTCAGCGCTTGTGTGCGTGACGACGACGTCGCCGCTTTCCATGTGGTCGACAACGATTTCCACAAGCTGATCAGCGATATCGCCGGCTTTCCCGGCATCTGGGCAATCATCCAGCAGGTCAAGGTTCATTCCGACCGGTACCGCCTGCTGACCCTGCCGCAGGAAGGGCGTCTCGCCCGTGTCATCGAAGAGCACTCCACCGTCATCGACTGCATGAAGGCAGGCGACAAGGCGGGTGCTGCCTCGGCCATGGGGTTCCATCTCGGCAAGCTGCTCGGCGAAGTCGAGAAGGCCGAAATCTGGGATCCGAACTATTTCATCGAGGATGCGAAATCTCCCTTGGCATCCGCTGATCAGAAGGGAAAAATTCAATGAAGATCGACGTCCGCCATGCTTCCCATCCAGAAGCCGTCCGTGGCTACGACACCGAGATGCTGCGCCGCCATTTCCTGATCGAGACCGTCTTCGAAGGCGGTGAAATCAGGCTGACCTACTCGCATTACGACCGCATGGTGATCGGTGGCGCCACGCCGCTTGCTGCTGCGCTGGTCCTTGGTGCGCCGAAGGAAATCGGTCAGGAGACGTTCCTTGCCGAGCGCGAACTCGGCGCCCTCAATGTCGGCGGTGCAGGCAGCGTCACCGTTGACGGCAAGCGCTACGATCTCGCCAAATATGATTGCCTGTATGTCGGCAAGGGTGCCAAGGACGTCAGCTTCGAAAGCGCCGATGCGGCTAACCCGGCCAAGTTCTACCTGGTCTCGACGCCTGCGCACCAGACCCACCCGACCGTTCTCCTGACCCGCGACAAGGCGCGTCACCTGACGCCGGGGGAAGCTGCGACCGCCAACAAGCGCTCGATCTACCAGCTCATCCATCCGGAAGTCTGCCAGTCCTGCCAGCTGACCATGGGCTTCACGATGATCGATGCGGGCAGCGTCTGGAACACCATGCCGTCCCACACCCACGACCGGCGCATGGAAGCCTATCTCTATTTCGATCTCGAAGCCGATCAGCGCGTCTTCCATTTCATGGGCGAGCCGCAGCAGACCCGTCACATGCTGGTGGCCAGCGAGCAGGCGATCATCTCGCCGCCCTGGTCGATCCATTCGGGCGCCGGCACCAAGAACTACAGCTTCATCTGGGCGATGGCCGGTGACAACAAGAGCTTCACCGATATGGACCATATCGCCATTGCGGATCTGAGGTAGGACGATGGCCAATCCCTTCGATCTCTCGGGCCGCACCGCCGTCGTCACCGGCGCCAATACCGGCATCGGCCAGGGCATTGCACTGGCGCTCGCCGAAGCCGGTGCCGCAATCGTCGCCGTCGGCCGTTCGTCGATGGACGAGACCGAGGCGCTGGTCAGCAAGGCGGGTGTCCGCTTTCACGCCATCAAGGCCGATCTTGGCAGCATCGCGCCGGTCAAGGATATTGTCTCGGAGACGGTTTCGACCTTCGGCGGCCTCGATATTCTGGTCAACAATGCCGGGATCATCCGCCGCGCCGATGCAGTGGATTTCACCGAGGAAGACTGGGATGCGGTCATCGATACCAATCTGAAGACCGCCTTCTTCCTGTCGCAGGCGGCCGGCCGTCACATGATCGAGAAGGGCCGCGGCAAGATCGTCAACATCGCTTCGCTGCTCTCTTTCCAAGGCGGCATCCGCATCCCATCCTACACGGCTTCGAAAAGCGGGCTTGCCGGCATCACCCGGCTGCTCGCCTGCGAATGGGCGGGCAAGGGCGTCAACGTCAACGCGATCGCCCCCGGCTATTTCGTCACCAACAACACCACGGCGCTGCGCGACGATCCGGATCGCAGCGCTGCGATCCTTGCGCGTATTCCGGCAGGCCGTTGGGGCACGCCGGCCGAACTTGGCGGTGCCGCCGTGTTCCTGGCATCGGCCGCATCCGACTATGTCCACGGCACCGTGATCCCCGTCGATGGCGGCTGGCTGGCGCGCTGAACGAGTGAGTGAATTCGCGCCCGCTCGCGGGCCGCGTCTGGAGGAGATATGCAGTACCAGTTCGATTTTGCGGCGCTGATGCCCTATTGGCAGGATTTCCTGTCGGGCGCGCTGACGACGATCGAGATTACCGTGTTTTCGGTGATCATCGGGCTTGCGATCGGCATCGCCTGTGCCATTGCGCGCCGGTCCGATGTGCCGCTGCTGCGCACGATCGTCGGCATCTATATCGAAGCGGTGCGCAATACGCCGTTCATCGTGCAGATCTTCTTCATCTTCTTCGGGCTGTCGTCCATCGGCTTCCGCCTGCCCATCCTTGCCGCCTCCGTCTTCGCCATGGTGATCAATGTCGGCGCCTATACGGCCGAGATCGTTCGCGCCGGGATGGATTCCATCCATCCGAGCCAGATCGAGGCGGCCGAAGCGCTTGGCCTTTCGAAACTGCAGATCTATCGCGACATCATCCTCCTGCCGGCGATCGAGCGCGTCTATCCGGCGCTGTCGAGCCAGTTCATCCTGATGATGCTGTCGACCTCGATCTGCTCGCAGATTTCGGCCGAGGAACTAACCGGTGTCGCCAACAACATCCAGTCGAACACTTTTCGCTCGCTCGAGACCTATTTCGTCGTGGCGCTTCTCTATATCGCCATCACCTATCTGATGCGTGCCGCCTTCTTCGGGCTCGGCCTCATTGCATTCCCGCGCCGCCGCCGGCTCGGGCTCGGCGTGTGAGGTGACGATGCTCGGAGCTTTCTCGACCAATCATCTGATCTACCTGCTGGATGGCCTGCTCTGGACGATCGTGCTGTCCGCGCTCGCCTTCATTCTCGGTGGCATCGCCGGCTTCTTCGTCATGCTGGCACGCATCTCGCGTTTCCGCTGGCTGCGGCGCACCGCGCTCGTCTACATCCAGATCGTCCAGGGCACGCCGCTGCTGATCCAGATGTTCCTGCTCTATTTCGGTCTCGGCGTCTTCGGCATCTCGGTGCCGCCGCTGGTTGCCGCCGGTCTCGGCATGATGGTCTATTCGAGCTCCTATCTCGGCGAGATCTGGCGCGGCTCGGTGGAATCGATCGCCAAGACCCAGTTCGAGGCTGCCGAATGCCTGGGCCTCACCCGCTGGCAGGCGCTGCGCGACGTCATCCTGCCGCAGGCGCTGAAGATCGCCACGCCGCCGACGGTCGGCTTCCTCGTGCAGCTCGTCAAGAACACGTCGCTTGCGTCCGTCGTCGGCTTCCTGGAGCTGACGCGTGCTGCGCAGGTCATCAACAACTCCCTGTTCCAGCCGTTCCTGGTCTTCGGCGTCGCAGCGCTTTTCTACTTCTGCGTCTGCTATCCGCTGTCGGTCTGGAGCCGTTCGCTTGAGAGGAAACTCAATGTCGGCCGCCGTTAAACTCACCAATGTCGTCAAGCGTTTCGGCGCGCTGGAGGTGCTGAAGGGCGTCTCCTTCGAAATCAACGCGGGCGAAGTCGTGGCACTGATCGGCCAGTCCGGTTCGGGCAAGAGCACGGCGCTGCGCTGCATCAACCGGCTGGAGACCATCCAGGACGGCACGATCGAGGTCTGCGGCCACCGGGTCGAGGATCCGAAGCTCGATCTGCGCTCGCTGCGCCGGGATATCGGCATGGTGTTCCAGAGCTACAATCTCTTCCCGCATATGACGGTCGCCGAAAACATCATGCTGGCGCTGCGCCGCGTGAAGTCGATGCGCAAGGATCAGGCCCGCGAGATCGCCACAGAGGTTCTCGCCAAGGTCGGCCTGTCGGAAAAGATCGACAATTATCCGGAACAGCTTTCCGGCGGACAGCAGCAGCGGGTGGCGATCGCCCGCTCGCTCGCCATGCAGCCGAAGGTGATGCTGTTTGACGAGGTGACCTCGGCGCTCGATCCGAAGCTGACGGGCGAAGTGCTGCGCGTCATGGAAGATCTCGCCCGCGGCGGCATGACGATGATCGTCGTCACCCACGAGATGGGCTTCGCCAAACGCGCCGCCAACCGCGTCATCTACATGCATACCGGCAAGGTCTGGGAGACGGGAGGAGCAGACATCCTTTCCAATCCCCAGACGCCGGAACTGAAGGAATTCATGGCCGAAGAGCTCTGAATTCAAGGAGGAGTACCTGCACGCATGCGCGCAGGGTCGGGTAAACGAGAGAGGAGACTCATATGCCGACGACAATGATTTCGAAACTGGCACTCATCGCAGGCGCAAGCCTGCTGGCCTTCGCATCGGCCGCCAATGCCGACGTGCTAGACAATATCAAGAAGGCCGGAAAGGTGCGCATCGCGGTTGCGATGGGCATTCCGGAATATTCCTTCGTCGACGAAAATCTGAAGCCGACAGGCTCGGACGTCGAAACCGCAAAGCTGATCGCCAAGGATCTTGGCGTCGAGCTGGAACTGGTGGAAATCACCAACGCCGCCCGCGTTCCCTCGGTGCAGACGGGCAAGGCTGACATGGTCGTCTCCTCGCTCGGCATCACCGAAGAACGCAAGAAGGCGATCGATTACTCGGTTCCCTACGCAACGCTGGCGCTCGTCGTAGCCGGTCCGGCCGACGCCGCGATCAAGGACTATGCCGATCTCGACGGCAAGCGCATCGGCGTCACACGCGCCACCACCAACGACCAGGACATCACCGCCAAGGCCAAGGGTGCCGACATCGTTCGCTTTGAAGACGATGCAACGCTGATCACCTCCGTCGTCTCCGGCCAGGTCGATATTCTCTCCAGCCAGTCGGCCGTCATCAACGGCATCAACAAGAAGATGACCGCCAATCCGCTGCAGATAAAGTTCACCCAGAAGGAAACCAACCTCGGCATCGGTATCCCCAAGGGCGAAACGGCGCTGAAGGGCTGGCTCGATGGTTGGGTGAAGACCAATTTCGACAACAAGGTGCTGCGCGATATCTACCGCCAGTTCCACAATGCCGAACTGCCTGACGATCTGACCTCGCGTCAGTAAACGTCAAAAAGAAACGCCGGGGCTTTGCGGCCCCGGCGGGTTTTCAAGCGAGCGCCTGCGCCCGCTTCTGATAGACCTCGGGATCCGGGATCGGCACCGCGGCGATCAGTGCCTTGGTGTAGTCGTCCTTCGGATTCTCGAAGATTTCCCGCCGCGTTCCCGTCTCGACGATCTTGCCGCCGCGCATGACGGCGACGTGATGCGACATGCGCTCGATCACCGCCATGTCATGCGAGATGAAGAGATAGGCGAGCCCCATCGTCTCCTGCAGCTCCAGCATGAGATCGAGTACCTTGGCGCGGACGGAAACGTCGAGTGCTGCCACGCTTTCATCGGCAACGATCACCTTCGGGCCAACGGCAAGTGCCCGGGCGATGCAGATGCGCTGGCGCTGGCCACCCGAGAATTCGTGCGGATAGCGGGTTGCCGCATCCGGCGTCAGGCCGACGCGACGCAGCAGTTCGGCGACACGATCCTGCCGCTCGCTCTTGTTGCCGATGCCGTGGATGACCATCGGCTCGGCGATGGCGGGGCCGACGGCCATGCGGCTGTCGAGCGAAGCATAGGGATCCTGGAAGATCATCTGCGCCGAGCGGCGCACCGGGCGCATTTCGCGCTGCGTCAGACCGGCAATGTTCTGGCCGTCGATCAGCACACTGCCGGTGAAGGGAATGAGGCCGAGCACGGCCTTGCCCGTCGTCGACTTGCCGGACCCGCTCTCGCCCACGAGGCCGAGCGTCTGGCCGGGCATCAGGTCGAAGGAAACGCCGCTGACGGCCTGCACCTGCGGCTTGCCCTTGAAGAACCGTCCGACCGGGCTGCCATAGTGGACGTCGAGATCGCGAACGGCGATCACGGGTGCCGCGCCGGTCCGCTCGGGCTCGATCTTGCGCGGCGTCACGCGCGGCGGGCCATCGGCGCCGGCAAGTGCGCCGAGGCGCGGCACGGCGGCGAGCAGCTGCTTGGTATAGTCTTCCTGGGGACGGTTGAAGATCGCGAGCGATGGGCCTTCCTCGACGATCCGGCCGTTCTGCATGATCAGCACGCGATCGGCCATTTCGGCGACCACGCCCATGTCATGGGTGATGAGCACGATCGACGTACCGAACTCGGCCTTCAACTCGCGCATCAGCTTCAGGATCTGTGCCTGAACCGTGACATCGAGCGCCGTCGTAGGCTCGTCGGCAATCAGCACCTTCGGCTGGCAGGAGAGCGCCATGGCGATCATCACGCGCTGGCGCATGCCGCCTGACAGCTCATGCGGATATTGCTTCAGCCGCCGCGCCGGATCGGTGATCTGCACCGCATCCAGCATCTTCAGCGCCGTCGCCTCGGCATTCTCGTTGCCCTGGTGCTCGCGGATCGCCTCGGTCAGCTGCGCGCCGATCGACATGACCGGGTTCAGCGAGGTCATCGGCTCCTGGAACACCATGGCGACATCGCCGCCGCGCACGCTGCGCATGGCGCGGTTCGACAGCGTCAGCAGGTCACGCTCGCCAAGCAGGATGTTGCCGGAGGTGACGCGCAGCGACGCCTTCTGCAGCAGTCCCATGATGGCGAGCGAGGTCACCGATTTGCCCGAGCCGGATTCGCCAGCGATGCAGAGCGTTTCGCCGCTTGAGAGGCTGAAGCTGATATCCCTGAGGACAGGCTTCAGCCCTTCGGGCGTGCGTGCATCGACGCTGAGATTGCGGACGGAAAGGACCGGCGCTGTAGTGGCGGGCAATGTCACGAGAATACGATCCTCGGGAAGTAGAAGGAGACCACCCAGTTTGGCATGTCGACGATTTCGCTGATGCGCAGATCGCCGCAGACCGAGCAGAGCATATAGGCATCGACAGGGTTGAGGCCGTGTTCGACCGTCAGAAGATCGATCATCCGCATGACGGCTTCGCGCGCGCCCGTCATTAGATCGGGGCCGATACCGGTCGTGACTTCATAGCCCATGCCGTCGAGGTGGCGGGTGACCGGCTCCGTCGTGGTGAAGCGCGGCGACTGCAGCCGGGCGTCCTTGACGAGCTCGATCGTCGCTTCGACATTCATCTGGCTTTCGATCGCCGTGCCGCAGACTTCGCCGTCGCCCTGGGCGGCGTGCGTATCGCCGATCGAGAACAGTGCGCCATCGACTTCGACCGGCAGGTAGAGGGTGACACCGGCCGTCAGGTCGCGGATGTCCATATTGCCGCCGACGCGACGGGGCGGGACGACGGAATGGGTGCCGGGCTCTGCCGGAGCCACGCCGATCGTACCGGCAAAGGGCTTCAACGGCACACGGCCGCCGGGGCCGAAGAGCGCCGGAACCATGCTGTTGGCGTCATAGGACCAGACATGCAGTGCCGGTTCCTTGAACTGGTCGGCGAGCAGGCCGAAGCCAGGAATATTGGCCGTCCAGCCGACGCCCGACGGAATGAATTTGCGCAGCGTCACCTTCAGTGCATCGCCGGGTTTCGCGCCCTCGACATAGACAGGGCCGGAAACCGGGTTGATCTTGCCGAAATCGAGATCGCGCAGCGTATCGAGGGTCGCATCGCGGCCGAGCTGGCCGCCCGAGGAATCCATGCATTCGAAATGGATCGTCTCGCCCGGCTTGGCGACAACAGCAGGGGCAAAATCCTTGTTCCAGCCGAAATTGTGCTGGGCGCGGTGAATGGTGTGGGTGCAGGCAATGCACATCTTGTGTGTCTCCCTCGTTCTTATGGCGTCCTCCCGGCCGGGGCCGGGAGGACGTTCACCCGTCAGGGCTTATTGGTTGACGTAGATCGCGTCGTAATTGATGACGCGCGTCGGATCGATATAGACGTTGTCGGCGCCGCCCATGCGGAGCGACTTGGCAACGACGCGACGCTCGTTGATCACCGGAACCCACGGCGCATCGGCCATGATGTCGGTGAAGATCTTGCCCCAGGCAGCGGTGCGTTCAGCACCCTTGGCCGGGTCGGACATCGAGTCTGCCGCGACAGCGCGGGCATCGAGATCCTTGTTGCAATACCAGGACCAGTTCCAGCCACCGGCAACCGCACCCGAGCAACCCAAGATCGGGCCGTAGAAGTTGGACGGATCCGGGAAGTCGGCGATCCAGGCCATGCCGCCCGACCAGATCATCGGCGCTTCGCCTTCGGTGCCACCCGCCGAGATGACGTTGGCCTGTGCCAGCGCACGGACTTCAGCCTTGATGCCGACAGCGGCCAGATCCTGCTGGATCGCCTGGGCGATACGCGGCTGCGGATCGGTGTTGGTGGAGTAGAGCGTCGTTTCGAAACCATCCGGGAAGCCGGCTTCGGCGAGCAGCGCCTTGGCCTTGGCAACGTCGTAGGTATAGCCGGTGAAGGACTTGTCGTAGCCCGGCATCAGCGGCGGCAGCGGCTGGTTGGCAGGCGTTGCGCGGCCGTTCAGGATGCGGGTGATGCGGTCCTTGTTGACGGCCATGTTGACAGCCTGGCGAACCTTGACGTTGTCGAACGGCTTCACCTTGGTGTTGAGCGTAATGTAGCCGGTGTGGAGCTGCGCACCATCGACGATCATCTTTGCGCCGTCGGCGGAGTTCTTGATCTCGAGGAACTTGGCTGGAGGAATGCCGTCGCCGGCGATATCGACTTCGCCCTTCTGCAGGCGCAGCAGTGCGACCAGCGGCTCCTGGCCGACTTCGACCGTGAAGCTGTCGACATGCGGGACGTCCTTGACGAAGTAGTCCTTGTTGCGCTCGAACACGAGCTTCTGGCCGATCGTCCAGTCCTTCAGGGTGAAGGTGCCGGAGCCGACGGGCTTCTTGCCGAAATCGCCGCCTGCTGCCTCGACTGCTTCCTTCGGAACGACGGAGGCGAAGTTGATGGCGAGAACGTGCAGGAAGGTGGCGTCCGGACGCGACAGCGTGAAGACGACGGTGCCTGCATCAGGCGTCTCGATGCCGGAAAGCGTTTCGGATTTGCCGCCGGTCACGTCCTCGAAGCCCTTGATGGCGCCGAAGAAGCCGGCACCCGGGCCCTGCGTCTTCGGGTTGACGGCGCGTTCGATCGAATACTTGACGTCGGAGGCGACGACTTCGCGGCCGTTCGAGAACTTCACGCCCTTGCGGAGCTTGAACGTGTAGGTGAGGCCGTCATCCGAAACCGTGAAGCTTTCGGCGAGCGACGGAACGAGGTTTGGGGTGCCCGGCTCATAATCCATCAAGCGCGAGTAGAGGCTCTTGATCATCGACCAGTTGACCCAGTCGTAACCGATAGCCGGGTCGAGAGTGGCGATATCGTCTTTGTAGGTGACGATAATGTCGCCGCCCTGCTTGGGTGCATCCTGTGCCATGACCGAGAGCGGCGCCAGCGCCACCACCGATGCCATGGTTGTCATTCGAAGCCAGCTTTTGAACATATTGGTTCCCCTTCTTTGGTTGCTGTCAACGTGTGCGGATACGCGGGTCGATGACCGGCGCAATGAGGTCGGCAAGCAGATTGCCGATGACGATGGCGAGCGCCGATGTCAGCGTCACGCCCATGATGATCGGGATATCGACCTGCTGGATCGCCTGCCAGGCAAGCTGGCCGATGCCGGGCCAGCCAAAGACGGCCTCGACCACGACCACGCCGCCCATGAACTGGCCGATGTCGATACCGATCATCGCGATGATCGGCAGGATGGCGTTGGGCAGCGCATGGCGGAAGATGATGCGGCGCGACGACAGGCCCTTTGCGCGGGCGGTGCGGACATAATCCTGATTGAGCACGTCGATCATCGCCGAGCGCACCATGCGTGCGTACCAGCCGGCGCCAAGAACGCCAAGAGTGGTGGCCGGCAGCACGACATGGGCAAGCGTGCCGTAGCCACTCATCGGAAACCAGCCGAGCGTGACGGCGAAGACGTAGAGAAGCAGCAGCGCCACGACGAATTGCGGGGCGGAGACGCCGACGAAAGAGGCCATCATCACCAGACGGTCGACGAAGCCGCCGCGGCGGATGGCGGCGATGGTGCCGAGTGTCAGGCCAAGGATGACTTCGACGACGATACCGGCGAGCATCAGGGTCAGCGTCGCCGGCAGGCGGGCGACGATCAGCGTCCAGACATCGGTCTTCTGGGCATAGGAGCGGCCGAGATTGCCGGAGAGCAGGTTGGTCAGATAATGCCAGAACTGCACGAGCAGCGGCTGGTCGAGGCCGAGCTCGTGGCGGATGTTGGCAACCGTCTGCGCCGTGGCGCTGCGCCCGGCGATCATCCGCGCCGGATCGGCGGGAAGCGCATAGAGCAGCACGAAGGTGATGGCGGCAACGCCGAGCAGGATCAGAAACGCCTGGGCGAGGCGGCGGAGAACGAGGAACATCAGCTTCTCCCCCGCTGCGTCGGATCGAGGATATCGCGCAGCGCGTCACCGACAAGATTGAAGGACAGCGCCGTCAGCAGGATGACGATACCGGGGAAAAAGACCAGCCAGGGAGCCGCCTGGAAGTAGCTCTGACTTTCGAAGATGATGTTGCCCCAGGAAGCCTGCGGCGGCTGGACACCGATTCCGAGGAAGGAGAGCGTCGCCTCGAGCAGCACCGTGGTGGCGATGCCGAGCGTGCCCCAGACGATCGCCGTCGGCACCAGATGCGGTAGGATATGCATGAACAGCACGCGCATGTGACCGGCGCCGAGCGAGCGTTCGGCCATGATGAAGTCGCGCTCGGAGAGGCCACGGGTCTCGGTATAGACGATGCGGGCCACCTGCACCCAGTTCACCAGGGCGATGACCATCGCGACGATCCAGAGGCTCGGGCGCAACAGGGCGGCCAGCACGATGGCCAGCAGCAGCGCCGGGAATGCCATCATCAGATCGGTAA
This sequence comes from Rhizobium sp. 05N430, assembly GCF_056396985.1. Classification (NCBI taxonomy): domain Bacteria; kingdom Pseudomonadati; phylum Pseudomonadota; class Alphaproteobacteria; order Hyphomicrobiales; family Rhizobiaceae; genus Rhizobium; species Rhizobium sp. 05N430. The sequence continues at coordinate 71,268 of NZ_JBFTMO010000002.1, read as the reverse complement.
AGCGCATCAGCACATTGCTGGCGAAGCCTTTGACATAGCCGGCGATGATGCCGACGAAGAGGCCGATTGCCACCGCGATGCCGTTTGCCACCAGGCCGATCACCAGCGAGGTGCGGGCGCCGTAGAGCAGGCGCGAGAAGAGGTCGCGGCCGAGCGTATCGGTGCCGAGCAGGAATTGCCCGCCGGGCGGGAGCGGTGCGCCTTCGAGCGAAAGGCCGTCAAACATCTGATTGTCAGGGTCGAAGGGCGCGATCCATGGGGCAGCAATCGCCATGACGACAACGAGCAGGACGACCACGAGGCCGAAGAGCGCCGCAGGCTGGCGTAGCATTTCTTTCAGCACGCGCATCAGCCGGCCTCCGGCAGGGGCTCGGCACCGCCGACGATAAAGGCGGCGATCTGCTCCATCGGCAGGCGGCGGCGCATGGCGCAATCGCGCAGGATCGCGTAGGCGCGTTCCTCATCGACCCGGTGCGCGGCCATCAGCTTTTCCACTGCGGCATGGACGAGAGGGCGAAGGCGCACGCGCTCTTCGAGATATTGCAGCCGTTCGGCATTGTTCTTGCGTTCCTGATGAATAGAGACGGCCATGACGAGGGCCGGATAGACGGCGGACGTGGCGATCGGTTTGGCGATGATGGCACCGGCTCCCTGTTCCAGCGCCCAGGCAATGCGGCCCGGCGCTTCGGAGCCGAGAAGGGCGACGACGGGGCAGGCCGCTGCCGGATCCTTCCAGGGCAGCAGGTCATCCCAGCCCTGGTCTGCATCAACGATGACGAGATCGGGCAGGTCGGTCGCCGCAAGCGGCGCCCATTGCAGGCTGGTGCGGATGCCGAGCAGCCGGAGCTGACGGATCAGCCTCTCGGTATTGCTGTCTTCGCGATGGATGATGGCGGCGTGCCAGCCGGTAAAATTCGGGGTTTCTCTCATGAGACCACCCGTAATTTCGGCGAGGCCGGCTTGTTGCGGCCGGTCAGATAGGGATCGGCGGCGAGCGGCGGCCGCGAGGCCACGACGTCGAAGCCGTTTTCGGCATTGATCTGGCCGAGATGGAAGGGCAGCGGCGCATGATGGGTTTCACGGTCGATGGCGATCGAGCCGAACAAACTCGGGCGCTGTGTGTCGTAGAGTTCGCGGCGCACGGCGGCCGGTTCGTCGCTGCCTGCGGCGATGATCGCATCGGCGCAGAGTTTGACCGCCGTATAGGCGCTGGCAAAGACGCTGGAGACACGGCGGCCTGCGCCATAGCGGGCCGCGACACGGATCTTGAAGGACAGGTTTTCGGGTGTTGAGAGATTGTCGAAATAGGAGGCGGCGCAAAGCTGGCCGATTGCTTTGCCAGGCTCGATATCGGCAAGCTCGCATTCCATCAGGTCGCAGCTGACAACGGGGCAATTTTCCGGGTGGAAAGCCGGATCGCGCTCGGCAAGTTTGCCGATCGCGGCAAGGAAAGCGTAGCTCGACGGACCGATCAGGTTGTTCAGAATGAAGCTCGGGCGGCGCTGCTCAATATCGGCGACTATGCGCTCGACCGCGGTCTCCTCCAGCGGCAGGTAGCGTTCGCCAAGCACCTCGCCACCGGCATTGGTGATCAGCTCGCGGGCCAGCCGGTTCATCTCCCAGCCCCAGACATAGTTGGCGCCGACGAGATAGGGGCGGGTGCCGAAGCGCGGGATCAGGTGTTCGAATAGCGGGATCAGGTGCTGGTTCGGGCAGCCGCCGACATAGATGACGTTCTCGTTGGCTTCGAAGCCCTCATAGGGGCACATGTACCAGAGCAGCCCGTCATGCTTTTCGACCAGCGGGATGACTTCCTTGCGGGCTGCCGACGTGATTGTGCCGACGATATGGCGGCAGCCGGAGCGCAGCAGCTGGCGGGCGCCTTCCAGATAGGCGGCGAGATCGGCATGCGGGTCGAAGAAGACCGGCTCGATCCTCACCTGGCGGGCGGCGGAAATTTCCGCCAGCGCGAATTCCGCGCCGTCGCGCGCATCCCGCCCCATCGAGCCGTAAGGCCCCGTGGTGGAGTAAAGAATGCCAATTTTCAGCGCGTCGGTCATGCGGAACCCAAAAACCAAAAACCCCACGACGCGGGCCCATCATCGATGGGGCGTCATGGGGCGAAACTGCCCAGCGACTATCGGAGTCATGTGAATGCGGTATGGCTCGTCTGCCTAATCCGCAGGCTTGAATAAAATACAGGCATCCGTTCTTTGTCAAGGCCACAAACGGTGTGTGGCGATCAACAATTTTCGGACCGGCTTCCGCCGGTGCCTAGAGCGTCGCGGCTGCCCGCGCCGCCTGGTTGAAAGCGCCCGAGATGAAGCGCAGGATGGCGGCGGTTTCGGACAGCGTCTGCTCCGCGGGGCGGGCGTTGGCGGTCGGCTCGACAAGCAGATGTCTGCGGACGTCCGCATAGGTGTTACAGGCTTCGGCGCCCTTGTCGGTGATCTTCACGGTCTTTTCTTTTCCGGTGCGGCCGGTTGTCAGCAGTCCTGCGGCCTGGAGCTTGCGGATCGCATAGGTGACCACATGCGTGTCCTCGATATCGAGGACCAGGCAGATATCGGCGAGCTTCTTTTCCCGGTCGCGATGGCGGATCGAGTGAAGGATGAGGATTTCCATCGGTGATAGACCCGGAAATCCGGCCGCCGCCATGCAGCGGACGATCCAGCGGTCGAAAGCATGCGAGGCGAGGATGAGGCCGTATTCGATCTCCGACAAAGCAGGCGAGCCGCCTTCGGCGAGATGCGCCGAGGAGACGATCGGGCCGAACGAGGCAATGCCGGGAAAGGCGTCAGCACTCATATCCTTGTTTTTGCTGTCAGCCATTTTCGCTCTCCTGCCTTGACGAGAATATGTCGTCATTTTATCGATATTTTATCAACGTGCAATTCCGCAATCCATCTTGAGGACGGTTCAATGCAAGCGACGGATACCAAGCGCTGGGATTTCTGGATCGATCGCGGCGGTACCTTTACCGATATCGTCGCCCGCGACCCCGCGGGCGAATTGCACGCACGCAAGGTTCTCTCCGAAAATCCGGCCGCCTATCGCGACGCCGCGGTCCACGGCATTCGTCTCCATCTCGGGTTGACTGCAGGCGAGGCCATCCCGGCCGGGCTGATCGGCGAAGTGCGGATGGGCACGACGGTTGCGACCAATGCGCTGCTGGAGCGCAAGGGTGAGCGGCTGGCGCTGGTGACGACCAGGGGTTTCCGCGATGCGCTGCGCATCGGCTACCAGGAGCGCAAGAAGATCTTCGCCACCGAGATCATCAAGCCCGATGCGCTGTACGATACGGTTGCAGAGATCGGCGAACGCGTGCTGGCCGACGGCACGGTCGAACTTGATCTCGATGAAGGCGAAGCCCGCCGCGCCCTCGAAGCATTGCGGGCCGAAGGCTACCGGGCGCTTGCCATCGTCTTCATGCATGCCTACAAGTTCCCTGCTCACGAGGCAGCTGTCGCGCGCATCGCCCGCGAGATTGGTTTCGAGCAGGTATCCGTCAGCCACGAGGTCTCGCCGCTCATCAAGCTGGTCGGCCGTGGCGATACGACCGTCGTCGATGCCTATCTGTCACCGGTGCTCGGCCGCTATGTGGCGCAGGTTTCCGATGAGCTCGACATCAAGCGCACTGGCGCCCGCGTCATGTTCATGATGTCATCGGGCGGTCTGACCGCGGCCGATATGTTTCAGGGCAAGGATGCCATTCTTTCCGGTCCGGCTGGTGGTGTCGTCGGTCTCGCCAAGACAGGCGAGCAGGCGGGTTTCTCGCGTGTCATTGGCTTCGACATGGGCGGCACCTCCACCGACGTCGCGCATTTCGACGGCGAGTATGAGCGGGCCTTCGAGACCGAAGTCGCGGGCGTCCGCGTCCGCGCACCGATGATGCTGATCCATACGGTGGCCGCCGGCGGCGGGTCGATCCTGCATTTCGAGGACAACCGTTTTCGCGTCGGTCCGGATTCGGCCGGTGCTCATCCGGGTCCGGCCTGCTACCGCAACGGCGGGCCGCTGGCGGTCACCGATGCCAATGTCATGACTGGTAAGCTGCTGCCGGAATTCTTCCCGGCGATCTTCGGGCCGAACCAGGATCAGCCGCTTGATGTCGATACCGTCAGGGCGAAATTCGCCGAACTGGCAGCCCGGACCGGTGACAGCAGGAGCCCGGAGGAAGTGGCCGATGGCTTCATCCGTATCGCCGTCGCCAATATGGTCGAGGCGATCAAGAAGATCTCCGTCCAGCGCGGCTATGACGTTACCCGTTATGCGCTGAACTGCTTCGGCGGTGCCGGTGGTCAGCATGCCTGCCTGGTGGCCGATGCGCTCGGCATGAAGAGCATCCTGCTGCATCCGATGTCCGGTCTACTCTCGGCCTATGGAATGGGCCTCGCCGATATCCGGGCCACCCGCCAGAAGGCCCTCGGCGTTCCGCTCGATGCCGATGCTCCATCGGCGATCTCGGCGCTTTCAGCCGAGCTGCAGCGCGAATGCGTTCCGGAGCTAGAGGCACAAGGCGTTCCGGCTTCTGCCATCGAAATCATTGCACGCGCCCATATCCGCTACGCCGGCACCGATACGCTGATATCGGTGGAAACGCTGTTTCCCGCAGCCGACGATGCGGCGCGGCTGCGGGTCGAGTTCGAAAAGCTGCACAAGCGCCGCTTCGGCTTCGTTGCCGAAGACAAGCCGCTGGTGGTCGAGGCGATCGAGGTGGAGACGATCGGCGGCGCGGCTGCGCAGATCGATGTCAGCAACCAGGAGGGCACTGGCGGGGAGGCTGAATCCGCGCGGCGTACGCGCTTCCATTCGCAGGGCGAAGCGCATGACGCGGCCGTCGTTCTCCGCTCCTCGATGCAATCAGGGCAGACCGTGACAGGTCCTGCAATCGTCATCGAGCCGAACCAGACGATCGTCATCGAAGACGGCTGGCAGGCGAAGCTGACGGTTCATGACCATATCGTCTTGACCCGCATCAAGGCGTTGCCGGAGCGCACAGCGATCGGCACCAGGGCTGATCCTGTCATGCTGGAGATCTTCAACAATCTCTTCATGTCGATCGCCGAGCAGATGGGCGTGACGCTACAGAACACCGCCTACTCGGTGAATATCAAGGAACGCCTCGATTTCTCCTGTGCCGTCTTTGACGCCGAGGGCAATCTGGTCGCCAACGCGCCGCATATGCCTGTGCATCTGGGTTCGATGGATGCTTCGGTGGCCACCGCGATCCGCGAAAACCCGGTCATCCATCCGGGCGACGTCTTCCTGATCAACGCGCCCTACAATGGCGGCACGCATCTGCCCGACCTGACGGTCTGCACGCCGGTTTTCGACAACGACGGAAGCCGCATCCGCTTCTGGGTGGCGAGTCGCGGCCATCATGCCGATATCGGCGGCATTGCTCCGGGATCGATGTCGCCGCTCGCGACCCATATCGAGGAGGAAGGTGTCTATATCGACAATTTCAAGCTGCTCGATCGCGGCCGTTTCCGCGAGCAGGAGCTCGCGGCGCTGCTGACAGGCGCCCGCTATCCGGTTCGCCAGCTGGCGCAGAACGTCAATGATCTCAAGGCGCAGGTGGCGGCCAACGAAAAGGGTGTTGCCGAGCTCGCAAAGATGATCGCGTTGTTCGGCGAGGATGTCGTCGATGCCTATATGGGCCATGTCCAGGACAATGCCGCCGAGAGCGTGCGCCGTGTGCTCGACCGTCTCAAGGACGGCGAATTCAGCTATGAGATGGACCAGGGCTGCAAGATCGTCGTCAAGGTGACCGTCGACAAGGAAAAGCGCGAGGCGACCGTCGATTTCACCGGCACCTCGCCGCAGCGCGCCGACAATTTCAACGCGCCACAGCCGGTCACCCGCGCCGCCGTGCTCTATGTCTTCCGCGTTCTGGTCGAAGCCGATATCCCGATGAATGCCGGTTGCCTGCGGCCGATCCGCATCATCGTTCCCAAGGGCACGATGCTGACGCCGGAATATCCGGCGGCTGTGGTTGCCGGCAATGTCGAGGTCAGCCAGGCGGTTACCAACTGCCTGTTCGGCGCCGTCGGCGCCATGGCTGCGGCGCAGGGCACGATGAACAACCTGACCTTCGGCAACGCGACCTATCAGTATTACGAGACGATCTGCTCCGGCGCGCCCGCTGGTCCACGGTTCAACGGAGCGGACGCCGTCCACACGCATATGACCAATTCACGGCTGACCGATCCGGAGATTCTGGAAACGCGCTTCCCTGTTGTTCTGGAGGATTTCCATATCCGCAAGGGCTCCGGCGGCCGCGGAAAATGGTCGGCAGGCGACGGCACGGAACGGACGATCCGGGCGCGTGAAAAGCTGGAATTCGCGATGCTTTCCGGCCATCGCCGCGTGGCGCCCTTCGGGCTAGGCGGCGGGGAGCCGGGCGCGCTTGGCCGCAATGCGGTGCGCCGGAATTCCGGTGCGATCGACGTGTTGATCGGCAGTGCCCACACGCAGCTGGAAGCCGGCGAAGCCTTCATCGTCACCACGCCGACAGGCGGTGGCTACGGGAAGGCTTGAGGCCGGTGACCGCAGATCAGGTACGGGCGCGCTTCAGCGGAACGGCTGACGGCGTGGCCTGATCGAGCTTGTTATAGGCAGCCTGGATGATGTCGAGATCCGAGGCATGGCCGACGCCCGCCAGATTGTACATGAGATCGCCGACGGCGGTGTCGATCCGCGGCGCACGGACGGCATAGACCTTCTCGACGACGCCTTGCACGGCTTCCGGGTCGCCACCCAGAGCCTGGTAGAGCCCGATGGCCCTGAAGATGAAGGCGTTGCGGCGGTCGTTGATGTCCGCGGTGGATTGGTTGCCGATCAGCGTTTGCATGAGTTCGACGGCTCGGTTCTGATATTCGCTCATCGGGCGCTCAATTTGTCGTTCGTTTGGTCGTTCATCAGGAAAGCGAAAGTCTTTTAATGATGTCTAAATAATGGGTTACGGATATTTGTAGCCGCAATCATAAGGCGTCTAAATTAATAGAATATATAGCCGCAGGAAAAATCGCTTGCCGCTCCGGCCCGACGCGCCTCGCTGTCAAGGCCAGCAATTGCAAACTTCGGCATTGCTTTTTCCGGTTCTGTTTTTTATCGATAATATGACAATGCGAGCGAAGAAGCGGCGAAGACCGCCTTCGCTCCTTCCATGCGCGACATCAAGGGAGGCTTCGACAAATGACCATTTCACTTTCCGGCAAGACCGTTCTAATCACCGCCGCAGGACAGGGCATCGGCCGCGCCTCGGCGATCGCCTTCCAGCAGGCTGGTGCCATCGTACATGCCACAGACATCAACACCGATGCACTGGCACAGCTGACGGCCGAAACCGGGATTGCGACCCACAAGTTGAACGTTCTCGACGAAGCCGCGGTCAATGCTTTGGTCTCTGAGATCGGCCAGATCGACGTTCTCTTCAATTGCGCCGGCTTCGTCCATGCCGGTTCGATCCTTGAGATGAAGGACAGTGATCTGGAGTTTGCCCTCGATCTCAACGTCAAGGCGATGATCCGCACCATCCGCGCCGTGCTGCCCGGCATGCTCGAGCGCAAGGACGGCTCGATCATCAACATGGCTTCCGTTGCATCCAGCATCAAGGGCGTGCCGAACCGCTTCGCTTACGGCGTCACCAAGGCCGCCGTCATCGGTCTGACCAAATCTGTCGCTGCCGACTACGTCGCTCAGGGTATCCGCTGCAACGCCATCTGCCCCGGCACGGTCGAGAGCCCGTCGCTGCAGGACCGCATGAAGGCGCAGGGCGATTATGAGACGGCGCGCGCCGCCTTCATCTCGCGCCAGCCGATGGGCCGTCTGGGCTCGCCGGCAGAGATCGCCGAACTCGCCGTCTATCTCGCCGGCGCCACTTACACCTCAGGTCAGGCCTACGCCATCGATGGCGGCTGGACCATTTAATCCGGAGGAAAACCATGACCCGTATCACCGGCCTTCGTGTCTTCGATCTCCGTTTCCCGACCTCGCAGAGCCTCGACGGCTCGGATGCGATGAACCCGGATCCGGATTATTCCGCCGCTTACGTGATCCTCGATACCGATGAGCCGGGTCTTAACGGTCACGGCCTGACCTTCACCATCGGCCGCGGCAACGACATCTGCTGCATGGCGATCAAGGCGATGGACCATCTGGTCGTCGGCCAAGATCTGGAGGCGTTCCGCGCCGCGCCCGGAAAGTTCTGGCGGCATCTGACCGGCGATAGCCAGTTGCGCTGGATCGGTCCCGACAAGGGCGCCATGCATCTGGCAACCGGCGCTGTCGTCAACGCCTTCTGGGATCTCTTGGCGAAGAAGCAAGGCAAGCCCGTCTGGCAGCTGGTGTCAGAACTCCCGGCCGAAGAGATCGCCGATATCGTCGATTACCGCTACCTGACCGACGTGCTCACGCGCGACGAGGCCGTGGCGATCCTGAAGACGGCCGAGGCCGGCAAGGCGGAGCGGATTGCGACGCTGAAGGCTGAGGGTTACGCCTGCTACACGACATCGGCCGGATGGCTGGGCTACGATGACGAGAAGCTCCGCCGCCTCTGCCAGGAAGCGATCGATGCCGGTTTCAACCATGTGAAGATGAAGGTCGGGCGCGATCTGGAAGACGATATCCGCCGCCTGCGGATCGCCCGCGAGGTGATGGGGCCGGACCGCTATCTGATGATCGATGCCAATCAGGTCTGGGAAGTGCCGCAGGCGATCGACTGGGTGAACAAGCTCGCCTTCGCCAAGCCCTTCTTCATCGAGGAGCCGACCAGCCCCGACGATGTTGCCGGCCATCGCAAGATCCGCAAGGCGATCGCGCCGGTGAAGGTCGCGACCGGTGAGATGTGCCAGAACCGCATCATGTTCAAGCAGTTCATCGCCGAAGGCGCGATCGATATCGTGCAGATCGATTCCTGCCGTATGGGGGGATTGAACGAGGTGCTGGCGGTGCTGTTGATCGCCGCAAAGTTTGACCTGCCGGTCTGGCCGCATGCAGGTGGCGTCGGGCTCTGCGAATATGTGCAGCACCTGTCGATGATCGATTATATCGCCGTATCGGGCACCAAGGACGGACGGGTGATCGAATATGTCGACCACCTGCACGAACATTTCCTCGATCCCTGCGATATCAGGAACGCGGCCTATATGCCGCCGTCGAAGCCGGGATTCTCGATCGAGATGAAGGCGCAGTCGATCGCCGACTACACCTTCAGGGGTTGAGGAAGAAAACGCGCGCCGCTCAGGCGGCGCGCTGCTCTGTGCCCTGGATGGCGGAAAGCTTCCAGTCGGCGCCGTTCTTGCGAACGAAGGTCCAGACTTCGGTGCTTTCGCTCGGGCGCTGGTCGTCGCCGGAGACGACGCGGCCGCTGTCGCGCTCGACCATCGCGTCGATCGATGAATAGCGCATGGCAAGCGTTGCATAGTCCAGGCCGTCTTCACGCCAGGCTTCGGCAATATCGCCCTGCAGCAGCTTCACGTCGGAGACGCGGTTGCGAACGCCATTGGTGGCATTCTCGCCAAGCTCTTCCGCCAGATAGGACATCGCCTCAGGCGTCGTGAGCTTGCGCAGCGTGCCGTAGTCTTCGGCGCCATAGGCGGTCTGCACTTCGGTCAGCAGCTCCTCGAACTGGTCGAGGTCTGCCTGCGCCAGGCCGATCTCGTCGCTGGGGCGCTGGTTGTTGCGCTGCGGAGCAGCGGCGGCCGCACCCGAGCCGATCGTCGGAATGCGGAACGAGCTGTTATTGTTCGACGACATGTTGCTATAGGACGGCCCGCCTGCCGAGCCGTAGGACGGCTGGCGGCGATTGGCAAAGAAGCGCATGGCGAGCGTGATGGCGCCGAAGATCAGCGCGATCTGCAGCAGCATGCCGAGGAAGCCGAAGCCGCCGCCGAAACCATGGCCGAGCATCATGCCGAGCAGGCCACCGGCGATCAGGCCGCCGACCATCGAGCGGCCGAAACCGCCGAACATGCCGCCGGGGCGCTGCGCCGCCACGCCGGGCTGCGCCATCGAAGGGGCCGTCGTCTGCGGCTGGGGTGTCATGGAGCGCTCGACGGGTGCAGCAGGTGCCGGCGCCGTGCGGGTTGCGGGAGGAGCCTGGAAGGTGCGTGTGCCACGGCTGCCGAAGCTGCTGAAACCGCCGCCCGCACGCCGGGCCTCGGCCTCACCATAGGCAGCAAAAACAGTAGCGCTCGTCAGAACGGCAATCGCCGCAATCTTGGCAAAACGCGAAACGGCACCCGGCATTTCATCTCCTCTCATGCACAACCACGGCATGTTGCAGCCTAATATAGGGGCTCTTTCGGCAATTTGAAGTTATGCCAAAGTTCTATTGGCAGACATCGACCCATTTTGCAGCCGTCAGCTCCGCCAGTCGCCCGGTTTGGATGCGCACCGCGGAGTTGGGGGAACCGGCAGCGGGGATGACTTCGGCGAATTGTTTGAGCGACGCATCGCAATAAACCGGCAGCGGAGACGGCAGGCCGAAAGGGCAGACGCCGCCGACCGGATGGCTGGTGATTTCGAGCACTTCGTCGGCCCCGAGCATGCGGCCCTTGCCGCCGAACGTGTCCTTGAATTTGCGGTTATCCAGCCGCGCCGTGCCGCTGGCGACCACCAGCATGGCCTCGTCGCCGACACGCAGGCAGATTGTCTTGGCGATCTGCGCGGGCTCGACCCCATGGGCTTCGGCCGCAAGCGTCACGGTCGAAGAACTGGCTTCGGTTTCGATGATATCGATATCGGGTGCATGGGCGCTGAAAAAGGCGCGGACGGATTCGAGGCTCATGGACCGATGCTAGAACAGCCGCGGACGGAAATGAAGGGGCCTCTTCCGGTCTATTGCGCTGCAGCGAATGCTTATTGCCATTCCCGCCTATATTCGCTAGAGAAAACTTGATTATAAAAAGAAGGTTTAATTGGGCCGCAAATGACCTTTCAGCCGCGCATGCAGAACAGGATCGAGGGCTTTTCCGTCGTCGGCGAAATGAACCGCCGCAACTGGAATGGCATCGTGGCCGATGTCTGGGATGTGGAGTGCGCGCCCTATGCCGGTGGCTACTATGTCGCCCATGACCCGCGCCTGTTCATTCTGCTCGACATGCGCGGCCCCGGCGATTCACGCGTCAAGCTGACACCGAAGAGCGCAGGAGCCGTCCAGGACACCGTGCGCCGGCCGATCTCCTATGTGCCCGCCGGGATGGAACTTTGGGCCGATCTCGTCGATGTCCAGTTCGTCCGCCATCTCGATATCCATTTCGATGCCGACATCGTCGGACGGCGGCTGATGGAGGATATCGACCCGTCACGGCTTGCCGATGCCCGTCTGCTGTTTCACGACGAGCGGGTGATGGCGCTTGCCAATCTGATCGGTGCTGAATGCCTGAACCCGCAGCCCCTACACGATCTCTATGGCGATGGCCTGTGCCTGTCGTTGATCATCGACGTATTGAAGCTGACCAAGGCGCAGCCGCGCAAGCGCAGCAAGCTGGCCACATGGCAGCTTCGCCGCACCACCGATTTCATTGAGCAGAATTGCCTTCGCAACATCAGGCTCGAGGAGCTTGCAAACCTGACCGGGTTGTCGCAATCGCATTTCAGCCACGCCTTCAAGGCCTCGACCGGGATTGCGCCCCATCAGTGGCAGACGAATGCCCGTGTCGAAAAAGCCAAGCGTCTGCTTCTGCAGGGCGATTTCAGTCTTCCGGCGATTGCCGCCGATACCGGCTTCTCCGACCAGGCCCATTTCACCCGCGTCTTCCGCAAGACGACTGGCGCCACCCCGGCGCTGTGGAAGAAGGCTCACGTTGCCTGAAAACCACGCCTCACGAGCATTTGTTTAAAGTGCGGAAATTTGCCCAAGAACGTTCAAATTCCACGGATCACGACAATCCAACCCCTTAAATTTGAGTTAAACGCTCATCTTATCAACAAGCTGTTTAGCCGGGTGACTTTGGGGTTTGCGCGGCGCGAGTGGGGTAAGACAATGCGTGGGCAGACCAAGGCTCTCATCTTCAAGACCAACCTTCTGACCGGCGCCGCCGCCATCGGCCTCGTAGCCGCCATGCCGGCGCAGGCCCAGGACGCGACGGCATTGGCGCCGATCACCATCCAGGGGCAGGCCGGAGCGGCAAATTCCGAGGCGACGGCGACCAGCCCGGTCAAGGGATATGTGGCGAAGCGGTCGGCGACGGGGTCGAAAAGCGATACGCCGATCAACGAGATTCCGCAGTCTGTGTCGGTGATCGGAACGCAGGAAATGGACGATCGTGGTGTCGTCAACAAGGTGGACGAGGCTCTGTCCTATACGCCTGGAGTCAACGCGCAGCCTTTCGGCAATGACGGTGATACGGACTGGTTCTATATACGCGGATTTGACGCGACCCAGACCGGCGTGTTCATGGACGGCCTCAACCTGTTCAGCTACAGCTTCGGCGGCTTCCAGACCGATCCTTTTATGCTCGAACGCGTCGAAGTGCTGAAAGGGCCCGCTTCGGTTCTATACGGTGGTTCGAACCCTGGTGGTATCATTGATCTGGTCCGCAAGCGGCCAACCGATGAGCCGCTCTACTATACCGATATCGGTATCAATAGTAACGGCAACGCTTTCACCGGTGTTGACCTTTCCGACAAGGTCGGCTCAAGCGACACGATGACCTATCGCCTGACTGGCAAGGTTGCTGGTGGCGACAACTACTCCGACTTTTCGCACGACACGCGCGGTTTTATCATGCCGCAGCTGACGATCGCACCCGATGATGCCACTTCCATCAATATCTGGGGCTATGCGGGAGCGCTCGATCAGGTTCATACCGGCAACGGTTTCTTCCCCTATGTCGGGACTGTCGTCGATGCGCCCTTTGGCAGGATTCCGCGCGATTTCTTCCCGGGCGAACCGGATATCGATCAAGGCAATTACCAGCAACAGATGCTTGGCTACGAGATCAAGCATGAGTTCGACAGCGGCTGGACGGTTACGCAGAACGCCCGCTATGGGCATCTCAACAAGCATGAGATTGCGCCCTACGCCTATGGTTATGCGAGCCCAACCGAGTTGAATCGCATCAACTTCGAGCATCAGACCGAAGTCAATTCATTCTCTGTCGACAATCGCGCCGAGACCGAATTCGATCTTGGTGAGACGAGCCACAAGCTGATGCTTGGGCTGGACTACAAGTATTTCCAGATCGATCAGGTGCAGGCTGCAAACAGCGCGACGCCGATCAGCGTAACCGACCCGATCTACGGGCTCCCGCAGCCCGCCAATCGCAGCTACATCAATCAGGTCACCACCCAGCAGCAGCTCGGCGCCTATATTCAGGATCAGATCCGCTTCGGTGGTGGCTGGCTCGCGACTTTGAACGGCCGTTACGACTACGTGGACACGAAGACCGACAACGGCCCGACCTTCTGGGCGCCGACGCAAAACAATAGCTACGGGTACGACAAGACGGCCGTCAGCGGCAGGGCTGGTCTTGCATATGAATTCAGCAATGGCATCACGCCTTATGTGAGTGTCGCTACCTTCTTCAATCCAATCATCGCGACAAGCCTGTCGAACACCATCAAGCCCGAGGAAGGTAGCCAGGTCGAAGCAGGCGTGAAATACGAGCCCACCTTCTTCGACGGGACCATCACTGCATCGCTCTTCCAGATCACCAAGCAGAACGTTGTTGTCACGGATCCCGGTACCACACTGTCCAGCCAGATCGGCGAGGTGCGTTCACGTGGTTTCGAATTCGAAAGCAAGGCGAATATCACCGACGATTGGAAGGCAATCGCTGGCTTCTCCTATACTGATCTCGAAATCACCGAGGACGCCAACACGTCGCTCATCGGCAACTCGCCTTATCTTCAGCCGAAGGTTCAGGCCAGCTTGTGGTTGGACTACACGATCCCGCGCGGCGCGCTGGAAGGCGTCAGCGTCGGCGGTGGTGTTCGCTATCAGGGCTGGTCCTGGGCTGATTTTGCCAACACGAGCAAGGTTCCGGGTGCCGCTGTCTTCGACGCTGCTATTCGCTACGAGAACGAGGGTTGGGGAGCGTCTCTCAACGTGACCAATCTCTTTGACAAGGAATACGTGAAAGGTTGCGGCGGCTTGACCACCTGCGGCTACGGCGACGCCCGCACCATCACCTTCAAGCTCAGCAAAAAATGGTAAGTTGACAATCATAGTAAAGTTTTGCACCAAGCAAAACGGCGGGAGGGCGGTGCCCCTCCCGCAGCTGTTTCAGGAGCTCGTTTCATGTCCACGCCATTTCTGAAAATGTCGGATGTCCGCTTTTCTGCAGGTGAGCGCACCATCCTCTCGGGCATCGATCTGACACTGGAGAGCGGGCGGATCTATGGGCTGGTCGGGCCGAATGGGTCGGGCAAGAGCACGCTGATGAAGATCATCGCCCGCCAGCATGCGGCAACCGGCGGGACACTGGAACTCGAAGGCAGGAACGCGGCCGCCTGGGGGGCGCGGGAATTTGCCCGCAAGATCGCCTATATGCCGCAGTTCACGCCCGCGACCGATGGCATGACGGTGCGCGAGCTGGTGGCGCTGGGGCGCTTTCCCTGGCACGGCACGCTTGGCCGCTTCGGCAAGGCCGATCACGATCTGGTCGATGACGCCATCGCCCGCACCAGCCTGGAAGAATTCGCCGGGCGCCTGGTTGCCAATATGTCCGGCGGCGAGCGTCAGCGGGCGTGGATTGCCATGATGCTGGCGCAGAATGCCAGCTGCCTGTTGCTGGACGAGCCGACCTCGGCGCTGGATCTGGCGCATCAGGCTTCCATGCTGTCGCTGGTGGAATCGCTCAGCCACGAGCGCGGGCTGACCGTCGTCATCGTTCTCCATGACATCAATCTGGCGGCCCGTCATTGCGACGAGATCATCGCGCTCAATCGCGGCCGGATCACCGCGCAAGGCAAGCCTGAAGAGATCATGCAGGCCGACCGGCTTCAGTCGATCTTCGGCGTCGGCATGGGCGTCTTCACCCACCCGGCACGCGGCGAGCCGGTCAGCTATCTGCTGTGATGCCGATGAAAGCTCTGACACGGCGCAATTTCCTGGCGATGTCGGCGGCTCTCGCTGCGCCGCCGGTGCTGCGGGCAGCCGCCGATACGCGCGTTGCGGCTCTCGACTGGGCTCTGTTCGAGACGCTGCTGGCGCTCGGCGCCAACGTGGTTGCCGGAAGCGAGCTGCGCGGCTACCGGCAGATCGCCGTCGAGCCCGCCGTGCCCGAGGGCGTTGCCGATCTCGGCCTCCGGGGCACGCCGAATTTCGAAGTGCTGCGCTTTGCCAGGCCGGACCTGATCTTCAATTCCAATTTCTACAGCTGGGCCGATGGCCTGATGAGCCGGATTGCGCCGGTGAAGACCCATGCGATCTACCGCATGGGCGACATCCCCTTCCAGCGGGCGCAGGAGGTGACGCTGGCAATGGCGGCCGAGTTGCAGCTCGATAGCGGCAAGCGCTATGCCGACGATCTGATGGCCAGGCTCGACAATTACCGGACGCTGTTTGCTGCAGGCGACGGCCGCACGATCCTGCCGATCAATCTCGGCGATGCGCGCCACTACCGCGTCTTCGGCAGCGACAGCATGTTCGGCGAAGTGTTGGCCCGTACCGGGCTGAAAAACGCCTGGCAGGGCAAGACGAGCTATACGGCGATGGCGCCGATCGGCATCGAGACGCTGGCATCGATGCCGGACACCTGGATCGTCTTCATCCCGCCGCATCCGCCGGATGCGATGGTGACGCTGCAGAGCGGTGCCTTCTGGCAGGCGCTTCCCGCCGTCCGGGAAGGCCGGGTGCTGACGCTTGGCTCCATCAATCCTTATGGCGCCTTGCCTGCGGCATCGCGCTTCGCCGATCTGCTTGCGAAGGGGCTTACCGATGCATGGAATGGTTAGCCGCCGGGTGGCCGATGGCCGCCCGAACGGCACGCTCATCGGCGTAGCCGCGTCTTTTGCGGCCTGCGCCTTGGTTTTCGCTCTGCTCGTCGCCTTCCGGCCACGTCTGCCGGAAGGGCAGGCGGCGCTCGATGCGGTGCTGCTATGGCAGAGCATGATGCCACGCGCCGCGCTGTCGCTGATCGCTGGCGCGGCCCTCGGCCTTTCCGGCTTTCTGCTGCAGCGAGTGCTGCGCAACCCGATCGCTGATGCCTCGACGCTCGGCATCGCGTCTGGCGCGCAGCTTGCCATGACGATCGGCATCAGCGTTTCGCCGCTGCTGCTCGGGTTTTCGCGCGAGCTGGTGGCGTTTGCGGGCGGGCTTGTGGCGGTGGCGATCGTGCTGGCACTTAGCTGGCGGCGCAGTCTCGATCCGGTAACCGTCGCCCTGTCGGGCATGATCGTGACCTTGATTGCCTCGGCGCTCAGCGTCACCCTCATTCTCGCCCGCGGCGAATATGCCATGTCGATCTTCATCTGGGGCGCGGGTTCGCTCAGCCAGCAGGATTGGCATGCGGTGATATCGCTGGCGCCGCGGCTGCTCGTGGGCTTCTCCGCTTCCGTTCTTCTGCTGCGGCCGCTGCAGGTGCTGTCGCTCGACGATGCTGGTGCGAAAAGCCTCGGCGTCGCCCTGCATACGACCCGCCTCGCCGTGCTGCTGCTCGCCGTCTGGCTCTCGGCTTCGGTGACCGCAGAGGTCGGCATTATCGGTTTCCTCGGCCTTGCCGCCCCGGCGATCGCCCGTTTTGCCGGTGCGCGTACGACCCGCCAGCTGGTGATTGCCGCGCCGCTGACAGGTGCCGCGCTGCTGTTCTTCACCGATTGCCTGACGCAGCTTCTTGGTCCGGGCTTTACCGATCTTGCTCCCGCGGGCGCGGCAACCGCGCTGCTCGGCGGCCCGCTGCTGCTTTATCTCCTGCCACGCGTCCACTCCTTCGCGTCGGTCACGGCGCAGACGACGGTGGCGATCAGGCGTCTTCAAAGCCCTGTCCGCGCGTTCCTGCTGCTGCTCTTGGCGCTTGCGCTTGTCGTCGCCCTGGTGCTGACGACGGCACCGGCCGACGACGGCTGGCATATCGCCACCGGTACGCTGTTTACCGATCTGCTGCCGCTTCGCCTGCCGCGCACGATTGTCGCTGCCGGTGCGGGCGCGATGCTGGCGGCCGCCGGCTTCATCATGCAGCGGGTGACCGGCAATCCGATCGCCAGCCCGGAAGTGCTGGGCGTCAGCACGGGTGGTGGCGCGGGCCTCACGGTTGCGCTCTTCATTTTCGGTTTCCCGCCGCCCTTCGTCATGCTGGCATCGATGGCAATCGGCGCACTCGTCGCCTTCCTGATCATGATCGCCATTGCCGCCCGCGCCCAGTTCGCGCCCGAGCGGCTGCTGCTTGCCGGCATCGCCATCGGCGCTTTCTCGATGGCGATCGTTAGCATGGTGCTGGCGCAGGGCGATATGCGTGGCTACGTGTTGTTGACCTGGCTGACTGGCTCCACCAACCGTGCCGGCAGCTTCGAGGCCTGGACGGCAGTGATCTCACTCGCCGTTCTCGCCGCACCGCTGCCCTTCCTCAGCCGCTGGCTCACCATCCTGCCGCTCGGTGGTCCCTCGGCGCGCAGTCTCGGCCTGCCTGTCGGCGCCTGCCGTCTGCTGCTGGCGATGATCGCGGCGCTGATGACAGCGGTCGCCTCCTTCCTCGTCGGGCCGCTCAGCCTCACCGGCCTCATCGCGCCGCATCTGGCGCGGCTGACGGGTTTCCACCGGCCGGGCCAGCAGCTTGCCGCCGCGATCCTGATTGGCGCAGGCGTTCTTGTCGCGGCCGACTGGCTCTCGCGCGTGGTGATCTATCCCTATCAGGTCCCGGTCGGCCTCTTCGCGGCGCTGATCGGTGGCCCCTATCTCATCTGGCTCCTGACACGAAAGGAAGCGGCATGACGGCGCAATTCCGGCTTTCGGGGACAGCAATTCCAGCGAATGCCAGGCACATGCTGGAAGAGATCGCCGAGCATTTCGCCGAGCATGCGTCGGTGACCCGCAACGGGGAAACCGTGCATCTCGAGCATGAGATCGGTGCAGCCGATATTCGCATCGCCGGCGAGACGCTGGCGATCGAGCTCGCCTCGAACAGCGAGGACGAGCTGACGATGATCCGCTCCGTGCTGGCCGAGCACCTTTTCCATTTCGCCGGGGAGAAGAAATTCGAGCTGACATGGTCGGAAAAGCTGAAGCCGGCGCTGCCGGGAAATATGCGCCTGGCAACGGTGGCGGCTGCGCGCAATATCACGCCGCATATGCGCCGGGTGACGTTCGCCTGCGCCAATGTTCAGGATTTCCAGCAGGGCGGCCTGCACGTGCGCCTGCTGTTGCCGCAGAATGGTGAGGCGCCGGTCTGGCCCACTGTCGGCGACGACGGCCGCATTCAATGGCCGGACGAGAAGATCACCGCAGTCCGCATCTACACGATCCGCAACGTCGATTTGGAGCGCGGTGAGGTCGATATCGATTTCGTGCTTCACGAGGGCGAGGCCATGCCCGGCGCCACTTTCGGGGCGACGGCGGCGGCCGGTGATCTGATCGGCATCATGGGACCGGGTGGCGGCTGGATGCCTGAGGCGACCGACCTTATCCTCGCCGGAGACGAGACGGCATTGCCTGCCATGCTGCGCATTGCCGAAGCGGCACCGGCCGGAACCAAGGTCCGCTTCTTCGGCGAAGTGGATAGCGCGTTCGAAGAGCAGCCGATCGCATCAGCTGCTGATATCCAGACTGTCTGGCTGCATCGCAACGGTGCTGCGGCCGGCACGATGGGCGGTATTCAGCAGCTGATCCGCTCACTGGCGCCGCAATGCGCCGCGCCCACCTTCATTTGGGTTGGCTGCGAGAAGGCGGAAGCCGTGGCGATCCGCGAATATCTGAAGGACGAGCTGCAGTATG
Source organism: Rhizobium sp. 05N430 (assembly GCF_056396985.1). Classification (NCBI taxonomy): domain Bacteria; kingdom Pseudomonadati; phylum Pseudomonadota; class Alphaproteobacteria; order Hyphomicrobiales; family Rhizobiaceae; genus Rhizobium; species Rhizobium sp. 05N430. The sequence continues at coordinate 52,388 of NZ_JBFTMO010000002.1, read as the reverse complement.
ACCGGCAGTGCATGCGCGTCGGTAGCTACTGGGAAAAGTAAAAGGCGGACCGGCTTTCGCCGATCCGCCCGATTTCTCTTTTCAAAGAAAACCGATCAGCCGGCCAGATAGGGCCAGACCTCAAGTGCGCCGCGATACATCATGTCGAGCGCGACATAGAGGATGATTGCCAGACCGACATAGGCGATCCAGCGATGCTTGGTGAGCAGGCGCGCGATGAAGTTTGCGGCAATACCCATCATGGCGATCGACAGGGCGAGGCCGGCGACGAGGACCGTCGGGTGTTCGCGGGCGGCACCGGCGACAGCCAGCACATTGTCGAGCGACATCGAGACGTCAGCAATGACGATCTGGCTGGCGGCCTGCCAGAAGGTCTTCTTCGGCTTGCCCTCGGCGCCCTCAAGCGCGTCTTCGCCTTCCGCACCGTGCTGCGAGCGCAGCTCGCGCCACATCTTCCAGCAGACCCAGAGCAGCAGCAGGCCACCGGCGAGCAGCAGGCCGACAATGGCGAGCAGCTGAACGGTGATCGAAGCGAAGATGATACGCAGTACGGTAGCGGCCAGAATGCCGACCAGAATGGCCTTCTTGCGCTGATCGGCCGGAAGGCCGGCGGCGGCAAGGCCGATAACGACGGCGTTGTCGCCGGCAAGCACGAGATCGATCGCGATGACCTGCATAAGCGCAGTCAGCCCCGCGGCAGTAAAGATTTCCATGAAAAACGTCCCCCGATGTTCGGAAGCCGAACTAGAGCCCGCAAAACGTTACGTCAACCGGCAATCACCCGGGTCCACGCAAATGTCCCGGATGTGTGTCCTGCCAGTCCCACGCTGGAAACGCGCGGGGAGGCTATCGCCTAATGTTTGAGCTTGATGATGATCTCGCGATATTCGTCGGCGATCGCAATGGCTGCCTTCGCAACGACCGGACTGATGGATTTATGGTCAATCGCGATGCGGCAGGTCTCGAAGACGCCGCGCAGCTCGTGCTCGATATCCGACAGCTGCGGATATTTCTGTACGAGAAGGTGCGGCAGCATGCGCGCCTTGTCCCTCATCGGTTTGGAATTGCTGGAGAAATTCAGGTTCTCAGCGATCACGTCCCGGATCGCATCCTCGAGACGCCACGTTGCACCGATCATATCCGTGACTGACACCATGCTACCCCTCTTCTTCAGGCGGGCATATTCCGCCTGAATAATATGAAGCAAGGCTTGTGCCAGGTTTGCGGGATGCCGGGCGCAATCATCGCGCCCGGCATCGTCTCAATTCGTGAAGCTCAGGATTTCTTCTTCTTGGCTTCATCGTCCATCAGCTCGTACCACATGGCGTTGAGGACGGCGAAGGCGGCTGCGAGCGGCAGGCCGAGGATCCATGCGAAATACCACATCGTCTTTCTCCTTTAATAGGCGTGGCCGCTTTTGTCGGTGATGGCTTTCTCGTCCACCTTGCCCCACAGCACCTTGTAGACCCAGGCGGTGTAGAGAAAGATGATCGGCAGAAAGATTGCCGTGACGACGAGCATGATGAACAGCGTCAGATGGCTCGACGACGCATCCCAAACCGTCAGGCTCGAGCGGGGGTCGAGCGAGGACGGCAGGATAAACGGGAACATCGAAACGCCGACCGTCGAGATGATGCCGAAGATCGACAGTTTGCTGAAGAGCAGCGTGGTGACCTCCAGCCGAACCCGCATGCTGAGCAGGGCAAGGGCCGCTCCGGCAAAGCCGCAGGCCGGTGCGATCAGCAGCCACGGATAGGTGCCGTAATTGGCAAACCAGGTGCCAGCATGTTCCGCCGTCTTGAAGAGCGGATTGGACGGTCCGGTCGGGCTGATGTCGCTGGTGATGCGGTAGCCATCGACGCCGGCTGCGAGGAAAATGCCGCCGAGCGCAAAGAGCAGGATGGCGGCGAATGCGGCAAGGCTGCCATAGGTCCGGGCCCGTTCGGCGACCGGTCCGCTGGTCTTCAGGATCAGCCAGGCTGCGCCATGCATGACGAGCATCGCTACCGACAGCAATCCGCAGAGCAGCGCGTAGGGATTCAGCAGCCCAAAGAACGAACCCTCGTAGAAGATCCGCATGTCGTCGGCGAAGCGGAAGGGTACGCCCTGCAGCACGTTGCCGACGGCGACGCCGAAGATCAGCGCCGGAACGAAGCCGCCGATGAACAGCGCCCAGTCCCAGTTGCTGCGCCAGCGGGCGCTGTCGCGCTTCGAGCGGTACTTGAATCCGACCGGACGCAGGATGAGCGCGAAGAGGATTGCGAACATCGCCAGGTAGAAGCCCGAGAAGGAGACCGCGTAAAGCGGCGGCCAGGCGGCGAAGATGGCGCCGCCGCCGAGGATCAGCCAGACCTGGTTGCCTTCCCAAGTGGCGCCGATGCTGTTGATGGCGACCCGCCGTTCGGTATCGGTCTTCGCCACGAAGGGCAGGAGCGTTCCGACGCCGAGGTCGAAGCCGCCAGTCGTGGCAAAGGCGATCAGGAGGATGCCGAGCAGCAGCCACCAGATGACCCGCAGGGTATCGTAGTCGATGAGTTCGTGAAGGATCATGACAATCACTCCGCAGCAGGAACGAGGGTTTCGGAGATCAGCTCGGCTTCCGGCTCGTCATCGGGCTCGGGGCCTTTCTTGATCGCCTTGAGCATCAGGCCCATCTCGATGATGATCAGCGTCGTGTAGAGCACCGCAAAGCCGATGATCGTCAGAAGCACGGTGCTGGCGCCGAGGCTGGAGACGGCAGCCGCCGTCGGCAGCACGCCTTCGATCACCCAGGGCTGGCGGCCGAACTCGGCAACGATCCAGCCGACTTCGATCGCCACCCACGGCAGCGGGATCGCAAAGACGGCGACCTTGAGCAGCAGCGGATACTTGTCGAGATGCCGGCGGGCCGACAGCCAGAAGAAGGTTGCCGTCAGCACGATGAAGAACATCCCGAGGCCGACCATGATGCGGAACGACCAGAACAGCGTCGGCACATGCGGGATCGTATCGCGGGCGGCCTGGGCGATTTGCGCGTCGGTCGCCTGACGCGGATCGTCGACATAGCGCTTCAGAAGCAGCGCATAGCCCAGATCGTGACCGAGGTCTTCGAAGGAGGTGCGGACCTCTTGCGTCGGCTGGTCCGGTGCCCGGACGGCGCGGATCTGCATCAGGGCGTCATAGGCCTTGATGCCGTCGCGGATGCGGGTTTCGGCTTCCTTCTCCAGCTTGTCGATGCCGGGGATTTCGGTGGTCAGCGAGCGGGTGCCGATCAGGCCCATCGCCCAGGGGATATGGACAGCGAAATGCGTCTCGCGGGCTTCCTGATCCGGAAAGCCGAAGGCGGTGAAGGGGGCCGGAGCGGGCTCCGTCTTCCACATCGCCTCGATGGCGGCGAGCTTCATCTTCTGGTTTTCCGTTGCCAGATAGCCGCTTTCGTCACCGAGCACGACGACCGACAGCGATGAGGCGAGGCCGAACGAGGCGGCGACCGTCATCGACCGCTTGGCGATTTCGACATGGCGTCCCTTGAGCAGGTACCAGGCCGAGACGCCGAGCACGAAGATCGACGCGCAGACGTAACCGGCCGAGACCGTGTGCACGAACTTTGCCTGGGCAACGGGATTGAACACTACGTCGAAGAAGCTGGTGACTTCCATGCGCATCGTCTGCGGATTGAGTGCCGAGCCGACCGGGTTCTGCATCCAGCCATTGGCGATCAGGATCCAGAGTGCCGAGAAGTTCGAGCCGAGCGCCACGGCCCAGGTGGCGACGAGATGGCCGACCTTGGAAAGTTTGTCCCAGCCGAAGAAGAACAACCCGACGAAGGTCGCTTCCAGGAAGAAGGCCATCAGGCCTTCGATGGCGAGCGGTGCGCCGAAGATGTCGCCGACATAATAGCTGTAATAGCTCCAGTTCATGCCGAACTGGAATTCCATGACGATGCCGGTTGCGACACCGATGGCGAAATTGATGCCGAAAAGCGTGCCCCAGAATTTCGTCATCTGCCGCCAGATCTGTCGGCCGGTCATGACATAGGTGGTTTCCATGATGGCAAGCAGCACGGAAAGCCCAAGCGTCAGGGGTACGAATAGAAAATGATAGAGCGCGGTCAGCGCAAATTGAAAGCGCGATAGCGCCACTATGTCGAGTTCCATTATCTTTCTCCCACGGTCCCACGCGGTATCAAGAGTTCCGCGGGCGCCGGCCGGCGTCCGCGGTCATGCCGCTCAATCCGGCCGCAGCCGGTTCAGAGCCTTTTCGAACGCCGCCTCTCCACGGCGCGAAATTTCGACGATGCACCCATCCGCAATCACCGCGATGACATCGGCGATTGCCGCCTCCCGGCGGATATGGCTGGCGATGACCACGGCGCGGCCGGATGCCTTTTCGGCAAGGCGGCTCATCACGTCGCGGGCGGTTTCGCCATCCAGGCCCTCTGTCGGCTCGTCGAGCAGCCAGAGGGATGCGTTGCGGAGAAACAGCCGCGCCAGCGCCAGGCGGCGCGATTGGCCGCCGGACAGGCCGAGCCCGCCTTCTCCGAGTTTCGTGTCGAGCCCTTGCGGCAGGGCGTCGATGGCGGTGAGCAATCCGGTAGCCTCGAGAGCACCGCGGAGCTGTGCCTCGCTGGCCGAGGGATCGGCTATCAGGAGATTGCCGCGGATGCTGTCGGCGAAGAGCTCGGTGCGCTGCGTCAGCAGCGTCGAATCGGTGATCACCGCACTTCCGTCTTGCGGCTGCAACTCGCCTGCGAGAAGCGTCAGGAATGACGACTTTCCGGCGCCGCTGGAGCCGATGAGCGCCAGCGTCTCGCCGGTTTTCAACGTAATCGTTAGCTTACGAAGGACGAGCTTTTCCGCCCCGTCATGAACGGTTGCAACATCTGTCAGCGCAAAGGCAATGCCGGTTTCCGGCGCGCCATGTCCCGTCGCCCTATCCGCCGCGGTCAGACGATCGCCGACGCGGCGTGCAGCGATGAGTGTTCGTCCAAGCTCGATGGCGCCGCGCCGCAGGGCAGCAAAGGGCTCGATGGCGGCGAAGGCAACCAGCAGACCGAGCGCGGCAACTGGTGCGCCGATGCTGCCTGTCCCGGCAAGGGCGGCGACCGCCAGCAGCGATCCGGCGAGCAGCAGCGAGGAGGTCAGGCCGAAGCCCAAGGTGACGGCGGTTTCGATCCGGTTCAAACGGTCGTCCGCCGCCGAAATATAGGCATCGGCTGTGACAACGGCGGCAGATTGAGCGTCCAGACGCCCTGCCATCAGCAGGTCCGTTTGACCGGCGACGAGATCGATGACGCGGCCGCGGACCGCTTCGACACCATGCATGCGGCGGCGTGCGGATTTTGCGGCGGCGCGGCCGGCGAGGTAGGGAATGCCGAGCCCGGCAAACAAGAGGATCAACCCGGTCGCGGCGCCAAACAGCGGATGGATCATGCCGAGCGCCCCGCTTGCCGCGATCGCGGTGCAGATCGCAACGGCAGCGGGAACGAGGACGCGCAGATAGAGGCCGTCGAGTGCGTCGATATCGGCCGTCAGGCGGAACAGAAGCTTTGAGGGCCGGGCTGCGAGATCGCGCGCCGCGCCGTGCTTCGCCCAGCCGCGAAACAGGCGCTCCCGGAGGGCCGCCAGTACCGATAGCGTCGCATCATGGGTCGTCATTCGCTCGCCATAGCGCGAGAAGGTACGCCCGATCGCCAGCAGGCGGATACCGGCCGACGGCGCGAAAACGTCGAAGGTGACGGCCGTGGCAACGGATAGTCCGGCAATCGAGGCGGCGGTGATGAACCAGCCGGAGAGGCCGAGAAGGGCGATACCGGCGAGCACCGTCAGCGCCGACATCAGCGCGCCGATCAGCAGGCCGCGGCGCCGTTCGGCGATAAAAAGGTAGACGACGGGTTTGAGATCACCGAGGCGCGTGTTCATTCCGCGGCCTCCCGAAGCGTTTCCGCGCCGATCGCGATCACCCGCTGCATGCGGGCGGCGAGCCGCGGATCGTGGGTGGCGACGACAAGCGTCTTGCCCTTGGCGAGATGGATGAGGCTTTCGGTGATATCCGCCGCTGTCGCAGCGTCGAGATGTGCGGTCGGTTCGTCGGCGAGAATGATCCGGATGTCGGGATTGCAGGCGGCGCGGGCGATGGCAAGCCGCAGCGCCTCGCCACCGGACAGGCCGAGCCCGCCTTCACCAAGCGGGCGCTTGCCGTAAGCTGCCGCGACTTGGTCGAGCTTGGCGGCACGGAGTGCCTGATCCGCCTTGGTGCCGGCGCGGCCGAGCGTGATGTTGCCCGCGAGCGAACCGGCAAAGATATGCGGCTTCTGGCCGATCCAGGCGATATGGCGGCGCCAGTCGCCCGCTTCGCCGAGCGGCACTCCGCCGATGCGGATCGCACCATCCGAGACCGGAGCAAGGCCGGCAATCATCGCCAGCAAAGTCGATTTCCCGCTGCCGCTGGCGCCGAACAGGGCGACATGCTCGCCCTGCATGATGCGACAGCTGAACGCTTCGATGGCCGGCGGCTTGCTGGCTGCGTATCGGAAGCCGGTATCGGCAAGTTCGATATCGAAACGCCTGGTTTGTTTGCCGGCGGCTTCTGGAACGATATCGAGCCCGCCGGTTGCAATTGCCTCCAGCGCCGAGAGCGCGGCTTCGCCGCTCGCGCGGTCGTGCCAGACCGACGAGAGATCGCGTAGCGGCTCGAAAAAAGCCGGAGCAAGCAGCAGCAGGAACAGGCCGGTGGTTAGGTCAAGCCCGCTGTTCCAGGCGCCGAAGGTGATTTCGCCGAGCAGGCTGAAGCCGACATAGACGGCGAGCAGCGCTACGCCGAGCGCGGCAAACAACTCCAGCACCGCCGAGGAGAGAAAGGCGATCCGCAATACCGCCATCGTCCGGTTTTTCAGATCATCGGCATCGGTGCGCAGGCGGCTCGCCGTCTGATCGACGGCGCCGAGTGCGCGGATCGTCGTCAGGCCGCGCAACCGGTCGAGAAGGAAGCCGTTGAGCCCGCCGGTGGCGGCAAGCTGCTTTTCGCTGGCAGCCTGGGCGCGCCAGCCGATCAGGGCCATGAAGAGCGGGATCAGTGGCATGGCGATCAGCAGGATGAGCGATGCAATCCATGAAATCGGGAATATGCAGACGAGTATCGCCAACGGCACGGCCGTTGCCTTGAAGCGTGCCGGTTGGAACCGGGCAATATAGGGCACGATCAGTTCGGCCTGTTCGCCGATGACGCTGGCCGCTTCGCCGGACGCCGGCCGTGCGGGATCGACAGGCGAGCGGCGCGCAAGCGCTGCCACGGCTGCGGCGCGGCGCTTGCTGAGTTCGGCGCGGGCGGCCTTGAATGCCAGGCGGCCACCAGCCGCTTCAAGACAGCTCTTTGCGATGCCGAGAATGACGATGAAGAGTGCCGGCCAGAGCACGGCGGCGAGCCCGCCGCCACTGGCGATCCGGCCGACGGAAAGAGCGATGAGGGCGGCCTGGGGAACGAAGACGAGGGCGCCTGCTGTCTGCAACAGCGCTGCGGCCTTGGAACCGGGTCTGTCTTTGCCGACACGCTGTCTGCGACGGCCGCGCTTTTGCGCGCCCGGTTCCGGCTCGTCATTCGCGTCTAAGAAAGCACTCCCCATGGCGCTAACTCTTGTTCGCAGGACGGCGGCCGCGGCCGAGCGAAATCACCCGGTCCTTGGCTTCCAGAAGCTTCGTAACTTTTGCCCCCAGAGATAGTAATGTTGCGAGGCGCTCGGTTTCAAGTTGTTTTACGTCTTCATACCAATGCGTCAGCTGCTCGATCAGCCCGTGCATCTCGCCCATGCGCTGCTGGGCATATCGCTCGTGGTCGCTGGCCGGCCGCTGCATCAGGATTTCGCGCAGCACGGAGAGAGTCGGATCGACCTCGCGCTTCTTGCGCTCTTCGGCAAGCGTGCGCAGGATCAGCCAGACGTCGTCAGGCGTCGAGAAAAAATCGCGGCGGTCATCCGGCTTGTGCTTCATCAGCACGAGGTTCCACGCCTGCAGTTCGCGCAGGCTCATCGACACGTTCGAGCGTGAGATGCCGAGCGCATCGACGATGTCTTCGGCGCAGAGCGGCTCGGGCGAGACGTAAAGCAGCGCGTAGATCTGGCCGACGGTGCGGTTGATCCCCCAGCGCGAGCCCATCTCGCCGAAATGCAGAACGAAGGATTGAACGAGTGGTGGAAGGTTCATGACGGTGATTTCCGTAATGTCTGTGATTTCAGAAATTTCTGAAATCACTATATTCCGCTTTTCGCTCCGCACAATCGGCGGCACCCGCCTGCGTCAATTTGGTCAGAGATGCGTGTAAGCCGTGTGACGGCCTAGAACGCGGCGCGCTTGTCGTATCTGGCGAGGCGCGAGAGGAGATAATCGACCTCGGCCTTCGCCTTGTCGCTGATGACGCTCGCTGGCTTCCGCTGGGCGTCGCTGGCGATCGCGCCGCGCTTCTGCAGCACATATTTGCGCACGGCAAGGCCGATGCCCTGTTGTTGCTCGTAGCGCACCAGCGGCAGATGGGCGTCGAAGAGATCATGCGCTTCGTCGCGCCTGCCTTCCTGCTGCAGGCGGACGACATCGGCCAGCATGTCGGGAAAGGCATAACCGGTCATCGCGCCATCGGCGCCGCGTTCCATCTCGAAATCGAGGAACAGCCCGCCATTGCCGCAGAGAATCGAGATATCCCGCATCTCGCCGGCCTTCTGTGCGGCTCGAAGCTTGGAAATCTTCTCCAGTCCCGGCCAGTCCTCATGCTTGAGCATGACGCAGGAGGCGTGATTGTTGACGATCTTCTGGATCACACCAGGCGTCATCACCACGGTCAGCGTCAACGGATAGTCCTGGATGACGAAGGGAATGTCCTCACCGATCGCTTCGACGGCCTGCGCATAGTAGCCGATGATCTGGTCGTCGGTGCGCAGCGAAGGTGGCGGGGCGATCATCACGCCGGCGGCACCAAGATCCATGACGCCGCGCGCAAGTGAACGCATCGCCGCAAAACCGGGCGCCGAGACGCCGACGATGATGGGCACGCCGGCGCGCCCGACCACCTGACGGGTGATCGCCAGCGATTCCTCCGGCTCCAGCTTCGGTGCCTCGCCCATGATGCCGAGGATCGTCAGACCCGTCACACCGCATTCGAGATAGAAATCCGTGAGCCGGTCGACCGAGACCGTATCGAGCCGCCCATCCGGGTGAAAGGGCGTGGCGGCAATGGCGTAGACGCCCTTGGCGGTATGGTCGAGCTTCATCTGGATCCTCCTCGTTTTGCGCGAGCTTAGGCAGGCCATGAAGGGTGATCAACCGAAATAGCCGTTTTGCTCCATCAATGACGTCGGGCTCTGTTGCAGGCGGAGCCTGCCGCCGTTAAGACGGTAAGGGGTTCTCACATCTGGATATTCTCACATGTTCGATATCATCTGGCGCGGCATCGTGATCGGCATCGGTGCGACCGTTCTCATGGACATCTGGGCGATCGTTCTGCACCGCTTCTTCGGGCAGAGCGCCGCCAACTGGGCGCCAGTCGGACGCTGGTTCTACCACCTGAAGAACGGCATCGTGTTCCACGAGAGTATCGGCAATGCCGCTCCCTACGAGCATGAATTGGCGCTCGGCTGGATCAGCCACTACGTCACCGGCATCGTCTACGGTCTGGCGCTGGCGATCATCATGGGCCCGTCCTGGCTCGCAGAGCCGACCTTCATTCCAGCCTGGATTCTCGGTATCGTCACCGTCGGTGCCGGCTGGTTTCTGCTGCAGCCCGGTCTCGGCATCGGCTGGGCGGCGTCAAAGACGCCGAACCCGGCCAAGGCACGCGCCATGAACCTGATTGCCCACACGGTCTTTGCGATCGGGCTCTATGGGACGGCGCTTTTGATCCGCTAGCGGCCGGAGGCGTCATGAGACAGATCTTCGTCATCGGCATCGGGACCGGCAATCCCGATCACGTCACCATTCAGGCGATCAACGCCATGAAGGGCGCAGACCGCGTCTTCATCCCGAACAAGGGAACGAAGAAGGAGGAACTTGCGAGCGTACGCCGCGAGATCTGCGATCGCTATCTCGATGCGGGAAAGACGAAGACGATCGAGTTTGCTGTGCCGCAGCGGCAGACCGAAGGAAAGACTTACGTCGAGAGTGTCGATGAATGGCATGCGGCTATCGCTTCGTCGTATGCCGTATTGATCGGCGATCTCGGTGAAAACGAAGCCGCGGCCTTTCTGGTCTGGGGCGATCCCAGCCTCTATGACAGCACCCTGCGCATCCTCGAGCGGATCCGTGGCAGCATCGCCTTCGAGGTGACGGTCATTCCGGGGATTACCAGCATCCAGGCGCTTGCCGCCAGCCACAAGATCCCGGTCAATCTCGTCGGCAAGCCGGTCGAGATCACCACCGGGCGTCGGCTTGCCGACGAGGGGCTGACTGCCGACAGCACCGTCGTGATGCTGGACGGGATCCAGGCGTTTTCGCAGATCGACGATCCGGATGCGGAGATCTTCTGGGGTGCCTATCTTGGCACTGCCGACGAGATCATCCATTCCGGCCGCCTTGGCGACGTTTCGGACGAGATCGTCAGAATGCGTGCCGCGGCGCGCGAGCGGCATGGATGGATCATGGATATCTACCTGCTGCGCAAGGGGCGCGACTTCGAGGCGTGAGCGGCTTTGCCGAGCGCGCCGTCATCCTGTAAGGACAGGTGATGGAAGGGTGTGCCATGGCTGCGGCCGGTAACAGACAATTGCAGGAAACGGTGGTTGCCGGGCTTCGACGCGGCGCCTGCCCGACGCTTGCCGCGCCGATGCAGACCGGTGACGGCCTGCTCGTCCGTCTGCGCCCGGCCGGCGGCGCCCTGACCGTTGCACAGCTCAAGGCGCTGGCGATTGCAGCAGCATCCTGTGGCAACGGTATCCTTGAAATCACCGCCCGCGGCAATCTACAGGTCCGCGGCTTGCGGATGGATAGCGTCGGCACGCTGGCTTTGGCGATCGATGCCGCGGGCATCGTGGTTCCGCCCGGCCCTGCAATCGAGCTTTCGCCGCTGCATGGCATCGACAGCGCGGAACTTGGCGATGCGGCTGCGCTGGAAGCGCGGTTGCGCACCACTCTTGCTGGCAAACTGCAATCAGCCGATATCGCGCCCAAGCTTGCCATCATGGTCGATGGCCGCGGCGTTTTCTGCCTTGATCATCTGAGCGCCGATATCCGCATCGTCGCGCTTGTGGATCAGGACTGGTTAGTATCAGTCGGCGGTACCGCACTGACGGCGCGGCCTGTGTTTTCAGGTGGTATCGACGGGGCAGTGGCTGCCGTCAGGTATATCCTCGACATCCTGATCGCGACCGGCCGCCATAGCCGCGCCCGCGATATCGATATCGAAACGCTGCTCGGAGCCTTTCCCGATGCTCCGCAGACCATATTCCTTTCACCGTCGCGCAAACCGGCGCCGGGCATTCTCACTTTGCCGAATGGAAGGGCCGTTCTCGGCCTGCGTCCGCGATTTGGCCAGATGCGGGCAGATGCGCTGACGGCCTTCCTGGCGGATCTTGCCGATGACATCGAGATCCGGCTGGCGCCCGACCGGCAGCTTTTTCTCACCGGCTTTGCCGCAGCGGAAGCGGAGACGCTCAGAATTCGCGCGGGCGACTACGGCTTCACCGCCGACCCGCGAGATCCATCTGCCAACATCGCAGCCTGCGCCGGTGCGGGAGCCTGCGCATCGGGCTTCTACGACACGCGAAAGCTTGCCGCGCGGATCGTCGATACCGCCCCCGATTTGCTGGACGGATCGCTGACGGTGCATCTGTCCGGCTGCGCCAAGGGCTGCGCTCATCCGCAGGCGGCGCTGACGCTCACTGGACTCGGAAATGCCTATGCCTTTTCCCTGAACGGCAAGGCTGGGGACCCGCCGGATGCAACGATTGCTGGCGGCGGGATCGAATCCGCTATAGAGAGGCTCGCCCAGCTTGCCGGAACGGAACGGCGGGCCGGAGAAACGGTGGCTGCCTGCCTTCATCGGCTTGGCGTCAGCACCATCGCGAAAGCGCTGCAACAGGACTAGGGATGCCAGACTACGATTACATCCGCGAGGGAGACGCGATCTACGAGCGCTCCTTCGCGATCATCCGCAACGAAGCCGACCTGTCGCGATTTGCGCCCGACGAGGCCGACGTGGCGGTCCGCATGATCCATGCCTGCGGGCTGGTGGAAGCGGCTGCACATTTCGACTTCGCGCCCGGTTTCGTCCAGGCGGCCCGTGCGGCCCTGCAGTCGGGCGCGCCGGTTTTCTGCGATGCGGAAATGGTCTCCCACGGCATTACCCGCGCCCGGCTTCCGGCGGCCAACGAGGTGATCTGCACGCTGCGCGATCCGCGCACGCCCGATCTCGCCAAGGCCAAGGGCAACACGCGCTCGGCAGCGGCAATCGAACTCTGGCGCGACCGGCTGGCGGGCAGCGTTGTCGCGATCGGCAACGCACCGACGGCCCTCTTTTATCTCCTGGAATTGCTTCGTGACGGCGGCCCGAAGCCTGCGGCCATCCTCGGCATGCCTGTCGGCTTTGTCGGCGCGGCGGAATCCAAGGATGCGCTGGCGGAAAATTCCTATGGCGTGCCCTATGCGATCGTGCGCGGCCGGCTTGGTGGCAGTGCAATGACGGCGGCTGCGGTCAACGCGCTGGCGAGGCCCGGACTATGAGCGCTCCCGGCCGTCTGATCGGCGTCGGCACCGGACCGGGCGACCCGGAATTGCTGACCATCAAGGCCGCCAAGGCGATCGAGGCGGCTGACGTCATCGCCTATTTCGCCAAACAGGGGCGGAGCGGAAACGGGCGTGCCATCGTGCAGCATCTGATTTCCGCAAGCGCCGAGCTTCTGCCGCTCTATTATCCTGTGACCACCGAGATCGATAAGGGTGAGATGGCCTATCAGAGCCAGATCACCGCCTTCTACGACGCGTCGGCCGCAGCCGTCGCCGCTCGTCTCGATGCCGGAAAGACCGTCGCCATCCTCAGCGAAGGCGATCCGATGTTCTATGGTTCCTACATGCATCTGCATGTGCGGCTGGCGCATCGCTATCCGGCCGAGGTGATCCCCGGGATTACCGCCATGTCCGGCTGCTGGTCGGTCGCGGGCATGCCGATCGTCCAGGGTGACGACGTGCTGTCCGTTCTTCCGGGCACGATGGCGGAAGCGGAACTGACCCGCAGGCTGGCCGACACGCAGGCCGCCGTCATCATGAAGGTCGGCCGCAATCTGCCGAAAATCCGGCGGGCGCTGGAAGCAGCCGGCCGGTTGCGAGAAGCCGTCTATGTCGAGCGCGGCACGATGGCCAATGCGGCGATGATCAAGCTCGCCGAACGGCCGGATGGCGAAGCGCCGTATTTCTCGCTGGTGCTCGTGCCCGGCTGGGAGGCGAACCGATGAGCGGCAGGCTCTATGTGATCGGCACGGGTCCCGGCAATCCGGACCAGATGACCCCGGAAGCGGCGCGCGCTGTTGCCGTCTCGACCGATTTTTTCGGCTATGGTCCCTATCTCGACCGCATAGCCTATGAGCCGCACCAGACGCGCCACACCTCCGACAATCGCGAGGAGCTCGACCGTGCCGCGGCCGCGCTGACGATGGCGGCCGAGGGCCGGACGGTCTGCGTCGTTTCCGGCGGCGATCCCGGTGTTTTCGCCATGGCTGCCGCTCTTTGCGAGGCGATCGACAATGGTGATCCCGCATGGCGCGCCGTCGATCTCGTCGTTCTGCCCGGTATCACCGCGATGCTGGCTGTCGCTGCGCGCACGGGCGCGCCGCTCGGGCACGATTTCTGTGCCATCTCGCTGTCGGACAATCTGAAGCCCTGGGAGATCATCGAAAAGCGGCTGGCGCTTGCGGCTCAGGCTGGCTTCGTGATTGCCCTCTATAATCCGATCAGCAAGGCGCGGCCCTGGCAGCTGGGGCGGGCCTTCGAGCTGTTGCGCCGGGAGTTGCCGGATACCACGCCCATCATCTTCGGGCGAGCGGCCGGAAGGCCTGATGAGCGCATCGTTATCCAGCCGCTCGCGACTGCCGACGCGGCGGTTGCCGATATGGCAACCTGTGTCATCATCGGCTCGCCGGAGACCCGCATCATCGCCCGGGACGGCAAATCCGATCTTGTCTATACGCCACGCTTCATGGCCGGAGGAAGCCGGTGATCGATCGCCGCCAGCGCCTCGCCGACAGTCTCGACCGTCTCCATGGCGGGCGTTGCGGCACGGCCGATCATGAAGACGTCGATCCCAAGAATGCGCGCCGCCTCGATCTTCGCGTAGGTGGCGTCACCACCACTGTTCTTGGCGATGATCGCATCGATCCGATATTCCCGAAGAAGCGCCAGTTCGGCATCGAGCACGAAGGGGCCGCGATCGAGGATGAAGGTCGCATCGGCCAGCGCCAGAGTCGGCGTCACCGGATCGACGCTTCTGACAAGATAGAAATGCTGCGCCGCCGCCTCGGCCGCATGCGCCTCCTGGCGCCCGGTGGCCAGAAAGACGCGGCGTGGTATTGTGCCGAGCGCTGCAATTGCGGCCGGGATGGTAGCGAGCTGGATCCAGCGGTCGCCGGGCTCTTCGCGCCACTGCGGACGGCGCAGCGCAATGGCCGGAACGCCGGATATCCGCGCAGCCTCGGCGGCATTTGCCGAGATCCGCGCGGCAAACGGGTGGGTCGTGTCGACAAGCAGATCGAATTTTCCCTCGGCAAGGTATGCTGCGAGACCTTCGGCGCCGCCAAATCCGCCGATGCGGATAGAAACCGGCTGTTCAGACGGTTTTTCGGTTCTTCCGGCCAGCGACAGCAGAATATCGAGCCCGTCACGATCGCGAAGGGCGGCCGCCAATGCGCGCGCCTCGCTCGTCCCGCCCAAAATCAGAACCCGGTATGCCGCCATGTCTGATCTGCCACCCCGATCCGAAAAGCCCTGGCTGACCATTATCGGTATCGGCGAGGATGGTCCAGATGGACTGGGCGATGAGGCAAAGCGTCTGATCACAGGCGCGCCGGTGGTTTACGGCGGGGCGCGGCATCACGCGCTGGTGGACGGCTTGATCTCCGGTGAGCGGCGGGTCTGGCAGAGCCCGTTCGAGGTCTCCGTCGGAGACATTGTTGCGCATAGGGGCACGCCCGTCGTCGTTCTCGCATCGGGCGATCCCTTTCTCTACGGCGTCGGCGCAACGCTGTCCCGGCGCATCGGCACTGGCGAGATGCGTGTGATCCCGGCGCCTTCGGCATTCAGTCTTGCCGCATCGCGGCTTGGCTGGCCGCTGCAGGACACCGCGGCAATCTCGCTCCACGGCCGCCCGGTCGAGCTGATCCTGCCCCATCTGCACGACGGGCGCCGGATCATTGCGCTGACCTCCGACGAGAACGGCCCGGCAGCCATCGCGGCGCTGCTGACCGGTATCGGCTTTGGCCGCTCCCGCATGACCGTGCTGGAAGCCCTCGGCGGCGAGCGCGAGCGCGTTCGCGTGGTTACCGCGACCGAGTTTGCGCTTGAGCGTATCGATCCGTTGAATGTCTGCGCGATCGAGGTGGTGGCGGACAAGGCTGCCCGCATCATCTCCTTTGCAAGCGGCCTTGACGATGCGCTGTTCGAGCATGACGGCCAGATCACCAAGCGCGAGATCCGCGCGGTGACGCTGTCTGCGCTGGCGCCGCGCCATGGCGAATTGTTGTGGGATATCGGCGCCGGATCGGGTTCCGTCGGCATTGAGTGGATGCTCTGTGACCCGTCGCTGAAAGCGATCGCGATCGAACAGTCGCCGGAACGCGCTGCCCGTGCGGCGCGCAATGCAACGGCGCTTGGCGTGCCGCATCTGGCCCTTGTCGAAGGTGCGGCGCCCGCTGCCCTTGCCGGCCTGCCGGAACCGGATGCGATCTTCATCGGCGGCGGCGGAAGCGAGCGCGGCGTCATGGAAGCGGCGATCGCGGCGCTGAAGCCTGGCGGCCGGCTGGTTGCCAATGCCGTGACGCTCGAGATGGAAGTCTTGCTGCTTTCCGAATATGCAAAACGCGGCGGCTCGCTCACCCGCCTCGACATTTCCCGCGCAGCGCCTGTCGGCACGATGAGCGGCTGGCGGGCGGCCATGCCGGTCACGCAATGGCGCTGGATAAAGGATCAGGAATGACCGTACATTTCATCGGTGCCGGGCCAGGTGCTGCCGACCTCATCACCGTTCGCGGCCGCGATCTGATCGCGAAATGCCCGGTCTGCCTCTATGCGGGATCGATCGTCTCGCCGGAACTGCTGCAATATTGCCCGCGGGGCGCCCGGATCGTCGATACCGCGCCGATGTCGCTCGACGAGATCGAGGCGGAATATCTGCGGGCTGCCGATGGGGGCGAAGATGTCGCCCGCCTGCATTCCGGCGATCTCTCCGTTTGGAGCGCTGTCGCCGAGCAAATCCGCCGCCTGGAAAAGCATGGTATCGGCTACACGATGACGCCCGGTGTTCCGGCCTTTGCCGCCGCCGCTTCGGCGCTCGGCCGCGAGCTGACGATCCCGGCGGTTGCGCAGAGCCTTGTGCTGACGCGCGTCTCCGGCCGCGCATCGCCGATGCCGAATAGCGAAACGCTGGAGAAATTCGGCGCGACGGGCTCGACGCTCGCCATTCACCTGGCGATTCATGCGTTGCCGCAGGTCGTGGCCGAGCTGACGCCGCTTTATGGCGCCGATTGCCCGGTTGCGATCGTCGTCAAGGCATCTTGGCCGGATGAGCGGATCATTCGCGGCACGCTTGGCGATATCGAGGCGAAGGTTGCCGCTGAACCGATCGAACGGACGGCGATCATCTTCGCCGGTCCGTCCCTGTCAGCAAGCGATTTTCGTGAGAGCTCGCTCTATGATCCCGCCTATCAGCGCCGCTTCCGCGGCCGCGAAACGCTTTAGACCGCCGACGCGAGGTAATCCATGCTCTGGCGCAGCGCTGCAGCCGGGTCCTGCAAGCCGTGGACTTCCGGCGAGAAGGGCTCGAAGGAGCAAGGGCCTGTGTATCCAGCCTGCAGCAGCGAACGCACCTGACCGGCATTGTCGAGCCGATCAGCTGACGTCACCAGAACCCGGTGCGGATCGCGCATGTCCGATACCGTCACCTTGGCGTCGTCGACGCCGGAAATGTGGATCAGCCCGGTGAGATCAGCGAAGATTGCGGCCTCGCCGGCGAGGTGATGATGGAACGTGTCATGCACCAGCTTGAAGCTGCCTTCGGCGCCGAGTTCACGGATCGCTTCGGCTGCCTCCGTCTTCGAGCTCAGTGAGCAGATCTCGAAGCCGAGCGGCTCAACGAGACCGATGACCCCAGCGGCGTCCAGCATCGGCTTCAGGGCAGTGAGTGACTGGCGCAGATTGGCCTGACGTGCGCCATCCTCGCGGCCGGTGCCGTCATTTTTCGGCACCAGCACCAGTGCCTTGGCGCCGCAGGCTGCGGCATAGTCGATGAGTTCCCGGGCTTCGGCGGCGCGGGTGTCGTTCCACTCGTTGAAGCGCTGCAGGGCGTTGATCGAGATGATCGTCACGCCATGGCGGGCTGCCGCCGCCTTGATCGCCGACGGCTGCGTTCCGTCGAGAATGGCGTTGCCATCGAGGTCGTTACGGATCTCAACCGCATCGATGCCGAGGCTCTTCGCCAGCGCGAAGAAATCGTCGATGCCAAGTTTCGGCGCGGCCATATGGTTCAGCGCGTAGCGAATGGATGTCATGTGCAGGTCCTCCCGGGGCGCGCTTGCGGTGCGCAAGTGCGGATCAATGGTCGATCGAATCTCTATCTGAAATTCGAGGCGCCGCTAGCGGCAGAAGGCCATGCGTCCCTATCATCTGTGATAGAATTTCAACGGAAATGATGGAATTCCATCATTCTAGATATTCTCGGGGATATAGATCTCGAGCGGCAGAAAGGTCTGGCCGGCGCTCCCCGCTTCCCCGGTTTCGATCGCCGTGGTCATCTGGGTGATCAGCTCGCGGCAAAGTGCCGGCAGCGGCGTGCTGATCGCCATGGTCACCGTGCCGTCCATCAGGCCCTCCTTGCTCTCGGGAACGAGTTCGTTGACGATCAGCGCCACTTCGCCGGTGCGCTTCTCCTCGCGGATGGCGGCAATCGCCCCCTCCATGCCGCCACCGCAGACATAGAGCCCGGCAAGATCCGGATGTTTCTGCAGCAATGTCGAGGTCGCCTCATGAGTGATCTCGACCGTATCGAGATTGATCAATGTCTCCAGCAGATCGAATTCCGGCGCCTCCTCGCGGAAATAGGAGCGGAAGCCCATTTCGCGCAGTTCGTGGCCATGGAAGCGATGGCTGCCGACGAAGCAGGCGACCTTTCCGGGCTTCCGGGCAGTGTGGGCGATCGTCCAGGCTGCCGAGCGCCCGACCTTGCGGTTGTCGAGGCCGAGATAGCCGGCGCGCACGCCCTCCGCGAAGTCGGAAAGGACGGTGAAAACCGGAATACCCTTCTGCTTCAGCTCCTCAACGGCGGCCGTCACCGCCGGATAATCTGGCGCCACCATGGCCACTGCCTGATTACGGGCCGTCAGGCTCCTGAGCTTCTCGATAATCGCGGCAGGGGTGGAGGCGGCGGGATAATCGATCTGAACCTGCAGCCGTGCCGTGGTGCAGGCCGCAGCCGCAAGCTCGATCTCGCGGGCAAAGGCCTGGTAGAACGATTGCATAGGTTTCTGCAGCAGAAAGGCCAGCTGATAGCGCGGCAGATCCTCGAACACTCTCTGCCGGATGAGGCCGACCGCGTGATAACCGATCGATTGCGCCGCGTCATAGACCCGGCGCGCCGTCTCCTCGCGCACCTTATGCCTGCCGTTCAACACGCGATCGACGGTCGCGACACTGACGCCGGAGGTGCGGGCGAGATCGGAAATGGTTGGCCGGCGCATCGTTCTTCCTGATGGATTCCATCACGAATGAAAGTCAGTCGTGATGTGTTTTGATAGAATATATCAAGACTGCATTGAGCCCGGCGCAAAGTCAACTTAACCTTCATGGCAGCCAAGGAGCGGCGGGAGGCAAGAATGACCGAGACGATGAAACGCGACTATAGCCTGCTGGGCGAGAGCAGCCGCCGGGCGGTTGAAACAGGGCTTGCCGCGGCAGAATGGTATCACACCGAAGTGTCGCGCAAGGAGATGAAGGCGCTGATGCAGCGCTCCGATGCGGCGGCGATCCGCGACACGGTAATCTGGCTCGGCAGCATGGTGATCTTCGCCGGCCTCGGCATCTATTTATGGGGCTCGTGGTTCTGCGTGCCCTTTTTCCTCGCCTACGGCGTGCTCTACGGTTCGGCGTCGGACAGCCGCTGGCACGAGTGTGGTCATGGCACGGCATTCAAGACGCGCTGGATGAACGACGCCGTCTATCAGATCGCCTGTTTCATGATCATGCGCAATCCGGTGACCTGGCGCTGGAGTCACACCCGCCATCACACCGATACAGTCATCGTCGGCCGCGACCCTGAAATCGCCGTCATGCGCCCGCCGGATCTCTTCCGGCTGATCCTCAATTTCTTCGGCATTCTCGACGCCGGATATGCCGTCATCGACATGCTGCGCAACGCCTTCGGTGTCATCAGCGCGGCCGAGAAAACCTTTATTCCGGAGATGGAACAGCCGAAGACGATCCAGGTGGCGCGTATCTGGCTGGCGATCTATGTCGTGACCATCGCGCTCGCGGTCTATCTGGGATCGTTCCTGCCTTTGATCCTCATCGGTCTGCCGCGTCTCTACGGTGCATGGCATCATGTGCTGACCGGTCTGCTGCAGCATGGCGGCCTTGCCGACAATGTCATCGATCACCGGCTGAACAGCCGCACCGTCTACATGAACCCGATCAGCCGCTTCATCTACTGGAACATGAACTATCATGTCGAGCATCACATGTTCCCGATGGTGCCCTATCACGCGCTGCCGCAGCTGCACGCGATGATCAAACACGATCTTCCGGCGCCGAACGCCTCGATGTGGTCGGGCTACAAGGAAATGATCCCGGCCTTCCTGCGCCAGCTGCGCAACGAGGACTATTTCCTGAAGCGCGAACTGCCGCAGACGGCGCGGCCGTATCGCGAGGAGTTCCACGGCGAGCTCGCCCCCGCCGCACAATAGACGACATATCTGGGAGGAAAGAACATGAGCGGAAACTGGATCGAAGTCTGTGCGGCCAATGATATCGACGAGGAGGATGTCATCCGCTTCGATCATGACGGCAAAACCTTCGCGGTCTATCGCAGCCCCGACGACGAGTTCTTTGCGACGGACGGGCTCTGCACCCACGAGCGCATTCACCTCGCGGATGGTCTGGTGATGGACGACATCATCGAATGTCCGAAACATAACGGCCGCTTCAGCTACAAGACAGGCGAGGCCAAGGGCGCTCCTGTCTGCGTCAACCTGAAGACCTATCCGGTCAAGGTTGAAGGCGGCGCCGTCTTCATCTCTCTCTAGGAGGCTCCCGTGTCTCATTTCGTCATTGTCGGGGCCGGAGAGTGCGGCGCCCGCGCTGCCTTTGCGCTGCGCGAAAAGGGTTTTGACGGCGGCATCACGCTTGTCGGAACCGAAACCCTGCTGCCATACGAGCGGCCGCCACTGTCGAAGGCAAGCCTCGGCGAAACGATCGAGCCCAAATTGATCGCCGCTGCCGAACGCTATGAGGCGGCGAATATTCGCCTGCTAACGGGCGTTTCGGTGGAGAGTCTCGATCCGGAAGCTCGGAATATGGTGCTCTCCGATGGCGCGGTGATCTCCTATGACAAGCTGCTGCTGGCGACGGGTGCCAGCGCCAGGGATTTTCCCGGTGCGCCTGCGATGAGCGCGCGGATCCGGGCGCTGCGCACGCACCAGGACGCGATCGCCCTACGCGGTGTCATGCAGCCGGGCAGGCATATCGCCATTATCGGCGGCGGGTTCATCGGCCTCGAGGTGGCGGCGACTGCGATCAAGCTCGGCGCGCGCGTCACGCTCGTCGAGGGGCTTGAGCGGGTGTTGAAGCGTGGCGTGCCTGAGGAGATCGCCCATGCGCTCGCAGAGCGTCATCGGGGCGAAGGCATCGATCTGCGCTGCGGAGCGGCGATCGAAGCGATCGGCGAAGCGGAGGACCATGCCTTCATCCGCATGGCCGGCGAGGTGCTGGAGGCCGACCTGATCCTTGTTGGGATCGGTGCCCGGCCGAATATCGAACTGGCGGGAAAAGCAGGTCTTGTCGTTGATAACGGTATCGCTGTCGACGCCCATTTGCAGACCTCCAAGCCGGACATTTATGCCGCCGGAGACTGCTGCTCTTTTCCCCTTGAAATTTACGGCGGTAAACGCGTGCGACTCGAATCGTGGCGCAATGCGCAGGAGCAGGGCACCCTCGCCGCCGCCAATATGATGGGCGGCAGCGAGACGATTTCCGCGGTGCCGTGGTTCTGGTCGGATCAATATGATCTGACACTGCAGATCGCAGGCCTCTCCGATGGAGCCGTGACGCATCTGAGGCGGGATCTCGGCGACGGCGCCTTCATCCTCTTCCATCTCGATGCCGGCGGCCGTCTGCTGGCGGCAAGTGGCATTGGAACCGGAAACGCAATCGCCCGCGACATCCGCCTTGCGGAGATGCTGATTGCGGCGCGCGCCCATCCCGATCCGGCGGCCCTGACCTCAACCAATGTCAAATTGAAGTCGCTGCTCGCGGCCTGAATGGAGAACAGAATGAAGAAGCATATCCGGCCGACCGTAGCCGATCTGTTGGCGGAAAAAGGTAAGCGTCAACTTACGATGCTGCGCGTTACCTCGCTGGAGGAGGCGGAAGCCGCGGAGAAGGCGAAGATCGATATCGTCTCGGTTCCACCGGCGCTGTTGGGGCCGGTCTTCCGCGAGGTGGCGCCGAGCCCATTTGCCGTCCCTGGGCTTGAATATGGCGATCTGGTCTCGGCGGACGAATATATGCGCGAGGCGTTCAAGGCGCTGAAAGCCGGCGGTGATGCCGTCTATTGCGCTGCCGGGCTCTCCACCATCCGGCGGATGCGCGAGGAGGGGATTCCCGTCTGCGGTCACGTCGGCCTCATCCCATCCAAGGCGACCTGGACCGGCGGCTTTCGCGCTGTCGGCAAGACGGCTGCGAGCGCCTTCGAGATCTGGCGCCAGACCAAGGCACTGGAGGAAGCGGGCGCCTTCGCGGCCGAGATCGAGGTCGTGCCCGGCGAGGTCGCGGCTGCGATCAGCCAGAACACTTCGATGCTGATGATCTCCATGGGTGCCGGAACCGGCTGCGATGCGCAATATCTCTTCGCCGACGATGTGCTCGGCGCCAATCGGGACCATTATCCGCGTCACGCCAAGGTCTATCGCAACTTTGCAGCTGAGCATGACCGGTTGCAGCGCGAGCGTATCGCGGCCTTCACCGAATTCGCCGAGGATGTCAAAACCGGCGCCTATCCGGAAAAGCGGCACCTCGTCGGCGTCGATGAAGAGCAGCTGAAACTCTTCCTGCACCGGCTGCGCAGCGAGCTGGATCGCGCCTGATCGCTTTGCGAAGATGCAGGCGTGGCGTGCTACGCCTGCCGGATGTGGATCAGATAGCAGGTTGCGCGGCCGCGAAGAACGAGTGGAGATGGGTGTTCCACTGCGGCCAGGACCGCGTCGTCATTCTCGAGTGCTGTACGTTCTCCGCCGTATTCGCAGACGAGGCTGCCGTCGCGGCAGAGAAGCAGAACCGTGCCGGCATTCACCGTGCCGGACCAATCGCCATCGATCACAAGCCGCACGACGCTATGCGCAAGTCCTCCACGCCGCGTCATGACATTCAGGTCGGTGATCGTGCCATCGGCGAGGGTGGCGGCCACCGGAACGTCAGCAGGGAAGGCGAGCGGCTCGCTCGATCTGGTCAGCAAAACGGGAGCCCGGCCGCCGATGGCGAGCGACATGCCGTTGCCGGTGAGAATTGACAGCGTCCGGTCGATTCCTTCGAAAATCGAAAACGGTCCATCGCTCGCGACCGTTGCCATGCTGACCCGCCAATCGAATGCGCCGAGCGCCGCGCTCTCGGGGAAGACAGCAATCTCCACCGTCTCCCCGCCGCCATTCTTCCACGGCATGCGGCGATGGTTGCTGGCCTTGAGATGGGTGATGCGCGGCATGGCGGGCTCCGGATTGAAAAATACGATCAAGTGGACTAAGTTTGGTGGACTAAGTTCAAAGGGGTGCATGCACCATGGAAATCGTCAATATCCATGAAGCCAAGACCAACCTGTCGCGCCTGATGGAGAAGGTCGCGAAAGGCGAGTCCTTCATCATCGCCAAGGCAGGCAAGCCGATCGGCAAGGTCGTGCCGATCGATGAGGTCGAGAAGCCCAAGAAGCGGCGTATCGGTTTCATGGACGGTGAGTTTAAGGTCCCTGACGACTTCGACACGATGATGGCCGAAGAGATCGAAGAGATGTTCTATGGCAATCCCGATAAGTTCAAGGACCGATGAAGCTCCTTGTTGATACGCATATCCTACTGTGGATGAGCGGCATGTCTTGGAGGCTGCCACAAAAAGTGCGTGGACTTCTTGAGAACATCGAGAACGAGGTATTTTTCTCCACGATCAGTATCTGGGAAATCGCTATCAAGTCATCGTTGCCGCGGTTTCCCGATTTCTCCGTCGATGCCGAGAAGTTGCGCCGAACGCTGATAGATCAGGGTTACCTCGAGCTTCCGCTGATGGGCGAACATGCCGTGGCCGTGGGCGGACTTCCTCATATCCACGGCGATCCGTTCGACCGCATCCTCATCGCGCAATCGCTCGTTGAGGGGCTATCCCTGATAACCGTGGATAAGACCGTCGCGCGATACGGCGGTCTTATCCAGCTGGTCTGAGGTCAGTTCCCCAAAATCCCCGGCAGCCGCAGCCCCTTCTCCTTGGCGCAATCGATCGCGATGTCATAGCCCGCATCGGCGTGGCGCATGACGCCGGTCGCCGGGTCGTTCCAGAGGACGTTTCCGAGGCGCCGCGCCGCATCGTCAGTGCCGTCGGCGCAGATGACCATGCCGGAATGCTGCGAGAAGCCCATGCCGACGCCGCCGCCGTGGTGGAGCGACACCCAGGTGGCGCCCGATGCGGTGTTGAGTAGCGCGTTCAGCAGCGGCCAGTCGGAAACGGCGTCCGAGCCGTCCTTCATCGCTTCCGTCTCGCGGTTCGGCGAGGCGACGGAGCCAGAATCCAGGTGATCGCGGCCGATGACGACGGGCGCCTTCAGCTCGCCGTTCCGGACCATCTCGTTGAAGGCAAGGCCGAGCTTGTGGCGGTCGCCAAGGCCGACCCAGCAGATGCGCGCCGGCAGACCCTGGAAGGCAATGCGTTCGCGCGCCATGTCGAGCCAGTTGTGCAGGTGCTTGTTGTCAGGCAGCAGCTCCTTCACCTTGGCGTCGGTCTTGTAGATATCCTCGGGGTCGCCCGACAGGGCTGCCCAGCGGAATGGACCGATGCCGCGGCAGAAGAGCGGGCGGATATAGGCAGGCACGAAGCCCGGGAAGGCAAAGGCGTTTTCGAGGCCCTCGTCCTTGGCGACCTGGCGGATGTTGTTGCCGTAATCGAGCGTCGGAACGCCGGCATCCCAGAAGGCAACCATGGCTTCGACATGCTGGCGCATCGAGGCGCGGGCGGCATCTTCAACGGATTTCGGATCGGTTTCGCGCTTGGCCTTAGCTTCCTCGACGGTCCAGCCGACCGGCAGGTAGCCGTTGCGAGGGTCATGCGCCGAGGTCTGGTCGGTGACGATATCGGGGCGGGCGCTGCCGGCCTTCATCCGCTTCACCAATTCCGGGAAGATCTCAGCGGCATTGCCGAGCAGGCCGACGGACTTGGCCTCTCCGGCCTTGGTCCACTTGTCGATAAGGGCAAGAGCCTCGTCGAGTGTCTTTGCCTTTTCATCGACATAGCGAGTGCGGATACGGAAATCGATGCGGGTCTCATCGCATTCGACGGCAAGGCAGCAGGCGCCGGCCATGACGGCGGCGAGCGGTTGCGCGCCACCCATTCCGCCGAGACCACCGGTAAGTATCCACTTACCTTTGAGGTTGCCGTCATAATGCTGGCGGCCGGCTTCGACGAAGGTTTCGTAGGTGCCCTGAACGATGCCCTGCGTGCCGATATAGATCCACGAACCGGCCGTCATCTGGCCGTACATCGCAAGGCCCTTCTTGTCGAGCTCGTTGAAATGATCCCACGTGGCCCAATGCGGCACGAGGTTGGAATTGGCAATCAGAACGCGCGGCGCATCCTTGTGGGTGCGGAACACGCCGACCGGCTTGCCGGACTGAACGAGCAGCGTCTCGTCCTCGTTGAGCGTCTTCAGTGTTGCGGCGATCCGGTCGAAATCCTCCCAGGTGCGGGCGGCGCGGCCGATGCCGCCGTAGACGACCAGTTCGTTCGGGTTCTCGGCCACATCGGGATCGAGATTGTTCATCAGCATGCGCAGCGGCGCTTCGGTCATCCAGCTCTTGGCATTCAATTCATTGCCGCGAGGTGCGCGGATTTCGCGGATATTGTGACGCGGATTGCTCATCTCAGATCTCCAGGGAAGGAAGGATGTTGGCGGAAATGGACGCGTTGAGCGCCCCGGTGGCGATAAGGCCGCTAGCGGCCTCGAGGTCATTGGCCATATAGCGGTCGATTTCGAGCGTCGGGACCACGGCGCGGATCGCGCCGATCGCCTTCAACAGTTCGGGGCTGGTGGCAAGCGGTGCGCGGAATTCGACGCCCTGCGCTGCCGTCAGCGCTTCGATGCCGATGATGCCGAAGAGGTTCTCGGTCATCTGCAGCAGGCGGCGGGCGCCATGGCATGCCATCGAGACGTGGTCTTCCTGGTTTGCCGAGGTTGGCGTAGAGTCGACGGATGCCGGGTGCGACATCTGCTTGTTCTCGCTCATCAGCGCAGCCGAAGTCACCTCGGCGATCATCAGGCCGGAATTCAGGCCCGGTTTCTTGGCGAGGAAGGCCGGCAGGCCGTAGGAGAGGGCCGGATCCACGAGAAGAGCGATGCGGCGCTGGGCGATCGCGCCGATTTCGCAGACGGCGATGGCGATCTGATCGGCCGCGAAGGCGACCGGTTCGGCATGGAAATTGCCGCCTGAGACGACAGAATTGTCGGAGAGAACCAGCGGATTGTCGGTCACCGCATTGGATTCGATCTCGAGCGTACGGGCAACCGAACGGAGAAGATCGAGGCAGGCGCCATCGACCTGCGGCTGGCAGCGGATGCAGTAGGGATCCTGCACGCGCTCGTCGCCCTCGATATGGCTCTGGCGGATGATAGAGTTGTCGAGCAGGGCGCGCAGCGCCGCTGCCGTATCGATTTGGCCCTTGTGGCCGCGCAGCGTATGAATGTCGGGATGGAAGGGGGCGGATGAGCCCATGGCGGCATCCGTCGACATCGCGCCGGTAATCAGCGCAGCCTGGGCGGCGCGGTGGGCGCGGAAGAGGCCTGCCAGCGCCAGTGCGGTCGAGGTCTGTGTGCCGTTGATCAGCGCCAAGCCTTCCTTGGCGGCGAGCACCACAGGCCTCAGCCCGGCTTTTTGCAATGCGGCAGCGCCGGAGAGGCGTTCGCCTGCGAAGAAGGCTTCTGCTTTACCCATCATCACGGCTGCCATATGGGCGAGCGGTGCAAGGTCGCCGGAGGCGCCGACGGAACCCTTTTCCGGAATGACCGGGATCACGCCCTTTTCGAGCATGCCTTCAATCAGCCGTACGAGTTCGAGGCGAACGCCCGATGCGCCGCGGCCGAGAGAAACGAGTTTCAGCGACATGATCAGCCGCACGACATTCTCTGGCAGCGGCGCGCCGATGCCGCAGCAATGCGAGAGGATGAGATTGCGCTGCAGCGTGGCGACATCGGCAGCATCGATCTTGATCGACGCGAGTTTGCCGAAGCCGGTATTGATGCCGTAAACCGGAGCATTGCCGGCGGCGATCTCGGCGATGCGCGCAGCTGCCTTGTTGATCCCGGCATCAAAGGACGGATCGAGCCTGGCCGGTTCCCCGGTCCAGTAGATGGTTTCCAGCTGCTTCAGAGAAACGGAGCCTGGATGGAGGGTGATGGTCAACGGCCGATCCTTTCGCCCTTGTAGATGCGTGCATGAAGTGGGTTGAAGCCGATGCGGTAGACGAGCTCGGCGGGGCTCTCGATATCCCAGATTGCCATATCGGCGGATTTGCCGGCCTCCAGCGTTCCGGTCTCGCCGAGAAGGCCAAGCGCGCGGGCACCCTCGCGGGTGGCGCCGGCGATGCATTCTTCGACGGTGAGGCCGAAAAGCGTTGCCGACATGTTCATAGTCAGCAGCAGCGAGGTCAGCGGTGAGGTGCCGGGATTGCAGTCGGTCGCGACGGCGATCGGCACGCCTGCGGCGCGCAACGCCTTGACCGGCGGCTTCTGCTTCTCGTTGATGGCGTAGAAGGCGCCCGGCAGCAGCACGGCAACGGTTCCGGCTGCAGCCATGGCCGCAATGCCTTCGTCATCGAGATATTCCAGATGATCGGCGGACAGTGCGCCGTAACCGGCCGCCAGTTTGGCGCCGCCGAGGTTCGACAGCTGCTCTGCATGCAGCTTGACCGGCAGGCCGAGCGCCTTGGCACGATCGAAGACGCGGGCGATCTCGTTGGTCGAGAAGGCGATGCCTTCACAAAAGCCATCGACGGCGTCGGCAAGGCCGCGCTTGTGCGCTTCATCGAGCGTCGGCAGCACGACATCGTTGATATAGTCGCCGTTGCGGCCCTTGTAATGCGCGGGTGTCGCGTGGGCGCCGAGATAGCTGGTCTTGACCCGAACAGGTCTGATATTGCCGAGCGCGCGGGCGGCTTCCAGCATCTTCAGCTCGCCATCGCTTGATAGCCCGTAACCGGACTTGATCTCGATCGTCGTGACGCCTTCAGACAATAGCGTGTCCAGCCGCCGGATCGAGGCCTGCACGAGGCCGTCGACAGATAGCGCATTGGTCGCCTTGACGGAGGAAACGATGCCGCCGCCGGCGCGGGCGATCTCTTCGTAGGTCGCGCCTTCGAGGCGCATCTCGAATTCGAGGGCGCGGTTGCCGCCATAGACGATGTGCGTGTGGCAATCGACAAGACCGGGCGTGACCCAGCGTCCTTCGAGATCGGTGATCTCGGCGCGCTCGATCATCGCGACCGGCAACTCGCCCTCCGGGCCAGCATAGGTGATCCGGCCACCTTCGGTTACGACAGCGCCTTTTTCGACGATGCCAAGACCCGGCTGCGCAGGATCGAGCGTCGCCAGTCTGGCGTTGCGCCAGAGGCATGGACGGTCCGTTCCGGTGAAAAGATTATCCCCTGTCATCAGCTTTACGCCTTTCCTTATGTCGAAACATGTATATACATAATAATCAGGTGACAAGTGGAATTTTGGGCGCTTCCATGGAAAAGAAAGATGGGACGCCCTGAAGGGAGAAGCCGATGACGACACTTCATGCAAAAAGCGCGCTGCTGCCGCAGGGATGGCAAAGTGATGTGCGGTTGACGATCGAGGGCAGCCGCATTGCCAAGGTCGAGACCGGTGTCGCAGCCGCCGCAGGCGATGAGCGGCATTCGGTGCTGGTCCCCGCTATGCCCAACCTTCACAGCCATGCTTTTCAGCGCGCCATGGCGGGCCTCGCCGAAGTTCGCGGCCCAGCTGATGACAGCTTCTGGAGCTGGCGCACAGTGATGTACAAGTTTGCGCTGTCGATGACGCCTGACCATATCGAAGCCGTTGCCGCGCAGCTCTATATGGAAATGCTGGAGGCGGGCTTCTCCCGCGTCGGCGAGTTCCACTACCTGCACCACGACAAGGACGGCCGCCCCTATGGCGATATTGCCGAGCTTGCCGGGCGCATTGCCAGCGCCAGCAGCGATACCGGCATCGGCCTGACGCTTCTGCCTGTCTTCTATGCCCATTCCGGTTTCGGCGGCGCGGCACCGATCGAGGGGCAGCGCCGCTTCATCAACTCTGTGGAAAGCTTCAGTAGCCTGATGGAGCGCTGCACGGCGATAACGGGCGGCATCGAGGGCGCCAAACTCGGTATCGCGCCGCATAGTCTCCGGGCTGCAACGCCCGACGAGCTGAATGCGGTTCTGCCGCTGGCAGGCAACGGCCCTGTTCACATCCACATCGCCGAGCAGATCAAGGAGGTCGAGGACTGCATCGCCTGGTCCGGCGCGCGTCCGGTCGAGTGGCTGCTTGCCAACGCCCCCGTCGACGGCCGTTGGTGCCTGATCCACGCGACCCACATGACGAATGACGAGACGCGCGGCGTGGCGAAAATCGGCGCGATTGCCGGCCTCTGCCCGATCACTGAGGCCAATCTCGGCGACGGCACGTTCGCCGCGCCGCTGTTTCTGGAAGAGGGCGGCCGCTATGGCGTCGGTTCGGATTCCAACGTGCTGATTTCACTGTCCGGCGAACTGCGCCAGCTCGAATATTCTGAGCGTCTGCATCGGCGCGCGCGCAACGTCATTGCCGCGCCCGGCGGTTCGACGGCGCGCGCTCTGTTCGACAATGCCCTCAAGGGCGGCAATGCGGCACTCTCCGCCGCGGCCGGGCTTGGCGAAGGGAGCGATGCAGACATCATCTCGCTCGATTGCTCTGCCGTTCCCTATCTCTCAGGCGATCAGCTGCTCGATCACTGGATCTTTGCCGGTGGTGTCGGGATAGACAGTGTCTGGTCGCTCGGACGCAAGCAGGTCGAGGGTGGCCGCCATAAGAAGCGGGAGGCCATCAATCGCCGCTTCCTTGCCGCGATGCGCGAGCTGCTGGATGCATGAGCCTTCCCTTCCTTCCGTATAAGCTCTAGAGCGGGGAGGACGCCAACCGGAGCCAGAGATGAACGGCAGCAAGGATGCGACACTGCATCAAAGCATCTTGAGTGAGATCGAGGGCCGTATCGTCTCCGGCGAGTGGCCGCCGGGGCACCGCATTCCTTTCGAGGTCGATCTCGCCCAGCAGTATGGCTGTTCGCGTATGACCGTGAACAAGGTGATGACGCAGCTGGCCAAAGCCGGGCTGATCGAGCGGCGGAAAAAATCCGGCAGCTTCGTCACCCAGCCGCAGGCGCAATCGGCCGTTCTTGAGATCCACGATATCAAGGCCGAGGTTCAATCGCTGAACCTGCCCTACAGGTATCGCGTCGTAGCGAAGTCGAGCCGGAAGGCAAAGGCGGGAGACGGGCGGTTGCCGGATCTGGCAGCCGGTACGCCGCTTCTGGAGCTCGCCTGCGTTCACTTTGCCGGGCCGCGCCCCTTTTGCCTGGAAGAGCGTCTGATCAATCTCGAAACCGTGCCCGATGCCGCGACTGCGGATTTCGGCGATGTTGCGCCAGGGGCCTGGCTTCTGAAGCAGGTGCCGTGGACGACGGCTGAGCACAAGATTCATGCGCTGTCTGCCGGCAATGCTGCTGCAGACGCGCTGGATATTGCCCGCGGCACGGCCTGCCTCGTCATCGAGCGCCGAACCTGGAGCAATGCCGGGCCGGTCACCCATGTGCGCTTCACTTATCCCGGCGACCGGCATGCGCTCGTTGCCCGTTTCAGCCCTGCTTCCTGAGAATCGACCGCCTGCTTATTGCGAATCATGCGCCAAATAGCGGAAGTAAACGCCAAGATGGCTTCCGGAAAATGATATGCGCTATGAGATCGACAACGCCCTGCTGAAAAGCCTGCTGCCAGCGGTGGTGCAAGCCGAGGACATGCTGGCGCGTCTCGATGAGCGCGCGGCGCGCTCGCCTGTGGGCGAGGGATTTACCGAGCGTGGCCATTTTTTCGATGCCGCAGGCGCGCTCTGGGTCGCTGGAGAGCTCGTTCATATCGAGGATCTCGTTCTGCACGACGCCCATATGGACAGCCGCGCGCCGAGCCACGAACTGACGATCGCGCATGCGGTTCTTCGCGCAAGGCGGCGGATCTGGACTGCGGACCCCACCTGGGCGCTGAGCGCCGCAGGATTGAACGCGCTTGCCGGAGCCGGGCTGGACGAGGGGACGGCGCCGGAGATCAAGAGCCTGCGCCCCGTCGAGGAGGAGGCAGACGATCCCGACGAGCTTCTGGCCGCGGAGCTTGCCGAGATCGATGCGGTTCTCGCCCGCTCTCAGAAATTGCTCGATGCCCATATGGGCAAGGAGGCCGAGCCGGAAGAACGGCCGAAGGAAAAGCGCAACGACGATCCGCTCGGGCTTTTCGGCGACGACGAGTGGGACGAGGGGCTGCGGCTTGCGGATTGGCGTGCAGTCCTGCCGCTTGCCGGCGATCTGCCGCCGGCGCTTGCCGCCGCTGTTCTCTTCGACGCCTGGGAGCGGATCGAGCCGCTGCGACGCCAATCCTGGCTTGGCGGATTGCTGGTCTCCAGCCATTTGCGGGCGCGCGGCAAGGTCGCCTCGCATCTCTTTTCTTTCTACGGCGGGCTGAAGACGGTGCGCCACGAGCGCCGCCGCTCGCGCGACAGGCTGACCCGGCTTTTGGCCTTCCTAGAAGCGTTGAGCGAGAGCGCCGCGACCGGCCTCAAGGAGATGGATCGCCTGACGCTGGCGCGCACCCAGATGGAGCTGCGTTTCAGGGATCGGCGCTCCAACAGCAGCCTGCCGCAGCTTGCCGATTTCGTGTTGTCACGGCCGATGGTCTCTTCGGCGATGGTTGCCAAGCAGCTGAAGGTCACGAGCCGCGGCGCGCTCAATCTGCTGAACGAGATCGGCATCCGCGAGATGACCGGCCGCGGCCGCTACCGTGCCTGGGGCATCCTCTAAGCGAAACGCAAAAAGGCCGAAGCTTTCGCTCCGGCCTTTTCTCCAAGGGTGAACGTCCGGCCCGCCATCCTGTCACAGATTGCGGGCCGGACGCTCTAGCGCTTCCATTGCCCCCAGAAGCGCAGTCCTATTCCCGCTCGCCCGTGAAGTTGAGCAGCAGCTGGAAGATGTTGACGAAGTTCAGGTAGAGAGACAGAGCGCCGAAGACGGCAAGCTTCTGGTTCGATTCCTGATCGTGGTTTTCGGAAAACTGTTCCTTGATGTTCTGCGTGTCCCAGGCGGTCAGGCCGACGAAGACGACGATACCGATGACCGAGATGGCGAACTGCAGCGCAGACGAGCCAAGGAAGATGTTGACGATGCTGGCGATGACGACGCCGATCAGGCCCATCATCAGGAACGAGCCGACCTTCGCCAGGTCACGCTTGGTGACGTAGCCATAGAGGCTGGTCGCGCCAAACATCGTTGCGGCGATGAAGAAGGTGCGGGCGATGCTGGTGCCGGTGAACACCAGGAACACCGAGGCCAGCGACAGGCCCATGACGGCGCAGAACGCCCAGAACATCATCTGTGCGGCACTGGCCGACATCGTCTGGATCTTGAACGAGAAGAAGAAGACGAAGGCCAGCGGAGCGAGCATGACGACCCACTTCAGCGGCGACTGGAAGATCGGCACGTAGAGTGCCGGCGTCGAGCCGACGATGAATGCGACGATGCCAGTAATGACGAGGCCGACACCCATGTAGTTGTACACGCGCAGCATATGCTGGCGCAGTCCCTCGTCGAAGAGCGCCTGCGAGCCGGCGGCAGAGCCGTAGCCGTAACGCGGATTGATCTGGTTCATTGCGATCTCCTCGGGTTGAACTAGTAGAGCGAGCGGGCTAGGCCTTCGGCCGCCCTGTCGAGATTGAGGCCACCATCACCGGCAACGAGGGCATAGGCCACTTCGCCGATTTGCCAGTAGGCAGCTTCGGTATTGTCGAGCGCGAGATGGCCAACCGGTTGCACGGCAAACGCCCCCGGCCTAACGGCAAACAACGAGAGCTGTTTGCCGTTCGCTTCCTGGATAGCCATCTCCACGCTCGGGCCGAATGCAGACGGGAAGATCTGAACATCAGAGACCTTCCAGCCCTTCGGCAGTTCCGGCATGGTAATTGCAGTCGCCGCACGGATCTCGTCGGCGTTGTAATGTGGTGCCGCAGCCTGTGACGGCACGGTCTGGCGCAGCTGCGCCGTCTGGTAGGCGCGAACGGCGTCTTCGACATAGGCCGGAGCCGGCGTCGAGGCTGCCACTTCAGTGGCCGTGAAGGCACCGAAGGTCGTATGAGCGACCCAGCCGGCAGCAACCAGTACGGTGACGGCAGCGATCCGCTGAACGGTGTGCAGGATGCGGCCATAGGACAGACCACGCTCCAGCCGCCGTGCGGCATCCCGGGTTTCGATCCGGCCGAAGGCATTCTCGCCGGCCAGCGCCAGGCGCAGTTCGCCCTTGATGCTGAGATCGGCCATTACCTTCGCAGCGATATCCGGGTTCTCCGAAAGGTAGGATTCCACCTGGATGCGGCGCGCCACATCGAGCTCGCCATCCACATAGGCGTCGAGATCGGTGTCGATGATCGGATCAACTGCTTTCATTGCCGTTCCCTCCGATTAGGCGCAGGTGCGAAACGCGCGGTGTCTTCTCCTCGAATTCACGAAGCTGGGCGCGGGCTCGCGAAATGCGCGACATCAGCGTTCCCACAGGAATGCCGAGCGAAGCTGCCGCTTCCTGATAGGACAGGTCCTCGATGGCGACGAGATGCAGCGCCTCACGCTGTTCTTCCGGCAGGTTGAAGAACGCGTCGCGAACCTGTTGCAGGCGCACGGCATGTTCCTGTCCCGCCGGCAGTGACTGGTCCGCCTCGAGGGCCGCTTCGTCATGCCTGCGTGTGAGCGACCGGTTCTGGCGAACACGGTCGATATGAGCGTTGTGAACGATGGAAAGCAGCCAGGTGCGAAGATTGCCGCCGCCGCGGAAGCTCTGACGCTTCTCGTAGGCACGCACCAGCGCATCATGCACCAAGTCCTCGGCCTCATCCGAATTGCGCACCAAGGCGCTCGCATAGCGCCTGAGCGCTGCGAGCTGTCCGATGACATCGAATGGGCGTTCTTTCCGTTCCATGATTGAGTATACGGATGCTGGACGGGATTTATTCCATGGCGGCATCAAATTTTTTTCTGATATTGTCCAGGCGATGTGTAGACGCTACATTGAATCCGTCTACACATAGGTGCAGCATGCCGCTGAATATCAGAAACGAGCGTGTCAATCAGCTGGCTGAAGAGCTCGCAGCCAAAAAGCATGTCAACAAGACAGAAGCCGTTCTCCTCGCCTTGGAAGGTGAACTTCGTCGTCATGACGAGAAGTTACCGCTTGCTGCCCGGCTAAAGCCGCTGCAGAGGCGGATAGCGGCCCTGCCTGACAATCAGGTGGTTTTGGACAAAGCATTCTTCGACGAGTTGAGTGGCGACTACTGATGTTTGTTGATGCGTCAGCGATGCTTGCCATACTGTTGGAGGAGCCGCGATCCGAAGGTTTTGTTGCTGCCCTAGAAGAGGCGGTACCTGGATCGCTTTGCACATCCGTGATTGCCGTCTGGGAAGCGGCTGCCGCGCTCTATCGTAAAAAGGCTCAAAGCTCGATGGCTGAGGCTCAGGCAAGCCTCGATGAATTTATCCGGCTGGCGGAAATCACCGTGCTTCCCGTGACGCCTGATGACAACGGCCTGGCCCTGAAGGCTTTCGATCTTCACGGGCGCCATCGTTATGCCGATGAGAACCGCAACAATGCGCTCAATCTTGCCGATTGCTTTCACTATGCAGTTGCGAAAGGTCAGAACGTTCCGATCCTGACAAAGGATGCGGGCTTTGCGCTTACGGATATCGAGGCAATCGGCCCTGACTTCTAATCTTTGGCCCCATCCGAAAGCCCATCCAGGATCGGGCAATCGGGCCGGTCATTGCCGTGGCAGGCGTGGACGAGGTGCTCGAGGGTGCGGCGCAGCTCCATCATCTCGCGGATTTTCTGGTCGATCTCGGTCAGCTTGGTCTGGGCGATGTCCTTGACGTCGGCGCTGGCGCGGCTCTTGTCTTCGTAAAGCGCGAGAAGCTGGCGGCATTCCTCGACCGAGAAACCGAGGCCGCGGGAGCGCTGCAGAAAGCGCAGCTTGTGGACATCGGACAGGTCGTAGTCGCGATAGCCGTTTCCGCCCCTTTCAGGGCGGATCAGGCCGATATCCTCGTAATAGCGGATCGTCTTTGCCGGAAGACCGGACCGGTCCGATGCCTCGCCGATATTCATGGCAGTCTCCTAGAGCTTTTGCATGCGCAGTCGAAGCGCGTTGGCGATGACCGAGACCGAGGACAGGCTCATCGCCGCTGCCGCGATCATTGGCGAGAGCAGCAGGCCGAGCACCGGGTAGAGGATGCCAGCCGCAACGGGAACGCCGAGCGCATTGTAGCCGAAGGCGAAGCCGAGGTTTTGGCGGATATTGCGCATCGTTGCCTCTGCCAGACGGCGGGCGCGGACAATGCCTGTAAGATCGCCCTTCACCAAGGTGATCCCGGCGCTTTCCATCGCCACATCGGCGCCGGTGCCCATGGCGATGCCGACATCGGCTGCGGCGAGCGCCGGCGCATCATTGACGCCGTCGCCAGCCATGGCGACAACTGCGCCCTTGGCATGCAACTCGTCGATCAGCGCCTTCTTGCCTTCAGGCAACACATCGGCACGCACCTCGTCGATGCCGAGCTGTTTGGCAACGGCCTTTGCTGCCCGCTCGTTGTCGCCGGTCGCCATGATGATCCGCAGACCGCTGTCATGCAGCGCCCGGATGGCCGCCGCCGTCGTCGGCTTGATCCGGTCGGCGACAGCGACGAAGCCTGCGAGGCTGCCGTCAATGGTGACGAACATCACCGTCTTGCCATCGTCGAGCAGCGCGCTGATGTCTTCGTCGAGCGCCGAGGTATTGACCCCGAGATCCCGCATCATCGCGGCATTGCCGAGCGCGATTCTCGCATCACCGACAAGGCCGGTGACACCCTTGCCAGTGATGGCATCGAACGATGTGACTTCGGAAAGTACAATGCCGCGTTCTTCCGCACCGGCGACGATTGCTTCGGCGAGCGGGTGCTCGGAGCCGCGTTCGAGGCTTGCCGCCACGGCAAGCAGCCGGTTTTCGTCGATGCCCTCAAGGGCAACCGTGCCGGTCAGGCGCGGCTTGCCTTCGGTCAAGGTGCCGGTCTTGTCGACGATCAGCGTATCGACCTTGGAGAAGCGCTCCAGCGCTTCGGCATCCTTGATCAATACGCCTTCCTGAGCGCCGCGGCCGGTGGCGATCATGATCGACATCGGCGTTGCCAGGCCGAGAGCGCAGGGGCAGGCGATGATCAGCACGGCGACGGCCGCGATCAGTGCATGGGCAAGCCGTGGCTCCGGACCGAGCATCATCCAGGCGCCAAAGGCGAGGATTGCGACAGCGACGACGGCGGGAACGAAGACGGCAGAGACGCGGTCGACGGCGCCCTGGATCGGCGCGCGGGAGCGCTGCGCCTTGGCAACCATATCGACGATCTGCGACAGCGTCGTCTCGGCGCCGACCCGTTCGGCAGTCATGATGAAGCTGCCGTTGCGGTTCATCGTGCCGCCGGTGAGGGCATCGCCCTTGGTCTTTTCGACCGGCAGCGGCTCGCCTGTGATCATCGATTCATCGACGGTCGACTGCCCTTCGCTCACCAATCCATCTACCGGCACGCGCTCGCCGGGGCGGACCCGCAGGCGATCACCCTTGGCGATGTCATCGACTTCGATATCGACCTCGCTGCCATCGGTGGTGATCCGCCGCGCGGTTTTCGGGGCAAGATCGAGCAAGGCGCGGATTGCCGAACCGGTGCGCTCGCGCGCCTTCAGCTCCAGAAGCTGGCCGACGAAGACGAGCGTGACGATAACGGCGGCCGCCTCGAAATAGACAGGCACCGTATCGCCGTGGCCGCGGATGCTCATCGGGAAGAGGCCCGGCGCAAATGTCGCGACGATGCTGTAGAGATAGGCGGTGCCGACGCCGAGGCCGATCAGCGTCCACATGTTCGGGCTGCGGTTGACAAGCGAGGCCCAGGCACGGCGGAAGAAGGGGATGGCGGCCCAGAGCACGACGGGTGTCGCCAGCGCCAGTTCGAGCCAGACGGCATGCGCCTCGCCTATCATCTCGCGCAGCGGCAGACCGATCATCGGCCCCATGGTCAGTGCCAGCAGCGGAACGGCCAGCGCAGCGCTAACCCAGAAGCGGCGGGTGAAGTCGATGAGCTCCGGGTTCGGGCCTTCGTCTGCGGGCGGAATGCCCATCGGCTCCAGCGCCATGCCGCATTTCGGGCAGTCGCCGGGATGATCGCTGACGATCTCAGGATGCATCGGGCAGGTATATTGCGTGCCCTTCGGCATCGGCTTTGCCTCTGGGCGATTACCATCGAGATAATCGCCCGGGCTTGCCTCGAACTTCGCCTTGCAGCCTGCCGAGCAGAAATAGAACTTGTCGCCCTCGTGCTTCAAAAAATGCTTCGCCGTTGAGCGATCGACGGACATGCCGCAGACCGGATCCTTGGCGGTGAGATAATCCTGGGGCGCTGCCTCGAACTTCTTGCGGCAGCCGTCGCAGCAGAAATGGTGGGTATGGCCTTCATGGACGAGGCTCGGCTTGCCGGCATCCGGATCGACCGTCATTCCGCAGACAGGATCGCGCGTGACGCGCGCTTCGGCTGGTATACCGTGGCTATGGCCGGAGCAGCAGCCCTGCGCTCCGTGGCCGTGATGATGGGAATGGTCGTGATTATCCATAAGACTCTCCTTTGCCCGCAAGGGCAGTGGATAGGCTTATGAACCTTCCAGCAACTGGAAGGTCAAGCGGGAAATTTCATCCCGCCTGAAAATCGTCAATCAGGCTCGATCAGGGCGACTGGCTGGACGCCGAGAATACCGGCGAGCGGCAACCTTGGTCCGGGATCGAGATGATGTCCGGTAAGGAGATCGCATTTGATGCCCTGCAGACCTGGCGGTATCTCGATTGCGGTATCGGCCCAGAACTCCGGCCCTGAAAACAATACACCGGGATCCAGCCAGCCGAGCATCAGGCGTGGTACGACCGTAATCGCATAGTCGCCGTCGAGCTGCCGGGCGAAGGCGACGGCGTGGTCCTTCCGGCTTCCCGCGATGCCGAGCGGCAGATACCGGCCAGCGGCAAACAGCTGTGGCTGGCGGCGGCGCAGGTGCAGGCCGATCTCGATAATCCGCTGTTTCAGCACCGGTGCCGTCAGCTCACCGATTTCGCCATGCGCCGAAAGCGACTTGCGGAGTGCCTTGAAATTGACCGGACGGCGGTTGTCGGGATCGACGAGGCTGAAGTCGAAGCCTTCAGCGCCCTGATAGATATCGGGGATGCCGGGAGCGGTCAGCTTGATCAGCGTCTGCGACAGGCTGTTGAGATAGCCGGCGGAAAGGAGCGGCCGCAGCGTTTCGGCAAAGTCCTCATGGAAGGTGAGCTTCGATGAGGCTGTGAGCGCTGATGCGTAAGCATGCACCGCGGCCTCATATCCCGCATGCGGTTCGTCCCAGCTGGTGCCGAGCTTCGCCTCGCGGATCGCTTTCTCGGCATAGGCGGCAAATCGCTCCGTCAAAGCTTCCGCCCGGCCTTCGCTGAAATCCTCAGGCCAGATGCCGGCCAGCGCCTGGTAGAGCATCCATTCGACATTGCCCTCTGGCGTGAGGCCGCCCGGCAGTTCGGTAAGGTGTTCGCGGTTCATCTCGCGCCAGCGCTCGACGCTGCGGCGCCACAGGTCCGGTTCCTCGCTGAGCGTATAAAGTCTGGCGCGGGCGTCTTCACCGCGTTTGGTGTCGTGTGTCGAGGTTGTCGAAAGCCCATGCGGCTGTTCTTCCGCACGCTTTTGCATGACGCGGTGAAAAGCCTCGACGCCTTCGGGAATCGCGTCCGGCTCGCCGCCGACTTCGTTTGCGGCGAGAAGCCGGTTATGGCGGTAGAACAGCGTGTCCTCCATCGCCTTTGCCATGACGGGGCCGCTCAACTGCTGGAAGCGCCGCTGGAATTCTTCCGCGCGGCCGTTGGTCAGCAATGCGCAGACGCCGTCCAGCGCCCTGCGGTCTTTGACATGCCTGACGGCCGATCCTTTTAC
The DNA here is from genome assembly GCF_056396985.1 of Rhizobium sp. 05N430. Classification (NCBI taxonomy): domain Bacteria; kingdom Pseudomonadati; phylum Pseudomonadota; class Alphaproteobacteria; order Hyphomicrobiales; family Rhizobiaceae; genus Rhizobium; species Rhizobium sp. 05N430. The sequence goes on along the minus strand of NZ_JBFTMO010000002.1, from coordinate 13,417 downwards.
CTCCTCCAGCACCGTGGCCTCGCGGGCGTCCATCACACCGCCCTGTCCATAGGTTCGATAAACAGGAAAGGCGAGCAGAAGCTCGCGAATGGCGTTCCTGATATCCGCTTCCGGCGTGTCGGGGAGCGCGGCGGTCGCGAGCTTGCCCAGGCGGTTCACCTCGCCGGCAAAATTCCGCTCCACCATCAGCGTCTTGGCGCCTCTCAACCCCGCCTGAAAATCCGCGTTGGCCGGCGCGACGGTCGCATACGCCTTCTGCAACTCGGCCATCCCCTTGGGGTCGATGAAGAGATCGGCAAGAGCGGAGATGAACTCATAGCCCGTCGTCCCCGAGATCGGCCAATCGGAAGGCAGGCTCTCGCCATGGCCGAGGATCTTTTCGACGATGATATAAGTCTCCGGTCCGGCGGCCTTGCGCAGCCGGTCCAGATAGGCCTTGGGGTCGGCAAGGCCGTCGATATGATCGAGGCGCAAGCCTTGCACTTTGCCCGCCCGGACAAGATCGAGGATGACGCGATGGCTGTCCTCGAAGACGGCCTCGTCCTCGACGCGCAGGCCGGCGAGACCGGTGACCTCGAAAAAGCGGCGGTAGCTCAGATGAGATGCGGCCGACTTCCAGTGCGTCAGCCGCCAGTGCTGCGCCGCGTGGAGCTGGGCAATGTCGCCAGTTTCGGCACTATCCTGGTGCAACGGCAGATGCGTCTCGAAATAGGCAAGGGTCTGCTCGCCGGTCTCTGGGTCGCGAACCACCTTGAGTTCGCCATCGGCCAGTGCTTCTTCGAAGGGCTTGCCGAGGATGGGAAGCGTCAGCGGTTCGGACCAGTCGATGTCGAAATAGCCGGCATAGCGGCTCTGGTTTCCATGACGCAGGACATCCCACCACCAGGCATTTTCGGTCGAGGCTGCCATGTGGTTCGGCACGATATCGAGGATCAGCCCGAGACCGGCTGCCTTGAGCTCGGCGCAGAGCCGCTCGAACCCCTGGCGGCCGCCGATCGCGGGGTCGATCTCGTTGGCATCTGTGACGTCATAGCCATGGGCCGAGCCGGAGACCGCCGTGAAGATCGGCGAGGCATAGAGATGGCTGATGCCGAGCGCCTTGAGATAGGGCACGAGTTCGGCCGCATGGTCGAAGGTCATGCCGTTGCGAAACTGGAGCCGGTAGGTGGATGTGGGAAGCGTCATGAGCCGCCTTTGTTCGGAAGGATAACGATCCGGAACGGCGGCGGCGGGCTTTTGTTCCCGCCATTTCACTCTTGCGCCAGTCGGCGGAGCAATCTTCTTCCGCCTATTGTCAGGCCCGCGCAGGCATCGTCATGCGCGGCGGAAAATCTGTGCCTGCGTCCCCTTTGGAAAGCTCTTTGAACTGACCAGCTCAAGGCGGCGGAGCGGTGTGACGCCGGAGAAGATCGGCAGGCCGCTGCCGAGCGCCAACGGGTAGACCATCAGCCGGTACTGATCGACCAGATCGGCGGCGATGAGACTCCGGGCGAAGCTGGCCCCGCCATGGGCAACGATCGGCTTTCCGTTGGTGGCCTTGAGCTTGGCGATCTCTTCGCTGAGATCACCGCTCGCCACATAGGCGTCCCGCCAATTGCCGGTCTCGGCGGCCCCCAGGATGGCCGCTCCCGACTTCGAGAAGACGGCCTTCGGTATCTCGTTCATCGGCGCGGCGAATGGCCCCGCCGCGGTCGGCCAGAACCCCGCCATACTCCTGAAGCTGCGGCTGCCCATGATGTGCAGGCCGGCATCCGCGACCGTCTCAACCTTCCAGGCAATCGCCTCCTGGTCGCCGTTGAAGATCCAGTCGATCTCGCCTTCGGGACCGCAGACGAAGCCGTCGAGCGACATGGCCATGGTCAGGATCAGGTCTCGCGTTGCGGTCTCCTCGTGCTGTTCTGAACCAAGGACGCAGAGGCCGCGCAGGTTCCGACAACGCCGCCGAAAAATCGGGACATCAGTCGATGAAGACGCCGACACTGGCCGCACGGCCCATGGCGTCGATGACGGTGAGCTTGGAATAACCGCCGCCGTCCGGCAGCCACTGATTGGTGCGGCGGCGCGAGAGATCCGGCAGCGGCTTGCCGTTTGCCAGCCAACGGAACGGCGCCCGGCCGCCCTGCAGCTTCAGCACGAGCGGTGACAGATCGCCGCTCTTGGCGCCGAGATCGACATGCGCGCCCTCGGGCGGATAGACGATCTGCGGTGCGGACTCGCGTGACGAATTGACCAGAAGGCCGCTGGCATTCAGCGCAAAACGGCGCTGGCTGGCCGGCAGGTCCTGCTTGGCGATGCGGATCGCGCCGGAGGGCGGACGGGGCAGCGGAGTCGTAGCGATGCCGGACTTGGCGAAACCTTCGAAGAGGATCGGCGCTGCGGTGCCGTATCCGGTCAGCCCCGGAACCGCTCCGTTGTCGGGGCGGCCGACCCAGACGCCGAGGACGTAGCGGCCGTCATAGCCAACCGACCAGGCGTCGCGGTAGCCGTAACTCGTGCCCGTCTTGTAGGCGATGCCGCGCTGCGGCGCGCCGGCGGGCGGGATGACGCCGGAGAGGATATCGGCGATGTTCCAGACGGCGACCGGTTCGAGCAGTGGCTCACCGTCGATCTTGCCGGGGATACCGGTCACGCCATCGCCGATCCTCACCGGCTGGCCGTTGTTGGCGAGCGCGGTATAGAGCTGCACCAGATCCTTCAACGTGATGCCGACGCCGCCGAGGCCGATCGCCAGACCCGGCGTCTCGTTCGGCGGCAGGCTCGGCTGCACCTCGGCGCGGCGGAAGCGCACCATCAGCCGCGTCGGGTTCACCGCGTCGAGAAGCTTCACGGCCGGGACATTCAGCGACAGCTGCAGCGCCTCGCGGATTGTCACGTCGCCCTGATAGCTCATGTCGAAATTGCGCGGACGGTAACCGAAGAAATCCGCCGGACGGTCCTCGATGATGGTTTCCTGGGCGACGAGCCCCTGCTCGAAGGCCAGCCCATAGATGAAGGGTTTCAGCGTCGATCCAGGCGAGCGGCTGATGCGGGTCATGTCGATCCAGCCGGAGCGGCTGGCGTCGAAATAATCGGCCGAGCCGACCTCGCCGACGATCTCGCCGGAGCGGGCATCCGCCATCACCATGGCAATTGACAGCTTCGGGCCGAGCCGCATGGCGGCATTTCTGGCGGTCAGCTCCAGCCCTTCCTGAACCTGTTTCTTCAGCGTCGTCCTGTGCTCGCGCTCTTTGGGCGCCTTGCGCAGTGCCGCTTCGGCAACATGCGCCGCAAGCGCCGGCAGCTGCATGCGCCGCGCTGGCACCAGCGTCGCCTCGGCACGCCCGGCTTCGCCATCACCGACGGCGTCGGCAACTGCGACACGCTCCAGCACCCGCTTGCGCGCGGCTTCCGCGGCGGCGAGATTGCGATCAGGACGGCGTTTTTCGGGAAGCTGAGGCAGGGCAACGAGGAGGGCGGCCTGTGCCACCGTCAGCCGCTTCGGCTCCTTGCCGAAATAGGCGAGGCTTGCTGCCCGCACACCTTCAAGGTTGCCGCCATAGGGGGCGTGGGTCAGATAGAGATCGAGGATCTGCTCCTTCGATAGCCGCCGTTCGATCTGGATCGCGCGCACCACCTGCAGCAGCTTGGCCGACAGCGAGCGGCCGCTGCGCGGCTCGATCAGCCGCGCCACCTGCATCGACAGCGTCGAGGCGCCGGAGACAATTCGGCCGCTGGTGGCAAGCTGCAGCGCTGCCCGGCCGATCGCCAGCGCATCGATACCGCGATGGTCGTAGAAGCGCCGGTCCTCATAGGCGACCATCATGCGCAGGAATTGCGGATCGACGTCGGAGACATCGGTCTTCAGCCGCCAGCGTCCCTCGGGCGTTGCGAAGGCGCGCAGCAATTGGCCGTCGGCATCCAGCACTTCGGCGGAAACCTGTCCGGCAGCATCGAGCGGCGGCGGATAGGCCTTGTCCAGCGCATCGAGGCCAAGCGCCAGCGCGCCGGCGAAGATCACGCCGGCGGCCGATGCAATGGTGAGCCTGTGCCAGAGCCGCATTACTGTGCTGCGACAACCTCCATCTTGCCGGTCGCGGTGCGGGCCGAGAGCTGCGGCCGGTACATATCCTCGACGACGGCAGCCGGATGATCGTAGGTGCCGGGGGTCACGGCGCGCACGACATAGGCGACGTTGATCTCGCGGTTGTCGCCTTCCGAGCGGTTGAAGGCCGCCACGAAGCGGTCGTCGCGGAACTCGGTATGGGCGGCCGTCTGTTCGCCGATCCAGTCGAAATTCGTCAGCTGGGCGCTATCGACCAGGCTCGGATTGTCGATCTGGAAGCCGGCCGGCAGCAGGTCGGTGACGACGATGCGCGACGGCCAGTTATTGCTTTCGGTGACATGCAGCACGACGACATAGCGCTCGTTCTGCTTGGCTTCGCTGACATTCGCCTCCTCGCCATCGAGCGTGTAGTAGCTGCGCTCGATCGCAAAGCCGTCGCCGCCGGCGGGCAGCGGCGTCACCGGGGCGGCAACCGTCGTCACCACGGCGGAGACCGTGTCGCTGGTGCCACTGGTCAGCGTCAGCGGATTGTTCAGCAGCGCATCACCGCTCATCGACGCCATGTAGGAGCCGGTATGTTCAGCACCGGTGACATCGACCTTCAGCGCGTCGTCGCCGCTTTGAATGGCGCGGGCGGCCAGCAGCATCCAGGCCTGTTCCTGGGTGCTCGTCCATTTCGAGCGGTTGAACTCCTTGGCGACGGCCTTGGCGAGCTCCGGAATGACCGGCGGCACCGGACGGCTTTCGGCCGCCAGCGCCAGGATCGCCGCGCCATCACGCAGGATCGAGCCATAGTCGGTGCGCGAGAGATTGACGCGCTGGACCATCGATGTCTCGGTCATCTGCAGCGCATCGACGAAGATGTTCTTCGAGCGCGCGGCATCGCCATAGAGCGCCAACGCTGCGGCGATATGGGCCTTGGCGAGCGGCGTCGGGAAGTCGTTGATCATCGTGTCGGCGTAGTAACGCAGGTCGCTGATCGCCGCCTTCTTGTTCCGGGCGAGAACGTAGAGCGCATAGGCGATGTTGTCGCCCTGCGTCTTGACATCGACGTCGTAGCTCAGCGCGTTCTGCAGGTTTTCAAGTGCCTGCACGAGCGCGCGATCCGGTACGTCGTATTTCTCTTCGCGCGCGCGGGTCAGGAAGTCGGTGACGTAGGAATCGAGCCAGAGGTCACCTGAGTCAGGTCCCCAGAGGCCGAAGCTGCCTGCGGATGCCTGATAGGATAGCACGCGGTAGATCGCGTTCTGCACCCGCTTCTTCACATCGGCGTCGTCTTCAAGTCCGTTCTGCTTGGCGAGTTCGCCGAGATAAAGCAGCGGCATGGCGCGGCTCGTCGTCTGCTCGGCGCAGCCAAACGGGTAGCGATCGAGCGTCATCAGCAGTGCCGGGATATCGAAAGCGGCGGAGCGGGTGACATTGACGCTGACGGAGGCACCGGGCAGCACGCTGTCTGCCAGCAGCTCCTTGTCGATCTTCAACGAGGCCCCCGGCTTCAGCGCGATGACGCGGCGCTCGGTGACCGGCAGCGAAGCCGGGCGAACCGGCACGTCTACAGTCTGGTCGAGCGAGAGGCCCGAGGCATCCGAGAGGTTGATCGAGACGGAACCCTGCCCGGGCTGCTTGCCGATCACGGCAAGCGTCAGGTCGGACTTGGCGCCGGCATCGAGATGAATGGTCTTGGAAGCCGAGGCGGCATCGACGCCGACAGCGTCATTGCCCGATATCGCCACCTTGAAGTCGCCAGCTGGCGCATCGGTATTGGCGATATCGAGGCGCAGTTCTGCCTTGTCTCCCGGCGCCAGGAAGCGCGGCAGGCTGGCGGTGACGACGACAGGATCGCGGATGATGACATCCTTGACGCCATGCCCGACGCCGTCCTTCGACCAGGCAACCGCCATGACGCGGGCCGTACCGTTGAACTGCGGAATGTCGAAGCTGACATTCGCCTTGCCTTCGGCATCGAGCTTGACCGGTCCGGAGAAGAAGGCGACGAGCTTCTGCGTCGGCGGGCTGGCCGAGAGCGCCACGGCGCCGCCATCGCCGCCGGTGCGCAGCTTGCCGGTTGCGCCGAGCGAACCGTCGATCAAGCGGCCGTAGAGGTCGCGGATTTCGAGACCGAGCTGGCGCTGGCCGAAATACCAGTCTTCGGGGTTCGGCGCCTCATAGCGCGTCAGGTTGAGAATGCCGACATCGACGGCGGCAACCGTCACATAGGCATCCTCGTTGGCGCCGGCACCGGCAACCGCGAGACTGATATTCAGCGGGCCGCGCGGCAGCATCTTCTCAGGTGCGTCGACCTTGACCTGCAGCGCGCGCTGCTCGGGATCGACCTTCAGCCATTTGATTCCGATGGAGCGCATCGGCATGTGATTGTCCTGGCTGTCGCCGGGGCGGAAGAGCGTGGCGGTGACATAGGCACCCGCACCCCAATCGGCGGTGACGGGAATATCGACTTCGCCGCCGGTCTCGCCCATCGTGGCGTTCTGCACGGCTACCAGGTTCTCGGTGCCTGCGGTGACCATCAGCTCGCCGCCATAGCGCGAGGTGACCTTCAGCTTGGCGGTTTCGCCGACCTTGTAGCTGTCCTTGTCGAGGGCGATTTCGAGACCATCAGGCGTTTCCGTCGAGGTCGTCTCGACAAACCAGCCGGCGTCGAATTCGAAGCTTGAGGTCGGGCCGTCGGCATCCGGGCTTTCGACTTCGAGTCGATAGCGGCCCCAGCCGACCGGCACGGAAATCTTGCCGCCGTCCGTTCCGGCATCGATCACGCCGTCTGCGACCTGGCGGGCGTTGTAGGCAGGCTCGTATTTCCAGGCGGTGCCGTCGCGATACCACTGGTATTCGCGCTCGAGATTGTAGAACTTCCAGCGCAGGCCCTTCACCTCCTGCTTCTGGCCCTCGGCGGTGATGCCGATGACGTTGAAGGAGGCGGTCGAGTTCTCGGCGACGTCACCGGAGAATTCAGGCTTGATGCCGATCATCGGACCCTGGTTCTTCACCGGGATCACCAGCGAGCGCTCCAGCGCCCGGCCACCCTGTTCCTGCATGCGGATATAGACGGTGGCGTTGAGCAGCTGGGTGGTGGCGGGCAGGTCGCCGACCGTCAGATCGGTCGATGCCTTGCCGTTCTCATCGAGCTCGGGCAGGCCTTCGATCGTCTGGCGGTTTTCTTCGGAGGCTTCTTCGTCGGCAAGGCCGAAGAAATAGCCGGGGAAGGCAGCGCTTTCGCGGGTCGGCTTCAGCACGACGTCGCCTTCGAGCGTGAGCCCGGCAGCCGGTGCGCCATAGAGATACTTGCCGTTGATTTCGATTGTCGCTGGCGTATCCGGGCCGATTTCCTTGGCGGCGGTCTTCAGCTCCATGTCGGTGCGATCGGGCACGAAGTCATCGACCAGGAAGCTCTTGGTGCCGATCGCAGCACCCTTCGGATCCGTGTAGATGTTCATCGTCCAGGTGCCGCGCATGGCGTTCTGCTGCACCGGCAGATCGACCGTATAGCCGCCGAGATCGCTGGTTTCCTTGACGATGCGGCGGTCTTCCACACCATCGGGGCGCAGGAAGACGAAGGTGAGCGGTAGGTTCTCGATCGCCTTGCCGTCGGTGTCGCGGGCCAGTGCCGACGCATGCACCGTCTCGCCGGCCCGGTAGATGCCGCGCTCGGTAAAGGTCATGATATCGATTGCGCCCGGCGAAGCGCGGCCGGTGACGCCGCGGTCGGAGAGGTCGAAGCCGGCGCGCGTCATGTCGAGGAAGACGTAGTCGGAATCGCCGTTCTTGGCGGTGATGACGGCAGGCGTCAGCGCCGCCGTGCCACGCATCAGGCCGGCGGTGAAGGTGGCGCGGCCGCTATCGTCGGTCTTGGCGGTGCCGAGAACTTCGTTGTTCTTGGCAAGCAGCGTCAGCTCGACGCCGGCAATCGGCTTGGCGGAAGCCAGCGAGCGGGTGAAGACGTTGAGGCCGTCGGTCCCGGCATAGGTGGTGATGCCGACATCGGAGACGACGAACCATTGCGTCGCCTTGCTATCCCATTCATTTGCGGGCGCGTTGGCCGGCGAGGCGATCAGAACATAGACGCCGGGCTTGCGCTGCGGCAGCGCCTCATCGACGGGGAAGCTGGTGACGACATCCTTGTTCAGGTCGTTGGCGATGTCGATCGAACCCTGCCAGACCAGCTCGCCGCTTTCGTCTTCGATGCGCTGGGCGCTGTAGCCGTCGAGCTGCGTCAGGAACTGCGAATTGGTCAGCAGGGGCGCGATGCCGCGATCGCCGATGCGGTAGAGCTTCAGCGCCGCCGACTGGATGTTGACAGACACCAGCGGAATGCCGCGGCGCGCCGTGGAAGGCAGCACGAAGCTGTCGCCGGTGAAGCGCACCGTCTGGCTGCGGTCCTTGACGTAGATGTCGAGGCTGACAGGCGCTTCCAGCACCTCATCGACCGAGGACGGCAGGCCGGAGCGGAAAACGATCTTGTAGTTCTCGCCGTGAACGAGACCTTCGACGCAGATCTGCTTGTCCTTGGCTTCGAGCGCCTTCGGCGCCTGGCCGTTCAGCGTCACGAAGGGCGTGTAATCCGTCGTCTTGACCAAGGATTCCGAGAAGGTGACACAGGCGCGGGGATTGGCGCTGTCGGCATCGACATTATGCTCGGTGATCCGGAAACCCTGCTCGGCCTTGAGTTTCAGATAGGCGTCGTTGACTTCCTTGGAGCTCGCAAGCGCCAGGCTCGCCTTGTAGGCGTTGAGTGCCGCACGGTAGTTCGAGTTTTTCGACAGCGAGGTTGCCAGCACGGCCAGCGCGTCAGCGCGCTTCGAGGCGGTGCGGGTCAGGTCATAGGCGTTCAGCGCATCGAGCTGCGCCTGGCCGAAGACCTGACTGTCGGTGCCCCCTAGCGAATTGGCGGCGCGCGCGGTTTCAAGCCAGAGGTCGCCGTCGTTGGGTGTGAGCGCCAATGCGCCGTGGAAGGATTCCAGCGCGGCGGCGAGATTGTTGGCGGTCAGATCCAGGCGGGCGGTCGCCGTGAGATTATCGACAGACTGCCCTTCCTGCGCCTCGGTCAGCTCGTTGTTGGTTTTGTAGTCGCGGGCCTGCTGGATGACGTCGGCCGAGAGAAAGTTGAGGCGCGGCGCGGCACCGAGATCCGGCTCCGGCGAAATGGCGGCGGCCGTCGTCTCGACGATCCGGCCGGCGATCGCGCCGGGGAAGGCGTTCATCGTCTTGAAGTCGGATTTCAGGAAGCACCAGCTGACCTTGGGATTATAGGTAAAGGCCTTACAGCTCTTGTCGCCGATGCAGGACTTCTTGCACTGGTCGAGCGAGACGTTCTGCTCCGTCCTGAGATCGAAGCCGAAGAAATCGGCATCCTTGATCGTCTGGATATCGCGCTTCGCGTCGGCGGCGCCGGCTGGCAGGCTGATCGCAAGTGCGGAAAAGGCGATGGCGGCGAAGGCGAAGAAAGAGCGTACAGACATCAAGTCCCCCCGGGCGGCTGCGCTGATCGGGCCGCACTCTTGGCTGCCCCGATGGCGTTGTCAACACAACTTATGCGGTGTCGCGTTTTCGCACAGAAGCCGCCATCGCATTGTCATGTCATCATGAGATAAGTCCTTTGGAATTGGGCCTTTTTGCTGCTTCTGGCAAGACGAAACGCCGCAAAGGGAATTGCTCTCCGATGGACCTGTTTTTATCGGGAAGGCGCGTCGCGCTGGCTGCGATTTCACTTCTTTCCTGCTTCGTCGAAAGCGCTCCGCAATAAGCGGCTGTCATCCCGGCGACCGGTCGATCAGCCGGATACACTCGAACTCTCAAGGTCGAAAATCCGCAAAGGTTCTCGCGAGGCGTATCGGGAAGATCCGTTCTCGCTCTGAGGGTCTGTCGAGTGTTATCTGGATAAGCGGCTTACATTAGTCACGATTCTTGTAAAACCTCCATGTTTTCAACGCCCGAAATAAGCGAAGTTCTTCTTTAAGTACCAAAAAAGCAGTTTTTTGTGTCATTACGAGAAATGCCGGCGGGATGGTGTCGGACTGAAGCGTTTATCACTGTGAACGGAGGGTCGCTCGGAATGGGCACGGAGTTTGATAGGTCGAAGAATATGCACGTATCGATCCCGCTTCGATCGATCACGAGATGCGACGAGAGAAGGTGCTGAGAAAACGAGAACTGAAGCTGGTTTGGCCCTCACGGACTGATCTTGACGGGAGCACAGTCAGATGGATTGTTACATTGCAATGGATATCGGCTTGGCGGTCACTAGGTTCTCGGCCATTTATTCGTTGGCGCAAATTCTCATGCTTGCCGGACGAGTTTATTAGGCCCTACATAATAGAGCGACCTCCCGGAATGTCGGTATGAAGAGGGCTAGGGCAATAAGTAGCGCCTCCAGAAACCACACAGCGACCTTGCAACGGCACGAATGCTCGGGAATCTCTATCTTTGCAAAAGGATGCGTCTATCCACGACTATGAAAGAATTGGCGTGGAACAAAGCGGGAATTTAGATCAGCTTTATGGCCCGACGCTCAATGCGCTCTCGCGTGTTTTGATCTCCCGCCGCTAGGTGCGCACCGCATTGATCTCAATGCACCCGGATTGTAGAGTGGCGCAGCGGCTAGCGGCGACAGGTGAGAGTTCGTCTCTTGTGTCCGGGATGGCTGCATGAGCAAAATGACCACCAGATGTCAGCTTCTACACGCGAATGAGTTTTATTTAGTGGGTCGTGATGAGCGGAGACATCCAGACCATGTTTTCGCCCACGGGGTCCGAAAATCAGCGAGGTCGAGACCACAAATGGGGCGTCCGGCTTAAGTAATTCAGATTAAGCTGGTCTCGTCGGCATTCCAGCGAAATGCAGAAGCACGCAAACGTCGTCCTTCTTGCATATCCCATTAGCCGTGTGCAGCGACCTTGTGCTCGGCAGTCACGCGATCCGCGACACGATGCCTAGCTCTATCTATGGTCGATATCGCAACCCGAAAGACCTTGCGGGGAACCTCAATCTCTCTACGAACAACAAACAAGCGAGGTACGTCGGGAGAAATGATCAATCGCTGGCTCCCAACCTTTTCTTCGATAGGCCCAATCGTTGCTCATCTATCATCCCTCTATTTCCAACATATATGCTCCATAATGCCCACGTCGTCCGCGTTGGAACTGAGACATTCTGGGCAGGGGCGACGGTGCCAGCAGAGTAGGAGACTGCGCGAGTGATCGAAGATGACTAAGAAAACCTCCCATTATCTTTGCGCAGCTTTGTATTGGAGGTTTGCGCGAGATCTGCCCGTCGGTAGATTCCGCCGCTTGCTCCAAAGCGGAGATGTGGACCAATCTGCGCGAAATTTTCCGGAACAGTTCTCGTCGCCGAAATCTCTGCATAACTGATATAAATTTTTGCGAATTTATCGATAGACGCCACTGTGCAACCAACCGCGAGCGTTCCATTCTTGAGCGGATAGCCTCCCGTCCGAAGAAGGGCCTGATCGATGAGCTTCGGTACAATGTGGTGCGGGATCATTAGCCGCTTCGCAGCAGCCCGAAAGCTGACCGCTCGCGTCACATTATTGATCTTCGCGGCCGCATGCACCTCAGATCTCATCGCCCAGAGGTTTGCGAGCCGAGTAGGCCCGTTGTCCAAGGTATGGAGCGTGACGGCACCCTCCAGGGCGAGCGCGATGATGCGGGCGGCGTCGAGGCCGTTGCCAAACTGCGTGATCCGAGCCATCCCACGGACCGACGTTGTAATCGAGGTCTTCCGGCGGATGTTTTCGACCAACGCTTTCAAACCAGAAGCTGACGTAAGGCCCTTGTGGCGTCCATAGCACTCGGGGCGAACTAGCTGGATCAGCTTTTGTTCGACAAACCGCTGCATCGTACTCCACTGAATGCTCAAGATCGCGGCCACCCTCGTAAGCGGAATGACATCGTCGTGCTTGGCCATGATATCGTCGATGACATTGGGGGATACCAAGATCTTACGGTCTCGCACACCAGTCTCGGGTGCTAGCAATTTCGCCTCGACCAGACGGCTCCGGACGATTTCCGGATCAAGACAATATTCTGACGCGGCGGACGAAATGCTGTAGCGGCTTTTCACGGGCAGATCGCCGAGAGTGATCTGCTCGCTGGCTTCGTCCGCGACGCGACAGATATGCGCTTCCATGAAATCAACCAGGGTCTTGAACTCTGGCTTTCCGCGTAGACTAAGCACGTAGGTGTGCAGATGCCCGTAACAATTGCGTGGCCAAGGCCGCACGCGCGGACCATCGTTCATATCGAATTGCATCTTGTCGCGAGACGTTAGAAATTTCTCAAATGCTTGGTAGCCACCCGATAGTGTTTCGAAACCATGGCGAGCAATCAACACCCGTTCCGTCGTCGGCAGTTTATGAACGCCAGAGGCTTTCTGATCGAGCACGAGCGCACCGACAATCTCGCACAGGCGAACGGCTCCATGAAACGGAAGGCCGTCTAGCAAATCGACAGCAACCCGCTGCCCGCCGAGACGCCCGGTGAAATAGCGATCGAAACCAGAGACGGGCACGGCCCTAGCTGTCGCGTTCAGGTCAACGACACGGTTCCATTCTTTTGAAATGCGTTGGGTGAAGTCTGTACAATAGCGGCTAGGATAAGGATTAGAAATCTCAACCAGATCTAACGCATGTTCAACGCAGGTAGAAATGCACCTGAACTCCCAGTGCGCACGGCAATAGATCTCGCCAAAGGGCTTCCGCGCTTCGCTGGCGTAGTCGTTGTAAACACAACGGGGGCAAAACCGCCCTACGACCTTCTCCAAGTCCGGTCCCACGACTGTCTCATTGAAGACCCGCCTGTATCGCTGGCTGGGGGCAGGGCTCGTGTGAAAAGCAAGGGTGACCGCTGTGTTCTGAGTGTCCTTTGCGATTTTGGCGATATCGCGGGGCCGGGGATAGGCCACCTGCACACCGGTATGCAAGCTGTACTCGTCCAAGCGGACTCCACGATGATACGCGTACCGGGACACGAAGGTATGGAACGGCTCCAGAGGCTTGATGGGGAGACTAATTGCCATTCTTACTACCCTTCCTCGTCTTCGGACGGCCACGCGGAGGTTTCGTGATCAAATTATTGCCTTCCTTTTCCGCAAGCTTCGACAGCATGGTTGCCAGCGAATTGTCGGGAACGATTGCGGTCCAATCAGCCGCGGAGAAGACGTTCTGTTCGGGGCGGCATCCGCTGATATAGGCGTATGATTGTTGATTTGCGCTGAGAGCTGACCCGGGACTTCGGGTAAATATCACTGAGAATTGACCCATGTTTCAATCATCCCCTGTGGTTTCAGCGGGGGCTCTGGAGTGATCGACATGGCGTTACTGAGCGTAATCCGACGCTGGCATTTTCG